>CAZUXT010000082.1:0-2638 GCA_964624145.1 uncultured Eubacteriales bacterium | reverse complement strand
TATGTGATCAAAAAGACAAACATAGAGAGAAAAGAAGAAAAGGAGGCCCGGATGGCTCCGGATGTCTCCAGAAATTTTGTTCTTCTTTTTGACATCTGGGAATATTTTCCGAAGGTAGAAAAAGCCATTGACCTTTTTTTCGAGAATGTGGTTCTTGAAGGCGATTCCCTTCTCGTATTGACTCCAGTCAAAGCCTACAATTTGAAAGATATCTCATGGGATTATCAAGAGAAAGAGCAGATAGCCGAACAGCTCAAAAGCATAGTGAGGAAAGATACGATCATGGGAAATGCTGAATACAGAAACACCCTTAAAGAACTTGAGAACATAACAGCTGACTTGAATGCCGTGGCTGGGATAAAGACTCTTTACGGATCCGGATCACGTGATTCATTGCCTGCATATGATGAAGACGCCCTGGATTATATACTTCAGAAATACAGATCCACTCTTAATCGTTTGAACTATCTCAGGGATGTGGATGAACAAAAATTGACGCGTTTTGCCGAACTGCTGAAAGACCGGAGCGGACAAAAAATCGCCTTCTTCTTCTCTCAGAAAGAAATGGTGGCCCAGCCCATGCCTAAAGTCATCGCTTCCCTTGAAAGTCGGTTTCAAGACAAGTATCAAATTCTCATGGGGTTCCATGACCTTTTTTCCACTTACAGAGAAGGTGTTTCCATTGATGCAGATAAAATAAAAAAAGCTTTTTCTGATTCGTCCATACTGATCCATTTTCTTTACATCACTAAGCCTGCAGAATACAAAGAGGGGATACTCTTTAAGGAACATTCGGAAGATATTTTCAAAGCGTTTTCCGGGATCGCCAGATCAACCGGAGGCCTGACCGTAAGTTCAGCCAATGCCGAAGCGTCTTTTCAGAAAGCGGTCACTGCCACAGAAAGCTATTATCTTCTCTATTACAGGCCGTCAGCCTATAAAAGAGACGGAAAGTTTAAAAATATCAAAGTCAAAGTCAAAGCCGGCTCCTACAAAATCACTCACCGTGGCGGCTATATTGCGGATTAGAGAGAGGATATCATATCATATAAAGAGAGGGACGGATGGTAAAAAAAGGGAAAACCATATTGGTCCTTTCTCTATTCCTCATAGTGTTTATTCCGGGTGAGGCCTCTGCCCAAATTTACGGCCGTAAATTATACAGGGATTTTGTTTTCGGATATGACTTTTCCCGGGCACTGGATGTGCGGATATTTGTTGGACAAAAGTTCGGATTTTGGGGAGGAATAAAGATACCGCTCACAAAGCCTGAAGGAGAGAAAAGGGGATGGACCAAGGAATATGCGAATAAATGGATGGATAATGAGTTTATCGGCTACAGCAGGGAACTTTTTTATGGAGCCGGAGGGGGGCTCACCATTTCGTTTTTTCGTCAGCATGCCACAGCCTATATAGGCATCGGAGGTCTGCAGTCCATAAAATACAGGCAGTACTTGATAGAGCAATACGAAGACCACTCCTTTTTGTGGAGTAAATATTATTATATCAAAGACGGAAACATATCGGAGATCCGCTTGGATATCATGACCGGATTGTATTTTCGATATAAAATGATCCTCTTTGGGATCGGATACAGCACCGGCACTTCAAATGTCATACTCCATGCCGGAGCGTCTTTTCGTTGAAGTTCGTAAGGTTTTTCTATTTATTGTTTGATAGCCAATCCCAGGTTAAAAAACATAAACGCGTATTCGTCTGTCAGCTCGTCGATCATCTTGGTGGTGGAACTTGAGCCGTGGCCTGAGCGGGTCTCGATGCGGACGAGCACAGGATTGTCGCAGCCGTGTTTTTCCTGCAGCGCTGCGATGAATTTGAACGAATGTGCGGGCACTACCCGGTCATCATGGTCGGCTGTGGTCACCAGGGTTGCCGGGTAACAGACGCCCTCCTTGAGGTTGTGTAAAGGAGAATAGGAGTAAAGATTCTTGAAGTGCTCCTCCTCATCGCTGGATCCGTAATCTACGGCCCACCCCCAGCCCACTGTGAATTTGTGGTACCGGAGCATATCCATCACTCCGACCGCCGGAAGGGCCACAGCAAAGAGGTCCGGGCGCTGGGTCATGGCAGCTCCCACAAGAAGGCCTCCGTTGGAAGCGCCGGCGATCGCCAGTTTGTCCTGAGAGGTGTATTTTTCATCGATCAAATACTCGCCGGCTGCGATGAAGTCGTCAAACACATTCTGTTTGTTGAGAAGCATCCCTGCTTTATGCCATTCTTCTCCGTACTCGCCTCCTCCTCTGAGGTTGGCCTGGGCAAAGATAAATCCGTTCTCGAGAAGAAAAATCCGGGTGGAACTGAAACCGGGAAGAAGGCTGATGTTGAAACCGCCGTAGCCGTAAAGAAGAGCGGGATTCTTGCCGTTTAGTTTGATCCCTTTTTTATGAACAATGAAGAGGGGAACCTGAGTGCCGTCCTTGCTGGTGTAAAAAACCTGGCGGGTCTCATAGTCTTCCGGATTGAACGAAATTTCTGTCTTACGGAAGACTTCAGAGGTCCCGTCTTCAACCTGGTACTTGAAGATGGTCGGAGGATAAGTGAAGGAGGTGAACACATAAAAAAGGCTCTTGTGTTCTTTTCTCCCTCCGAAACCGGAGGCGGTGCCCAGGGCGGGAAGTTC
>CAZUXT010000081.1:0-2700 GCA_964624145.1 uncultured Eubacteriales bacterium | reverse complement strand
GCTATTAAAAATTATACATTATTTGTGGATAATACAGTAATTTATCTTCTGCCATGCTTTATCCCTTAAATTGGCATCAAGCTCAGCTGCCTTTTTAAAGTCCTTAATCGCTTCGTCGAAATCCTTCTTATACATAAGAGCAATGCCTCGATTGTAATAGGCGGTGGCGTGTTGGGGACTGATTTCTATGGCCTTGGTAAAGTCTTGGAGGGCTTTGTCATATTGGCCAAGATTCACCCAGCAGTTACCCCGGTTATAAAAGGCGGAGGCATTCTGAGGATCGAGTTCGATCACTTTGGTGAAATCCTTCACAGCTCCTTTGAAGTCTTTGTGGTCATATTTAAGAAGAGCCCGGTTGTGGTAAGCCCTCGAGTAGTTTGGATTGATTTTTATGGTTTCTGTGTGTTTTTTAATGGCGCGCTCAAAAGGAGACAGCTGGTCTTTTTCTGCTTCTTTAAAAACATCCACACTGTAGTTGGGATGATCGGAACGCAGGACCATAAACCGGATTTCTCCTTCTTTTTCCTGAATCACAAATCCTTTGGTCTTATACACCTCTAGGAACTCTTTCCAATAGGTTTTCCCGGTTTCGCCGTTTTGTTTGAGCTCAGTGATTTCAAGGCGGGGATAATGGCTGAGAAGATAGATTTTATCCTTATAAGCTTCAATATCCTCAATGACTTCCATGTATCCCACTCTTTGGGAGCTGCGGGCAATGCCTCTGCCGATTTTTTTCAGATTGTATTGTTCCTTAGCCTTCATTATGAGATTATTGATCTTGAATTCAGAAATGAGGTCCCCCTGATTGGAATATTTGCGGACAACCGGGAAATAGGTAAAGGCCACCCATAATTCTCCTTGGCTATCTACTGCCAGGGTTCTTGAATTCAAAACACCCATGCTGTGGCGGTAAGAGACGGGTTTCCCAAAAGACTTGATGGAATGCTCTTTTAAAGAACGAACCTGGACCAAAGGAGTGTTTTGGTCAATGATAAAGGGTGCCACATACAAATTGCCGTTTGGATCAAAAACAAAATCATCCAAAGAGGATATTTTAAGCTTTTTTTGGTAATTTCCATCCAGATCCATACATAAAATGGTTTCTTTTTCCAAATCCTGGATATAAAGATCATCTTGTGTGGCAAAGATAAGGTTGGGCTTGATGAGTTTTCCCTTTCCTTTCCCCTCTATCCGGCCTAGAAGCTTTCCAGATGGGTTGAACTTAAACACAGCGCTTTTGTAACTGTCACTCACATAGATATTTCCCATTGAGTCCTGAGTGATTTTTTGGACAGCGCGAAAGAATCTGGGAGGAATGGTAAAAACCTTTTCCAGCTCCACAGCATTTTCCGGCAGGGGCAGAAGACCTGATTCAGTGATAAAGAGGCCGTCTTGTATATCCACCTCGGTTCTGACCTTTTGATTTCCTAAAAATAATTTAGGAATAACAAGAGAAGTAGATGTTAACGCAATCATCAAAATGATTACTTTTCTAAGGTGTTTTTTACTCAAAAATAAGTTTGTATTTAACAATCTGGGGGTAACTTTCTTCAGATATCACCGCAGCATACAAATTATTATCATTATCGATCATCACATCGCCTATACTAATGTGTTCTCCTTTTTTAACATCCGAAATTATATTTTTCATTTTATATCTTGAGATCAGATTCAAGTCCGAGTCATAAATATCGATATAAAAGAAATCTTGATCTTGATTTAAATAGGGAACAACCAATTGATCATCTCTATTAATGCTCACATCCAATACTATCCCCGTCGGTGTAGAACCTGGGTATGGGTAAGTACGCATGCTAGTCCCTATTTTTCCAGAGACGTATTTAACATGATGATACGTATCAAATTCGACATCGCCCATGATGTCTTTCAATACCTGTCCTTTGGCATCATACTTGATGAGACGATACGGATAAGCTTGCGAAAAAATTATTTCATTCTTGTTTGCTGCAACTAATTTCGTAATACCACTGTTGGCATACCACATACGCCACCAGTCAGGATGAGGAAGCTTGCTGATTCGTTTTAATTGATTGACTGCCGGCTCAACAAAGATTCCGAAAGAGCTGTCGACTTTTCCCAATGTACGGGAAATATGAATGGGCTTATGGTTTTCTTTAAGATAAAAGCTCGAAAGATAATACGTGTTATTGAGTAGAACAATGTCATTAAAATAAGCCGAAAAAGAAGCTGTATCTGCTGAAAATTCAAATTTTATTTTTCCTGCAAACAAAAATTTCCCCTCAAGGTTATAGACATTTATTCTCCGTTGGCTATTATCGATTACATAAATATTTCCATCAGAAAGGATTTTAATTTTACAGGCATTATTCGAAAGTTCGCCCGGGCCCTGTCCTTGCCTGCCGAAGCTAAAGAGAAATTTTCCTTCTTTGGAAAAGCACTGAATCCGGCTGTTCCCGGTGTCCAAAATGTAAATTTGGCCGTTTTTATCTACTGTAAATGAGCGAAGCTTATAAAAGTCTTCATTCGGCTTATTCGAGCCTAGTTTGAATACAAGCTCAGCTCTGATGGGCTTTTCTAGAATTTTAGTATTAGGTGAGAACGGAATAAGCGGCCCTTCAGCAAGAGCATATCCGCACAATATAACCAAAACAATAAAAAATACGCATTGGATTGTTTTCGTCGACACAGAATTCCTCCCTCCTCTTTTGTTAAAACCAG
>CAZUXT010000080.1:0-3023 GCA_964624145.1 uncultured Eubacteriales bacterium | reverse complement strand
CTAATATATAATATCGTATCAGAATATCATAAAATGAGGATTAGTGAGGCTCAAAATATTGCTCATGGTCCCCTCGCATTTGGGGCAGATGATGGGTGTCTAGGATGAGTTTCTCTTTTGCGTTCCGGTGTCAAAGACCATTCCCATAAATACGATTTCATTCCAGAAATCGCCCGTAAAAATAGGTGCGGTGTATATTATCAATCAAATAGAAAATCATACCCTACTTTTGAATCCTATTATTTAAAGATACTCGATGTAAGAAGAATAAGAGCTATAGGCTCATTCCTTTTTTTCTTCCATTTCCTTATCTGGTTCGGATGAACTTCAAACTGACTCGCTATCTCCGCGATGGTCCGCTCCCCTTTGATGGCTTCCAAGGCTACTCCTGCCATGCCAAACGCCGTGAAGAGTGGGGTGAGTGGATGAGAGAGAAACTCATCCTGGATACACCTCATAGACAGGTGGTCTTCACCATACCTAAGATGCTGCGGATATTCTTCAAATTCAACCGTTCTCTTCTCTCTGAACTCTGTCTATGCGGTAAAGAAGCACTTATGAAATACTTAGAGACAATCACAGAGAGAGATATCACCCCGGGCATCATTGCGGTGATCCAGTCATTCGGAAGCCGGATAAACTTTCATCCACATCTTCACTTTCTGATCACAGAAGGAGGGACAGATAAACAAGGTCTATGAGATCGATCCCCTCATCTGTCCAAAATGCGGAGGAACCATGCGCATTGTCTCATTTATTGAAGATCATAAAGTCATAGACAAGATCATCAAACACCTTAATCTGACCTTTAAGGCTGAACGGCCCCCGCCTCCTCAGGCTCAGCTCTCCATAGCAGCTGTGGGACAATCAGAATATATGTGAAACTCTAGACTCCTGAATCAGGGACAAGGGAGATCTCTATTCTTACTGAACCTCACTAATCCTCATTTTCTGATATTCTCTCCTGTTTGTGGGTTTTTTGTTGACCGGAACTGTTTTTTATGTGTATGATAATTGATAGAGTCGCTTAGAGGATGGGAATTTGATTAAATTTAGTGAAAATCATCAGCAACAGAAAAACCAAATTCTTATCCTAAAGGGATTATTCGGATTTATGGCAATCCTGGCAGGAGTATTTTTCGTTCTGTCAGAAAGTGCCCTTGCCCAGAACTGGGAACAGACCTACAACGAGCTCAAAGCAAAAATCGAAAAGGAGTATTCCGAGCCAATCGACAAAGGCTATATGGATAGCGTTTCGAAAGACCTTAGTAAATATCTGCACTGGATGGGCATAAAGGCGGCTGACCGAAACCGCGCTCAAGGCCTATCGGCAGCAGCCGGCAATGCGGGCAATCCCTTCTGGGAAAAGAAGTTTTTGGATCTGAGGGATGAAGCCCACAACTCCGGTGAGAGCACTCTATGGACGGGAGTAACCATCTTACTGAGTCTTGAAACCAAGGGATCGGGGAGGCGCGGAGACAATTGGCAAAATGCTGTATTCAATTCGAATTATTACGGAAAGCCCCTGTACACCAGGGCCAAGGAGCTGAGCTTTGATGCTCCCTTCGTTCGTGAAACGGTACGCTGCCTGATGCGGTTCGCACTCGGTAATGTCGAAACAGGCCATATGTCGCTATACTGCGACAGGCGAATGGAGCACGGCACCCAGTACGACGATGAGGGAAACCTCATCATGCCCGATATGGATTTCGATATAAACTGCCTGCCGCGGAGTGCGTTTCATATGGCTTCAGCAGGGCGTGTTTGTATACCGACGGATGTTGGCTTGAGCTGGGTGGAACAGATCCGCGATGTCTGCGAATGGTTCCAACTCCATGAGGCCAATGAAGCGACTGATCTGATGAATCAGTTTTACGAGGATTCAATGTGTCTCGCCCCTCCCAATGTTCCGAAGCAGGGTCACAGAAATTTTTATCGTAAATTGGCGCAAGAATATAAGTTACAGAAATCAATTGACTATAATAAGGGCTTTTACGGAGAGTTGTACGGTAAAGTGGAAATAGAAGCCAAGGGAAACAGGGTGCCGGCAGCAAATGCTGTAGTTACGGTAACGATACCTAATGACGGCGAGACCAGGACAGCTGAGACGGACAGTGAGGGGAATTATGAAATGGAAGATGTGCTTCTCCATAAAGATTGTTCGCCCTTTAAAATTACGGCTGAACACGAACCGGATAAAATTGTGGATTCCTTTGATGGTCCATTGGAAGAGCCAGACCCATCTTACCGGCATGAAAAGAATCTCACCATTCGCAAAGGGGATTTGTTGTGTACCATTTCCTATGATATCACCTGGGAAAATAAAAGATATGATTCAGAGGGAAGTTTTGATGGAGGGGATTTCGGAAGCATTTCCGTAATGGTGACCGGTATCATGCGCATTCGATTAGAGGAGTCCGCCTCTGATGCTTGGTATGATCCGGAAAACTTTAAGATAAGTTATGTTTATTCAACAAGATATCATCAAAAAACCAAAGATTGCCCTTCTTTAGAATGGAAATTAAAAGGTTCCGGTTCAGCTGAGCCAAGATATGGTAATAATTATTTACGTACTATGGATTGGGGGGGGATGGGGAACTACCTGGAGTTTGTCCTTCCCTCAACCAAACCTCAAACTGTAAAGGGGAGAAAACGGATCTCTTCTTCTCCTCCAGGGTGCAAGATGTATAAAAATTACAGTGAAGAGGTAGTTTTTGGAAACGTTTCCATTCGTTTTCCTATTGGTAAGGACGGTAAGATGAGCGGAAGCCGCTCATGGTCAAGCGGGGATAATATTGACAGTCCCTTCAAGTTTGGCATTAACCAATTTGGCAATTATTCTGAGTACGCTCCCGGGGAAAGCGCGCCCACAAAAGAAAATTCAGCTCATATAAATGCTTCCTGGAAGTTTGAAAAACTCAAGAAATAGACATACCTCAGACAATATCTGCTGGTATTCATTTATTATCTATAGGTAACATGATGATGTGATGCACCTCCTGCGGGAGTCGATTGTATGATAG
>CAZUXT010000079.1:0-3181 GCA_964624145.1 uncultured Eubacteriales bacterium | reverse complement strand
ATATTGTGGAAATCTCTATCTATATTATTGCAAATAATGAAATTAGCCGGGCCCGTCCCCCCTATTCCCCCCCCTATTTTTCTCACTCGTACCGCAGCGAATCCACCGGATTGGCCGCCGCGGCTTTGATGGTCTGAAAGCTTAAGGTTAAAAGAGCGATCACCAGAGCCGCAAATGCGGCAACAGCGAACATCCACCACCCCATATCGATCCGGAAAGCAAAGTTCTCCAGCCACTTGTTCCCAACAAAATAAGCGACAGGCCAGGCAATGACGTTAGAGATCACGATCCATTTAAGGAACTCTTTAGAAAGCAGGCTCAGAATATTGGGAACAGATGCGCCCAAAGCCTTGCGGACTCCGATTTCCTTGGTGCGCTGTCTGACCGTAAAACAAACCAAACCAAAGAGGCCGAGACAGGATAAAAAAATGGCCAGACTGGCAAAAACCGTCAGCATTTTACCGGTTATCTCCTCAGACCGATAGAAACGGTCAAACCTCTCATCAAGAAATGAATAACTGAAGATAGAGCCCAGATGGAGTTCATTCCATTTTCCTTCTATAAAGGAAAGTGTTTCACTTAAATTTTCTGTTTTTATTGTGAGGCTTATAGAGTAAAAATTCTGTGGCTCATTAAGCATCACCAGGGGTTCGATGGCGCGCTGCAATCCCGTGTAATGAAAATCTTTAACAACCCCGATTATGGTTCTTCTGTTCTCAGGTTCTCTGGGACCGCGCTCAAGGACTTTTCCGATGGCTTCCTCAGGGGAACTCCAGCCAAAGTGCCGCACCGCAGCCTCATTGATGATGCACGAGCGTCCCGCATCAGTGCTCATATCGTCGCTAAAGGACCTTCCGGCAGCCATTTGTATTTTAAATTCCGGAATAAAATCATGGTCAAAATTCATATCATTCATAGGCCAGTTCTCATCTTCTCTTCCCACGACCCGCGTTGTTCTATTGCTGTATCCTTCTCCGGGAGGAGCAGAACAAGCTGTTGCCCCGATAATGTTATGATGTTTTAAAAATTCATTTTTTATGGCTTCATGATTGTTGTTAAAACGCGCACGGAAAACAAGCTTTTTTTCCTTTTCAAAGCCCAGATACCTGTTCTTCATAAAATCGATTTGAGCGTACACGGCTACCGTTCCAATGATCAAAATAATGGAGACTGTAAACTGGCAAACAATAAAAGCTTTCCGCAGAATGGACTTTCTTTTCCCTGTGAACAGCCGGTTTTTTAGAGTCAAAGCCGGCTCAAATCTTGACAGGAAAAGGGCCGGGTAAGCGCCGGATGCCATCCCCACAAAGACTATGAGAAAGACAAGAAAAATGATATTGTCCAAAGAAAGCAAATCCACAGCTTTTAATTCCCCACCTGTCAGGCTGTTAAAGAACGGCAGTGAAATGATAACCAGCAGGAAGGAAAGAAAAAAAGCAAAAACAGATATCACAAGAGATTCTCCGATGAACTGCCTGACAAGTTGCCTTTTATGAGCGCCCACTGTTTTTCTAAGTCCCACTTCTTTGGCTCGATTTGAGGCTCCTGCAGTAGAGAGGCTGATAAAGTTTAAACAGGCCAATATCAATATCAGAGATCCTATGGTTAATAAAATATAGAGAAACTGTACGTTAACCGACTGCAAATGGATAGAGACCAGCGGCCGCAAAAAAGAGATGTAGGTCCAGCCTCGTTCTTTAAAGTACTCACCGGCATATTCATGCCCGATAAACTTGATCTTCTCCGCAAAATCATCCGCATTAACATTGGGTTCGAGCTTGATATAGCCCAGCGCACTCAAATCCGCCCAACTGGTCATCTCTTCCGGTTCTACAATATTTATCATTGAAGTAATAAACCCGTACGGAAGGTGCGTGTTGGACGGCGGATTTTGAACAATGCCTGTGATCTCAAAGTCATTCCCATTGATATTCAGCGACTGACCGATGGGATTGTCGTGCCCGAAGTATTTAGCTGCCATATCCTTGGATATCATCATTGAATGCAACCGGCTGAAAGCTGTCTCAGTATTTCCCTGAATTAACGGGATGTTAAAAATATCGAATATTTCTCTTTCAGTATAAATAAAGCCTGATTCAAAAGATTGGCTTTGATCGTGATTGACAAGCACGCGCCTGCTCATAATGCGTACACCTGACGCCACTTCCGGATATCTTTCCCTTAAAACGGGAATGAGCGGATCACTTGCGGATTCGAAGCTCACTTCCTGTGATCCAAAATCCACTCTCGTCCCTATACGGTAAATACGATCAGCGCCGTCGTGATACTTGTCATAGCTGAATTCATGGCTTATATACATATAGATCAAAATGAAGCAGGCCATCCCGACTCCTAGGCCTGAAACAGTGATGAGCGAGAAGCCTTTCTGCTTTTTGATGGTTCTTAGTGCGATCTTAAGATAGTTTTTAAACATTGTCCCTCCCATGGCTAATGAATCCTTTATATACCCAGGTATAGACCGGCTCAAATAGCCCCAGAATCGAAGCCCGGCTCGAAGCTTCCCCTTCTCCTCAGCAATAGCGCTGTATATCTCCATAAAATCACCGAGCTTTGCCTCTTCCTCATCTTTGAAGATCCTTTTGATCAGCCACGCACAGAACCGCGACAGCCCGGGCTCTCTTGTTTTATGTGTCATAGCCTTTTTCCAGACTGGAGATCGTGATGTTCGCCCAGATCGATTGTTCCCGGGCTTTGGTCTGTATCAGGGCGTTGAGGCCGGCTTGGGTGAGTTTGTACAGTCTCTTGCTCCGGCCGCCTCGTTTGTTAGTGGATTTCCCGAGATAGGAATGCAAATAACCTTTTTTCTCCAGCCGCTCTAAAGGAACATAAACCCCGCCCAAGACCCATTTCTTTTCGGAAGTTCGGGTCAGCATCTCGGCAATGGTGACACCGTACGCATTATCCTTAAGCCGCCAGACTGCCAGCAGCATTATCTCATCGGTCCGCGAAAGTGTGTTCATGATCCAACTCCTTTTATTTGTCTAACATTACTAAGACATATCATATAATATATACGCCTTCCCCATCAAAAAGGTTGGCATTAATTTTAAATTTCCCTGCGCTTCACTCGTACCTGAGCGAATCCACAGGATTGGCAGTGGCCGCTTCACATCATCTTTTTAAGGAGATAATTTTCGTAAACCCTTCGGTCCCCATAAAA
>CAZUXT010000078.1:0-3199 GCA_964624145.1 uncultured Eubacteriales bacterium | reverse complement strand
GAGTATGATTCCGGGATCGAGGAGGTTAACGCTTATGGTTTTTCCTATGATTTGATTGAAGAGAGGGAGAAAGAGCTTGATCAAGACAAGAGAAAGCAGATACGCGGCAAATACAAAGAACAGGGATTCGCCCAGAAACTGTTTGGTCAGCTGGCCCCTGCTGGAGCCCACCACCTTGCGCAGACCGACCTCCTTAGCGCGGCTTGAAGAACGGGCTGTGGCCAGATTCATATAATTGATGCAGGCGATGAAGAGGACAAAAAGAGCGATGAACGAGAAAATATAGACATATTCGATAGGGCCCCCTCCTTCTACGGCATGGAGGTGCGCCTGAGTGAGCGGCTGGAAAGATATCCTCTCTTTGAACTGGGAGTGATGGGGATATTTGCTGTCGATGGCTGCGGTTATTTTGTGAGCTAATTCTTCCGGGTCTGTGTCCTTTTGGAGCTTGACATAGCTGCGGAAGATCTTCCACTCCCACAGCAGACCGGCCGGCCAGGAACGCTTCATTTGCTCGGTGTTTATCATGAGGTCGAACCGGATATGAGAGTTATGCGGGATGTTCTTTATGACTCCTGTGACTTTCCGGTCAAGCCAATTGTTCCAGGTCAGGGTCTTGCCCAGAGGATTTTCACTGCCGAAATATTTTTTAGCGATATCTTCTGTGATGACGATGGCATCTCCGTCCGAGAGGGCTGACCGGGGATCACCGGCAGTGAACGGGAGCGCGAGAGTATCGAAAAAGCAAGGATCCACCTGCACGAGGCCCTCTTCATAGAAAGCCTTATCCCCGTGTTCGAATAAGACCCGGGGGCGGCCGTTGATAGCAGCGGCAGATACTATTTCCGGGAATTCATCCCGCATGACACGGCATAATTCCGCTGAAGTATAAATCGTATGAAAGGTGTGGCCCGGCTCGTGAACTTCGCGTATGACCCGGTAGATGTCCTCTGCATCCTCGTAGAAGCGGTCATAGCTCAGTTCGTCTTGAACCCATAATAGGATCAGCATGGCACAGGCCATGCCAACAGCCAGACCCGCGATGTTGATAAATGAGAAACCCTTATGCCTCCGCATGTTGCGGAACGCGATTTTTATGTAGTTTTTAAGCATGACAATCCCCCAGAAAATGGAAAAGATAAGCGAAGCCAGAACCTGGCGCCAGAGCCATAGGCGTGCTTTGAGAGAGCTGCCCTGTTCGTCGATGATGCGGCTGTAGAGCTCTTCATAATCTCCGACAGCTGTGTGGCCCAAATAGCCGGGCAGCAAATGTTTTATCGCCCAGGAAGCGAACCTGGGGAGTTTTTGCTTTTCGGATGCTTGGGTTTTATTCATACAGAATACCCTTGATACCGTTCCACATGGCTTTTTCCACGTCACGCGTGGCCCTTAAGGCCTCCACACCTCCGGAAGTCACGGTGTAAAACCTTTTGCTCTTACCTCCCCTCTCAGCGGTGGGGGCGCCCAGTTCCGATTGGACATAATGCCTTTTCTCCAGGCGGTGAAGAGTGATATAGATGCTTCCCAGGGTCCACTTTTTTCCTGATACCTCCTGGACCTGATCCAGAATAGGAACACAGTAAGCATCCTTTTCCAGCCGCCATATGGCCAGCAGGATCAATTCTTCGGCTCTGGTAAGAAGTTTCATATCGATACCTCTCAATGCCTCTTAATATGATTTTCCCTTAATTTAAGGGAATATGTGTGCACATGTCAAGAATTATTTTCCTTTATTTTTAGGAAATATGTGGATTACTGATCCGGATTCTCTGGTTTCAACATCAATAAAATTCATTTAAACGTTTTGCCCTTCATAAACGTGATGTATTATGTAACTACTTATATTAAAGGAGGAACAATTGAACACAAAACCGCGAAGCTTCAGAGAAAAACATGGCCGGGTTTTTCTGTTGGGAGCCTTGATTTTTATTCTGGCTTCTTTAGCTTTTAGTTGGAACGGCCCCCATCAGGAAGATCAAGGAAAGCCGAGTTCTCAGGAATCCCTTCTGGAAAACAGCACCAAAACAGCGGTCATCGACTGGATTTGCCTAAAAATGAATGAAATCAAACGATTTAGAAACGATTTAAAACGATTTAGCGAAACGATTTAGGGGACGCACCGCGACAATTTATTTATAATGAATGAGTTAGCATGATTTTAACCCCTAAAAACACCCTTAAATGGGATTATTAGGGGGCAAAAATCATTGATTAAACTCTTTTTTCAGGATATCGTATTGAGGAGTCCTGTTTAAAGGACTTTTTATTTATAAAGGGGAGGATAAGAGCCGATGTCTCAACCAAAAAACATAACTTCAATGAGAGCATTTGGAATGCTCTTTTTTCTTGTATGTATTGTTTCCTTGCTAAACTGGAATTGCGGTGCCAAAGCTCAAAAATTTGAAACAGGACTTGAATATGTTGAACCGGAAGACGTGGGATGGTCTTCTGAAAAACTTGAAGAGGCTAAGACTTTTGCAGAAAAGATCAATTCAGCTGCTGTCATGGTGCTCTATGACGGAAAAGTCTTCATTTCCTGGGGCGATGTGGATAAAAATTACAGCTGCCATTCTATAAGAAAACCCTTTCTGAGCGCGCTCTACGGCATCTATAAAGAGAGAGGAAAGATCGATCTGGATGTGACACTGGAAGAACTGAATATTGATGACATCCCTCCCCTATTGACTCAAGAAGAGAAAAAGGCCACTGTTCGAGATCTCCTCAAATCCCGCTCAGGCGTGTATCATGAAGCAGCCGCTGAAGCGCAGGTCATGATTGATACCCGCCCTGTCCGGGGCAGCCATCCTCCCGATATGTTTTATTATTACAATAACTGGGACTTTAATGCGCTTGGGACCATATTTGAGCAGGAAACAGAGGCCAAGATCTTTGAAGCGTTCAAAAAGGAAATCGCAGATCCCATAGGCATGGAGGATTTCAGTATCGAAAACTGCGAGTATTTTTATCAGAAAGACAAATCTCAACATCCGTCTTACAGCTTTCGGATGTCAGCCAGGGATATGGCTCGGTTCGGGCTTCTCTACCTGAGAAAAGGGAACTGGAACGGGCGGCAGATCATACCACAGGACTGGATCGAAGAGAGCACACAGACCTATTCCACGGTGAGCGAGGAAATGGGAGTGGGATATGGCTATATGTGGAACGTGGTCCAACCCAAAGGGCCGTTTGCGCAGATATT
>CAZUXT010000077.1:0-3749 GCA_964624145.1 uncultured Eubacteriales bacterium | reverse complement strand
TACTAATAACCAGCACTCTTGTCATATGGGATCAGCTTAATTTTATTAAAAATAAAGATGTGGGCTTTGAAAGGGAACAGATCATGGTATTAAATTTTAGTAGGCGAAATGACTATGATTATATTAAAAACAATATTGAGACTTTGAAAACAGAATTATTAGAAAATACCAGTATTGTTTCGGCGACAGTTTCCAAATGTTTGCCACATAATATATCTGTTGGTCGCCCACGATTATCAGGAGATGATCCGAATTTGATTGTCGAGGCTTACGTTAATTGGATAGATTATGACTTTATCAATCTTTATGGGATAGAAATTGTGGACGGGAGAAATTTTTCAAAAGAATTTCCTTCCGATACAGAAGGTGCAGTCCTGATTAATGAAAAGGCAGTAAAAGAATGTAAACTGGAATTTCCTGTTGGAAGAGATATTACGATCAATGGTAGCAGAACCGTAAAAATAATTGGAGTAATGAAGGATTTTCATTCCAAATCGCTTCATAGCCCAATAGAACCCATTATTATTTATTACAGGCCCGAATATCTTGAATATATGTCAATTAAAATAAATACTGCTCGAATACAGGAAACAATAAATTATATTGAACAGACAATCAAAAAATTTGCTCCGAATTATCCCTTTGAATATCAATTTTTCGACGAAATATTTAATCGTGTATATCAAACGGAACAAAAGTTAGGAGAATTAGTTGGCACCTTTGCATTTTTGTCGATAATTATTGCATGTCTCGGACTTTTTGGATTTACAATGTTAACTGCAGGACAAAGAAAAAAGGAAATAGGCATAAGAAAAGTGTTAGGAGCAAGTGTCTTGAATATAATTTGGATTCTATCAAGAGAATTTACTAAGTGGCTGTTAATTGCAAATGTTATTGCTTTGCCAATAGCTTATTACTTGATGACTAAGTGGCTTCAGGACTTCGCTTATAAAATAAATTTAAACATTGGCATCTTTATATTTTCATTCCTACTTGTAGTAGTAATAGCAGCTATAACGCTCAGTTTTCAATCAATAAAAGCAGCTTGTATGAATCCGGTTGATTCGTTGCGGCACGAATAATAGTAGAAATGAAATTATGTTTTTCTGTTTAGGGAATATTTACATCCACATTTTTCTCTTAAAATACCTTAAGCTATCAACAGCCGGCGACTATCATGGCTAAAATAGATTCCCACGTTGGGACAAAATTGGGACATAAATATGCCAAAATTGACCAAATTTGTTTGTTTACGCCTGTTTTGGCTTATTTTGGTTTAGTTGTGATAATTAATATAGTTCAATGGTGTTAGAGGCAAAAAGAGTGTCGAGGTCGGGGCTCGATACCTCCCTTTGGCATTATATATTCTTTATTATCAACAATTTACAAAACATTTCTTGTTGATTCATATTCAAGTCACCGAAAATTTACTCCATTGGCCTTTTCAACGTCATGAAATTCTTGAATCTCATAATATGCGATACTCTAAAATCCTGGATCAAGGACAAAGGTGACCTCTATTCTTTCTGAGCCTCTTTTTATTTGAATTGACATAAGAATCTGGTTTCTATATATTCCGGATTGGATATCAATTAAAAGAACCCTTAAGAGGGGAGATGATCAAGAGGGATAGGATAATAAAACCCAACAAATTCCTTTTTAAAAAAATACTGGCTCTTCTGCTCATCGTTGTTTTTATCATTTACACCAACTGCTCACAGCAAATTGTCAGAACCAGTCATAAGGGAGCGCTTTTTACCTGCCGTGCCGAATATGTTCAGGGTTCTACCAGTATTCCCTTAGGCAGGGGAGGGAATATAGTGTTGCTGAAAGAATCGATAATCTATGAATATGAAAATTTTTCTATCCAAATCCCTTATCAGAACATTCTGGATATCGAGTACAGCAAAAATATAAAAAATATAATTGCAAAGTTCCCCGAGCCGAATTATGGGGATTATGAAAAGCAGGATTGGGGAGGCCCGAGTTTTTTAGAAGCTCTATTGTTTTACGGCAGTCTTATCATTGTTATGGTTATTGTGGTACTGCTTTTACAAAAGAAACCAGGCTCTACCTATATGACAATAACTTATGAAATAGACGGCCAGACCGAGTGGAGCACCTTTAAAGTCAGAACCACTGATATCAATAAACTCATGCCTATTCTGAATAAGAGAATAGATATTCATTAAATCATTATTTTCACAGGAGACCGGTTATGAAAAAGACTTTATCCATACTCACGGCTTTTATCCTGCTTTTCGAATTGACTTATTCTGCTACGCCTGTTGAAAGAAAAGCCTCGTATGTTGCAGGCTCGATGGGGATAGGCATCAATACCAGGGGGACTTTACAGGTCGGAGAAGAGGCGTTGACCTTTATCTATATGGGAAATAGATATGAGATCCCTTATGAACAGATCACACAGCTTCAGTACAGCAAAAAAAAGAAGGCCTTTGATAATATTTCATTGAAGCCAAATCTTCCAGGTGCTTCTTTTGCAACACGAACTACTTATGATACCTTCAGCAGTAAATTGTCCGCCTTTGAAATAATTATGATGGTTTTGACTGTTGTTGCCCTTATTATTGCCATAACCGTAGCAGCCAATAAGTCAGGAAAATACAGATATTTGAATATCATTTACGAAGAGGATGGAAAAACGAACTGGGCCACTTTTAAAATAAAAAGAGATGATTTCCAAAAAATATTGTTAACTCTTTCTTCGAAATCCGGAATAGAGATACGGGAAAGATAGAAGCCATGAAAAAGATAACGGCCCTGTTGTTTGCTTATTTAATGGTTTATCTCATGACTTCAGGCACTCTTTATCCATATGCAGACATTTCAACCAAAGTTAATTATATCAATGGCAGTGTTTCTATGAATCCCAATCAAAAGGGAACCTTATCTGTTAAGGATGATTCAATTGTTTTTTTATGGGGGAAAAATGAAATTGAGGTTCCCTACAGTTCTGTTTCTCAGATGAGCTGGAGCGAAAAGAAAAGGAGACTTAAGGCTGCCAGCCTGGATAGGCCGTTCAGTTCCTACCAACCCTATGTCTACATACCGCCTCCTATGCCGAAGATCGAGTATGAGCCTAATCCTCTTTCCTATGTTCTTTGGGCTTTGGCTATATTGTTTGTAGTGATTGGCATAGTAAAAATGACAGAGCCAAAAAAAGTATATTTTAGAATTGACTTTGAGAGAGAGGGCCGTCTTGAATGGATGCTTTTTAAAGTGACCGAAGACCGATTTAACGTTTTTTATTTAAATATTACAAAGAGATCAGGGAAAGATATCGTTCTCTTTGAAAAATAGGCATCTCAGGCCGTGTGATTGTTTTTAAAGCGCTGGAAAAAGAGCCGCTAATCGTATAAATTATTAAGGTGGAGGAAACGATGAAAAAAAACATGGGTGCGCTTGATCGTATTATACGGACTATCCTGGCTGTTGTCGTTATTGTTCTCTACTTCACAAAGCAGATAAGCGGAACCGCTGCCATCATTTTAGGTATTATCGCTGTTGTCTTTTTGCTGACGAGCCTTATTGGATTCTGTCCGCTTTATGTTCCGTTTAAAATTTCGACCCTGAAAAAACAAAAAAACAAAGAGTGAACAGCCGTTGTCAGTCTGGGATTACCTGATCATATCCGCTTCTAATAAGAATCAGGCGGATTCTTACACATCTCAAATAAAATTAAGAGAAGACCTGGATCGTATCCGGGGATTCAGAAACATACTTATCGT
>CAZUXT010000076.1:0-4243 GCA_964624145.1 uncultured Eubacteriales bacterium | reverse complement strand
CTAGTTAATCAACAGAGAATAGACAGCTTTTATCAACAGAACAAATTTGGAAAGAACTTAATCTCGATTTAAGGAAATTTATTACAAGCAGATTAAATGATAAAAGTATTGTCGATGATATTCTTGATATTTGCATGAGTTTTTTTATATCAAGACTTCCATCTGTTATTTCTTGTTGAAATAATCCCTGATGGTGTTTATCATTTGAAGCCGGTTTTTAACACTGAGTTTTTGATAGATATTATAGACATGAGACTTTACTGTTTTGAGTGAAATATAAAGCTCATTTTCGATCTCATTATTGGTTTTTCCCTCAAGGAGCAGAGCCATGATTTCCTTCTCTCTGTTGGTAAGGCGAAAATGTTCACTCAAGTCGTCTAGATCAATTTGAGAACCATGGATGGACTTGGCCTGCGATGGTCTGTACCACTTTCTGTAGAAAATCAGCAGAGCCATGACAGCCAAAAGCAGTCCGACCAAAACAAATGGGACGTACCGAGTGATAGGGGAAGACAGATGAACAGTCAGTTCGATCCCTGTTTCATTCCAGGTGCGGTCATGATTGGACGCCTGTATAAGAAACCGGTTTTGACCTGGTTTTAAATCTCTTAAATAGAAATAATTGTGATTTCCTGAATGAATCTCTGTTTGTTCCTTATCCAGAGCTTTAACTCGATAGTGATTTTTCTGAGGAAACGCAAAACTGAGCGCAGCCATCTTTATTAGGACCGGCAGGTCATCCTTGGTTACTCTCAGGGACTGGATTCCATTAAGAAGGATTGTATCCTGGTTTTGGGCTGCAGTTTGATATGAAGTGATGACAACCGGCGGAGGATGAGAATTGACCTGAATATCCTCAGGGTCAAAATAGTTGAATCCGGAGATTCCCCCAAAGTACATTTCTTCGTATCTGCTTTGAAAGCAAACTCCGGGATTGAAGATCTGGTCTTGAAGTCCATCTTCGGGTCCGTACTGCCGCCACTTTAAAGATTCAGGGTCGATATGGATCAGTCCCTTTTTGGTGCTCATCCAGATCCAGTCGGATCCGTCCATGAGCAGACCATAGGCCGAATGATCCGGAAGCTGTGTGTCTCTGGTCAAAAGGCGCCATGCTTGATCAGTGGAGGTCAGATAACATGGACCAGCCTCTGTCCCGACCCAGATCTTTCCGGTGCTGTCTTCAGTTATGGAGTAGACTGTGGAAGAAGGCAAAGAACAGGGATCTTCAGGATTGTGTCTGTAATGGATCCAGTCGTGATTTTGAGGATTGAGATGATCGACTCCGTGCCACTGGGTAGCGATCCAAACTCCTCCTTCGCGATCTGCATAGATTTCATTGATCTCATACCAAGCATTATATATCCTTTGCTGAGGATTGGTGTAAAGATGAACTTCTCTTTTAACAGGGTTCCATTTATAGAGTTCTCCCTGTGAGGTTCCTACCCATATCAGATCGTTTTCCCCTTTTGCCATTGCATCAACGTAAAAACTGGGAGGTATGGGGCCTTGATTGCTTGTGTTCCGAATGTGAATCACAGCCCCTTTTTGCCGCTCATACACATAGAGACCTTCATAGTTTCCGATCCAGATATTTCCATGAGAGTCTTCACAAAAGGCTTGAACAGGATCGATTTGAAAGGACTCCCGAATATTTTCGGGAAGGTTTATCTGGTTCCACTTGTCTTTCTTTCTATCCCAGGTGTTGAGACCTCCCAGAGCGGTGCTGATCCAAACCACTCGTTCTCGGTCTTCATACAGGGCAGTGATGTTGTTGCCGGAGAGCTCTTCCTGGACTTGAGGTGAGTACTGAACCAGAGGAAAACGGAATTTCTTTTTATTGAAAAGAGAAATGCCTTGACCTGTCCCAAACCAGAGAAGCCCTGCTCTGTCTTCAAAAATAGTTGTCACCTGGTTGTCACTGAGGCTTCCCGGTTTCATGGTGTTGACGATCGACTTCTGTAAAGACCGGTCTTTGGGATTGTACCGGAAAACTCCTTTATTATCAGTTCCTACCCAGATCATTCCGTTTTGATATTCACAAAGGGAGTAGATTTCGTGGTCTTCCTGGTTGGCCTTTTTATTCTCCCTAAGCTGGACTCGTTCAATGGAACCTGAATCGGGATTCAGGATTATCAAACCAATGCCGGATGTGCCGATATAAATCTTTCCATCCTGTCCTTCACACATATCCCAGATATTGGGATCGCAGGAAGGATTTGGGGAATAAGCCAGTAGATTGATATGAGTCCACTGTTCGCTCTTCTTATCATAGCAGTCAAGCAGTCCTTCGTGGGTTCCCATCCACAGGTTCCCTTTTTGGTCACACAGGATCGCCCAAACAGAATTACTGCTCGGAGAATTAGGATCGGACGGGTTGTTTTTATATTGTTTGAAAGTTTTGGACTCAAAGTCAAAGTCACAGACTCCGGCATCCAAGGTCCCGATCCACAGATGCCCCTCTTTGTCTTCGGCAATGGTTCGGAGGTTGTTGCTGGGAAGAGAGTTGGGATTTCCAGCCTCATGTTGAAAATGGATGAATTGACCTGTTTTTTTATCCAAAAGTTCCAATCCTTTATCCGTAGTGATCCAGAGGTGTTCCTGGGAATCCTCAAACACTGAGAAGAGATAGTTATCAATCAAAGAATGAGGATCATCTTCTTGATGCTGGAAAATAAGATACTCATTGCCGTCAAAGCGAGCCAGTCCATAAGGGCTGGTGATCCAGATGAATCCCTGGCTGTCCTGAAAAATGCAGTGGATAGCCGACAGGGAACGGCCATTTGAGCTGGGGATCAGATGGTCAAAATAATAATCTTGGGACTGGCCCCATAAAGATAATGGAATAAACACAAACAAGACCAGCAGGTTTAGTCGGGCCAAAGGTTTCATTGGTTTCTTAATATTTTATCAAAATCTAAAAAAAATGGAAGTTCCTTGTCTTTGACTCTCAGACTACAGTCCTATTTTTGAAAAATCAGACCTTAGTCTTATATCTTTTTTATATAGGGAACAGTATAGTTTTTTGGATTTGTGTGTCATGAGAATGGTCCATTTAAGAGGAAGAAAGAGTTCAAAGGAAACGGCGGTAGCCTGCCTTGTCCTCAAAAAGCAAAAGAGCCATCTTAACGATATCTTACCGGAACAAAAGAGAAAAAAAGGAGACAGATTCATTCGAAAAATTCTTTTTTGGAGATTTTATCATGCGGAAAATCATTGGTTTTGGTCTCATCGGCATTGCTTTGACGGTGTTGATCGGCATAAGCGGCTTTATACTCAATAAATCTCCCGATGACTTGATCGCCTTCAATTCAGACCGCAGCGGAAATGACGAGATCTATGTCATGGACATTGCCGGCGGTGAAGTCAGGCAGCTTACAAAAAATTCACTGGTGGATTACTGGCCCTCATGGTCTAGCGATGGCAAATGGCTTGCTTACACCAGAATCAAAGACAGCAATGTCGATATATATAAAGTTGATTTGATGGGGACTTGTATGACAAATTTGACTCAACATGAGGCAAAGGACATGGAACCGGCCTGGTCCCCAGATGGCTTGAAAATCGTTTTTGTCAGCAGCAGGGATAAGAATCCGGAAATTTATGTCATGAACGCTGACGGCACAGACCAAATGCGGTTGACTGACAACAAGGCTGTGGATGTGTTCATGAACTGGTCTCCAGATGGTCTGAACATGGCCTTTTGTTCGAATCGAGACGGCAATTTTGAGATTTATGTCATGGATACAAACGGAAATAACATAAAAAGATTGACCAAGAACCACAGTAATGATTGGACCCCCAAATGGTCACCGGACGGAAGTATGATCGCATTTGTTGCTGAGAGGGACGGAAATGCAGAGATTTATATAATGAACCCGGATGGAAGTGATTCAAAGAATATCACCTGTCATCCTGGACAAGACTTTGAGCCGGACTGGTCTCCGGACGGCTCCATGATGGTCTTTGTTTCTGACCGAAATGGCCACCAAAATATTTATACAGCCCGCATCTCAGCGGATTATGAAATGGAAGACATCAAACAGGTGACCAGAGGACAGTTTTCCGACCGCCACCCGGTCTGGCAGCCTAAAAATAAATAACCTGAAATTTTAGGTGATTATGAAAATAAACAATCACCTGTTTTTTCTCCTGATGGAAAGTCACTATACATAACCATTGTGACTCCACCGCGTGATTTCTCAACTTTTTTCATGGATAAACAAAATTCTCATTGGATAAAACC
>CAZUXT010000075.1:0-4461 GCA_964624145.1 uncultured Eubacteriales bacterium | reverse complement strand
CCCATCAGGACATTCTTTATTTGATATTCCAACTATTTTAGGCTTGTATAGCGATAAAGATATTTTAAATGAAATTAAGGGGGAAGGAACAGACATCGTTAATACCGAATTGAAAATAACAGTTGGGCCAACATTAAATAATAGCAATATCTTAAAAAATATCATGCTGGATAGAGTTAAAGAATTATCAACAACACCAGGCTCTGAAGGAGTCGTTCTTCTTGCGCATGGAGATGAACATTTTGAGCCAATTTGGGCTTCTATGTGTCGAGAAATTGGTTATCATGTGTGTGCGAAAACAGGAATTGATTACTTTGATTATGCTTTTGTGGAAGTTGGTCAATCATTTGCATCTGAAGGAGTCACAACAATTTTGAAAGCAACTGAAAAAAAAGAAAAAATTATTGTTGTTGGATTATACCTTTCAATGGGTGTTGAGAGAATGGCAAACACTTCTGCTTCATTTATGATGGGTGAAAAAAAAGAAACAAAAAAAATGTTTGCTGATAAAAATATTTGTTTTGCAAAAAGGGGAATTTTGCCAGATAAACGAATTTCAGAATGGATAGTTGATATAGCAATAGAGTGGGTAGAAGGATTAAAGTAAATTTAATCCATTCAAAACAATCCAAAGCATCCAAAAGGTGCTTGACTGGTATGTGTTAAGAGGCGTGATAAATTGACCTGCCCCCTGAAAATTGATCCAGTTTTTATGTTAGTATAAAGCTGGAAACAAGGAGGCAGGATGAAGAGAAAGAGATACACGCCTGAGAAGATAATAACAATGCTTCGAGAAGCAGAGTTATTATCAAATAAGGGAGCCTCCATTAAGGAGATATCCAGAGAGCTGGGCATCACTGAGCAGACTTATTACCGGTGGAGAAAGGAGTACGGCGGAATGAGAGTGGACCAGGCCAAGATTCTCAAAGAGAATTTACGGGGAAATTACTAAGCCCGCCAAAGAAGACTCGGGCAGTCAAGCATGTGAGTAAGAAATTCAAAATCTCAGAAAGGCGGGCTTGTCAAGTGTTAGGTCAGCCCCGTTCAACAAATCGATATAAGAAAAAACATAAGAAAGAAAAAGACCAGCTGGTTGAGAGAATCATCTTTTTAGCTTCGGAGTATGGCAGGTATGGATGTCGCCGACTCTATAACTTGTTTATATCCAGAGGTATCCCGGAACACATAAGATCAGATAACGTACTAAATCTGAAGTCAAGTTTTCTCTTCGGATACACTTAACATATTAATAAATCTAAAGATAGCATGGTGCGACCCCCTAACTGACCCTGTGGTCCTTCACCGCGAATACTCTGTAACGAAGTAGATACGGTAAAATCGGCTTGCCTGAAAGGTAAAAAGTGCCGATGATAAAATTAGTGTTTGTTTTTTTTATACGGCAGCGGCAATTTTTATGAATGATTCAGGTCAGTATGGCAGCTGAAGAAAGATCAGAATATATATGAAGAGTTCTTGATAAGCAGTTCAGGGCTAAGTCTATTCAATAAAGGTTTTTCCAGGCTAATTCTAAAAAGATTCTTCCTTTCCTGCGGATTTCTTTTTGAAGTATATGTTTTTCCTAGGTATTATTGTTGATGTGGTTGCTTAGAGGGTGGAAATTGGATGAAATTGAGGATAAATCATCATCAACAGAAAAACTAAATTCCTATGGTAGATATGATTAGTCTTATATACTTCTTGCACTAATTTTTGGGGGAACTCCTGTAAGTATTGGTGCGAGGACAATCAGTGCTTGATTTTTCTGAAAGTATAGTGAACACTAAGCTTAAATCTAACACCCTCGGACTCTGGGATTATATGTGTTCCTCCACCTGAGATCACTCCAACATCACGACTGCCCGATGCTTTCACAAATTCGGGATAGGAGACTACAACCCCAACAAGTGCAGGGACATAAGCCGCGGGGGACGTTTCATGCCCGATGTTGCCATGACGGTATTTTGTTGTCTCGTTTACTTTACCTTCTATTTTAAAGTAAACACTGAAGAAATCAATTTTGATTTTCTTGACTCTGCCTGTTACTGCGTCATAGGTGATTTCTAACCCCGTGCCATCATGGTCTATCGTGCCAGAAGGGACAGTTGATGCACCATTTACAATGTGCTCGTCCCCCAAGTTATCAACATAATGAGCTGAGTATTGTCCATGTCCTGAAACATTTTCGAGTTTGGAAGATATAATGTCGTACCCTTCTTCAATGGTACCATCTTCTTTTGATGAATACCTGAGATGATAAGCAGCTTTGATTTTACAGGAATAAGTGTTCTTTACTTTTGCATTTTTTTCTGGCTCATTCGCCTCCTCTTCATAAGTAGATGTATATTCTGCGATAAGGTCTTGGGAAATTATCTTGATTTTTTTCTCTGCAATCTTATCTCTAAGCTCTGTGCTTGACAGACTGGAATGGTTGATAGTGCAGGAGTTATACACATAGATTGTGTCATCCGCATTTCCGGGATTATCTTCTGTATCCGGTGCTTTGTAAGTAAAGGCAATGGGCCTATCTCCCACCTGGAAGGCCTTAAACGTTGGATCAAAATCCAGCTCCGTTCCCCCTATGATCTCCCCCTTCGAAGCAAAGACAACAATCCGGTTAAATTCTCTTGACTTTCGCCCCTCTGCATTCGTAATATCAGAAAGCTTTACCTGGATTTCCTGTCCGGGGAAAACTTCTTCTTGCTCGAGTTCAATCTCACAATGTTCCGGGATGCGTTCGTAGTCGAAAATAATCTTATCGAGAGGCTGAAAATAGGCAGCAAACGACGCAATAAAGTTCATCATAATATCTATACATGAATTAGGAAAAGAGACACAGGGCCAGGTGATACTTGCCTCCTTTACGACTGTGTTGTGAACGCAGTCGATAAGTTTCATGTCCAGTCTCCCTACCGGACCTGAAAAGAGGGCTCCCTTAAACTGATAATCAATGCATCCGCCTGGCGCAGCAATAACAATAAGATGGGGACACTCGCCTGAGAATAAACTCATCCACATTGCCATTAGATCGGCTTCCACTGCGGAGCTAGAAATACCAATCATGACATGGCGAGTGCAGCAGGTTTTTGCATTGACTTTGCTGGCCATGAGAAGGAATAGAACCAAAAATATGATTGATATTAATTTTTTTTCCTGATACATAACGGTTCAATCTTACTTTTTACAGATTTGCCTCTTTTTAAACTTAAGATTTTCTCTCAATTTTATCAAATTTCCGCCCTCTAAGTGACTCTATTAATTATATTACACACAAAAAGCACCTCCGGTCAACAAGAAACCTGCATATATGGATGACTCCATTGCTTGAAAATAAACAAGTATTCCAATCACAGAAAAGACCAAAACATAAGTGATGGTTTTCACTCCCGAGTATCTGTAATGGGGATGAAAGTCCTGGATGGGAAAAAGTTTCAAATCTGATTCCCAATTCGGAACCTGCTCTCGCATAATCCCTGAGATCTTAACATTCAATTGATCAAAAAAGGTTGCTGAAGTCTGATTGACTCTTCTTGCGGAAATTGATACTCTTTCGTTAAGTTTAATTCATAAGAGGGAAAAAATGGGAATAAAATGCCCCAAATGCCAGCATGAGAATCCTGAAACAGCCACTTTCTGTGCAGACTGCGGAGCTCGGCTCCATTCCCCGGAAGAAGCCGAATTCACCGAAACCCTAGAAAAATCCAGAGAAGAGCTCACGACCGGCGTCACTTTTGCCAACCGCTACCAGATCATCGAAGAGCTAGGGAAAGGGGGCATGGGCCGAGTCTATAAAGTCCTGGATAGAGAAACCAAAGAAAAAATCGCCCTGAAACTGATAAAACCCGATATCGCCGCTGATAAAAAAACCGTCGAACGTTTCCGGAATGAACTGACCAGCGCCCGCAAAATAAGCCACAAGAATGTCTGCCGCATGTATGACCTGGGTAAAGAAAAAGGCAGCTATTTCATAACCATGGAATTTGTCCCCGGTGAGGATTTAAAAAGCTTTATCCGCCGTGCAGCTCCTCTCAGCACCGCGCGCACCATCTCCATTGCCAAACAGGTCTGCGATGGCCTTGCGGAAGCACATCAATTGGGAGTTGTACACCGCGATCTCAAGCCCCAGAACATCATGATCGACAAGCAGGGAAATGTCCGGGTCATGGATTTCGGCATCGCCCGCTCTGTTCAATCCAAAAAAATCACAGGTGAAGGTGTCATGATCGGGACACCTGAATACATGAGCCCGGAACAGGTGGAGGGAAAAGAAGTCGATCACCGGTCTGATATCTATTCTTTGGGAATCATAATGTATGAGATGCTCACAGGAAAAGTGCCGTTTGAAGGAGAAACGCCTCTGGCAATCGCCATGAAGCACAAGAGCGAGACCCCTAAAAACCCAAATGAGCTGAATTCTCAAATTCCGGAAGATCTCAGTCATATTATCCTAAAATGCCTGGAAAA
>CAZUXT010000074.1:3172-4479 GCA_964624145.1 uncultured Eubacteriales bacterium | reverse complement strand
GGGGCAATTAATAGGGGGATAGCATATACTTTATCAATACCCCTGTTTTCAAAATCTTTAATTACTGTATTAATTGATGGCTCATTAAATTCCATCAATGCAACGCGAATAGCACTAAATTGATTATTTCCCTTTTGGGTCATAATTGTTTTAACTTCATTTTCGAGCTTTAGAACTGGTTCGTTCCATTGAGGCAAGGGTGAACCATGTGCAATAATAATCAAACCATATTTATCTTGGGCATAAACAATGGTAGATAATAAAAAAAGTAAAAAAGCAATTACTAAAATCGTTTGTAACTTTTTCATACTTTAATGTCCTTATTTATTATTTTAATTTTCATTAATTTTCTAAATTAGTCGTTAATGAGATATTCAAGTAATCTAATTATGAAATTTTTTCCCACAGACTCATTCTACTTTAAACTATTTTTGAATTGAAGTATTAAAATAAAATGTCGGCCGTTGTCAGCAAAAGGGGATTGGTGATGAGGATCTACCTCAATTTTTCTTGACAATAGTACCAATATTGGTATCATAAAAATAGATAAAATAAGAAAAATCCTTTTAAGAATAAGGAAAAATCCAAAAAATGTCCGTTTTAAGGATTTGTGCAAAATATGCGATTATTACTTCGGACCACCCAGTCAGTGCGGAGGTAGTCATAGAATTTACAAAACTCCTTGGCCAAAAGATCCGAGAATCAATATTCAAAGCAAAAAAGGAATATCTAAAGTTTATCAAGTGAAACAAGTCCTAAAGGCTATTGATAAATTGGAGAACGAAGATGACAAATCTAGGTGATAAATATACTTACAGGGTGTTGTGGTCTGATGAAGATAAGGAATATGTTGGTCTGTGTGCTGAATTTCCCAGCTTGAGTTGGCTCTCCCCTACTCCAGAGGAGGCTCTTAAAGGAATAAGGAAGACGGTCAAAGAAGTGCTTAAAGATATGAACGATCGTGGAGAATCTCCGCCCGAGGCTCTCTCCAGCCGAAAGTTTAGCGGCAAATTTGTGGTGCGAATCCCGCCTGAACTTCATCGGAATTTAGCTATTGAAGCCCAGGAACAGGGAATCAGCCTCAACCGGCTGGTCAACGCAAAACTGCACAGGTAATAGATGTTTGTTTCTTGTTTTTCAGACTCAACGCTGGACCTCTCCCCTACTTTGTTGGATTATTCAGAATATGATCTTGAAATGCTGATTTTTGGGGCCAAAAAATCGATGTCTTCAGGGTAGCAAACTGTGGAAAACTAGGGTTATCTTAAAGATTATAAAGGAGATATCCGGGCCCGTCCCCTTCTTTT
>CAZUXT010000074.1:0-3072 GCA_964624145.1 uncultured Eubacteriales bacterium | reverse complement strand
CCTTCTTTTATGTTTCAAGCTCTCTGAATAATTGGGAGGTTTCTCTTTTCAATATTCCTATACCGGAAATCGCCGTCCCGAGAAAGGTAGCGAGCAGGCCGGGGATAAACCCGATATAATAGGCTTCTGTCGTAACCTGCGCCCTTAGAACGGGAGACATGAGAATAGTGCTGTCCTTCATCATCCCGGAAACATCTATTCCTATCTCCTGAAGATAATAAGAGCCGAGAATACCGATGGCAATACCGATCACAGAGCCGACAAATCCAATGACCACCGATTCAATCAGCATTTCTTTGTAAACCCGGGTCTTTGACTCTCCGATAGCCATCCTGACCCCGATCTCCCCATAGCGCCGGATCCCTGACATCAATCCGGAATTCCACAAAATAAGCGATATCACAAATAAAAAGATCCCGATGATTATATAGAGTTCCATTTTCGTTATTCTCAATAATTCTCCCAGATTATTCTGGTCACCAAGCGTGAGCATTAGAGGAGAGTATTCATCCTCGGGATTTGAATATTTTTCATTAAAATCTTCTTTTATGTTTTGAGCGTTCTCAGAATGGTAAAGTTCATTGTCAAAATAACCCAGGACTTCTCCGGATTCTGATTCCATATCAAGAGCGTATCGGATATCTTCAATATCGGCGATGATCATATTTCTATCAAGAGATTGGATCCCGAATTGTATTGTCCCGGCAACCCGGAAATTGAAAAACGCCATTCCACCTTGTGCTGAAGAACTGATTAAAGTGGCTGTGTCCCCGATTTTGACATCCAGACTTTTTGCCATGGCAGCCGGGATGAGAATCTCTCCTTCTATATTTGGAAAATGTCCCTCCAGCAGGGATTTATCCAGATTAAAGCGTTCTCTCTCTCTCGAGTCTTTTCCAAGGAGATCCAGTGCCATACCCATCACCGTGGTTTGAGCTCTTGTTTCTCCTTTTTCATCGGGAACATCAAGCAGCCCGGCGAACTTGATACGGGGCGTCCAGTCCACCCCTGGATATTCCTTTTCCAAAGCAAGGATAAGTGAATCCGTATCGGTTAAAGCCAGGTCATTGGGCAGCTGGTCAGAGATCTCTTTATAGGCTCTGGTCATGATTTTCATATGACCTGTATCATAGAGGGCGTTCGTTCTTGTGAGATCATCAATAAATCCCCAGATATAGGCGTACATGAACACACTTATAGCCACTCCCACACTCACGATAATAATGGGAACCATGCTGCGGTGTTTATCTCTTAATATGCCTTTTATGAGAAATCCAATCATTCTTCCCTCCCTGCCAGTACTTTTTGGGGTACGATATTCGTTATTCTGCGGGATGGAAAGTAACTGACAATGCTCACAGAGAGCAGCATCAGAAGGGCTGATCCTACGATGATCTTCCACCCGTAAATGGGATAGAGCGAGGTAGAGATGGCCATGCCGAAATCACCGGCGCTCTCGGGCATCTTAATGCCGTTTTTTGCCGACCAGATAAGGAAAGGTGTTGCGTAGAGGGCTCCCATGATTAAAGAGAGCACCCCGTGCAAAGCCCCTTCCAGAGCGAATAGTTTGATAACGTTTTTCCTTTCCATTCCAAGGGCCATCAGCATACCGATCTCACGCTTCCTGCGAAATATGGAGATAACCTGGGTATCAAACACAGCCAGGAGGGCCATAAACAACAGCAGTAAATACATAAAAGCATAGGAGAGAATCTGGATCTTCTTTATCTCTTCAATATCCCTCAATAAATAGGTAAGAGACTTGAGCTCCCACACCCCGGCGCTTTGAAACGGCGTTTCAAGACCTTGCTGGATCACGACCATTGTGGCATGTTCATGGGTTCCCATCATTTCCTGTAATTTTTGATAGGATATCCATATCTGACCGTCATCTACCGCAGGTACCAACGTATTCATGACATGGACGATCTTTATATCAGCCGCATCAAATGTGCCGTCTTTATCCCGCCATCTTAAAGTGACCACATCATCTTTATTGAGTTGGGAGCTCTCGGCCATCCGGGTCCCTATCACAGCGGGAATAGAGTCTGTTTTTACCAGCAGCCTGTCCACGGGTAGATTTAAAATCTCTTGCTCCGGGTCTATGCCTTTTATCAGTATGTTTTTTATCCTTCCATGAGGGTATAGGGCTCCCTGGGTTATCATTATGGGTTCAGCCATGCCTTCGTCTATCAGGGTTTTGATTTCCTCTGCTGTTTGAGCATGGCTTTTTTCAATGGTCGAAGGGTCGTACGGGTCATAATTTTGGTGCCAGTACTGGCCTCCTCCGCAGTTGGCATCTTTCATATTGTTTACGGTGGAACGGTTCATGCCCACGATGATTCCATTAAGGCTTATCATAGCCACAAAAACGATAGAGAGCACAAAGGCATTGAGCCAGGTCCTTATGCCTGCGCCGAGAATATTCCTGAATGATAATCTAAGATTAACCATGTTCGACTCCTCTTAATTTACCGGAGACTTGCGCTCATCCTCACTCACCTGGCCGTCTTCTAATACGATTTTTCTTTGTACGTATTGTATGACCTTGTAATCATGGGTGGCAAAAATAAAAGTGGTCTTGAGTTCCTCATTCAATTTCTGCATCCTCTGGAGAATATTATGCGCATTTTCAGAATCCAGGTTAGCGGTGGGTTCATCTGCCAGAACAATTTTCGGACGCTTTACCATAGCCCGGGCCACAGAGACCCTCTGTCTTTCACCTCCTGATAACTGGGAAGGCTTGGAATCAATCTTATCGAGTATTCCCAGCCAATCCAGAGCCTCTTTGACCATTTCTCTTCGTTTTCGTTTGTCCATATCGAGCAGTAAGAGAGGGAGTTCGACATTTTCATAAACAGTGTAAATCGGAAGCAGATTATAGGATTGGAAAATAAAGCCTATGTTTTGATTTCTTAATTGTGCCGCTTTTGCGTCTGTAAGACTTTCTATCTTATGACCCAGGACTTCAGCATAACCTTTTGTTGGGTGATCCAGTGCGCCTATAATGTTAAGTAGAGTGGTTTTGCCCGACCCGCTCGGGCCAACAACTCCTGTGAATTCTCCTTTTTT
>CAZUXT010000073.1:0-4718 GCA_964624145.1 uncultured Eubacteriales bacterium | reverse complement strand
TTCATTGGAGCCTGATCATGATCCATAATTATCTGAAAGTGGCGTTTAGGAATATCAAAAGACACAAAGGTTATTCCTTCATTAATATCGCTGGGCTGGTCATGGGCATGACCGTCTGCCTCTTCCTCATTCAATTGATTCGATATGAATTGAGCTATGATGGATTTCACCAAGATGCAGACCGAATCTATCGGGTTGTGGACCGAAGCAGCAGCCGAACACAGGCCAGCCTCTCCAAAGCACTGGTGGAAATGTTCCCGGAAGTGGAGCAGGCTGGCAGGGTGATGTTTTTCGAGGGATTCCTGCGCATTGAGGATGAATTGATCCAGGATCAGCGCATTTATTTTGCGGATCCGGAGATCATGGAAATCTTTTCATTTCTCCCGGAATATGGATATGATCGTGAAGCGCTGTCGGAACCCTTTGCCGTTTTGATTACCCGCCGTGCGGCCTCCCAATACTTCGGAACTGATGATCCTGTGGGAAAGACTTTCTCTTTTGCCAATAGCTTTGATTTTCATGTAAAAGGCGTTTTAAAGGACATACCAGAGAACGCGCATTTCCGTTTTGACTTTATATCCTCGATGTCCACATTGAAATCAATCACCGGACAGGATTTTCTGACTGGCTGGGAATCCCGGGAGTTTTTCACCTATCTCCGGTTGGCAGAGAATGCGGATCCAGGCGCACTGGCGGATAAATTTGACATCTTGAAGAAAAAATACGGGCTGGAGCGTCCCGAGTTTCGTCTGCAGTCTCTGAGGAAAATACATATAGGAGGCAACCTTCAAGCGGATATGGCTATAAATACGGACATCAAATATGTGACCATCCTGGGCGTGATCTCTGTATTTATCCTCCTGATGGCCTGTCTGAATTATATCAACCTTTCTACTGCTCAGGCATCCAAGCGGCTGAAGGAGATTGGATTACGGAAAGTACTCGGTTCGACCCGCGGAAATATCATCAGACAATTCCTGGGCGAAGCCCTGTTGACTGCCATAGTGGCCATGGGATTGAGTATCTCGATCTTTTTTCTTTTACTACCCGTTATGAATCAATTCTGGAATCGCTCCCTTTCATTTAATATTTTTCAGGATCCGGCTGCCGCATTCCTTCTCTTTTGCGTTCCTTTAGTGGTCGGTTGTGTTGCAGGCATCTTTCCTGCATTTTATTTCTCGACTCTGTCTCCGGTCATGCTGGCCAGGGGAAAGATGAAAAGGCAGGGTAAGGTACGCCTCCGCAGTGGATTGATCGTCTTTCAATTCGTGATTACCGTATTTCTGCTCATCGGCTCATTTATCATAGGCGACCAGCTTCAATACTTGAAGAAGAAGAGCTCAAACGCTTATGGCGAACCCATCGTGATGATCACACTGAATGATCAACGCATCCGCCGAAATCATGATCCTTTCAAGGATGCACTGCTGCAGCATCCGGCCATTGTCAAAGCCACTGCTTCTTTTAACCTGCCCTTTATGATTACCACCGGCAGTTGGTGCTCCTGGCCAGGCCAGGTCGAGGAGGACCGTTTTATCATTCGGCACTCATGTGTGGAGCACAATTTTATCGACTTTTATCAAATAGGGCTTATTGAAGGACGAAACTTCTCCAAGGAATTCTCTACGGATGAGACAAGTGCTGTCCTGATCAACGAGACGGCGGCACGTCTGATGGGAGGAGAGAATGTTATCGGTCGAACCATCGCAACCAGCTCGTTGTTTCAGAATGCCACAGTGGTTGGGATACTGGAAGACTTTCATTTCAAGCCCCTTCACCAGCGCATCGAACCCCTGGCCTTGACTTTATTAAAGGACGGGGGGCGTTTTGCGGGCGTTCATTATCTGGCGGTCAAGATCAACCCGAATCAAATCCCGGAAATTCTGGATTATATAGGAGAGACGTGGAAAGATTTCGCACCTGAATTTCCACTTGTATATAATTTTATGGACGACCGCATTGAAGCTTTGTATCGGCAAGAGACCAAGGTGGGTGAAGGGATTCGCATGCTTACCGTTATTGAAATTTTTCTGGCCTGTTTGGGTTTATTCGGGCTGTCACTCTTTACGGCAGAGCAAAAGACCAAAGAAATTGGCGTCCGGAAAGTTCTGGGTGCTTCTTCACCCGGTCTCGTTTTTATGCTCTCTCGTGAGTTGATTCGATGGATCGCGTTTGCTTCACTGATTGCCTTCCCGCTGGCATGGTATGTGATGCATCGTTGGCTTCAGAATTTCGAATATCGTACGGAGATCGGGTGGAGTTCTTTTGCTGTATCCACTTTAATGGTGCTGCTGGTCTCTATGTTGACTATGGGATATCACTTAGTCCGTGCATCACGAGCCAATCCGGCGGATTCCCTCCGGTATGAGTAAAATGACATATCCAAATATTGTACAAGAAGAAAAATCCTCTCTTTCTTCACACCTTCTAAAGCCATTAAGGTTTCTGGTTGACCGGTCCTGTTTTTTGTGTGTATGATGTGTGACGCAGCTGCGCACAGAGCGGAGATGAGGTGAAATTCTCCCTAATAAGAAAAATCTCTCGAAGGGTTCTACTGCTGAGAGAAAGATTTATAACCAACTTTCAGGAGGTATCTGATGATCAGCGAACAAGAACTGGCAAAACTCTCTTTTAAAGGAGCTCCCCGGATAAAGGTGATCCCCCCGGGACCAAAATCCCAGGAGATCCTCTCCTATCAGAAGGAACATGAAAGCTCAGCAGTCAGTTATTCAAAGGGCATGCCCATGGCTCTGCGGCGGGGGCGCGGAGCGACCCTTGAGGATGTAGACGGAAATATCTATATAGATATGTTCGGCGGAGCCGGAGTCATGGCGGTCGGACACGGGCATCCGGTGGTTCTGAAAGCAGCCCACGAGCAGATCGACCGGATAACTCACACACTGGATATTCCCACTCCTACAAGGAAAAACATGGTCGAGGTCTTACAAAAACTCCTGCCCAAAGAGCTGAATCGCATTTTCTTCGGAGGCCCTACCGGTTCAGATGCGGTTGAACAGGCCATAAAGCTGGCCCGCTACAACACAGGGCGGAACAGCATCATTGCCTTTGAAGGGGCTTACCACGGCATGACCGGGATTTCTCTGGCATTGACTTGTGACAGCCACCACCGTGAAGGCATTGGCCAGCTTGTTCCGGATGTGCAGTTCATTCCTTATCCGTACACGTATCGGAATCCCTTTGGATGCCCTGATGAGGAAGTCAACCTTCAGGCAGCGGAAAACCTGGACCGCGTGCTTTCCGATAGTCACTCGGGCTTTTTAAAGCCGGCCGCTGTCATTCTTGAGTCAGTACAGGGTGAGGGGGGAACCATAATCCCCACGACCCTTTTCATGAAGCGGGTTCGGGAGATCTGCGATAAGTATGATGTCCTGATGATCTGTGATGAGATCCAGGCTGGTCTCGGGAGAACCGGAAAGATGTTTGCCTTTGAACACTTTGATATTATTCCTGACATTGTTACCATGAGCAAGGCCCTCGGCGGTATTGGATTTCCAATAGCAGCGATAGCCTATAAAGACAAATTGAATACATGGCCGGCCGGGAAGAGCATCGGAACCTTCAGGGGGAATATGATAGCATTCGCCGCTGGCGCTGCCTCTCTGACCTGGATGGTAGAGAGCCAAATTCCGGAACGAGCTCTGGAATTAGGGAAAAAATCAATGGTGCCGCTGAAAAAGCTGGAATCTGAGAGCGCCATAGTGGGCGAAGCACGCGGAATCGGACTGATGATGGCACTTGAGATGGTCACAAACAAAAGGAACAAAGAGCCCTCGTCAGAGTACGCACAGATGGTCCGTAAGTACGGGCATCAGCGCGGAGTGATGATCGAGGTGGGCGGTCACCACGGCAACGTGGCCAGGATGCTGCCGCCGCTGGTGATAACCGAAGAATATCTTATGAAGGGAATCAATATCCTTAGTGGGGTGATAAAGGATATCGAAGCGGGAAAGCTCTCCTAGAAAGGAAAATTATGCCCAAACAGATGCCCGAAGTACACAAAAAAGGTGAACAGACAAGACAGCACTGTATTCTTTGAGAAAGGATGATAAAACATAACGTCTTATTCTATGATGAGCATCATGGAAAAGAATAGAGAAGACTTGACAGAATCCTCAATTCAATGTATATTCATTGTATATACATAGAGACATGATATGGTGACTAAAATACAGAAATGGGGTAACAGCTTAGGACTGAGGATTCCTAAATCCTTTGCCGAGGAAATAGGTGTCAAAGAGGGTTTTGCTGTCAACATAACCCTGGAAGACGGTCAGCTTCTGATCCGCCCTTTACAAAAAGAAAAATATCAACTGTCCGAACTCCTCTCTCAGGTGCGGAAAGAGAACACGCACGAAGAGATATCGACCGGAGATGCTGTGGGCAGAGAGATCTGGTGAAGGTTCAGCGTTATATCCCTGAACGCGGAGATGTTGTCTGGCTTGAGTTCAATCCTCAGGCTGGCTACGAACAAGCCGGACATCGTCCTGCCTTGGTTTTATCACCCAAGGCCTATAATAAAAAAGTCAAATTAGCCCTGTTTTGCCCTATCACCTCTCATGTCAAGGGCTATCCCTTTGAGGTTATACTCCCTAAAAAATATAGAATATCAGGCGCTATATTGTCTGACCAGATAAAAAGCCTTGACTGGCAGGTGAGAAAAGCACAAAAAATAAACTCTGTACCAAAGGATGTCCTCA
>CAZUXT010000072.1:0-4872 GCA_964624145.1 uncultured Eubacteriales bacterium | reverse complement strand
ATGGGAAATATTGTGTCGCATAAGGTATATTATGTTAACTTTTTTATTTTTCTTTTATTCCTAGTTTCTTTTTAATTTTTCCAGCATCATTTCCAGTATCTTTATTATTTCTTCTTTTCTCACTCTTTGCTTTCTAAATTCAATTCTCACTCTGCATTCTTTTTTGCCTTCCGGCTCATAATTGTATATATATCTTTTTATTTTAGGTCTTTTTTCGCCCTTTATTTCTTTTGATAATTTTCTTGTATCCTCACGTCTTAATTCTCGTTCATTTATGGCACTTATAAGCCTTTTCATATCTTCGCTCTTTTTTTGCTTTGATATTTCAATTAGAGTCGACCGGCTCATAATTCCGTAATCATTACATATTTTTCTTATTTCTTCCGGAATTCTGCTTATACTTATTATTTCTGTTACCGTAGAACGCGCTTTTCCCAGTTTTTTTGATATTTGTTCGTGATTATATCCGTAGTTTTCTGCCAAATATCTCAATCCATCGGCTTCTTCAAATACATCCAGGTCCAATCTCTGTAAATTTTCTATAAGCGATATTTCCATGGCCTCCATGTCATTCACATTCATCACTATACAAGGTATCTCGCTCAATCCGATTCTTTTTGAAGCCATGTATCTTCTTTCTCCGGCAATTATTTCATAATCTCCGTTTTTCGGCCTTACTAATATTGGTTCAAGAATTCCTTTTTCTTTTATTGAATTTATCAAATCCTTCATTTCTCCTAATTCACTTCTTGCCTGATGTGGATTAGGAGCTATTTTATTTATGTTGATTTGCCTTATTCTTGTCTCCGGTTCGCGGCTTGATATTAAATCCACGAAATGGTCATCATGTCTCATTCCAACTGACTCAGGAAGCCCGGTTTTTCTATTTCCTTTTTTCACGGTTTATAATCTCCCTGGCTACTTTTTTGTATTGAATAGAACCCACTGACCTTGGAGCAAATGTGAATATCGACTCCTTGTATGCAGGACTTTCTTCCAATTTCACGCTTTTTGATATGACACTCTTAAAAACCTTATCGCCAAAGACACTCTTTATCCTTTTTGCTACGTCTTTTGATAAATTCGTTCTTTTATCAAATAAAGTGATCAGTACCCCTAATATCTTAATATTTGTGTTGGCTACTTTTTTAACCTTTTCAATGGTTTCTAACAGATCATCCGTTCCTTCAAGGCATAAGTACGATGATTGTATAGGAATGATCACACCTTCTGCGGCTACCAGGGCATTTATTGTTATAAGGCCCAGTGTCGGAGGCGTATCAATGATAATATAGTTGTATTTTCCTTTTACCGTGTCCAATATATCCCTTAATCTGAAATGAGCGTCTATCTCCCCTATCAAAGAAGGTTCTAATTTGGCCATGGATATTTTGGATATGGCTACATCAAGGCCCGGAACCGTGGATTTTACAATGACCTCATCAATAGTGGTATTGTTTTTTACCATCACATCGTATAATGATTTTGCTTCTTTATCTATTTCTTTTATAAGAGATATCGTGCAGTTCGCCTGAGGGTCTGTATCAACCAATAATGTATTTTTCCCAGAGAAAGCCAAAGCTGCTGCCACATTTAATGCAGTCGTGGTCTTCCCTACTCCGCCTTTCTGATTAGCAATGGTTATGATCAATAGTGGTTTCCTCTCATGATTTCACTTATGAAAATATATTATATAATTTTGTTTTTCAAGAAAAAAATGCTTCATTTCAAATTTAATTCAAAAAAAGGTATTTTTTAAGCCTCTCCTTAATGTCGGCATGCCGACATTGACGACATTTTAACATGTCGTTACCACGAGCCCCTCATGATTTATGCTAAAATCAAAAAACCGTGCCCGCTCATTGGGTGGATTCTTTTTAAATTCTTCCCTGCATAGAAGAGCATATCTTGCTGACTTGCACACAAAAAGAATAAACCCTCCGCCTCCGGCGCCCAGCATAGTCGCCCCTGATAAATAAGGTTCAAAGATCCGTATCATCTTTTCTATCTGCTCGTTTGTTGATTCCGGATCGATTTCTTTCTTCAGGTCCCATCCTTTGCTCAGGGCTTCTCCAAATTTTTTGATATTATTTCTGAGGAATACCTCTGATAAAGAGGACGGAAATCTGTGAATATTATCCAGAGTCACAACAGTTCTATGGTCCCGGTCTAGATAATTTCCCACAATATTGTGAAGGATGTTCTTTGCCAGCCGTCTTATTCCCGTATAAAAAAGAAGTGTCTGCCCCCCGTTTTTTTCCGGATCCATGACCTCAGGATGGACGGATTGGATTTTAGGATCAGGCATTAATCCAGGCTCAGTGGTTATGCTTTTCACTCCTTCTATGGACCCGCCTATCTGGTCCTGCCACCCGCCACCGGTCGTTAATTCCTGTTCCAGCTGCAAAACCCTGTAAAACAGCTCCCTTCTTGTTACGGTTTTCCCTATCATCCTATATACGGCAGAAACAAGGGCAGCTCCCATAATGCTCGATGTTCCCAGACCACTTCCGCTCGGAATGGCTGCCAGTGTGGTTAATTCAATACCACCGCCAAAAAAATGCAGCATGTCCTGTAAATTACTGACCCTTTTCGGCCAATAGGATCTCTCAGGCGAAAAACCGCACAGCACGAGCGCTGCTTTGGCAAGCCCGAATTTGCTGGAAGGTGTTTTATAATCAATAAGGTCCTCTAGGTATTCTATTTTTACACTCTCTCCATGGTCTATGGAATTTATCTTGATATAGGGCTTATCTGATACGCGGGCATAAACATGTATGGGAGGCTGTCCGTTTAGATTTACGGCTGCATTTATCACACAACCGCCTTTTTCCAGGGAATAAGGCGGAGTATCTGTCCATCCCCCTCCTAGATCCAGCCTCGCAGGCGCTCTTGCCCAGATGATCTCATCGCTTCTCAATGCGTTTTTCGGATAATCATCCGGAATCCCTTTGCCCAGTACAATGGTCCTGCGCAGATTTACGAAAGCGTATTCTCTGGCTTTCTCTGCCCAATCCTTAATATTCGTTGATAGATCAACACCTAGTCCTAAAAGCTCCAGCCATTCTCTTTTACGAGCGCTCAAAGCGCCGAAAGACTTTTTGAGGACATCCAATATCTTTTTCTTTCTCTTGGCAATCAAGAGAGCTGAGCCGAGAGTATGGAAAATTCTGGAGACACGGAGCTTTTCAAGTCCTTCCTCTCCCCCACTCTCGTGAAAAAAATCATAAGCTTTGTTAATGATACCTGAAATCCACGCTGAAGCCTCTGTAACTTCATTATTATCAATAATATAAGATAATTCTTTTGCCGAAAAATCCGAATCCGCAAGAAACAGCTCTCCCAGTGATCCGTACATCCTCTCCATCCTGTTGTGCAGCCTCCTCTTCTGGAATTCCTCAGGATCTGAAAAAAGGGATATATCTTTCAAGCTGAATCTTTCCGCATCAAACCAGGCTTTTTTCTGATCAGATGCGGCTTTTTTCGGATCATACATCCACAGCCAGTCCTTATAGCATTCTGCTTTCTCCACACAGGGAAAAAGACGCGCGTTCCAAAGGGTTTTTTCCTGCTCTTCTTCCTTCCATATGTCTCTCTCCTCTGCCTCTATCTCCTTAAGCCAGTCCCTCAAAGAAAGACCGCACACTGTGATTCTCTTTGAGTCAGAAGTTTTAAAGTCATCATCACTGCTGTATAAGCGGACAAAAAACACCTTTTTACCACTCCTGTTTTTCCCAGGAACAATATCAAGGCAGGCTTCTTCCGGAAGTGCCAGCTCCTCATCCACATCAACTCCTGTCACTATATTTCTTCCGCCTAAGGAAAGCTTTCCCTTGATCCGGCATCCCTCGACCCAGGATTTGTTACCTGATACAAGTTTTTCATCCCTTAAAACATTATTGATGCTTATCACTTTATCTTTAGCTAGCCGGCCGCTGTAGGCACTTACAGCTCCCAGGGTACTTTTAATGATATGCTTTAAATTCCCGAAATGATAAAAACCGCATTCCGGAACAATATGCACAAAGAACGGAATCCCGGATACGCCATCAAATATGTTTTTAAGGAGTTCTTCCTTAAGCGTTGAACCGGCTTCTCTTACTTCCTCAACGTAGGAAGGAAAATCAACTTCCAAACCCAGGGCGCAGGCTATTTCTCTATAAAGGTCCACACCATTTTCCATGGCCGCCCGGGCAAGAGGGCCCGACCACTTCATCTTTCCCTTAGAATCCGCCTGAATCCCAAAAAGGTCAAACAGTTTCCCTACAGAACTTGTATCAATATTTATGATACCGATATCCAGAATGGACCTCCCGCTGCTGTCCAGGGCGCCCTGTTTTTTTTGCTTTGTCACAGAGGGCTTTTGAAGGAAACGCCTTATTTTTTTCCTGTCCTCAGCAGGGCAGAAAACCCCGTGATTTTTTGCCGTTTCAGGATCTGCCAAACCTCCCAAGCCTGTTATCCCATCTCCGTAGAAAAAAGCCTTTTCAGAGTCAAAATCAAGGATCACATCTCCTGATGTGATTGTGATCTGGCCTTTTTTTGAATCCGGTTCAGGGAGGTTCTTATAAACACTTAAAATCCTGTCAAAGATGGTTTTTCCCGCCAGCTCCTCTTTTTCCCCGGGGATGGGCATAAATATCTTCCCGCACGAGCTGTAAGGAGGAAGCCTTTTTGAATCTCCGCCGGCATGAATGACCAAAACTCTTAAACCTTTAAGAGCATCAGCAGATAGGCCCTGTTCCTTATCAACCACCCTCATCAGGCACTGGACCGTGCTTCCAGCACTTCCCACACGCCTCCCCTCCGGATCAGGAACGATAAGTATGTTTCTGAATCCCCGGATACGATCCAGGTCTTCTCTTAATTTTA
>CAZUXT010000071.1:0-5516 GCA_964624145.1 uncultured Eubacteriales bacterium | reverse complement strand
AAAAGATCAGAAACGCCCCTGTTTTTTGACAGGAGGTTTTTCCTGTTTTCTTTTCAAGCGCTGTGAACTCAACACAGTATTCTCCGGAATCAAGCTCCGGAAACTCCAGTTCCAGTAAAAAAATACCGGCTGTCCCTTTATTCTCGACTGATATGATCTGGCTGTTCAGCAGGATTTTCTCGTTTGTGGATTGGTTGATGACCTCAGCTGTGAGACGGATATCCGGATTTTCGATTCCCCGGATCGAATTCACCACAACAGCTAGTAGCTTAGAGGTCCCTTTCCCTATTCTGTCAATTACAGGAGAAACTGACGAAGTCAGAAAAGGATAGACATCTTTTATGGAGAGGGATTGTTCGGTTTTTTCGTCATTTTCTTTTTTTAGAGTGTGGATATAAAAAGCTCTCTTTTCCGGTTCCAGGAGCAAAGGGGGATAAAGAAACAGGCCGGCTTCAGGCGGTGAGGAGGCCTCAATGAATGAGCGGGCCACAGCTGCCTTTCCTGTTATCAAGTTTCTAATAACGATGCAGTTTTCATATTTTCCATCCGGTACAGACGAGAGGATGTAATGAAAGATATTTTCTTTATCCATATCATGTAAAGTCAATTCTCCCATTCTGGAATCGATAATGTTTTTCTGATCATCAAAAACAAATGCAGCCAATTCTATCTGGCTCAGGATGATTTCGCCCAGTATGTCAAGCGGCAGTCTGGATAAGAGGACCAGATTGGTTTGTTTGTCACCGGGGGAAGAAAGAGCCAGAGAGGGGATTTCAATAGGAACCTGATGATACGGATTTTCGTTCATAGCCAGGTCCATGAGATTAAGTTTTTTTTCTAATTCAGACAGTTCTGAAAACGGTTTGGAATTAAAATACCCGGATTGAGACTGCACGGAGCAGCCTTTTCTTTTAACCTTCACGTTGATCTCATGAAAGGCGCCATCCCATTTGTCATCAATATAATAACCCAGGACATAATAGTTGCCGGTTGTTTCATGAATGTTCCGGGCGATTTCCTGATAGTACTCCACATCCTCAAAGTATTTTCCTCCGGAAAGTTCTGAGATCATTTTTAAGGACTCATCGCCTTTAACCTGGTCAAGCAAGTGACGGAATTTTCCTGTTGCCGTGTTTACCGCATAAATAGAGGTGCTGGAAGATGCCAGTTCTTTGCCGGTGTCTTGGTATTCTTCACGAAAAGTCTGATCAGGAGAATTAAGTATGGAGCTTGGGAACCCGCGCGAAAAAAAGATAAGTGATTTGTTTCCGGGTATGGAGCGAAAAGATTTGGCCAGGTCTCTTAATTGGTTGGTGAAAATATTGGCTTTGGCCTCTGCTTCGGAATAGATTTGTGTTGACAAATGCTCATTTCCGAAATCGGATTGGGCTCCTGTATTAGGTTTGAGCGGCACTCCTCCCGGTACCGTGGAAAGCAGTTTCAATTCCTTGATGACTTTTCGGATTTTTTCATGATCTGAGGTCAGGTACTGATGCAGAACCAGAAAACTTATGTTATTGAATGACAAAACCGCCACTTCATCTGTGGGATCGAGCTGAGTGTCAAGGAAATGAAGAGCGGCTATTTTTGATTTATTTATGCCTGATGGGGTGTTTCTTATGGCATCAAAGAGAAAGAAAAATTTACGGTTCATCTGAGGGGAAAGGTCCTGTTCTTGTTCAGGTTTTTTTTCTTCTTCTCTGAATGCGTCTTTTTCCTTGACAGGAAGAGCCAGAAAGTGCTTTTCAAAACCTATGATTTTTTGGAGTTTGCCATTATCATAAAGAATGAACTCATCTTTTTCCAAATCCGTGACAGGATTTCCTTTCCTGTCTGTGACATAAACCTGGATCAGTTTCAAAGTGACTTTGACTTCATGCTGCAGTTCTTTCTGATCTTTTCTTGATTTATTCAAATCCGACCCTAAAAAATAAGGATTCGAGTAACTCCAAAAAAGAAGCGATAAAAATAAACTAGCAAATAAGACTGATTGAGTGGTTCTTATCATCTTGCCTCCTTTAAAGAAATATGGTTCTATGAAAATAAATTCCTTCGATACTATCCAGATGATGCTTAACGCGGTGCTTAAGAGTAATCAAAATGAAATTCAATATGACCGCAGTTTACAGCTATATACTCCAGCGGTAGGAGACTTTAAATAAAAAAATATTATCGCCAGGAGCGGTAAAGAGATCTCCGATATCACGCCGCAGCTGTAGATCTCCTGGATTAGCGAAGTCCGCCCTGTTTTGGGTCCAGACAAAATAGAGAATGGAACCTGGTAGGTATTCCCAGCGGAAGACAATCGTTCCTCTCAGTGATTTGAAGTTGAAATCTGGATTATCAAAGGTGAATTCACTTGATGATCCAATTCCGTCTGGATCTACAGTATAGATTCCATCAGCATAGTTGATGGTGGACCCTCCTTCACCATACACATTGTAGTCATATGTTCTGGGAGCTGCCAGCTCTTTGAACCGGTTATAGCTGCCCACAGCAATATAAGGCTGGAGATAGAGCTGCAGCGTGAGACGGGGAGTGAAGATCCAGTTCAACCGTATTGATGCCGAGAGAACTCTCTGGTGAATCCTACCAAATACATAGCGCGCTCCAAAAGTATCTGTCATCAAGGGATCTGTCACTCTCCTGATATATTGAATCTCTGAGATGCGGTCATAGTAGCCTGGACCGATCGAAAAGTCGAGGTTGTTCATTACTTTCCATCTGAGTGCTCCATCCACACTGCATCTATGGCCATCAGATGGTCTTCTGTTATAGCTGCTGTTTATCGAAAAAACAATTTTTTTTCGATTGTCTGTGTTTACGGCCGCATCGATCTGATAGGCGTTGGGCATGAGTGCCAGCGGCCCTCCCCTGGTTAAATCAGGATCAAAGGTATTTGGATTGAAACCCATTATGGTCATGAAGCTCCAATAATTCAAGAATTCTACCCGAGCCGACCAGAGAAACCCATCCCAAATTTTTGTTCCCCCAAAGTTGTAGTCGCGGAAGGTACCCGCAAAGATTTCCGCGGTGCGAAATACCCTTCCCGGTTGAACCCAACGATAGGCAACAATAGCACGTCCGTTTATCTGGTCAGAGCTCCCGCCCTGAAATCCGATATCATTGGGATTGAAGCCCGGTGAGAGAGCGCCTACAGCTGCTGAAAAAAGAAACCTTCCACTCTGTTTGTTAAACACCAACCGTCCAGCCCATCCATTCAATGAAGTCGCATCTTCATTTACTTGAACATAGTCTGCATCCGGCCGCTGGAAATAATGTATAGAAGAGTTCTGTAACCTGGTGATGGCTGTCTGACTCCCGGTCAACAGTGTCGTGCCGAGCCATCCGGTGATGACATATTCTCTCTTTTTTCCCAGGAATGTCCAGCCGTCAACAGCGAAACAAAACGCATTTTTATTCAGGATTCCCTCCAGGTTTTCGTTTCGTAAATCTCTCACAACTCCTGTGACCAGAAAACCCAGTCCTTGTTTGCCTTCATTGATATCCTTTTGACCCCGAACCACTCCATAGTAGGAAAATGGCTCAATTTCTTCCTTGGACCGTGCACCGTAGTGATCAATCTGCGCATATTCCCGGGCAGTAAGAGCATTGATAAAACTAAAATTCCAGCCTTTTCCAAGTTTTCCGGTAAACTTCACAGCTCCAAGAATGGTGGATCTATCCGGGAATTTTGTGTTTCCGGTGTGAGTCACATACCCTTGAGGCGCCCGCCCGATCCGGCGGGAATAAAAGAGTGAGGGAGGATTCCAGCTTATGTTCATATTAAACAAATCTCCACCACAGCCAAAAGAATCAAAAATGTTCGTTCCTTCGATAAAGAAGGGCCGCCTCTCAGAGTAGTAGGTTTCATAGGCGCTCAGGTTTACTACTGCCGGATCCACCTCCACCTGTCCGAAATCAGGATTCACGGTAGCATCCATGGTTAGATTACCCATTAATCCTACTTTAAGGTCAAATCCGATGTTTCCCGCATAATTCTGTCCTGTCTGGAAAGGATTACCTTCCTGAGGAGGACTAAACTGGGTCTGGCCAACCGTGTAGGGTAACAATTCAATATGTCGGCCAGGACGGATATCTTTGATCCCCTCGAGTCTGGCAAACCGGGAGACAAAGGCACTTTCTTCTTTAGGGACCCATGCGTAAATCATTCTTTCGTTTTTCCTCCGGATAATCCGGCTGAAATTCACTCCCCAGACATATTCATCTTTTTTCGGAAAGCGAATCTGATTGTAGGGTATTCTCATCTCGACGATCCACCCTTTTTCGTTGATAGATGACATCCATTCCCAAACACCATCCCAGGTGGCATCTTCGGATAGATCATTGAACAATGTCCAGTCACAGATAGAATTAGCCGGATTTACCGCAAAGCGGTAACCGGTTCGCCGATCATAGTAGGGATCGACCGAAAAGAAAAACCAATCAGAATCCACATAATCGTCCCTTCGCCCAAGGAGCTTTGTGATGAGCTTTGGCTGAGAATCATAAAGAAAAGCTGCCACATAAAGAGCTTTGTCGTCATAGGCAATCCATACCGTGGTCTTTTCTGTTGGTTTTTCACCATCATAGGGGTCGGATTGAGTGAACTGACTGTACCCTTCAGTTTGCCAGACGCTTTCCTTTAACTTTCCATCAATAGCCATTGATTCATTCGTTCTTACAGCTTGCACCTCTTTTTGCGCTGCTTCCATCTGGTCTTTACGGGATGAAAAGAGCGGTAAAAAAAACAACAAAACCGTGAAGACAATGAGGACTGTTCTCATCTCTGATATAAAGAATCCTTTTAGAAAAAATATCACCGTAAAGGACATGTTTTCACCTGCGCCATAGCTACCGCGGGAACCAGCCTTTTAATTCTTCTATGATTTGTGTACTAACCCAAAAAATCTCAAAAATATTATTTCTGGAGCTAGAAAAAAATAAAAATTTCCCGTCTGGGGAAATATATGGTTTACTCTCACTAGCAGAAGTATTAACAATGGCTCCTAAATTTTTGACCTCGGACCAAGATCCATCTTTTTTTCTAAAACTAATATAAATATCATGGCTTCCAAAGGAATCAGGACGGTCATTTGAGTTAAATAATAGAATACTTTCGTCAGCTGAAATAAATGGATTACCTTCAAGGTATTTACTGTTGACTTTATTACCAAGGTTTTCCGGCTCGATATAGTACCCATCCTTCAATGAGGATCTATAAATATCAAGACTACCCATTCCTCCATCTCTATCAGAATAAAAATAGAGTGTGCCATCACGCGTAACAGAGGGTGATCTCTCATGATATTTTGAATTGATAATCGGCCCTAACTTTTGTGGCAGGCTCCAAACGCCTGTTGAAATAATATCTGCAGTATAAATATCGCTATTGTAGATCATTTTACCACTTTCCTCCCATGAATCCATGATGACAAAAAATAGTTTTTTGCCATCTGGAGATACGAATGGATATCTAATAGTATTTTGTTTAAAGTAATCAGGAATGAATGGTT
>CAZUXT010000070.1:1506-6316 GCA_964624145.1 uncultured Eubacteriales bacterium | reverse complement strand
GATTGTTTGTTTTAGACCGCTGATTTTCCCCCCAAAAACGGCGGCTCTCCAGGGTGGGGGGCTGTGGAAAAGTAGGGTTATGTTATTGATTTGATTGAAAATGCCCGGGCCCGTCCCCAGGTTAATCCCCAGGTTAATCCCCCAGGTTAAATCGTCCCCAGGTTAACAATTTAATTTTGACTAATTTGGATAGGTGTGAAAAATAGACTTGACTTTTTTACACTGTCATGCAAAATAGACTTATGGATATAAATCACACATTGAGACAGTGGGCTCTTGACCAAGAGTTCCTTCACGGCAGAATGTCATTCATATGCGGGCCCCGTCAGATTGGAAAAACCACACTTGCCCGGAATCATCTCAAAAAAATCAATCAAATCAAAAATTACCACAACTGGGACAGTTTATCGCTGAGACAGGAATTTTCCTCTGACTCCTTCTTTTTTATTGAGAATTTATCGCTCCCTCTGTCCCCAGAGAAAAAACTGCCTGCCAAAGACCGTCAGTGGGTGGTTTTTGATGAGATACACAAATATCCTGGCTGGAAAAACATCCTTAAAGGATATTATGATGAATGGAAAAACAGCTTAATTCTCACTGTAATCGGAAGCGCACGCCTCGATTATTTCCGCCAGTCCGGGGACAGCCTTGTGGGCAGGTATTTTCTATTTAAGATGAATCCTTTGCATCCCCACGACCTTACTGATTTTGTTCTTGACATCAATTCCGTTTGGCATCCCAAGGAGGCTTTGATCCCATTTCCTGAACCGGATAAGGCATTTCAGGAAGCAGCCGCAACGTTATTTGACCTCAATGGTTTTCCCGAGCCTGTGAGTGTGGGGACCAAAGAATTTTATGAACGCTGGAAAAACGATCATATCTCACTTATCACCACCGAAGATATCCGTGACCTTTCACAAATAACCCATATCCAAAAGCTGCAAACCCTTGTGTTTTTACTGCCTGAGCGAGTGGGGTCTCCTTTAAGTTTAAACAAGTTAAAGAATATTCTTGGATGCGCTCATGCTTCAGTGAAAAATTGGCTGGAGGCCTTAAAAAAAGTGTATTTGGTGTTTGATTTGGCTCCATATTCGACCCGATTGAAAAGATCTGTTCTTAAAGAGCATAAATATTATTTCTGGGATTGGGGCCTTCTTGAAGATCCCGGAAAAAGATTTGAAAATTTCACGGCTGTCCATTTGCAGCGGGCTGTTTCCGCATGGAACGAGTGGGGAAAGGGAAATTATCAGCTGAGTTATGTGAGGACCAAAGATGGCCGGGAAGTCGATTTTGTAATCACTGAAAAAGACAAGCCTTATCTTCTCGTGGAATGCAAAATAAATGAAAAGCAGCTGGTTCCGAACTTATCCTATTTCAAAGAAAAGCTCAAAGCACCTATGGCCTTTCAGGTGATCCAGGAACCCGGCTTTCTTAAGCAGATAGACAGAGGAACTTTTATTATGGGAAAGGACCGACTCCTACAGATTCTGCCCTGAAAAACCAGTGCAAAAATAAACTTTACCCCCCATTTTCAGTTCTTTACAAACATATATCCTGCCCCACGGATACTTTTAAAGTAAACAGGATCACTGCTGTTAGGTTCAAAATACTTTCTGAGGCGCATTATAAAATTATCAACAGTACGCGTCTCGACTTCCGGGCTCATATCCCATACTTTTTCAAGAAGTTCTTTTCGCGAAACTATCTCCCCCTCATGACCAATTAGGTATTTTAAAACCATTGCTTCCTGATAAGTGAGGCGAATTCGCTTTTTACCCGCCTTGCAGGAAAGATTCTTAAAATTCACCTCATTATTACCGAAACGGTATACTGGAACTGTTTCTGAGGAAGATTGGTACCATTGTTTCCTTCTAAGTATGCCCCTGATCCGGGCGAGTAATTCTTCAAGATGAAACGGTTTTGTGAGATAGTCATCAGCCCCGATTTCCAAACCTTTAACACGGTCTTTAACTTCTGTTCTTGCTGTCAACATCAGTATAGGCATATGGGGAGATTCTTCCCGTATCCTCTTAGCTACTTCAAATCCGCCTATATAAGGCAGCATTATATCTAGAATTATCATGTCAAAAACCTGCGCTTGAAAAAGCTCAAGAGCTTTTTTCCCATCCTCTGCCCAAGTTACTGCATATCCTTCTTCACTCAGGTTATACTCAAGCCCTGAAGCAAGAGTTTCCTCATCTTCTACAAGCAGGATTTTGCTTCCCAGAAATTTGTTGTCTGAACTCATTAAAACTTCATCTTTTTCTTTGATTTTAACAACCTGTTTAAATAGTGTTTCTTTGAAACATTATAAACAGGCAGTTCAATCCTAAATATCGTTCCATTACCCGGGCTTACAGCTTTTATTTTGCCCCCATGATATTTTACAATCTCTTTTGCCCAGTAGAGACCCAGACCGGTTCCTTTGACATTAGGGACATCAGGGTGAGAGATACGGTGAAATTTTTTGAATATCTTTTTAAGATCTTTTGGAGCAATGCCTATGCCGTTGTCTGCAAATTCGATGATTAATTTCTTCCTCGTGCATTTCAACACCACGCATATTTTTAAGCGATTTTCTGTGTATTTGACAGCATTGTCTATCAAATTGTCGATTAATATTTTGAAAGCATTTTTATTAATAACACACTCACAATCTGCATTCCCTTGTATATGGACTGCATCTTCCGGAAGCTTAAACTGAATTCTCGCTTCTTCAATCAACTCTTTGATAACTGCATCTGCATTGAAAACTCTGCATTGATAAATAGCTTTCTTCTGTTCGAGTCCGGCTATTTCAAGAATTGAATCGATGAGTCTCTTAAGGCGGTTGGCGTCTTTTAGCATCAGACCGATAAATTTTTTCTGTTTCGGAAGCGGTACATTCCGCCCCTTAAGAGTTTCAAGATGGAGTTGGATAGAAGCAAGTGGAGTCTTTAGCTCATGAGTAACATTAGCCAGAAAATCGTCATAGAGTTTTGTTAATTTATACTGAACTGTAAGATTCCTGAAAATAAGGGACATCCCCATGGAAACAGCAATAAAAAGAACACATCCAAAGACTAGTGTAAAGATATTTGCCCCTTCTGACATGATTTGAGCTGATAGACTGTCATCTACTTTACTTAAAATAACATGGCTTGAGATATACCGGTAGATCCAAAGACCTAGAAGTGAAAACCAAGCGACTTGTGCTATGATAAATATGAGGATAGAGCGAAAAGCAAAACGTTTTCTGTTCATTTTTTATGCTTTTACATTTCTTTTACATTTGATAGCTTGAATTTCTGTTATAATTTAGCTCAAATGTACATTATATGCAAAGGAGAGCTTCAATGAAAATCTTACTTGTACACCCAAAAACACCATCAACGTTCTGGAGCTTTTCAGATGCACTCAAATTCATTTCAAAAAAATCATCCGGAATTCCTCTTGGATTGATTACTGTAGCTGGGATGCTTCCGGAAGAGTGGGAAAGGAAATTGATTGACTTGAATGTATCCCCATTAAAAGATAAACACATTCTATGGGCTGATTATGTTTTTTTAAGCGGCATGAATATCCAAATTAAATCCTTTAAAAATGTAATAACAAGATGCAACCAGCTTGGGGTAAAAGTCGTTGCTGGCGGCCCTATGGTAACCTCTACTCAGCGTGAGTTTATGGGAGTAGATCATTTCGTACTAAATGAAGCAGAAGCCACTCTGCCGCGATTTATAAGAGATTTGAAAAAAGGAACGCCTCAACCTATTTACAAATCAGGAGGGTTTCCTGAATTGAGTACCAGTCCTGCCCCTCAGTGGGAACTGCTTGAGATGAAAAAATATGCAGGAATGAGCATACAGTACTCTCGGGGCTGTCCATATAACTGCGAATTTTGCAGCATACCTATGCTTAATGGTCGAAAGCCTAGAACAAAATCAAAGAAGCAGTTCCTCTATGAGTTAGAAACGCTTTATAAAACAGGATGGAGAGGCAGTGTTTTCATAGTAGATGACAATTTCATAGGCAAGAAAACTATACTGAAATCAGAAATACTTCCTGGATTGATTGAATGGTCCAAGGCAAGAAACTATCCATTTCATTTTAACACAGAAGCTACTATCAACCTGGCTGATGACGAAAAACTTGTAAAACTCATGGTAAAAGCAGGCTTCGAATCTGCTTTTGTCGGAATTGAAACGCCCAATGAGGACAGCTTGGCTGAATGCGGGAAACATCACAATCAAAAAAGAGATATGATTGATTCAGTTAGAAAACTGCAGCATCATGGTCTTCAAATACAAGGGGGATTTATTGTAGGTTTTGATAATGATCCTCCTAATATTTTTAAACGGCAGATAGACTTTATACAAAAAAGCGGCATTGTAACAGCCATGGTCGGCCTTCTGAATGCTCCTTACGGCACAAGGCTTTATAAACGATTGAAATCTGAAGATCGGCTGGTTAATCTTACCACAGGAGATAACATGGACGGCTCCATCAACTTCATTCCCAAGATGAACTATAAAAAATTGGTAAAAGGCTATAAAGAACTATTGAGCACAATATATTCACAAAAGCAATATTATGAGAGAGTGAAAACATTCATCAAAGAATATCAGATGCCGCTAAAAAAAGTTTCTTCAATAAATTTTCGTGATATTCGGGCCCTTTTAAAATCAATATTAAAGTTAGGCCTTATTGAAAAAGGGAAACGGTATTACTGGAAATTAATCGCTTTCAGCCTTTTTAAATATCCCAAGAAGTTTCCTCTGGCTGTAGAAATGGCGATTTATGGATTTCACTTCAGGCGGGTAGTAAAAAGAGT
>CAZUXT010000070.1:0-1406 GCA_964624145.1 uncultured Eubacteriales bacterium | reverse complement strand
TAAAGAAATATTATTGACATACTGCCCATTTTAGGCTAAATTGGGAATAATGATTGAGAGAAATCTTAAAAAAGAGCTTTTAGAGACTCTGTCTGAGGAACGTTCCTTTTTTTTATTCGGGCCAAGGCAAACAGGCAAAACAACTCTGCTCAACCATATCGCCTCCCAATACAAAAAAGTCCTGTATTATTCTTTTTTAGAAATCCCCCTCCGGCAAAAGGCAGAACAGCACCCTGAATTTCTTCGTCAGGAGATCGAAGCATCTTCCCCGGAAATTATCATCATTGACGAGGTCCAAAAAGTTCCTGAGATTCTCGATGAAGTCCAGCTGATGATTGATAAGTACGATTTGACTTTTCTCATCACCGGATCATCAGCAAGAAAATTAAGGAGAAAAAACGTCAATCTTCTCGCAGGAAGAGCCGTGACTTTCAGGCTGGATCCATTCGATATCACTGAGAGATTGTCTTTTGCCAAAAATTTTCATTCTCTCTTTTCCCTCAAAGACATACTGACTTATGGTGATATGCCTGAAATCTCCCTTTTAGTGGAAAAGGGGAAAATCAAACCGGCCAAAAACTTATTGAGGTCATATGTAGAAACATTCCTGGAGGAAGAAATCAGAATGGAAACCCTGATAAGGAAAATCGGCGTGTTTGGCAATTTCTTAAGAATGGCTGCTGAGATGTCAGGAAGTATTTTGAGCTTCAGGCAGTTGTCTCAGGATTTGGGAGTCACCCATCACACTATTTCTTCCTTTTATGAGATTCTACACGACTGTATGATCGCTGAGAGGATCTCGCCTCTTATTCCCTCGAAAAGCCGCAGAAGACTTTCCAAAGCTCATAAATATCTTTTCTTTGATGTCGGTGTGCGGAATGCAGCCGCTCAATTGTTAAGTCAAGAAGGAGTCAGGCGGGAGGAATGGAGCCAGAGATTTGAAGAATGGACCGGTCTTTGTTTAATCAGATATTTAAGAAGCCGGAATCTTCAGGGAAATCTCTATTACTGGAGAGACCACAATGGACCTGAGTTGGACTGGGTGGTGGAAAGGGAGAAGCGCTGGATACCTCTTGAAGTCAAATACACTGAGAATCCTCAGCCAAAACATATCCGTCATCTCGAATTATTTTTAAACGAGAACAGAGATCGAACTTCCCAGGGATATCTTGTTTATCTTGGAAAAAAGCCCAGAAGAATGGCCAAAAACATCACAGCCATCCCCTGGTTCGATCTCTATCAAGTCTTTAGATGAAATAGTGCTGTCGATGCGAACATCCTTAAACCACTGAATTGGGGGGTCGAATGGGTGTTCTAAGGGGCGAAAAGAAGGGCATGGTTGAGGTTAAGTTATTGATATGAAATGATTTTCACTTCGATTTCTTGGTCCGACCCCATAACCTTCA
>CAZUXT010000069.1:1874-6701 GCA_964624145.1 uncultured Eubacteriales bacterium | reverse complement strand
GAGTACGAATAGAAGAAAAATTGACTTTTCTCTTGTGAATTGATATTTTTCTTTTGTTTCCATCAAAGGGGAAAAATGACAATCAAATGCCCCAAATGTCAGCATGAGAATCCTGACGATACTCATTATTGTGGCAAATGTGCTACACCATTAAAATCCGCTGAAGAGAAATCCGTCACAAAAACCCTGATAACACCTGCGGAAAGGCTGCAAAAGGGGAGCACTATTGCAGGAAGGTACCAGATCCTTGAAGAGCTGGGAAGAGGAGGGATGGGTGTTGTCTATAAGGCCGAAGACACAAAACTTAAAAGGACAGTCGCCCTGAAGTTTTTGCCCCCAGAGCTTACCCACATTCCCGATGTCAAAGAGCGTTTTATACGGGAGGCTCAGGCTGCAGCCGCTCTGGATCATCCTAACATATGTACTGTCTATGAATTTGATGAGGCTGAGGAGAAAACCTTCATTTCCATGGCCTATATAGAAGGTCAGAGCTTAAAAAAGAAGATTGCCTCAGGTCCACTTAAGCTGGATGAAGCTATAGGGATAGCCTTACAAGTAGCCGAAGGTTTACATGAAGCCCATAAGAAAGGAGTGGTCCACAGGGACATCAAGAGTGCCAATATCATGGTAACCGAGAACAATAAGGCGAAGATCATGGATTTTGGACTGGCCAGGAAAACAGGGGGGACTCTTATAACACAGGAAGGGATGACCATGGGGACGATCGCCTACATGTCTCCCGAACAAGCACGAGGGGAAGAAGTCGATCATCGTACAGACATCTGGTCATTGGGTGTGGTTCTGTATGAGATCTTCAGCGGTCAGTTACCTTTCAAGGGGGAGCAGGATCAGGCTGTTGTGTATTCCATCTTGAATGAAAAGCCCAAGCCGATCACGGATTTGCGGACAGAGATTCCGATGTCCATAGGGCAAGTAGTGAGCAAGGCCCTGGAGAAGAATCCGGATGAACGATACCAGAAAGTCGATGAACTATTAGATGATTTGAAATCCATATCAGCAGGAATAGTGCCGGACGAAATTAGAATCAGGCTGAGGAAAGCAACGCTGCGCAGGAGAAAAAGAGCCATTCTTTATGCAGGCGCAGCCAGTTTGATCATCATAATGTTTGTGATAGCGTTAAGCCTATTCACGGGACGAGTTGAAGCAATCGATTCGATCGCGGTCCTCCCTTTTGAGAACCTCACGGGTAATACAGAACAAGAATATTTTGTCGATGGGGTGACTGATGAGTTGATCGGCCAGTTGAGCCAGATCAGTGGATTTCGAAGGGTGATTTCCCGCACGTCTGTAATGAAGTACAAGGAAAAAGATCTGTCCTTATCTGAGATCGCAAGGGAGCTGAACGTAGATGCTGTGGTAGAAGGGACGGTCTATCAGGTCGGCGAAACGGTCCGTATCAGACTCCAATTGATCGATGCACTCCCAGAAGAGCGAAACCTCTGGGCACAGACATACGAACGAGCCAAGACTGATGTTCTGGTGATGTATAGTGAAATAGCGCGCTCTATAGCCGATAAAACTCAAATCAATTTAACCGCTGAAGAGACGACACGCCTTACAAAGACCAAAAAAGTTAATCCTGAAGCATATGATGCATACATAAAGGGTCGATCCCACTGGTACAAATTCACACCACTGGATCTCGAAACCGCACTGCAGAACTTTGAATTAGCCTTGGATATAGATCCAGATTATGCGCTGGCTCATGCAGGTGTCGCCCTTGTCTGGGCAGGACGCTATCAAACGATACAGGCACCACGCAATCAGGCGGTGCCTCTAGCTAAGGCAGCGTCGGAGAAAGCTATCGCATTGGATGACACACTGGCTGAAGCTCATTATGCAATGGCAATCAACAAAACCTGGGGTGAATGGGACTGGGAAGGGGCTGAGAAGTCCTTCCAGCGGGCCATCGAGCTCAATCCTAATTTTCCGGATGTACGCGCCTACTACTCCCATTTTCTGTCACATATGGGACGTACCGATGAAGCCATATCGCAAATCGAGTTAGCGATCGAGTTGGACCCATACGATGCGCTCTTCCATGGCCTATACGGGGTCGTCCTTGCCCACCAGAAGCGTTATGACGACTGTATTGCCGCAGCCCGTACTGGTCTGGAATTGCAACCGGGCCATCCGATCGTCCGAACGGCGCTGATGTACGGTTTTAGAGGAGCGGGCATGCAAGACGAGCAGCTGGCCATACAGCGAGCACGTTGGGCCCTCGACCCTGATCTTCTAGCCGCAATCAATCGTGGTTTCAAAGAAGATGGCTACTCGGGAGCACAGCGCAGGATCGCAGACGTCTTCGTAGCCCGCTATGGAAAGGCCGGCAAGGGGATTTTCAGGGGCGCGGGTATCGCCCTTCGGTATCTTGACGCAGGGGACTACGAACAGACCATTTACTGGCTCGAGAAGGCTTATGAGGAACACGACCCCAGTCTACCTTACATAAGCCTTCCTATCTACGATCCCTTGCGCTCCGACCCGCGCTTCCAGGACCTGCTGCGCCGGATTGGCCTCCCGGTTGATGAAAAGAAATAATTCTTTCCTCAGAACGGATTTATTGAAAAAGTTAAATCATCTTATGAATAGGGAATTCATAGCGAAAACCTTGACATATTTATTCTATGACCTTATATTATAGTCATAATAAATGACTATTTAGGAGGTCATATGAAAGATACATCTGTCAGCGTTGCCAATGGAAAAAAACATTTTAGTCATCTCTTAAAAAAAGCTTCTGAAGAAAAAGAAGAAATCACCATCACAAAAAGAGGAAAACCTGTGGCTGTCTTGGTCCCCTATGAGGAATATAAAAAAAACCAAAGATTGGATGCCTATCAAAAGATAAAAGAGGCTCGGAAACATTTTTCCCGGGCGGGAATTGGAGCTGAAGATACCTACAGGATGACTAAAAAACAATTGGAGGAAAAATCTTGAACAAAATGATCCTGGATGCCAGTGTGGTTTTAAAGTGGTATCTCCCTGACGAAAAATTATCATCCTCTGCTCTTGTACTTCTGGATCAATATGTCTCCGGAGAGCTGGAAATCCTGGCTCCCTCTCTTCTTGAATACGAAGTGATAAATGGTTTATTGATCGCCCAAAAAAGAGGACGAATCAAAGAGAATATCATCCTGGAAGCTGTGGAAGGATTTATAAATTTAGGCATCAAATATCATTCCCTCGCTCCCTTCTATCCGAAAACACTTCAGTTCACTCAGAAATATGCCATATCATTCTATGACGCCAGTTATCTGGGTGTAGCTCACAAGGAAAAAGCCTTTTTGATCACAGCAGATAACAGACTGCTCAAGGCATGTCAGAAAGACTTTAAATGGATCAGACAGTTGGATTCCTTCTAAACTTGTAAGCAGGGCACCGGTTGTGAATATTATTTAGGGGTTGGTAATGGGTTTTTGCTCCATACAGCTTCAAGAAAGGGATCCTGCTTTTCCCGATAATCCCGGAAGGAAAGCTCAACCTGGATATCCGGCATAAGTGACGGAGTGTCTTCCTGGGCATGGGTGAAATATTTAGTGGAATATGTGACCACCATATGAGTGTTGGGGAGTTTCAGTGTTTTTATCTCCCCAAAATGATTGGGCTTACCTCCTGTGGGTTCCCCCACAAGGATGGCTTTGGTTTTATTTTTAAGATCAAGCGCATTCAAAATGGCTGAAGAAAATGTCTGACGCCCTATAATAACAAACAGGCTGCCTTCCCGGTTTATTTTTTGGTTTTTCTCCAGTTCTTTGATAAATGGATTCATAATGCCGGAATCCCCGCCGCTGTTATTCCGCAGGTCAATTACCAGTGTATCTACCGGATTATTCTGGATTGCGCTGAGCAGCTTATGGGAAAACTCGTCGAACGGCTCTGATGGTTGATTCTGGCAGGAATTGTATTTGAAATATACAGTCTTTTCATCCTCAAGAACCTCAAACCAGTAGAATTGACCCCGGTTCTTCCTGTAAAGAGGGTCATCTTCAGAATAGCTCATGTCCACGACCCCTTTAAACGCTCCAACAAAAGGAATGGCTTTCATTTCAACAGTGACAGGTTTCCCTTGTTCATTTTCCACAGTAAGCTCCATGGTATTCTTATCCCGGATGATATTTAAGCCGTGAAGATGTTGTGCTGAAGCCATAATCATAGGAATAATATTCTCAAGCTGAGCCTTATTTTCGTGGGGGATCATCTCTTTGTAGGCTTTTATCACCTCTTCGATGGGCTGGTTGTGGACTTTGACGATACGTCCGTAAAGAATCTCCTTATATTCAGGGAGAGTGTTGATAACATAAATCCCTTCTTTAAACCAATAGAGCATAAGCGGGAACGCATGGGTGATTCGGGGGCGGAGTGATGTATGAGAGTCGCCAACAGCTGCGACAAGTCGGGAGAGCCCTACCTGGAATTCATCCTCATTGAGCTGAGGAAGGCGTTGTTTGAATTGTGCAGCCATGGCTGAAAATTCTTCTTGGGATACTTTAAAAAACAGATTCTTATGCAGCTCAGGCAGTTTTTCGACCAGAATATCCACATCCTCTGCCCATTTTTCATGAGCGGGTTTATCCTGAAAAAGACTGGCAGTGATATAAGAGCCAGCACCTAAAGAAAGCAATAAAAAAAAGGCCAAAACAAAGCTGTAAATTCGAATGTAACTCCTCATCCTTCACTCCTTTGTAACTTTATTTAGTTATTACGGAGACAAAGAAAAAAGGTTCACGCAATCCTTAATAATCTCATTTAAGAGTGTTTTCAGGGATTAAAGCACAATGGTGTTCTACTTGTGTCTGAAAAAGG
>CAZUXT010000069.1:0-1774 GCA_964624145.1 uncultured Eubacteriales bacterium | reverse complement strand
AAAAATATTTTTGATTATTGATTTTTTAAAAAAAGAAAGAGAAACTTGTGTATGGGACTATATCCGGTAAATTCAATTAAAATGTATGAAATATGACTTGACATATGCATTGAATTGCATTATATTGCATGTAATTGAATGATTTAAGGTATATTTTATAAAAGATATGGTACGAACGAGGTGAAGGTAAAATGAGAGAGAAAAGCATTACAATTCGTCTTCCTAAAGATGAATATATTGCATTTAATACTGTTTGTAATGAAAAAGGTTATAGCAAAACTGGGAAAATAAGAGAATTAATAAGGAATTTAGTAAAAGCTGAAATTGATGAAGTGAGAATTAGTTCAGAAGAATGGTCAAAAATAGAAGCAGGGATGGCAGAAATAGAAAGAGGAGAATATGTTTCTCTTGAAGGACTGAAACGTGATTTTGCAGAAAAAAAAATGGAACGTAAATAAAATATCTAACAATGTAAAAAAAGGAATTGAAAATCTTGATCTAAAGTTACAAGAAGAAGTAATTAAAAATTTTGAATGCCTTGAATATAATCCATTTTTAGGAGATGTTAAAAAGGTCAAAGGTAAAAAGAATATTTATAGGAAACGAATAGGGGAATATAGGTTTTATTTCAGGACTATCCCTCAATTAAATAATATTCATATCTTGTTGTTTAAATATCGTGGCAAAATAAAGGCTAAGACTATCCAAAGGTTAAAATAGCGGTTAAAACCCACCACGGTTTTGAACAGATCCTCAGGGTGCTTTCCGCTAAACATCCGGGCAATGGCGCCAAATATTCACAACATGGGTTCAAAACAGAGGATTTTGACTACCAAAAGCTAATCTCATTGACTTTTCTCTTGTGAATTGATATTTTTCTTTTGACCTCACAAAAACCGGCGAAACACCCAAGGAAAAATAAAAAAGGAGGGCTTGAAATGAGAAAAAATATTGTCTTCTTTACTGCTATCGTGGGATTTTTTTTGATGGCGAGTGGGCCGTTATCAAATACAGAAGCGAGTTCCATAAAAAATAAAGACTTTGACAAAGAAGAAATGAAATGGCGCGAGGAACGGGATAAATCCATGCGCTCACCGACAAGCTGGCTGACCATTGCCGGTCTTTTCTGGCTTGATGAAGGAGAGAATACCTTTGGCACAGATAAGACGAATAAGCTGGTTCTTCCTTCAGGCTCTGCCCCTTCTTTCTGCGGCGAATTTATCCTTGGAGAAGGCAGAGTCAAGGTTATGGCTGCCAAAGGAGCCGGTATCAAGATCAAAGGTGAGGAGATTGATGAAAAAATCCTCACAAGCGATGACCAGGGAAATCCCGATATCCTGGAACTCAATGACTTAAGGATGTGGGTCATAAAGAGAGGCGAGCGCTATGGCATAAGGATGAGAGATCCCAACGCACGGGCATACAAAGAATACAAAGGATTGGAATTCTTTCCCCCCAGCGAAAAGTTCAGAATAAAGGGAAATTTTGTTCCTTATGATAAAGAAAAAACAATCGAGATAACCACTGTTGCCGGAACAAAGGCTGAAATGATTTCTCCGGGTTCTGTCTTGTTCGCCCTGGATGGAAAGGAATACCGTCTTGAGGCTTTTAAAGAGAATGAAATGAATACAAAACTTTTCATTGTTTTTAAAGATTTGACCAACGGGGAAGATACTTTTGCAAAAGGCCGGTTTTTGACCGTCGATGTTTTAGAAAACGGAAAAGTCGACCTCAATTTCAATCGGGCCGTCAATCCGCCCTGCAATTATACTCC
>CAZUXT010000068.1:0-7305 GCA_964624145.1 uncultured Eubacteriales bacterium | reverse complement strand
CGGGCCCGGCTAATTTCATTATTTGCAATAATATAGATAGAGATTTCCACAATATTTCCCTTTGATATCCCCTGATATGAGATATTTTCAGGTATAAAACGTCTTCTATATTGTTCAGATTGTTTATATCACTCTGTTTAACAGATCAGGGATGATTTACTGTGGAAATAAATAAGTTAACAAAAAATAAAGGGGGTTCCAGATGCCGCGATCAAAACGCTTTTTTATGCCGGGATATGTGTGGCATATCACTCAACGGTGCCACAATAGGGAGTTTCTCCTAAAATTCAAACGTGACAAACAACGATGGCTGGAATTACTTTTTCATGCAAAAAAGAGATTTGATCTTTCTATTCTCAATTATGCGGTTACTTCTAATCACATTCATTTGCTTGTTGAGGATAAACGATATGATAGGTCAATCGCAGGGGCCCTCCATTTTGTGGCTGGTCGGATGGCATGGGAATACAATAAAAGAAAGAATCGGAGAGGGGCCTACTGGGAAGACAGGTATCATGCCACTGCGGTGGAGACGGATAAGTATCTTCTCGAATGTGCGGCTTATATTGATTTAAATATGGTACGGGCTGGGGTTGTGAATCACCCTGCGGAATGGGAATTCTGTGGATATCAGGAAATTTTAGGATATAAAGAGAGGAGCTCACTTATAGATAGGAATCTTTTATATAAATATTTCTGCATAAAGGATCCGAAGAATCTGGGGCGATTTTATAGGGCGGTTATAGAGGAGAAAATGAGGCAAGAGAGATTAGAACGGCAAAGCAGATGGACGGATGCTGTTGCGGTGGGAAGTAAGAAGTTTACAGAAAGATTCATACAGGATTTAGGCATAAAGGCTCGTAATAGGGATATTAAGATTACGGGGGCGAACCAGAATAGTTATCAAATTGAAGAGGGCAAGAATCTATTTTTGGCATCAAAAAGTTAATGTATTCAGGGAGGGGAAATGTGGAAAAGTATCGTAAATAAATGAGAATAAAGGAAATAGCCGGGCCCGTCCCCCTATAAAATTAATCCATGTAGCGGCCGGCGTTGACATCGATGACTTCGCCGGAAACATAGTCGTTCTCAAGAAGATATAGAGCGGTGTGAGCGATCTCTTCCGGTCTTGCGATCCTGCCAAAAGGTGTCGCCCGGGACAATATTTCCTTCTTTTCCGGAGATAGGAAGCCTGTGTCCACCGGCCCCGGTGCTATGGCATTCACCCACACATCTGGTGCCAGCTCCTGCGCGAGAGCAAAAGTCATGCCTATGACTCCTGCTTTGGAGGCCGCATAATGGCAGCCGATCGTCCCTCCCATTTTTCCGGCAATGGATGAGATATTCACGATCTTTTTCAGATCCTTCCGGAACTCCAAAAAAGATGCCCGGCTGCAGTTGAAAACTCCGGTAAGATTAACATCCAGTACTTCGCGCCATTCGTCTTCTTCGATCTCCAAGAGAGATGAATGGATCCCGGATAGCCCGGCATTGTTCACTAAGATCTGAATGCTGCCCCAACTTTTCTTCAGCGTTTTAATCATGGACAGTACTTGAGAAAAATCTCTCACATCGGCCTGGATCTTTTCAGCCTTCAAGCCTTTATCAATAATATTTTTTGTGGTCAGATCCGCTGCCTCAGCATTCTTATGAAAATGCACAGCCACGTTTGCGCCTTTCTCAGCCAACGCTAAGCTTATGGCCCGGCCTATACCGCGGCCTCCTCCGGTTATCAGGGCATTCTTTCCTTTTAATTCCACAATTTCCCTCCATTCCAATATCAATAGGTGCCTTCATAGTAATCTTTGAGGGCTCTCAAATCAATGGATATTACCTTTTGCAAAAAGAGAAAGGGGACAGAAACCATCTCCTCAGGAAAAATGAGGCAAATGAGCTAACTGTCCCCAATTTCATACTATTTGCATCTATTCGCAGTAGACTTTGACTTTTTCTTTTCCTTCAATGTCGATTTCCAGGTCATCCAGGGTTTTTATCAGCTCTTCCACGTCGTCTTTAGTCATGTTTGTGAAATTCAGATCAAGCCCTTTTTCGGTCAGCACTTTGTCCACTTTCTCCTGTGCTTCCTTGGGTATGAAGGAAGCCCATTTCATGCCGGCCCTGATGAGGTTGAGCGGAATCCGGATGTTGACTCTGTCTCCTCCTTTGTCTTTAGGTTCAACCAGCACTCTGAGGTATTTGAAAACTTTGGTTCCTGAAGCATCCTTGATTTCCGTTGATTCTTTTTGATCTTTGGTAAGGGCTTCCATGAGTTTTTCAGTCTCCTCCACAGTGATTTTTCCTTCTGAAAGCATTTCTAAGATCTTTTTCCTTTCTTCGTTCATTATGATTCTCCTTTTATGTTTTTATATGATATTGATATATACGGTTTTATCTTTTTCTTGGGAATCCACATCCACCCTCAGCCCGGAGAGGGAGAAGATCAAAGCGTATATCATGAAATAGGAACAGAATATCTTCTTGCTGCGGCCGAACGGATAGGCCAGGATCCCGGCCACCAGAATAAGAGGAAATACGACAATAAGCAGAGCGAACACAATGATCCATACCAAAAAGAGAGGCAGCGGGATGGTAGTTTTCCTTCCCTCTTTTGAAACCACTTTGATTTTCATCCATACGGGTATCATTTGTCACCTCTCAATTTTTTTAAGGCTTCTTCCACAGTGATGGCTCCCGAAGAGAGCTGGTCCAGGATCTCGTTTTTTTCTGTGGGCGGATTTACCTCTACAAATTGCAGTTGTTTGGAGATCTTATTGAGCCGGTTTTTCACAGAAGGATAACTGATGCCAAACAGCTTTTCCATATCACGGATATTTCCGTGGGTCTTTAAAAATGCAATAATGAAGATTTGGTCATCATTACTGAGTCTGGAGAGAGGCGGCAGTTCGAATGTGCCTTCTACTGTGATGTCTTTTTGTTTGAGCCTGACTCTCTCTATGACGAAATCCTCGTTATGTGTGAATTTGATCAGTTCAAACCAGTCTTGAGTCATTTTGTTTGATCTCCTTATTTGATTTTCAATGGAATGATAATTAAAATAATTAAGTTTGTCAAGCTAAAAAATTAATTATTTTAATAAATAATGGGAAATAAATTAATAAAATGAATAAAGAGAGGTCAAAAAATCAAAAAAATTTATCGGGATTTCCTACTTTTTGGGAATGGAGACCGGCTTTTTTTCATCGTCTAAAGCCACATAAGTGAGTTCAGCTTCTGTGACCGATATGTTTTTAGCGGAACCGTCATAGCGGTCAGCCTTGACCTCCACTTTTACTTTGAGGGAAGTGTTGCCGATGGAAAGAGTTTGTGTATAGAAGGACACGACATCGCCCACATATACAGGATTGTAAAACACCACCTTGTTCATGGCTACAGTGACGAAATTCAGGGCGGCGGTTTTGCGTGCTTCCAGGGCGCCGGCTATATCGATTTGGGAGAGAATCACACCGCCGAAAACAGTGCCGTAGCGGTTGGTGTCCTTGGGCATGGGCATGGACCGAAGCGTCGGTTCGTTTTTTTTCATGATATCTCCCTTGTTTCTTAATTACATTCCAGTTATGGCCCGCTGTATAAATGCCAGACAAGCCATGACTATGAAAAGGATAATGGATGATAGGGCCCAGCCTCTGCCGGCATGAGAAGCCACTCCGATCATTCCTCCTGTTCCTCCAAAAAATAACACCACATAAGTGATGACCATCCATTTGATTTCTCTGAAGTTGATTTTCAAGATATAGTCAAGAATCCCTTCTATGATTAAGAAAGAAAGCATGAGGATGATCTGGATATAATAGAGTGGCGCGCGTTCCAGGGAGGGTGCTGTGACCAGAAGATAAACAAGAGGAATAGCTGTGAGCAAAAGAATCAGTCCCAGTCCATATTCAAGTTGAGATTTTTTCATAAGACGGGAAATAAAGATAAGAATAATAATGATGTAGATGGTTTGAGCCAGGAGAGCTCCGATGAGATCTGCCTTTTCTAACATCATAAGTATTATGATATACTGAAAAAAATAAGTAAACAGGTATGTCATCATGTCATTATGGAGGAAAAAATCAATTTTGGGCCCTAAAAAAGGTCATATATGGGGGTTTTTTCTGTGGAAAAGTGTCGTAATTATATGAAAATAAAAGAAATAGCCGGGCCCGTCCCCCTAATTATATTGGTTTTGTTGTTGGCTTGTGGTCAGGGGCCTTTTTCTAAAACGTGCCAGACCTATGAAGAGGCCGCGGATCCGTCCCCGGATCAAACCGCCCTTTGGAGCGCGGCCGAACCCGGCCTTAATGCTTCCATGGGATCCATTGACAGGCGTTATCCCAAAAGTGCTCTTCCCAAGCTCGAATCCATACACACCTGGAGCGGGACAGCCTGGCGGGGAGAGAGGGTTTCCGCGCAGCTGGTCCTGTGGTCAAAGGATGAGGTCCCGAACATAACCTGTGAGTTTTCAGATTTCATAGGCAAGGACAAACAAAGACTTCCCTCTCAAATCGCCCAGGCACGGTTTGTCCGCTATGTTCTGACCGATGAATTTGCAGATGGATGCAGCCAACGCCGGCCTGAAGATTATGCCTCCAGCCTGTCTCCGGATGCTCTGGATTCTGTGGGATGTTTTCATATGAAGGGCGAATCCACCCGGCCTGTCTGGATCACTATCCAAGTCCCGCGTGAAGCTGAACCCGGAATATACCAATCCACACTGACCTTGAGCGCCCGGGGAAAAAGAGTCGATTCCTTCCTGTTCTCCCTTGAAGTTCTGTCCAGAGAGCTCCCGGCCCCGGCAGAATGGGAGTTTCATCTGGACCTGTGGCAGAATCCCTATGCTGTGGCCCGCTGGCACGGGATCAAACCCTGGTCCAAAGCGCACTGGGAAAAGCTCAAGCCCCTTATGAGAATGCTGGCACAGGCCGGCCAGAAAGTGATCACGGTTTCTATCAATGAGAAGCCCTGGGCAGGGCAGACTTATGATCCTTTTGAATCTATGGTTAGATGGCAAAAGAAAACAGATGGAAGCTGGGACTATGATTGCACGGTTTTTGATAACTGGGTGGGATTCATGATGGATTTGGGCATCAAAGAGCAGATCAACTGTTATTCTTTGATTCCCTGGACCTCGGAGCTTGTGTATTTTGATGAAAGAACAGGGGAGAAGCAGAGCATAACCATCGAGCCAGGCTCCAAAGAGTTTGTGGAGATGTGGACCCCCTTTCTTAAGGATTTCAGCGCACATCTTAAAGAGAAAGAATGGCTTCAGAGAACCAATTTTGCTATGGATGAGCGGAATCCTCAGGACATGAAGGAAATGCTGGATTTTATGGGGAAAGTGGCTCCTGATTTTGGCATTGCATTGGCTGACAATCACAATTCCTACAAGCTGTTTCCGGACCGGATCAAAGACCTCAGTATCTCCCATTCCAAGGGCATGATTGACCGGGAGGACCTGGAATACAGAAACTCAAAAGGATTTCCCACTTCCTTTTATGTGTGCTGCGGTGATGAATTCCCAAACACCTTTACTTTTTCCGACCCGGTTGAGGCGGTGTTTTTAGGGTGGTATGCCGCGGCCGCAGGATTTGACGGCCTTTTGCGCTGGTCTTATTGCAGTTGGGTCAAGGATCCTCTTCGGGATTCGCGGTTCAGGACCTGGCCGGCCGGGGATACCTCTATTGTTTATCCGGGAGCGAGAAGTTCCATCCGTTTCGAACGTCTCATAGAAGGGATACAGGATGCAGAAAAAATAAGGATTCTCATAAGCGAGTTTGAAGATGCCGCATCAGAGGAGGACAAACATAAACTTGAAAGACTCAATCAAACACTATCTGAGTTTGATATTTTGGAAAGACCGGAGGACCTTCAAGATCTAATCCATAAAGGAAAAAGAATACTCAAAGAGCTTTCAAAGTAAAAAAACAAAATGGCGGCCTTTAGTATATCAAAAATAGGAACGTATGAGAGCTGTCCGCTCCAGTACAAGTATGCTTATATTGAAAGACGCAAAGTGGAGGTTAAGGATACTGTGGAGACTTTTCTGGGTTCCCGCGTGCATGAAGCTCTGGAAAAACTTTACAGGGACAAACAGTTTGAGAAGCTCCTTTCTCTGGAAGAGCTTTTAGGTCATTACAACCGTATTTGGGAGGATGAATGGGACGATACGGTGATCCTTGTCAAAAAGGACTACGAACCGGATAACTACCGGAAAGTAGGGGAGAGGCAGCTTTCCGATTATTACAGGCGGCACTATCCTTTTAATAAGGGCCGGGTCATTGGGCTTGAGACAAAAAGCTACCTGCCTCTGGATGAAGAGGGAACATATTCGTTTCATATAAGAATCGACAGGCTCATGTCTATGGGAGAGGGTCTGTATGAAGTGCATGACTATAAGACCGGGAGTTCGCTTCCGGAACAGGAAAGCCTTGATAAAGACCGGCAGCTCGCCATGTATTCTTTGTGGGTCAAAGAGCAGTTTAAAGATTTCAAAAAAGCCCGGCTGGTGTGGCACTATCTGAATTTTGATAAAGAGATGGAATCGTTCAGGACGAATGAGGAGCTTGAAGAGCTGAGACAGGCGATTCTTAAAGAGATAAAGGGAATAGAGGCGGCTGAGGAGTTTCCTGCCAGTGTGTCTGAGCTTTGTAACTGGTGCCGGTACAAATCGATCTGCCCGGAATGGAGACACGAAGCAGAACTTGAAGAGAAAGAGGAAAACGAATATCTCAATGATCCGGGCTTAAAGCTGGTAGATGAGTATGTGCGCCTCAAAGAGGAACTGAAAAAGCATCAAAAAGAAGCCGGGGATAAACTTAATAAGATCGAGGAAGCGCTGCTTGAGTTTTGCAAAAGGGAACATGTTTTTACTGTTTTCGGCTCAGAGAAAAAAGTATCAGTGAGCGAGTACAGGGATATGGCCTTTCCGGATAAAAACACGAAGGAACGGAAAGAGCTTGTGGCAGAATTAAAGAAAATGGGGAAATGGGATGAAGTATCAGCTATTGATGTGTATTCACTTAAAAATATCCTTAAGAATCAGGGTTGGGGGGAAAAGGAGCTTGCCCTTTTAAAAAGATTCGCTGAGGAAAAGAAGGGATACAGGTTTTCTCTCAAGAAAAAATAACACGGGAGCGACCAGCCATGCCTGAATTTCATCCGTTAAAGCTGGAAGCAGTAGGAAAATTTAATCAGGAAGATATTGTGGGGATGGATATTGAATAAACCCTGCATCCCATTTGTTATCGAAAAATCACTCAGGGATAAAGTATCGGTCCTTCCCTGTGTCCAGACAACATACAGGGT
>CAZUXT010000067.1:0-7508 GCA_964624145.1 uncultured Eubacteriales bacterium | reverse complement strand
AATGAGCCAGCATGAAAGAATCCCTCTTATCTGTCTTTATCTTTGCCCTGGCTATGGCTTTGACATCTTTAGGATGGGCTATAGTCACATCAATGTCTAGCTCATCCAGAAGATCCACCATGGTATAGCTCGATCGGCCCGCTTCTATAACGGCCTTAATCTCTTTCCTTCCATCAAGAAACTTCTCCAGCTCTGTGCGGTAATTTGCCACCTTGCCCGCTCTGAGCTTTTTTCCCCGCCATCCATTAAAGTGATGTGTGAGTATTGCTTATGATGGTCAATTCCCATATAATCCATTTGTGCACCTCCTTTGTTTTATATTGACCTTGCGGGTAGTCTATCATACTTCCGACTCCCGCAGGAGGTGCATCACATCATCATGTTACCTATATTTTTTATCAGATTTTACTTAAACAACGCTAAATATTCTGATAATGAGAATAATCTATTCCTCGAGAATCCGGTCACTTCTTTTAAAAACGCTACTCTTTGAAAATCAGCAATTAATCTTCCGGCCGCGGCAAATCCAACTCCCAAATGATCCGATGCCTGACTGATAGATACAATCGGATGGGAAAAAAGAAACAGCAATAATTTTTGTGCCATTTTTGCTTTTCTTCCCATCGTTATGATTTTGTCATCGTACTGCTTTCTCAGTTTAACAATAGTTTCCAAGGTTTCCTTTCCATTCTTTGCTGTATCAATAACTCCGGAAAGGAAAAACTTAATCCATTGATCAAGATCATTCGAAGCTCTTACCACGCTTAGTGAATCGTAGTAAGACCCTTTGTTTCTTTCAAAAAAGTCTGAAAGATAAAGACAGGGCTTATTTAATATACCCATGTCAACCAATTGCAGGGTTATAAGCAAGCGTCCAGTTCTTCCATTACCATCCAGAAAAGGGTGTATTGTTTCAAATTGATAATGGCTTATCGCGACTCGAATCAAATGGGGAAGATTTATCTCCTTATTATGCCAAAACTTTTCAAGATCTGTTAACAAATCCGGTAAATCTTCATGATGAGGCGGTACAAAAAAAGCATCTTTCAAACTTGAACCGCCAATCCAGTTTTGGCTTCTTCTTATTTCTCCCGGTAGCTTATGATGTCCCCTTACCCCAGAAAGCAACCTCTTGTGAGTCTCTTTGAGCAATCTCATAGACAAGGGTAATTTATCAAGCTCATCGATAGCAAAATTCATAGCCTTGATATAATTTTGAACTTCTGTCCAGTCATCACGCTTCTCAGGGCTAATTTCATTTTCGGGCAATACGACTTCATCGATATTAGTCCTTGTCCCTTCAATACGACTTGATGTTGTAGCTTCTTTTGCCACATGCATTTGAATAAAAAAATCCACATCCGGAACAAGCGTCGAATAGGCGTTAAGTTCCCCAAGATAGCGCACGGCGTCTTCCAATAAGAGAACAATTTTTTGATCCTCCCATCGATAATCTGAGTTTATAAATGACGGCAAAAAACTTTGATATTCATACTGTTGTTTATAAATTCCTGCTTTATACATATGGCACCTCAACGTATTAATACTTAATTCTTTGACTAAAAATATGCTAATATGTTATCATTTTCAATAATAAATATCAATAAGAATATTTATATTGTTATTTTTGACCAATCAAAGCAAAACTATCTACAAGTGAAAACAAGGTTTTTTCTTATTATCATTTCGAGCCATAAATGATAATAAAAAATTTCCCTATTATCACTTTCTTGCAATATTTGTGAAGAAAATGGGCTGCGGATCAATTATCTACAAAACCGTTATAATCAGCCAAAACACGACATGATAATATCAATCACATAGCTTGGCCCGACCCCTATTTTTTGACTCAGAAATCTATTGTAAATAAGGCTAACTTCCATTAATTCTCTCTTCAATTTTTTTAAGTTCCATAAGCAATTCATGGAAGTCTGGTGGCGCCTCAAAAAACATCTCTTGCATTCCTCTGTAGTCACTTTTTAAATCTTGAAGCCTATGGTCAGGAGGTACGAGACGAAATGTTCCCGGTTTTGCTTTTTCGTAGTTTGCCCATCCAGAACGAAAATATTTTTGTTTGTAATCAACAACACGTTTTAGAAGATTTAAATCAGTAAGAGCTTGTTCACCAGATTCATGGAGAGCCATACGACACACATCATAGATGTCTCTGGAAAGGTGATTGCGCATTGGCTTTTCAGGAGGGCGGTGACATTCCGCATGTAGAATAGTGGCCTTTTCCCAAAATGTCCTCTCAGGTGCTAGGGAGACAACATGAAAATTTGGCTGCTCAAACTCTTCGGGAAATTCTTCTGCCACCCACGAAGTAACTTTATGAGTTCCGGTTGGTTCTTGATCTGTAAGAGATCCAAGCTCCATTTTTACCTGAGGGTGAATATACCCTTGTGTATCATGTTCTTTAGTGGGGTAATTAAAGTAAAGGACTGGAGATTCAGTACGCTGGTCAAATTCATATGTTAAATAGGCAGCCCCAGATTCTTGGGGGCCAAGAATTTCCGTAAAAGTATTTTCCAATATTGGCTGTATCTTCTTTTTTACTGCTTCTACACAAGTCTTTTCAAGATCTTTGCGCCTTTTGTTGAATTTTGTTCGTGACGGCGCATCATCGGGGCTTTTATCGCCTCCGAATCCAAGCCAATCAGGATTAACAGAAAGATCAATATCTTCAGAAAATCTTTTGATAATACTGAAGACTTTGGAGAGCGATGTGCCTCCTTTGAAGATAAATACATCTGTAAGATCTGGCATTTCGAACAAAATCCTAAGCGTGAAGCATACCCAGAAGTCCTTCTCCACTATGAGTTTTGTTAAACCTCGTCTGTTTGCGACCTCCTCGAAATAATCGAGACGATCATTAATAGAAAATTTAGCGAATTCTAACATCGGAATCTTCCGCAATACTATCGATAACAGAATGCATCCACTCAGGAGCTAAGATTTTATCCTTTTGCAACTTTACTTTTATAGTGTTGTCTAATTTCTTCTTCAAATGTTCGATATGGAATGGCTTAATTTGATTCTTACCTATGAACCTAAGTGCTTGAATTAATAGACCGCTGCCTTTTCCAGAAGCTGCCAAATTCCTGGGAGCTGTTTTTTTTAGTAAGATTTCCTGGTTTCCAATCTTTAACCTGCGTCCAGAACCGTTCGTTAAAAAGACTATTTTAGCTGGGATTTGATCAGACAAGCCGAGCATATTAGCTGCATAAGCCCCCGAAGGTTGGAGACATGTTGCATCGCGGAATGATATGGCTTGAGCTATCTTATCTGGATTAGGCGAGAGAAAGCCGATCGAATGGTGCTTTCTTGGGTATTCATACAAGCCGCGGTATATTCGGCGGATGATACCTCTTTTCTCAAGCCGATGAAGGTTAACACGGATCGCTTCAGGGCTTCCTAGATCAAGAAAATTTTTTGGAGTAAAACACCAACCCCTACCATGCCCATAAATTTTGCTAATAACTTTATTTGCAATAGTTTGTTTTTTCATTTAATACCTCTAACTGTAACAAAATATATATAAAAATAGTTACAATGTCAAGCACTTAATAAAAATTCTTTTTAATGCATTGTTTTGGTTGGATACGGATTGTGACTTAAAGGCCAATATGGTGAAACATTTTGGAAATGCAAGCGATATCCCTGTTCCTGTAAACTGGAATGGCAACTAATATTAAATAAAAACAAACATATTAGTAAGGGGAAAAAGCAGCGGGGGAGTAAATAATATAGACTAACCAACACAAGAACTGACAATTAGCATAATTTCAGCATATAAAAAACACACTTAAATGAGATTATTAATTATTGCGATTTTGGGCCAAGAATCATCGATTTGGGCGTGAAAAACTGTGGATATCTAGGGTTATCTTATTGATTTTAAAAAAGATGCCCGGGCCCGACCGCCAAATACAACCGCCAAATACAAACACGCAAATACCAACATTGGGAAAGTAGTTTTTAGGATAGGATTATTTAGAAAAGGGCTCAAAATGTTTTCTCTAAGCTTCGAAAAAATATCCTTCTTTTGCTTGTTCTTCGGTTGATACTCGAATATATAGTGATACTCGCATTGTTAAAACCCGTATTTTTCCTTTCTCAATTTAAAAGCCTTTTCGCCACCTTCCATAACACTTGTTATTTCATTGCGAATACCCTTTATATCAATAGAACCTTCTTCCTTTATTCTACCGCCAGATTGATCATCTTTTATGCGATAATCACAACAATCAACCAATTCTGCATCGCCATTAACAACGATATTAGCGTTATGGCTTGCAAAAATAAGTTGTCTTTTCTTTTTTGCCTGCCAAATTTTTTGGGCAACATTTGAAATTTCCGGATTAGCCAAATCGTCTTCTGGCTGATCAATAATTAAAGGAGGACCATCTTGACTAAGCAATAAATTTAAAAGTGCCGTTGCCTGTTGACCATTTGAAACATCGCTAAAATCTATGTACTCCTCTTTCTTGGTTTGATATTCAAAATATGGGTAGTCTTCTAATTCAACCATAGATAATTCTTGCCAATTTTCAGGACTTAGTTTTTCTGCCATCCTTTGTGCTTCTTTATTAGTTATATTACATCTCGCCAAAATAGAATTGGTCGAAATAGAAAACTCTTCGCTAGGCTTAAAAATAGCTAACTGCTCTAGTTCTTCTAAAATCCTATACCATTCATCGATAGGAGAATCGGAATCTTTTATATGCTCAAAAATGTCATCGATTTTATCACCTCTAACATTAGCACCTGAAATAATTTGAAGTAAATAACTTTTTGCTTTCTTTATACATTGGCCACGTTTCAATGTTACCCTTATTACATTAGCAGATAATTCTGTAAGCTCCTCACACTTAGCATCGAGTAAATCAGCACGCTCAGTATAGATAGACCGCCACCTATCTTTTATTGTGTTATAAGTAGTTTCTACATCTCCTATCTTTATAATTTCACGCTCGCTAGCTGCTGTATTCTTCTGTAGTTCTTGAATGCGTTCTTCAACCTCATCGATATCCTTTAAAAGCTTTTCCTGAGAAGTAAATTTCTCTTTGATTTTGTCGTATTGCTTCTGGTGTATTTCTCTAGCTACTTCGATTTTTTTTATAATTTCTTCAAACTGTCTAACATCTTCATGTAATAATTTTAATTTTATATCTTCTGAAATGATTTGTCCCTTAAGGTCTGTAATTTTATCCTTTATATATTTTATAATCGCATTGTGTCTCTTTATCAATTCTACTATTCTATCTTTTTCAGGCATAAATTGCAGGTCACCATGTTTATCTGAGAAAGATTGCAGTGCGTTATCTAACTCTAGTATTAACTGGCGTATGTCATTAATATCTGCATTAATAGATTCAATCAACTGATCCTGTAATTCATATTTTGAATGAGAGGCTATCACTTGTTGTTCTCCTTCAGAAACCCCTTTCATTTTTTTACGTAAATTAGCAACTCGCTCCTTAAGTGACTTTAACTCAAGACGATCCTTTTTTAATAAACCATGCAAGACTATTTTGCGTTGCCTTTGTTCGTAAGCATTTCTTAATTCTGACTTAATTTTCTCTGCCTTGTCAGCATATCTGTTTAATTCTTTTTTTATAGGTCCGGTTATAAACCGTTTTAGTTCTTCGATTCTAATACCTACATTACTTAATTGCTTTTGACTATATGCTTGGATAGGCAAGATATCTCTGATGTCAGCTTCTTTACATAATTGAAATTCCCCATTACCAATCTTTAGATGAATTTCTTGTGTTGCTGAATTTCGCTTAACTGCATGTGGAATATTATTCAAAAAGAAAGAAACACGTACGGTAGCATCATATTTAGTTAGTGTTTTTTTAATTAAGCTCTGCCTGCGTTTCTGAAAATCTGGCGAATCATCACTTGACAATTCCGTAGGCTCATCACATAAACCCCATCTTAAATATTCTAAAATTGTTGACTTACCTGTACCCCTACCTCCAATTAAGGAATTAAACTGACAATTAAAATCACAATTAATAGGCCCCATGAACTTGCTGTTTGATACATCAAGATTTTCAACAAAAACCGAAGGCAATTCAGGATCAGAATGTGCTATTCTCGATTCTTTCGCTAAGCATGCTTGACGTAAGGCTTCTGCCGTAGGCACTGCCCACTTTACCCATGTACAATTAGTACCAAGCTTATCAAAAGATCTCTCTCTGCTATCAGATGTAGGAAAGATAGCTAAAGATTTCTTCCCCCAATTAGAATCTTCTCCATTTAATATCTTCTCCGCTCCTGTTCCATTCAAATGATTAATAGGCTTCTCAATGTAGCCACCAACGCAAGGCATATTAGAATATTTTGACTTAAAATCTTTCCTAATAAGCGTTTTATGCCCCTTCTCTGTAACATGAGGTAAAACAATAAAACGATTTTTAAATTTGTGATTTTCTTCAAGGCGCTCATATAATTGATTTAGGTCTGAAATATTAACTTCATCAATCTGTGCCTGCTTCTGCTTTTTCTTATCAGTTTGTTGAATAGAAAAAAATGTATATAGTTCTGTTAAATCCCCCAACGGAAAATCGGCATCAAATATAATAATCGCTTGGCACGGCACGCTAAGCGTAAGCTCCATCCCAGGAAAAACAATAATCTTTTTATCGTCTGCAATAGAATTACCATTTTCATCCTGTTCATTTTTAGCTGCCTCTTTTATATATGATAAAAATTCAATATCGTGGTGATCTGTAATTGCAACAGCATCAAGTGATTTTTTTCTACACGCGGAAATAAACTCTTTCGCATATAATTGTCGCTCCTCTTCAGTTGAAGGACAATCACCTGACCAATTTTGATCCCTCGGACTATGAACCTGAAAATCACATTTGTAAAAATGTGCACCTTTATCCATAAATTAACCCTCCGCTGACTTATATTTCCAATTCTTAATTTTCTCCAAATAAGACTCGATAAACACAGGATGACCTTTAAAATCACGTTTAAAGAATAGAAAATTGGTTTCTTATTGATGATGATTTTCACTAAATTTCATCAAATTCCCATCCTCTAAGCGGAGATCTCCCTTGTCCCTGATTCAGGAGTCTAGAGTTTCACATATATTCTGATTGTCCCACAGCTGCTATGGAGAGCTGAGCCTGAGGAGGCGGGGGCCGTTCAGCCTTAAAGGTCAGATTAAGGTGTTTGATGATCTTGTCTATGACTTTATGATCTTCAATAAATGAGACAATCAACCTTTTGTTCGATCCCAACTTATTTTGTGCAGGTTGTCTTTTTGCTGATTCGAGGGCGGTGTCTAGCTTAAACTGGATGGTTTGGAGTTTTCGGGGGATTTGTGTCGCTTTTTGAGTCGTTGATCTTGCCGTTTTGGGTGTGTTTTTCTTTTTTTGAATATCATTAGGTGAAAATCACGGAAAATTGCAAGCAATTTGGAGTAAGACCCAAAAAGAAATTCCTTCTATGATGATGTGATGCAAGTCTTTTTTAATCAACCTCCT
>CAZUXT010000066.1:0-7834 GCA_964624145.1 uncultured Eubacteriales bacterium | reverse complement strand
TCAAAGACAATGAATCCATGGGGATGATCCTTAACAATATCGGCATCATCCACTCCAACAAGGGAAATTTCGACGAATCCACAAAATATTTCCAAAAGGCCATTGACCTGGCTTTAAAAATAGAGGGCGGGAAGATTCTCTGGGAGGCTTATCTGGAATTAGCCCAGGTCTACAGAAAGCAAAACCGGACCAAAGAAGCCAGGGAATATTTCAACCGCTCCATATCTATTATCGAAGATATCCGTTCAAACATCAAACTGGAAGAACTGAAAGCCAGCTTCCTGGGGACAAACAAACGCATGGAAGCGTATCACGGCCTCATCCACATCCTTTTTACTTTAAACAACCATGAACCGGGAAAAAATCATGACCGGGAGGCTTTTGATTTTCTGGAGAGGGCCAAAGCCAGGGCTTTCTTAGACAGGCTTGAATTATCCCAGGTCAATATATCCCAGTACATTGATTTTAAACTTCAGAACCAGGAAAAAGAGCTCATGAAAGACATCTCCAGCATATACCAGAAACTTCTCGACTCTGAACTCACCTCCCAGGAAAGTGTGAACCTGCACGAAGAGCTAACCAAAAAAGAAGATGAACTGGAAACACTGAAACGCAAAATCAGAAACACAAGTCCTGCCTATGCCAATCTCAGGTATCCTGAAATCATCTCTTTAAAAAATGCTCAAAAAATGCTGGATAAAAAAACAGCTTTTTTTGAATATTTAATCAGTGAGGAAAACTCTTATCTTTTCGTTGTGACCAAAGACAAACTGAATATCTATTCTTTACCTGACAGGGAACAGATCCAGACCATGGTCTCAAACTACATAAGGAAAATATCAGACAGGGAAAATTTCGATTTCTCCGAAGGATACACCCTTTATAAAAACCTTATTTCTCCCGGCCTTAAGAATAAAGATATAAAGAAAATAATATTTATTCCGGATGACATCCTTAACTTCCTGCCGTTTGAAGCTTTGATAACAAAACCGGATTCAAAAAAATGGCTGATCTGCGACTATAATGTGGCCTACTCCCCTTCAATTTCTTCCCTTCAAGAGATCATAAAAAGAAAAAAATCCAACGGATACAAAAGACACAAAGACCTTCTCGCCTTGGGTGACCCTTACTTCAAACCCATACAAAACGGAAACAATGGGGCTCAAATTTTGGGCCAGTTTGACTTCCAGCGCTTAAAATACAGCGGAACAGAAATCGATCGGATCAGCAGCCTGTTTAAAGACGCCAAAAAAACAGTGCTTAAAAGAAACAAAGCTACTGAAGAGACACTGAAAAAGACAAATCTGGAAGATTATAAAATCATTCATCTCGCCACTCACAGCCTTATTGATGACAAACGTCCTTTTCGCTCATCCATCATACTGGCCCTGGACGACAATCCTCAGGAAGATGGTTTTTTGCAGACTAGAGAGATCTACAACATCAGTATGAACTCAGACCTGGTTGTGCTTTCAGCCTGTGAAACCGGGCTCGGCCAATTCATAAAAGGCGAGGGCATAGAAGGAATCAACAGGTCCTTTTTTTACGCAGGTTCCTCTTGCGTACTGATGAGCCTTTGGCAGGTCAATGACCAGGCCACCTATCAGATGATGGAGCGCTTCTACACTCATCTGCGCTCCTCAAAATCCATTATTGATTCTTTGAGAAAAACCAAACTGGAACTGATCGATTCTGAAGCCCTTGCGCATCCTTACTATTGGGCAGGATTCATTGCATCCGGCAAAACTGACCAGACAATCTTCCTCCGTTTTACTGCATTTTTCATATTAATTGGTTCAGCCTTTTTTGTGATCCTGATACTTTCTTTCTTTCTCTACTCCAAACACAAAAAAACTCACTGACCTCGATATATCTATAATTATTTTCATTCATATTTCCAAAAAATGAGAAAAAATATACCGAAAGTGACTCTATTTTAAATGAAAACATATTGTACTAAAATAAAATTCATAGAGATGAACTCCCAAGCCAGAAAGGATGACTTCGAATCCTTAATTAAAAATTTTACGGGATTGATATACTTTCATATTAAAAAATTCAACATTAACAACAACGCTTTAGATTATGACGATATATCACAGGAAGTTATCCTAAAGTTATGGAAGGTCACCAGCAATGAGAAAAAAATAAAACACTATTCGTCTTATATAAAGAAAGTCGTGAATTCTACGATTATTGATTATTTGAGAAAATCAAGGAGGCAGCAACAGGTTATCTCTTCTAAAATGCAGGAAAGACTATTTGAAAAAAGAGCGGCTTTTAAAGAAAAGGATGACCAAAAAAACCTTTTTAAAAAAAAGATTTACGGTGCGGTTGAACACCTTATTGAGTCCCGAAAAAAGGTTGTCAAATTATACTTGCTTGATTTAACGATTGAAGAAATATCGATCTTATTTAACTGGACTGAAGATAAAACAAGGAATCTTCTTTATAGAGGGCTTTCTGATTTAAAAAAGAATTTAAAGGGAAACGGCATAGAATATGAAGATAAACCATAACGAACTGAAAACCATTTACCGTGATTATCTAGAAGAAAACAAACCGAAGCAGAGAAACAATTGTCCTTCTGCAGACGATATACTCAATTTAGTGAGGTCTAAACTATCAATACGCCAGAAAAAACAGCTCCTCAGTCATATTCAAGAATGTCTCTCCTGCAGCAAGGAAGTCAAGATTCTTATTGGAATATTACAAGAGGAAAAAAATTTTATAAAAAAAATCAATGACCTGCAATATAAAAACAAATTACGGAAAAAATCTAAAAAGTCATCCTTTCTTCCCTCCCATTTAACAGGAAAATCCATTTCAGTTCCTGTGATTGCTTTAATGCTTTTATTTGTCCTCTCTTTCTCGCTTTTCTTGATTTTTAATGAACCTAATTACAGGGGAAATAATAAGGCTGGCATTGAAATCACAAATCCCAAAAAAAAGATCATAATTTATGAAAACACCATACACTTCAAATGGAATGCGGTTCCCGGAACTGAATCTTACAAAGCTGTCCTTTTTGATCAGAGTCTTTTCCCTATCTGGGAAAGTGATGAACTGACGACAAACAGTGTGATACTTCCTCCCGAATCACAAAAGAACATGACGGACAGAGCGATTTATTTTCTATTGGTCACTGGCTCTAAAAAGAGCGGTGAGAAAATCGAATCCCAACTTAAGGAATTCAAAGTCTTTATAAAACATCCTAAAAACTAACGGTTCCTAAAAATTCTCCATTTAAGACAAAGGGAGCCCAATAAAAAGGATTGGAATATCTTTTGCTTGCTATGAACTCGATTTTAGCGAGCTGTAAGGAATGAGCCTTGCTTTTCCCCGACGCTAAATACCTATAGAACAAATTCATGAACCTGGCTGTTTGTTTGTCTCTGACTCTCCACAAACTTGATAAAATGGATTCAGCTCCTGCATAGAAAAAAACTCGTGGAAGCCCCAGCACACCTTCTCCTCTTTTTAGAGTACCTCTTCCTGTCTGGCAGGCTGAAAGGACAACCAGCTGCGGCATCATCTTAAGATCATAGATCTCTCTCACCTGAAGAAAGCCATCCTCCCCTTCCCCATTTGTTAACGATAAAACCAACGAAGATCGAAACGGATAATCTTCATCCAGGAATCCGTGACAGGAAAAATGAAGGATTCTGTAATCTGAAAGTGTGACCTTTTTTATAACCTCTTCAGAAGCCTTTTCTCTTAAAAAAACATCCTTTCTTTTTTCTTTAAATAACCTTGAAATTGATTTGATCTCTCTTTCGCTGAAAGGAAGAGATGAAAATTTGAAGTCCTGATTTTCATACAATTGAATCAATATATTCGAGGAATCGTTACCGTTTTTTGTGCTTGTTTTTGCAGCCGGATTCCCGAATGCGATAAAATCCTTTTCATAGGTTTTCACTTTTCTGTTAAGAGACAGATAAAGAAGGGAGACCGAAGACGGCATATAAGATATTTTGTAACGTGAAACCAGATAAGTGTCTTTATGTTGTGGATCGATCAATGTTTCAAAAGGAAGATAGTAAAGTATCCCACTGGGAATAATGATGATATTTTCAAAAGAATTCGGATCCAAACGGTCTAGGGGATTGAGAAGTTCCTCATAAATGCGTTTTGAAGCCATTTTACCCTTAAATTTTCCCTGAAGAGGGCTTCTCAGCAGTTTCAGATACCCATAAATAGATTTGGCTATCACTGTTCTTGAGGGAAGAAGAAACACTTTAAAATCCCTGCTTGTAACCATGAATAAATATGACCTTTCTTCTCCTAAAAAATATTCAAAAAGCACGGCTTTGCTGTTCGTTAAATAATTCTTAACCTCTTCTAAAACATAATAGACTTTTGCTTCTTTATCATTGAAAGCCTCAACTTCAACATACCTGCGGTTTAACATATTTATATAGCGCTCTTCAGTTTGATCAAAGCGATCTCTAATATTTTCTTTCTTTTCCACTTTAAAAGAATCTAGAGCCAATGCTTTCTCCAGGTCTAGAGCGAAGCTGCTTGGTATTTCCTGGTTTACGTTCTCTATATCAAAATCCATTTCTTCTCTTTTATGGACATCCGTGTTTGCTAAATTCGCTAATAAAACCTGAGCTTTAGCCCTTTCTGCGATATGAAACATTTTCTCCCCGTTCCCGTTATGGGGATCTTTCCTGTAAAGACGAAACAATAAATCCATTAGACTCTCATAAACCTTTAGTTTGTTCTGTATAAAGCCCGCGTTGTGAACATCTAAAACAATCCTATCCTTGACTGTTTCAATGGATCTGACTGACTTCAAATAATTCTCAACTGCTTCGGAAATTCTTCCTTTCTTTTCCTTAGTCTTTCCCAGTCCAAAATAAGCCTCCCAAAGGACGTGATAGGCCCTGTTTTTTTCCGCCAGTTCGACTGATTGCCTGAAAAATTTTTCAGCCTCATCATATTCTTCAGTTTTTAAATACACATAACCGATATTGTTTAGAGCCATACTCATTGATTCATAATCATGAATCTCATTTGCTCTTTCAAAGCTCTTCTTGAGATAGGGCAGGGCTTCTGAAAACTCCTCTATCTCGATATGCGAGCTTCCTATGTTGTTAAGATTTTTTATTTCAATAACCTCATTATCATTCCTGTTTTTAAAAGAAAGGCTTTTCTTAAAATACTCAATAGCTTTATAAACCAATTCCTTTTTATTCTCTTCCTTTGCTTTTGATTTATAGACGATCCCGATATTCAAATAATCTGTGGGGAAATACTCGCAACTTCCTGTTTTCTGATCAATCTCCAGTGCCTGCTTCAAATAATTCATGGCCTTGTTGTAGTACCCGAAATCCTTATACACAAGCCCCATATTATGCAAAATGTTTGATTCCTCCTGGAGGTTATTCATATCTCTGGATATATCCAAAGCCCGGTCATATATACTCAGTGCCTTTGAATACTCAAATGATTTCCAATGGAAAATACCGATATTGTTCAAGCACTTCCCTATTTCTTCCTTGTTGTTCATCTTCTCTGCGACTTTAAGGGATAATACATTGAAATAATAGAATTGATTTAAATCCTTTTTATCCCAATATACAATGCTTATCTGACGCAAAATCCTCTGCTTGAGTTCTCTTTTTGATATTGTTTCTGCAATGTCTGCGGCTTCTTGAAAAGCGTCTAAAGATTTGTCAAATTTTTTGTTTTCTCTCAGTTCCATTCCAAGTTTATAAAGGCGTATTACCACCAGCATTTTTTTTAATTCACCCTGTTTTTTTGTTAGATTACTCTTTACAGCTTGATTCAATAAATGTAAATACTCCTTGAGTGAATCATCTATTCTGCCTTGATTCCAGTAGCACAGCCCTTTGTAAAAACCGCATTCAATATATTTCTCTCCATTATTTCTATACCAAGCCATTATCGAAGCATCCTGAAATGCTTTCAGTGCTTCATCATAAATCCCGTTCTTATAGAGTTTTTCAGCCTGCATGAATATGGAATCTAACCAGTTATACTGTGTAATGTTCTGATAATACGGAGTGAAAAAAAATATAGAGTGAGAGAGCAATAGGGAGCCTATTGAAGAAAACATAAGCAGAAATAAGAACGACCTTCGTAAATACCCCATCTGTGAATAATATTGAATGCGAATCATCCCCTCATGTCAAGCCCAATGCTTTCCTCATTCCAATAAATTTAAAAAAAAGTTCAAAAACACTCTACAAATCTTGCATCAAATGTGCTATAATACCTGTGATTCGTGTTTCGCTGGCTGGGCATGAATTCCCCTCTTATTACCCCCTTTTGCTTATATTCCCCTTACAGCCAGCACCCTTTCATCACAGGAGGCACCTGCTCTTTTACAAGCATATCATTTGACGCTGAAGCGGTTTTGAATTTCTCACATTCATTTTTTTTCTATGTTTTCCTGCATCCGGAAGCAGCGCCCGTATTGATTTTTTGCGCTCCGTAAAATAACATTTGGTTTTACGATTCCATAAGGAGCAGAGGAAAATGAAAAAAATACATTTCGGGCTTTTGTCGCTTCTTCTTGTTTTTGCTTTTTTGTGGCCGGAACAAAGGCCCAGGGCCAGAGAGGCCGGTATCGAACCGGGCATATTCACACCGGGCAAATGGAACGCCATCACGGACGTCAAAGGGGTCAGAGTGGGGCACGTCACATTGATCGAGGGAGACCATATCAGAACGGGCGTTACGGCCATCCTTCCCCATGGCGGGAACATCTTCCGGGACAAAGTGCCTGCGGCCGTGTATGCGGCGAACGGATTCGGCAAACTCACGGGAACCACACAGGTAGAGGAGCTGGGCTCTCTGGAGACCCCTGTCGTTCTGACCAACACGCTGAGCGTTCCCACGGCTGCGGATGCGGTCATTGACTATGTGCTTTCTTTTCCCGGAAACGAGAGGGTGTTTTCCGTGAATCCGGTGGTGGGAGAGACAAACGACGGATACCTCAATGACATAAGGGGAAGGCATGTGGCAAAAAAGCACGTGCTGAGCGCCATTGAAAAAGCGGCCTCAGGCCCTGTGGAAGAAGGATGCGTGGGCGCCGGCACAGGGACCTCGTGTTTCGGGTTTAAAGGGGGCATTGGCACATCATCCAGAAAGCTCCCCTCTTCACTGGGAGGATATACGGTGGGCGTTCTGGTGCAGACAAACCACGGAGGAGTGCTCAACATAAACGGATTCCCTGCGGGGAAAGAGCTGGGGAATTATGCCTACAAACGGTTTCTGGATGCGGAAGAGGAAGGCTCGTGCATGGTGGTCGTAGCCACAGACGCCCCTCTTCTGGCGCGGAACCTCAAAAGGCTCGCCAAAAGAGCGCTTCTCGGGATAGCGCGCACAGGGGGTTTTTATTCGAACGGAAGCGGAGACTATGCTGTCGCGTTTTCAACCGCTGAAGAGGTCAGGATCCCCAACAGGCCGGAAGGGGCGCTCGAGACGTATGAGGTCGTCCCCGACAGGATGATGTCCCCTCTTTTTCTGGCCGCTGCCGAAGCGTGCGAGGAAGCGATCCTCAACTCCCTTTTCAAGGCAGAGGACATGAAAGGAAAAGACGGACATTCGGAGGAAGCTCTCCCTGTTGTGAGGGTACTGGAGATGATGAAAAACTATCGTTTTTTTCGTTGACAGGGGTAATCCAGGGTGATAGATTAGAGCTTAAAATTCAGAATGCGGTTGTCAGTTATCATAAATTGGATCTTCTGATTCCAAAAATTAAAATTATATACGGAGGGAAAATGAGCAAAAAAAAGGCTTGGAATTTTATCGCTCTTCTTAGTGCTGTGCTTTTCATTCTGCCCGGGGCTTCTCTGGCAGA
>CAZUXT010000065.1:0-7846 GCA_964624145.1 uncultured Eubacteriales bacterium | reverse complement strand
TAAAATTGAATAGGGTGGTACCTAATGGGACGTCCCCATGGTATACTTAATCCATGTCCAAAATATTTGAGATAAAAGCCACGCACAAAAACTCATCCGCAAGACTGGGCCTCATCCACACACCTCATGGCTCCATACAAACACCAGCCTTTGCTCCTGTAGGGAGCCAAGGCACCATCAAATCCCTCCCCCACTCCGCAGTCAAAGAATTAGGGGCTCAGCTGATACTGATAAACGCATACCATCTTTATCTCAGGCCAGGAATGGACGTAATCAAAAAAATGGGAGGAGTTCATTCTTTTATCTCATGGGACAGGCCTATTCTTTCTGACAGCGGAGGATTCCAAATATACAGCCTCTCCCCGCTTGTAAAAATAAAGGAAGACGGGGTCAGGTTTTCTTCCCATCTTGACGGGACCAGAATATTCGTCACTCCCAAAGACATCATTGACATACAGTTAACTCTGGGAACAGATATCATGATGCCTTTGGATACCTTTGTTCCTTACCCTTATAATAAACAGGAATTGAAGGAAGCGGTGTCTCTTACTTCGAAATGGGCCCGCCTTTCCAGAGAATATTTCTTAGAGAAGAATACATCTCAACAACTATGGGGTATCACTCAGGGAAGTATCGAATGGGAACTCAGAAAGAAGAGCATCCGGGAAATGACTGAAATTGGTTTTGACGGATATGCTTTGGGAGGGCTTGGGATCGGTGAGCCAAAAACTCAATTTTTTGATATCGTTGAAAAATCAACATCCGTTCTCCCTCAGGATAAACCCAGATATCTCATGGGAATCGGCTATATTGAAGACATCATCAAAGCTGTGGAACTGGGAGTCGATTTCTTTGACTGTGTTCTTCCCACAAGGAATGCGCGCAATGGGACCCTCTTCACCAGTAAGGGAAAATTGGTGATAAAAAATAAAAAATATGAATCAGACTCCAGGCCTTTGGACGAAAATTGTTCCTGTTATACCTGCCGGAATTTTTCCAGAGCCTACCTGCGTCATCTCTACGAACGAAATGAAATAAGCTCATCCATACTCAATACAATCCATAACCTTCATTTTTACCTTGACATCTTTAACAAAATTAGGCAAGCTATTCAAACAAATTCGCTTAACAGACTTAAAGAAAAAGTATTAAATAAAGAGGAAGATTAATGATGATTTTAGGCAGTTTAATGACGTTAGTCGGTCAGGATCAGCCTGCATCCCCAGGCGGAGGCAGTTTTATTACGGCCATTATTCCCTTTGTTCTTGTCTTTGTTATTTTTTACTTACTGATCATTCTCCCCTCAAGAAGAAAACAAAAAAAGCACCAGCAGATGGTAGAGGAATTAAAGCCTGGAGACAAGATAGTAACCACCGGAGGAATATATGGAACGGTTATGGGTGTCCAACAGGATAAAATAGAAATCAAGATTTCTGCTAATGTTAAAATTGACATATCGAAAAATGCTATATCTGTTATTCAAAACAAAAATACGACACCTAAATAATTGCCTCCCCTGACAAAAAAAATCATATTGTATATTGAATAAGACAGAAGATGAATAAGAAATTACGCTGGAAGGGCCTCTTGGTTCTCGCTGTGCTCGGCATTTCTGTTTATTTGGCCATTCCTCCTGGAGAGAAGATCCATCTCGGTCTTGATCTGAGGGGAGGGATGCACCTCGTTCTGCAAGTAATGACAGACGACTCTGTGAGAACTGAAACGGATCAGCAAATATCCCGATTAAAGCAATCCCTTGAAAAAGAAGAAATAGCCTATGATTCCATCATTAAAACAGAAAATAAGGTCGGAGAGTTCACCGTTCAAAAAATCTCCCCTGAAAAACAAGGGCAGGTCAGAGAGATACTGGACGATGAATTCAGAGAATGGAGCTACAGGGTTATAGGCAACAACATCAACGTAACCATAAATGCCAATACTGCGACTTACCTTAGAGACCAGGCGGTCCGGCAGTCTTTAGATACCATCGGAAACAGAGTCGACGAGCTCGGCCTCACTGAACCCACTATCCAACGTCAGGGTCTTTCCGGGGATAGGATCATCGTCGAACTTCCCGGTGTAGAGAACCCGGACCGGGTCAAAGAGATATTAAAGACCACGGCCCGGCTGGAATTCAGGCTTGTCAAAGGGGGACCCGCTCCTGACAGAGAAACTCTTTTAGAGGAATACGGGGGAGACGTTCCTGCGAACATGGAAGTGCTGAGAGGAGATCCTAAAAGAACTGAAGGAGATTTTTACCTTGTGAGTGACATAGCGGAAATCGTTGGAGAAGACCTCAGAAACGCTTATGCTTCCACTGACGAATGGAATAATCCTGCCGTTTCCTTCACTCTGAATCCTGACGCTTCTAAAAGATTTGCCAAATTAACCGAAGAAAATATCGGAAAACCCTTGAGCATTGTTCTGGATAACAAAATACAGCAAGTAGCTACCATTGAAACACGGATACCCGGTTCCGGAATTATCCACGGAAGATACACCCGTGAAGAAGCAGAGGATATCGCCCTGGTGTTAAAAGCCGGCGCTCTTCCTGCCAGTATCAAATTCCTTGAAGACAGAACCATAGGCCCCTCTCTGGGAGCTGACTCGATCAGAAAAGGCCTTCGATCCATTATCCTGGCTCTTATCCTGATCATGGTTTTTATGGTGTTTTATTACCGGATGTCCGGATTAAACGCGATTGTCGCCCTTATTTTAAATATCATTATCATTGGCGGAGTGTTGGCCTATCTAAAAGCCAATCTGACTCTGCCGGGGATGGCCGGTATCATACTCACAGTGGGTATGGCGGTTGATGCGAATGTCCTGGTCTTTGAAAGAATCAGAGAAGAGCTTACTCAAGGAAAAAGTGTCACAAGCTCTATTGCATCTGGTTTTTCCAGAGCGTTTCGAACCATCTTGGATGCGAATATCACAACGGTCATTGCGGCCATCTTTCTTTTCCAATTCGGAACAGGCCCTATTAAAGGATTTGCCATCACTCTTATTATCGGAATAACAGCAAGTATGTTCACAGCCGTGTTTGTATCCCGGCTTATCTTTGACCTAACCATTACCAGAAAGAGAAAGAAAAAGGACTTAAGCATATAAAGATGCAATTCATAAAAAACCCAAACTTTGACTTTATGAAGTATAAATTCATAGCCCTGGGACTTTCAGGAATCATCATAGCCGTCGGGCTCATCAATATTACGGTTGGCAAAAGCATAAATTATGGTATTGATTTTGCAGGCGGGACTTTAATCCGGGTGATCTTTAAAAACCAGGTTCCCATTGGAGAAGTCAGAAACGCTCTCCAGAAAGCCGGTATCGAGGGGCCCATAATACAGGAGATGGGCAACACGGGAAGAGAATTTATCATTCGAACCTTACAGGATGTTTCTGAGGAAGAAGACACCCAAAACCTTGAATCCCATGAAATCATAGGCCAGATGGTGGTGGATTCTCTGAGAAACGAGGAAGAGCTCAAAGCTGTAGAACAAGGGATCCCTGACCTGAACAATATAAACCTTGACCATCTCGCTGAAATCCTGGAACCGGAATATCCGGAAAGAGCCTCTGAAATAGCAGAAATCATAGTCAATCACAGGAAATCATCCGAATTAAAAGGCATCATTCAAGATTATTCTCAATTAGAGGAATTAGAAGGGGTCGCCCCTGAAGTCATCGATTATTTAAAAAGCAAAACCTTTCTCAGCAATGTGGCTGTTTTAAGCCGTGAAACCGTAGGGCCTCAAATCGGACACGACCTCAGACGCAAAGCCACACAAGCCACTATATGGGCTTTGATCGGAATGCTTATTTATATAGGAATCCGTTTTAAATACGCCTATGGAGTTGCTGCTATCTTAACGCTGGCTCATGATGTTCTCATAACCATAGGGCTTTTCTCTCTGACTAACAGAGAGCTCAATCTCCCTGTCATCGCAGCTATTCTTACCATTGTGGGGTATTCATTGAACGATACTATTGTCATTTTCGACAGGGTGAGAGACAATATCAAACTCATGAGAAAAGCCGACTTCGGAAGTCTTTTGAATGCTAGTGTGAACCAGACTCTGAGCAGAACCATTATCACATCAGGAACGACTTTTCTCACTGTTGCCGCTCTGTTCCTTTTTGGAGGACAGGTGATCAATGATTTTGCTTTCACAATGATGATAGGCGTCATAATAGGTACCTATTCTTCGGTCTATCTGTCATGTTCCATCATATACTTTTGGAAAATTATTTTTAAACCAAAAAAAGGTATGGGTAAATAATTATTTTAACTTGTAAATTACCTTTTTTTCATTTATACTTTTAAGGATTTTTTGTTATTATATAAATAATAAAATACATTAAAAGAGGTTAAGAATGGCAGAAAAAGTTAAGGAGAAAAAACCTGACGAATCAGCTGCATTGTTCCGCGACTCTTTCTTTAAAGCCGAGAAAGGCGGTGTCCGCAAGGCCATAGCCTTTCCTATAGCTTTTCTCCTGCACGCTTCCATTATCCTTGCTGCTCTTGTTATTCCTCTCCTTAGTCCAGGAGACTTTCCTGAAGTCCAAGTTTACAGCGCCTTCCTGGCCCCTCCACCTCCTCCTCCACCCCCTCCGCCTCCTCCTGCTAAAAAACGCAGCAGCTCCAAATCCACTACCAAAATACAGCCGGTTAAAGCTCAAACCAATATCCAGCCAGGTCAGCTCGTCGCCCCAGTCGATATCCCTGACGAAATCGCTGAAGAAGAACTGACCGACTTCGGTATCGAAGGCGGCGTTGAGGGCGGAGTCGAAGGCGGTGTTGAGGGCGGTGTGCTCGGCGGCGTTGTCGGCGGCGTTTTAGGCGGTGTTGTCGGACAGGTCGAAGCCCCTGTTAGAGTGGGAGGTACAATTAAAAAACCAAAGCTCATACGCAGGGTACCACCTGAATATCCTGAAATAGCAATTCAGGCAAAAGTGGAAGGAGTTGTGATCATCGAAGCCACCACTGATATCTACGGCCGTGTGCAGAATGTCAGAGTGCTTAAATCAGTACCACTGCTGGACCAGGCGGCCAAAGATGCGGTGCGTCAGTGGCTCTATGAACCCATGGTCATCAACGGCCGTCCGCGGCCTGTTATTTTTACGGTAACGGTTACCTTTGAATTAAAATAAGAAGCTAAATGAATGCTTACGATAATTAAAAGGAGGCACTAAAAATGCAATTTAATCTAGTAGAATTATGGAACTCAATGGGCGTACCGGTTAGGTTCGTTGTGGTTGTTCTGATATTTCTTTCTATCTTGACAATTTACCTTTTCATCGAACGTCAACTCATCTTCAAAAAAGCAAAGAAGAGATCCAAAATTATCGCTCCAAAATTGGAAGAATTACTCAGAGCAGGAAAAAACAAAGAAGCCCTTAATCTTGCTACCAAAAAAGAAAACAAAAGAAGCCATCTCGCTAGAGTTTCGGCAGCTGGAATCAAAGAATTTTTGGAAGGCGAAGAAGCTGGTATCGGTTTTGACCAGCAAGTGGAAACCGCTGAAAGAGGAACTGACAGAGCTTCCGTTATGTTCACTCAAGAACTGAGAAGAGGTCTCAACATTGTTGCAACGATAGCCACATCTTCACCCTTTATTGGTCTGTTCGGGACTATTCTGGGTATCATCAATGCTTTCCGTGGTATCGCTCTCACAGGTTCTGGTGGATTAGGAGCGGTCATTTCCGGAATCGCCGAGGCTCTTATCTCTACAGCTTTTGGAATCCTGGTGGCTGTTGTGGCTCTCTGGTGTTACAATTTCTTGGCTGAAAGGGTAGATGTCTTCGGAGCTGAAATGGCAAACACTGGCTCTGAGGTCGTTGATTTCTTCGCAAGAAGGAAAGAACAATAAAAAAAATACGCATAATCGCAAAGCCATTGCTAAAAATATAAATTTTTGAAAGAGGTATAAAATGGGTCTTAAAGCTCTTAAAATGAAGAAAGAAGATGTCAATGCTGAACCTAATGTTGTTCCTCTTTGTGATGTGCTGCTTGTTCTATTGATCATTTTCATGGTCGTAACCCCTCTGGTTCAACAAGGCGTTGATCTTAAACTTCCCGTCGCCTCAAACACTATAGAAATGCCTGATAATCCTGATGTCATTCTTTACATAAAAAAAGACGGCTCATTGTTTGTTAATGACCAAATGGTTGATGAAAGGAACCCACTCCAAATCCTCTTGGAAGACGCTTTAATGCAGGCTACTGATAAAAAACTTTATTTAAAGGCAGACCAGGACCTTAATTTCGGAGAAATCGTTGATCTCATAGCAACAATGAAAAATGCCGGTGTTGAAGATATAGGAATTATCACTGACAAGAAAGCAGAGACAATCAGATAATCAAAACACTTATGTTTAAGTTGCTTTAAATCTGGGGAGTAAAGAAAGGAAGGCTTCGACTTCCTCTTTACTCCCTGGTTCTTTATCGAGTATTTTCCTCCATATTTCATTACTTTCCATACAAAAATAAAGCGGTACTTTTTTTCCGCCGTAAGAGCGGATAGCTCTGACTATTTCTCTATACAACTTTATGCGCAGCGGTTTGAAATATCTTAACTTGCCGTCCTTTCCTCTTACCATCTCTTCATAAATTATTTTAGTCGAAGGAAATCTCTTCCTGATCAAGGTTTTAAGCGGTTTAGGAAACCTTAGCGATCCTATGCTTATCCAGGCTATCCCGGATGGATTTATCCTGGTAAACAGCCTGTCTATAACATCCCTGTAATCCTGCTCCCATCCCTCATACAAAATCAACGGATCAAAGTGAAAGGCGACTCTGAAACCCCTGCTCTGCACCTCAAATGCGGCCTCGATCCTGTTTTTAACAGCAGGAGCACCCTTTTCTTCTTTTTCAGCCATAAGTTCTGTGTTGAGTGACCATGCAATAATGATGTTATCAGCCGGTTTCTCACAGAGGATGTTGTCTGTATTTACAGTTTTTGTTTTAAGTTCGAAATTTACCTTGGCCTTTTCCCTAAAATAGGCAATAAACTCTTTGGAACGACCCGTGATGTCATCCAGGGCCAGCGAATCACCCAACTCCCCTGTTCCAATGCGAATAAACCGGCTCCTGTGTTTGAACAGAAATCCATCCAGTTGTTCCCATAAGTTATCTGTGTTGACATGTGATACCATCACGGGATTATCAAGATAATGCTGCAGGATACAGTAAGTGCAATCCATGGGACAATTCAGATCTGTGTTTATTATGTAATAATTGCATCCCAGGTAATGAGGAGTGCACGGGCAGGGTTTAACGAAATCTCCTTTCAGAGGCTTTAACAGGAGGGCTTTTTTCCCCTCTGCGACAGGATCTTTAAGCAAATTATACTTTTCAATCACTTCCTCCTCTCCACTGATCACCTCCACAGGAACAGAGCCTAAATTTTTCAACACCTTCCGGGCAAGAGGGTATTTGAAACTTCCCTTTTCAATGAAAATCCTTTTGATTTGAGTGTGCGGCTTAATCATTAGAGAACGGATCAAAAAGAAGAGAAATTTCTTTCTTTGAAGACAACTCCTTGAGTTTATCTATGTACTTTTCCAAATCTTTTTTATTTTTTACCTCCAACCGTATGGAAATGACCTCATCCTCGAAAAATTTGGAAGGAATCACAGCTATTTCCTCGGGAAGGTCCATGTTCTGACTTATCTTTTTAAACGCATTTTTCCACGTACTGAGAGAAGGATATCTCTCGGTCCTTGCTAATGAGTGAATTTTTTCAGCTTTTTGTACCGGAGAAAGACTGTCATCTTTGTGCACTTTTATAAACTCTCCGGAGCTTAATATGTTTTGAATGGAAACATCCCTTTTTCTGGAAAT
>CAZUXT010000064.1:0-8179 GCA_964624145.1 uncultured Eubacteriales bacterium | reverse complement strand
ATGGATTAAGTATACCATGGGGACGTCCCATTAGGTACCACCCTATTCAATTTTATATACATTATCCAATATTGAGTCGTGAAGTCTTGATTGCAGAACATATTCTTGAAATCTCTGTTGACGTTTACTATTTGATTTGGCCATTTCCAGATATCAGGGATTGGGATGCTTGATGATAGAGTCATTCATGCCGGAGGCATAATACAAATAACTATTCCAGGGATAATATCTTAAGTCATGGACAAGTCCTGATCACAAAGGATTCCTTTCAATATAACGTGCGCATTCCAACAAATAGCTTTCTTTTCCAATAAAAAGACTTTTATAATGGATCAAATATATCACTTTGAAAAAAAAGTTTTTGGTGTGCATTCTCAGTTTATAGGGTGGTACCTAATGGGATGTCCCCCATGGTATAATATAATAAGGTACGGACCATGAATTTCACTCTCTTTGGTTATCCCAAAACTGGAAAGACCACTCTTTTTAACCTTTTGACCGGGGCCAGAATCGAAGTAAGAAGTTATGACCAGGGGAAAAAAGAACCGAATGCCAGGACTTGTCCGGTTCCGGATAAGAGATTGGACAAGCTGAGCCAGCTTTTTCCTGAAAAAGAGAAAATCAGTGCACAAATGGATTATATAGACCTTGCGGGAGTGTCTTACGGAGAGATAAAGAACGAATCTTATCTGGATTATTTAAGGAAGGCCGATGGATTGACTCATGTGGTGAGAGGTTTTAAAAACATCGAGGTTCCTCATCATAGAGAGAAAATTGATGCGGCTTTTGATGTGAGATCAATTGAAGAGGAAATCGTGCTGGCTGACCTTATATCCGTTGAAAACAGATTGGACAGGCTTGAAAAGGAACTTGAGAAATTAAAATCTCCTGAGGGAGCAAAGGAAAAAGAAATTTTAGTGCGGATCAAGGAAAGTCTGGAGAAAGGAGTTTCTATAAGGCAGTTGAGCCTCAATCCAGCCGAAGAAAAGCTTATAAGAAATTTTGCTTTTTTAAGCCAGAAACCTCTTCTCCATATGATCAATTTGGATGAACAGGAAATTAGGCTTATAAAAGAGCCGGAGAAAATATATTCTCCTGAGGAAAAGGGCACATGTGTTCTTGCTTTCTGCGGGAAAATTGAATCTGAAATCCTTGAGCTTGAGGGGGAAGACAGAGACACTTTCATGAAAGAATACGGGCTTGAGGAGCTCAGTATCTCAAAATTTTTAAAATCTTCTTATGAGCTGATGGATATGATCACTTTTTTTACAGTAGGGAAAGAAGAGGTTAAATCATGGACCCTTAAGAGGAATTCTACGGCAATCACAGCCGCAGGAAAAATCCACACGGATATAGAAAAAGGTTTTATCCGGGCGGAAGTGATCCAGTGGGACGATTTATTTGCGCAGGGCTCCTTTCAGGAAGCAAGGAAGACAGGGAGCATAAGGCTCGAGGGGAAAGAATATTTGGTTCAAGATGGGGATGTGCTCTACTTCCGTCACAGTCAGATCTGATTCTTAGGAGTTTCGGCTCGTGAATAAGTAAGATTAACATTCAGAAAAACAGACTTGATGAATTGTGGTTTTTAAGTTATATTACACTTTCTATAAAATGAAAAAAGAAAATAAGAAAAAACAGAAGAAGCAAAAAAGGACAGGCACTTTCAGAGAGTATTTTGAATTGATTGTAGAGACAGCTCTCTTCGTGTTTTTTGTTATGACTTTCATAGTCCAGGCTTTCCAGATACCTACAGGCTCAATGGAAGATACATTGTTAGTGGGTGATTTTCTTCTTGTCAATAAATTCGCGTACACAAAACCTTTGTTTCCTTTTGAAGATATCCTTCTGCCAAATAAGAAATTGGAGAGAGGAGACATCGTTGTATTCAAGTACCCCAATGAGCTTTCGAAAGATTATGTCAAAAGATTAATAGGTATGGAAGGTGATGAAGTAAAAATTGTGGACAAACAGGTTTATATAAACGGAAAACCGATCAGTGAAGATTATAAGGTCCATAATGACACTCATGTATATACAGAGGACAATTCCTATCATTATGATGATTACATAAGAGACAATTTTAGTCCCTTCACAGTGCCTCCGGGCCAGTGTTTTGTTCTTGGTGATAACAGGGATAACAGTCTGGACAGCCGTTATTGGGGCACACTTCCTATCCAATATATAAAAGGAAAGCCATGGATCATTTATTTTTCCTATAAAGCCGAAAGGGATGCCTATCTGAAAACAAAAGTCAAAGACAGGCTTAAAAGGCTTACAAAGTTTATCACCCTGGCGAGATGGCGCCGCGTATTCAAAATCATACACTAATCCCGATCCGGGAAAAATACGGGATTGAATTTCAGGTTATTGACGTTTTTTGATCTCGACCTCTTCATAAGAAGATATATAGAGGACCGGATTTTCTATGTTAAAACTGGATTTAAATATAGAACTGTTGACAATACCATCCATGTCTTTACCCAGGGGAAGTCCCAGGTAATGGAGAAACGTGGGAGCCATGTCTATGATTTTCATGTCTTCGATATTCTTTCCCGGTGATATGCTTTTTCCGTAGAAAAACACAACTCCCTTGGGTGCGTTCTCATGATAGGCGGAAATTTTTGGATTTCCCAGGGCCAGCTCCACCATTCTTTTCCAGAGAGGAAGATAGTCGATCCCGTGATGGGATAAAACCACGAGCAGTTCATTGTCTTTTTTGGCTGCAAGATATTTTCCAATGACTTCATCATAGAATTGATAATACCTTTCTATGATGGAGCCATATTTGTTTATTTCTTCCTGATTGACTTCTTCGAACAGTTCCGGAAAAGTGTATTTATAAAAATATTTTTCAACCAGATTGATTCCCCTGAGTAAAATATAAACAATATCAGGATTTGTTTTTTTTGCTTCATTTTCTGCGGATTCGAGAAACTGCACATCCGAAACAAACGCACTTTTTGCTGTCATGATAATTTCATCTGACTCGAAATCCATATCTTCAAAAAAACGGTTCAACAGACTTTTGGCATTCGGGGATAGTCGGTCAGTATCCTGGATGCGGTAGTTTCTGTCTCTTTTCAAATAAACGGTGTTGTTGTTTTTTAGGATCTCCCATATATCCTTTGTCTTTTTTGGCGCCTCATAAGTGAGACATTTTATTAGCCCTGTCCTTTCCAGTTGTTTGAATAAAATAAACCTGGGAATGACATATATTTCCCTATTCAGGGGCATGATAAGGCATTTCTCACGGGAGACCTGTCCGTGTTTATAAGGAAGTTTTCCGGTATTGAACGATTTGTTTAAAATGACAAGCTCGTTTGGAGTGAAATTTTCAAGTTTCCCCCAGCTTCCTTCTTCCATAAGCCAAGAGAAATTAGGAAGTTTTTCTTCGCTGATAAGAGGTATGATGAAATCAAAACTCAGGCCTTCCATACCTATGACAGTGATTTTCATATCTAAGGGTTTTGCATCCAGCTCAGCTATTTTGCTGACCTTCTCAGGTTTGGGATAGGAAGCCCTTAAGTAAAAAGAATATCCTGTGATAAGCGCGAGCAGGCAGAAATAGATTACAAGGAAAACATATTTTTTTTTGTAGATGATAAAAAGCAAATAGGAAGCAAGACCTATGATTACGGCAAAGAAAAGGCTTAAGCTCTGGTCCTGGGTGAGTTTTGATATCTCAGGGCTGAGAAGGCTTCTGAAGAGCCTGTGGTTAGCTCTGAAGAGAATAAGGTAAACAAAGACTATGATTATGGAGCTGGCAAAAAGAAACGAGGGGGATACAAAGGGAATATTTATTTTTTTCCCTGAGAAAAACTGGATTATGAAAAAGAAAAGGACACAAATCAAAGCACATGCCATTCCGTACACAAGGCAGAGGAAAAATAGAAAAGGGAAAAAGGTGGCTGCTTTCAAAGGTATGCCCGTGTTTAAATTATAGGTCAGGAGAGCTAACAGAGTGGAAAAAAAAATACCGCTGATGAGGGAATTAATGAATACCTTTAGGAATTTCATTTAGCTACAAATTATCACGATTTTCCGGAATCGTCAATAATCCAAGTTATTCATAAAATCAGCCTGCACCACCATCCATTCTTTCATGATTGATTGTCTATTGAAGTTATTATGTAAACAGACAAAGTTTGTTTCTCTGTTTCTGTTTAATATTTAAATTTATGCAGGCTGATTTTACCCTTCGGGCGAGCCGATGTGAAATTCAGATATGGCTTGTGCTCGCTAAAGATTTTTAACGCCATTCTCCTTCGTTTTTCTCGGCGCTTGCGTAACTCCCCCCGTCCGTGGGTCAGACATACTCAGCGTCCAGCTTCGCTGGATGCCCTCGAAAAGCCTCATCCAAAGGCTAAATCTTCAATGTCGCTTCAGCCACACTTGAATTTCATAAGGCTCATAATATCTCGACTCGTGAATAACCAGGATTATGATTTATCCTAGATACTCTCTTTTTCTTATTGACCGGAAATGCTGAATGCCATAATATAAAAGAGAAAAATGGATCAGCCAATTATAGCCATTCTAACTGACTTTGGAGACCAGGATTTTTTCACAGCTTCCATGAAAGGGGTCATTGCCGGCATAAATCCTCATGCGAGGCCTGTAGAAATAACCAACAAGGTTCCCCCTTTTGATATATCTGCAGCTTCTTTTATTCTAAGAGCCAGCTATAAATATTTTCCGCCAGGGACTATTTTTATCGCGGTTGTAGATCCTGGAGTGGGGACATCCAGAAGGATCATTATAGCCCAATCCCAGGGTTATGCTTTTATTGCTCCGGACAATGGTGTTCTCAGCTGGATTATGGAAGAAGACGAAGAAATCGTTGTCAGGGAAGTGAACTCCAGCCACTATTTTCTTCAGGAAATAAGCCAGACTTTTGAAGGAAGGGATAAGATGGCTCCAGTGGCTGCATGGTTGTCAAAGGGGGTCCATGTGGAGAATTTCGGTCCTGTCATTGATGATTATCATAAAATGGCGATAGACAGGCCTGAAAAAAAAGGAAATAAGATTTGGGGAAGAATCATATATCAAGACAGGTTCGGAAACCTCATTACGAATATATCTGAAAAGGAATATCTTGAGCTGGTCAATGAAGTTGGTGAAGGCCCAATTGTCCTTTCCCTGCAGGAAAAGGAAATTCCGATAAGGAAAAGTTATGAGTCAGTTGAAAAAGGTCAGCTGTTGTCCCTAGTAAACGGGCAGGGATACATCGAGATCGCCAAGCGGCAGGGCTCTGCAGCGGCTGATACAAAATCAAAGCCTGGTGATCCGGTGCTGCTCTCGGTCAAAAGAGAATAAGTACTGGATTTGACATCAACATGGACTATTTAGCAGGATCGATCGATTCCATAGTGTATTACAGCCCGGATAATGGATACACGGTCTGCCGGTTTTCTCTTGAAGGGGGAGAGGCCATAACAGTTGTAGGAAATTTCCCCCCTCTTTCTCCCGGAGAAATGCTGAAACTCAGCGGCAAATGGGAGATCAATCCCCGTTTTGGTAAGCAGTTTCATGTGGATAACTACATCCCGGTGCTTCCCTCCTCAGCTATAGGAGTTGAAAAGTTTCTTTCTTCAGGAATGATTTCCGGAGTAGGACCTGTGCTTGCAAAAAGGATCATCCAGCGTTTCGGAGAGAGTACCATGGATGTCCTCTCTGATGAGCCGGAGAAACTCTGTGAGGTGGAAGGGATTGCGGAAAAAAAACTCAGGGAGATCAAAAGGTCATGGGTCGAGCACGAGGATATAAGAGAACTGATCATATTCCTCCAGGAACACAATGTCTCAAGCACTCTTGCTGCCAAGCTGTACAAACAGTATGGAAAAAGAGCTTTTCATATCATAAAGATCAATCCGTACCAGGCATGCTATGATATTTGGGGAATTGGGTTTAAAACAGCGGACAGCATGGCTTTAAAGCTGGGCATGGACCCCGGTTCCTCAGAAAGGATCAAAGCTTATATCCATTATCTTTTGGAGAAGTGCAGTGAAAACGGTCATGTTTATGCAAAAAAATCAGAACTTTTGAAAGCCTGCTGTGAAGACCTGGAAATTGAAGAGCAGGATTTTCTGAAAGCCATGGCCTCTCTTGAGAAGCAAAAATTGGTGGTTACCGAGAAACTGGACCAGGACAGGGCCGTCTATCTGCCTTTTTTCCATGAAGCAGAAGAAGAAGTGGCCTCATCTCTTTATGGTCTTGTGTCTTTTCCTTCTAAAAGACCTTTGTTTGATATTGAAAAGGCAGTCAAGCAAGTAGAAACAAAATCCCATATCACTTTTACTTATGAACAAAAACGCGCGATAAAGGACAGCCTTTTCAAGAAAATTCTGGTCATCACAGGAGGCCCCGGAACAGGCAAGACGACCATAGTCAGGGCCATCGTCCTTATCTTTAGGATGTGGGATAAAAAGATTATTCTTGCAGCCCCGACCGGAAGAGCAGCCAAGAGGCTTTCAGAATCCACCGGAAGAGCAGCCAAGACCATCCACAGAACTCTGGAATATCTTTCAAAGACCGGAAAATTCAGAAGAAATGAAGCTTATCCCCTTGAAGGAGATGTTTTGCTCATAGATGAATTCTCCATGGTTGATCTTCCTCTGATGTACCATCTTTTAAAAGCCGTTCCCAGGCATATGCGTCTTATTTTAGTGGGGGATAAGGATCAGCTTCCCTCAGTGGGTCCAGGTGCTTTGCTCAAGGACATCATAGACTCCGGGGTTTTTGATGTTCTTGTTTTAAGTAAAATATTCAGGCAGGAAAAGCACAGCCTTATTGTGCGCAATGCCCATAGAATAAATCAAGGCAAGTCCATCATAAGACCCGGAAAAGGGGATGAGGATTCTGATTTTTATTTCATTTACAATGAAGATGAGCAAAAGGTTTTCACATTGATCATGAATATGTGTGCGGACCGCATTCCGAAAAAACTCGGTCTTCCGCCTCTTTCTACCCAGATCCAGGTCATAAGCCCTATGTACAGGGGATTGGTCGGAGTGGATCACCTGAATGAAGAACTGCAGAAACTGCTGAATCCGGGAAGCGAAGGGCTCAAGTTTGGAAAAAGGGAGATAAGGATCCGGGATAAGGTGATGCAGATCCGGAATAATTATGAGAAAGAGGTTTTTAACGGGGATATAGGCAGGGTCAAGGATATTGACAAAAAGACATACAGTGTGCTGGTTGATTTTGACGGAAAAGAAGTCCTGTATTCCAGAGAAGAGGTCAATGAGATCGTGAATGCTTATGCGATATCCGTTCACAAATCACAGGGCAGCGAGTACCTGGCAGTGGTCATGCCTCTCCTGACACAGCATTATATCATGCTCCAGAGAAACCTGTTTTACACGGCACTGACCCGTGCCAAAAGATTGAGCTGCATCATCGGTTCGTACAAAGCCATGTATATCGCGATAAAGAACAACAAACCCATTAAGAGGAACGGCCTTTTGAAGAAAAAATTGATGAACCTGAAGAATCAGGAACGATGGAACAGGAAAGCGGAAGAACCGTCTTGACCCTTTTTGGATTTTTGGATATAAAAGAGAGGTCTTCGAATTTGATTTGATACGCCTGTAGCTCAGCAGGATAGAGCGATGGATTCCTAATCCATAGGTCGCCGGTTCGAATCCGGCCAGGCGTATTTTTTTTGGGGTCGGACCATGGCATGTTATTGATAATAAATAAATTAGAAAGAAATGAGCGCCTTATTACCCTCTTAAACATGCCTTTTTGGCTCCAAAAAAGTCCATTTAAGAGAATTCTTAGGGAAATAATAAATTCATTCAATGGTCTTATTAAGTTTCTTAGCCCCCAAAAGTGTTAAATAAGGCTTAAAATAGCACTTAAAATTATGTTAACTGTAATAAAATCAATAAGATATCACGGCCTGATCCCGAATTAACCTTCTAGAATTACCATGTATTAGGGTGGTACCTAATGGGATGTCCCCATAGCAGGTTTCTTTCTGTGAAGGTATCCTCGGGAATAGGGGTGTCGAATCGAATTTCCTTAAGCATGACTTCGGTCTTTGTGTTTGTTCTCAGTTTGTCCTGCATGGTGAATTTAACGGGGTAAAAGCGGCCTTCGATCAGCCGGACCTCATCGACGGTCAGTACCTTTAAAAGTTTTCCGCTCCGGGCGTAAAATTCAACCTTTCGTCCAA
>CAZUXT010000063.1:0-9088 GCA_964624145.1 uncultured Eubacteriales bacterium | reverse complement strand
GTTTGTTGATGACTTTAATAAGATATAAGTGAGAAAAGCAAAAAACATGCCATTTAGTGAGGATTAATTGAAGTTATTGATATAAAAAGAATTATATTGAATAAAGGATAATTGGGTCAAGAAAGGTAAGTTACACTTGAATATCACTTAATTTTTTTATTATCTGCTACTTATCTTTATATAAAAACCAAATTTTGTTTAAATGTTACAATTTTCTCTATGGACCCGGATTGACAAGCAGGATTTTGTTTTTCTTTCATTATCATTTTTTATCCTCCACCTGATACTTGACCACATCCACTGTTCCTTCCTCATTGTATTCTCTAAAGAATAAATAGTTCTTATGTGTCGCGATAAGTGTTCCTCTCACATTCAACCAGAAGCTGTCCAGATAAGTGCCTTTTTTATCGAATAGGTCAAAGAGCATCCCTCTTTTTTCATCAAAAGTGGAGGTCCATACCAGGATATTTCCCTGAAAATCATAAATATAGTTAATATCAGATAAATACTTTCTTTCAGGAATTTTAGGCCCGGGCCGGTCCATTTTTCTTTTTGGGGCTTTCACACGAGAGTATTGGCGGGTGAATTTACTGACGATTTCCCCTGTCCTCATATCCAAAACCGTGACCATATATTCCTCAGGATCAGTCCAGATGCAAAACCGCCCATCATGGCTCATGATAGTGATGGAACGGCCCCAGCTCACCATGAAATTTTCACCCCGATAGGCTCTTAGGATAGCCCCAGGGAATTCCTTTATCACTTCTTCGTTTTTTGAAAGCATCACAATCGACATTGAATAATCAACAATATTTCCTGTGGTCTCCTCAGCATCAGAAAAATTCGTTTTAATCAAAATAAAATAATCTCTCAATAGACCAAGCAGAAGACTGTAGCGTTCGGTTAAATGAAATTCTTCCAATAATTTCCCTTCCAGATTCATATGCAGGATTTTGGAGTTTCCTGAATCATAGATAAAGATGTCCTTCTCTTGAAGTACATACCTTACGAACTGTTGGATTTCTCCCGGACCCTGGCCTTTTTTTAATAGATTTTTCACAAATTGGCCCTCTGGTGTGAATTTAAGGAGCTGATTGGAGTCATGAAGAAAAACAAATCCATCTTCTGATACTTTCACAAATTGGGGCCGTTTGAAAAAGAATTCCTCTCCCTGGTCTTTTATCCGAAGAACTTCCCTTAGCTTAAGGATACGTCCTTCATTGGAATTCAAAGGCTTTTTAGGATTCTCGATAATTTCCTGGGAAAAGATCAACGGAAGAAAAAGCAAAAAGAAAAATAGAATGAAAACAAATTTTTTCATTTTTTAGCCCCTAAAATTTTATTATATCAATCAGCCACATAACCGGCCCGATGGGTGATCCGGTAGCCGCCTCCCCTTATTCGAATTTCTATTTTATGAAATTTGTTGTCCGCCTTATAGTCTTTAGGCGTGTAGTAGACCAGATAATAATTTTCAGTAGCTTCCACTGTCTTTTGAAACGCCACTGCCACATTCGCAGAGCTTTCGGTCAAACCTCCGGTGGCCTTGGCCAGGTCATTAAATGCACCGAATATCTCGGCTGAAGAATCCTCCATTTTTATATCCTCTCTCTCGGCTCCATAACTAGTCATTCGAGTTAAATCAAGCTCATAGTCCGGTCTTTTAGTGATGAACACAAAATGACCGGATATGGAAGCATTTGAAAAAGCTGTTTTAATTCCCTCTGCATGATCGGAAATACCTCCTATTAGTTCCACTCTATCCGGATCCTCTAAGATCTCTGGAATAGGGAGGCTCTGTTTCTGATAAAACAAAAACACATGTTTTTGTCCTTCGGCTTGTTTGAGATTCTCTGCCAGCTCAATAAGATTGGATTCATCAACCTGTTGTAAAGCTTTCATCCTTCTTAAAATATCCATACACATGCGTCGTTTTTGTTGTTCTGATAATTCAGTTTTCACGATTTTCCTTATCTGCTCATAAAGGCTCCTGTATTCTGAAGATCCAAGGAGAATATCCTTTCTCAGTTTTGCTTTCAGCTGGTCCGCGATCTTTTGTTTGGAAAGAACCTTGAACGCATCTTCCTTTATGGTATAGGCTCGAACAGGAGTGTAAACCTTAAGCGAATCTCCGGGAAGCATCACTTTATTGAAAAAGTAGTCCATAACCTCATTCAGTTTGGGAAGGTAAGTGTGTATCTCAAATACAAACACAAAATTCCGTGATTCAATCTCAGGCTCTCTTGTTTTCACTCCCTCCTCATGCTTTTCCTCTCTCTCAATGGTTTTTTTCTTTATCAGATAAACCGCATCGATCCTCTGCTGAACTCCGTCTTCAAAGAGCAGAAAGTCATGAATGGAGAAGTCCCTTATAAAATGCCCTCTCTTATAGACTCTTACCGGGACTTCGATGCTGACCACTCTTGCCACATGCTCTTCCTGCGGGAAGTTATATTTAGATAAAGTTGGAATTAATAGAAAAATAATGATAATTATACTGATTTTTTTCATCAATCACCCCTTGCAATCATTTAAAAGCGTTTATCATTTATTGATATTATACTCTATAAAATAATAAAGCAAAAGTCATGCCAAAGTATTTAAAGGGATAAGGAAAAGCATATGTGATATTAATAAAGGACATATGTCCCATACATGTGACATGTTTTTATAACAATATTGAGAAAAAAAGAGAGGGGAGAATCTCTCCCCTCTCTTCCAGTTAAGAATTGATTATGGAGCCTGAACATATTTTAGGTCAAGTTTAGACTCATCATTACACTGAGCCATATCACACATACAGACACATTCTGGATCCGCTGAAGCAACTTCAGCAAGTGTTGCATCACACATACAGACACCTAACGGTTCAATACCACTTTTGCCTTTAATCTTGACTACTTTCATATTATCACCTCCTTTTTTTATCCTTATAAATGCTTTTATTTATTATCAACTTTCAAGATTGCATCACCCCCTTCCTTAAATTAAAACCATATCCAAGAGATAATTCAATCCTTCTGGATTGATCTCAAGAAGTTCGCAAAAGAATTTTAAATATATCTCCACTGTCTTGATAATTCTTGAACAATATGATTTTTTCATGTCTAGATCTAACTTTCCATTTTTAAAAGCATGTGTATAGCAAATAGGACATAATCCGACTGCCCAGCAGTTAGAACATATGGGAAGGCTCTTTTTTGAATATTCATGTATATATATATCTTTAATGATTTCTGTATTTATTCCTGAGAAAGCATGGCCAATACTTGGTGATTTTGACATTCGCTCGCATAATTGAAAATCCCCATTAGTTTGGACAAATATTTTTCTTACACCCGGTATACAGCAACCATTTAAATAATATTCATCTATGGATTTCTCATGTATTTTTCTCCTTAAAATAAGAGCAAGTTTTTTCTCCACTAATTCTTTTGAAATGGGATGAAGTTTCTCCTTGCCTATATAACTGCTCATATACCTTTTTTTTAGCCATGTCAGTAAGCTAGAATCTGAAAGGTCTTCTTTAGATATCTTCTCTGAGGGAATACTCCCTGGATGTGGGTAAGTAATAGATGAGACTATGTTTTTAGGAAACCAAGATAAATCGTCCCACAATTTGGCAATCCTATCTATTTTTTTCTCAGAATAGTGAGGCGTATAGACCATACTTAAAGAGATTCTATTAGAATTTTTCCCAAACACATCAGTAAGTTTTTTCAATCCTTTTACGGTTCGATTAAAACTGCCTTCCCCTTTTACATCTTTTCTGTATTCATCATGAATATCTTCCGGACCATCAAGACTTACAGCAATAGAGAAATTGTTTTCAAAGAAATATTTTGCCATTTCAGAAGTTATTAAAGTTGCATTTGTGGTAAAGCTAAATCGAACTTTCTTCCCATATATTCTTTGCTTGGCATAATTCACACATGATTTTATAAACGGGAATCTCAATAATGGTTCTCCTCCGTAAAAACCAACAGAAACACTTTCAATTGCTTTGCTGTGTTCAGCTAAATAGTCAATTGATTTATAAGCCACCGGGATGGTCATATCTCTGTTACCATGATTCCTTTTGTCATAAACACGAGGATTGTAAACACAATAATCACAGCGTAAATTACAGCGTTCTGTTGCTTCTAGTTGGAGCATCTTTAGTTTTGTATTTATCATTTCTTCAAGGTAATCAAAATGGGCAGGTGAACTGAATTTAACTGCTTTTGTTATTTTTAAAATATTTTCTTTCTCCATTGCCTGCTCCAGAGATGAAAAGGTTTTGATTGAAATAGAATCCGAATGATTTGATGAAAATTTATCAACCGCATCATTAATATCCATAATCAACAAGTCATTCAATAATTTGAACTCCGAATTTTCACATTTAACTATCTTATTGGTTCCCGTATCATATAAGTAATTATTCTTCTCTGTAGAGAATAATTTACATAGAGGTTTCTCATTCCCCCAAATATTCAGAAGATAATTTTTGAATAAATCGACATTTCTTTGTAAGGATGTTGATGCTTCCATCTTTCGCTCCCCGTAAAATATAGTTCCATTAATCACTAAGCAAAAAATATGCCAATTAGAAGGTGAGGTGATAAGTGACTGATTTAAAAGGAGTTATTATGAACAAGGCAAAATCTATGCACAAGACAAAAGGTTACACTTGGATGACGCTTAACAAAATTATTTTCAGTTACTTAAATCGAAAAGCAAACCAATTTTGTTTAAATGTTACACTTTACAATTTATCTGTAATGAGAAAAGGAATGATTTCAAATTTCATTATTCTGATAAACAATCTCATACTGGTAAATCTTGCTCTCGCTGTAATCCGAGAGCAGAAGATAGTCTCCATGGGCACGGATGCTGTGACAGGAGTAGCTGAGAGGAATTTCCTGAAGAAGTAAACCGTCTGCATCAAACACTTCCAGTTTATACATATCGGAATTGTAAATATCTTCTCTTACATTTTTATTGTTCATCTCATCCGCCACTGTGATGACCCAGATCCTTTGTTTCCCATCCACAGCAACACCAAAGGATACCCAATTCATATCCGGGACCTCCACACTTCTTCCGCGCTCATCAGATGTCATAAATCCTTCGGAGAGAGGTTTGGTGCTGTATGGGAGAATACGGTCAGCCTTCCATATTAAATCTCCTGCGGGAGAGTATTTTTCAATCCGGTTCTGGTAGATAAACGAGACTACAAAATGCCCGCTTTTATCCACATCAAAATGAAACCGGTTGCCGTAACTGTTAAGAGGGTACTTTCCGTAATCATGGATATCCCCGATTTGTTTCTGTAGGTTTCCTTCCTGATTAAAAATCTTTATCAGATGGGTATCTTTAAATTCCTGGCCGGGCCAGGCTGTTTGAATCCAACCGCCCACAGCCATCTCTCCTGATGTGAGCACCCGGATATCTCCATTAAAGGTATACCTTGGCCAAGTGAAGTATTTCAATTCCTCACCCTGAGGAGAAAATATTTTGCATTTCAGCTGGCCGTTTACATAAATACGTCCCTGTGCATCCAGATCAAAGCTTGACAGATACATCAATTCTCCGGGCCCTTGGCCTCTGCTTCCGATTTGGATAAGGAATTTATTTTCCGGATCAAACTTTCTTATATGGGCTTCTCTAAAATCCGAAACATAAAGAAAGCCGTCTTCATCCAGAGCCGTGGCATTGGGCCTGGTGAATATCTGGTGCTCGTCTGTGGCATCCAGACCGCCCACACTGCGAACCAGCTTCAAAGAGAGGCGGGGATGGTCTCCCCATATCCCTTTCTCTTTATTATGAACAATGCGCACACCGTCTTTTGTTTCAATTTTCTGAGGAGATGGTCCGGCAGCAATCAAAACAAAAGCCAAAAAACAAACAGTAAAAAGGATAAGCAATCTTTTTCTGCTCATGGATCTCCTCTTTTTTAGATTGCTCTATTTTGATTTTTCCCAAAATATATATTATTTTTTATCAAAATCAGATTCTGTCTTGACAGAGAAAAATTGGTAGTCATCATAGTTTATATTGGTCTTTATTTTGGTTTTATAAAAGGTAGTCTCGTCTGGATTCATGGGATATCTGACCAAAACATTTACCTTATCAGGAAACAAAAGCCCCTCTTTCTCCATCTTGTAAGAATAAGTGGTGATAAACTCAGGTTTTACATTGTGTTCAGTTGTTTCTTTAAGCACCTCATTGTATCCTTCAAGAGGAATGCCTTTAATCTCCATTCTTACAACCTGAAAACTTTGTCTGTCCACCCATACTCTGACATAATCGATGCCACCAGCATATCTGGAGACAGGCACAGCTTCTATTATATAGAGGTTTTCCCTGTTGTTGACGATGCTGAAAGAAAAAAGTTCCTGACGCTCTTTGCCCAGCACCTGATCCGGGGCCAGAAAAGGTTTGAGCCCGGAAAACCGTGGCTTCTTAAGATACTCCTTTTGAGCCGGCACCTGTCGGCTGTTTTCTTTAATGAGGACTCTTCTTTCTTTTATTTCCTGACCTTTTTTAACCAGAAGATAATCGCTTATATATTTGTTCCTCTCAATTTTCCAGCTGCCATAGAAGGGTTTATGCATAGAATCGTGAGTGATTACAAATCTACCATTCATTAGCCTATACCCTCCCATCAATCCTATTACTCTATTGCTTCTTTTAGGATCAGGGCCGTAGTAAATATCGTATATTTTCTCTTTGCATATAAAATCAAGAGCAGCCTTATCCAATTTCCGGCAGTACTTTGCGCATTCATGGAGGATAGTCACAAGCTCCTGACTGTAGCTCTCTGGTCTTTTTGAAGCTTCTCCAGTCCCCGCATCTCTCTGTATTTTTGCTTCCGGATTGAAACTCACTTTGTAGATAAACTCGGCAGGTACAGGCCTTCCCCCTCTGAAAAATGGCTCAAACTTCCACTTTTTTAAAGCCATTACCGCTGCATGATCCAGATAAGGATGAAGGGACTCTGTAACCTCAACTTTTCCCACTTCTCCCCAGGCATTGACTTTGACTTTAAGCTTAACCTCTCCACCTATTCCTTCTTTTTTAAGCTCTTCCGGATAAACAGGCATGACCTTATGGATGGGTTTGGGCCTTCCCAAACCTGATGGGATTATAATGGATATAAAATAGATAAAGTCTCTATATGGAATCCCCACAATTACAGGTTCATCCACATTGACCATAAGCTCTCTATCATAAATCCTATCCACATGGCCTCTTATAACAGCAGATATACTCGGATTCCCTTTCAACTTTTCCTTTATGGAATCTATATAGCTGTCCTTGGTTCTATTGATGATTGTTCTAAGATTAAATCTCTGAGCAGAAAGTCTTTTGGGAATCAAAATAAACTGGAACGCGACTTCCTTTTTCGCCAGGCTTGATATAAATGCATTCTCTGTGACTTCCCACTCATGATCCTTTAGTCCCCCCAACTCTTCAACCGTCTGAAGGTCCATAGTCTCGACTAAGGCCTCCATAACAGCCGCAATGTATTCTTGTTCCGGGCCGGAGGCTTTGTCTTTTAGGTAGGCCATCTCCGGGAAAGAGGTCATAACAAACTCTTTTTCAATACCTTGTTGATTCTCATCCCATGCTCCCTTAAAAAGACTTACCTTAATATTGATATTGACGTCCACTTCTTCTTCAGCGAAAAGAAAGGGAGATAAGAACACAAGAGAAATGATTAAAAAGAAAAAAGCGCGATTCTTTCCCATCCTTTCTACCTTTTGTTATTTTATATTAAATTGAAATACGATCTTATCTTAGGATACTATTTTATATATTAATTTGTCAATATAGTACTCCACATAGTAAGATCATGTCAAATTTAGTTCGCAATTTCGCCAACGCAAACTCCTCAAACTGCCTGTGCCTCATTGAAAGTCCTTTGCCCATCCAATGTTAGGATTAACTTTTCCTCATTGATATAACTTCGCTCATTGATCCAATCCTCTGAGTATTCAATCAGATAACTGGTGATGAGACGAACATAGGATTCCTGATTGGGAAACACTCCAATGACCCGGCTTCGTCTTCGAATCTCACGGATGATCCGCTCCACCACATTGGTGGATGATATCCTCCGTTTATCGATCTCGGGAAACTCATAAAACTGGAGGGAATCTTCCAGGCCATTCTCCAGGCATTGGATAGCCTCAGGGAATCGCTTCTCATAGTCTTTAATGAGAAGAGAGGCCATAGAGAGGGCTGACTGTTTATCCGGCTGCAGCCAGATCTGTTTCAGCCTCTCTGCGAATCGTTTTTTCTCCTTATGGGGTATATGAGCCATGATATTGCGCATAAAATGAACTTTACACCGCTGCCAGCTGGAGCCGATCCATTCCTTTTTCAAGGCTTTCTGGATACCCTGGTGCGCATCAGAGATACACAGAGATATCCTTTTGAGTCCTCGTCTTTTCAGTTTGCGGAAAAACTCTTTCCATGTCTCTTCAGATTCCTCATACATGGGCTCTATGGCCAGGATATCGCGCTTTCCCTGGCGGTTGATCCCATAGGCGATCATTAAGGCTATGGAAATGACCCGTCCATTGTCTCTAACCTTTTCATACAGGGCATCAATCCATAAAAACGGATATTCCGGCTCTAAAGGTCTGGTCCGAAAACTCTCCACCTGTTCTGAGAGTCCTTTGTTGATCTCGGAGACCTGGGAAGCTGAAATGTTTTCAATCCCCAGACTCCGGGCCAATCGTTCAGTCTTCCGTGTGGATACGCGGTTTATAAAAGCCTACTGGACCAAAGAGATCAAGGCTTGCTCCGATCTCTTTCTCTCTGTGACGAAAAACGGGATATATCCACCTTTCCGGAGTTTTGGAATAAATAGATACATAGTGCCCAATCTTGTGTCCATCCGCCGCACTCTGGTGCCGGAAAAATGTGTTTTCCTCTCTTCAGAGTGCTTTCCCTTCTCAGCTCCTACTTTGGCTTCTGCCTCCATCTGCATCATCTGTTGCGCTGTCCATTCCAGCATTGCCAGTAGCGGATCCTCCTTAATAAATATCTAATTTCTAGAAGCCTAGTCTTTCCTTATGTCTTCCTTTTAAAACAC
>CAZUXT010000062.1:0-9156 GCA_964624145.1 uncultured Eubacteriales bacterium | reverse complement strand
CAAGAACTCAAGCGCATATCAGAACTCATAAGAAAAGCAGAAAAAGAAGGAAGATAGCCATGCAATTCCTCACCCAAATCAAAGGCCTCGATCTTATCCTCCAATTACTGATCAAAAGCACTGTAGTTCTTACTTTTTCATTCATATTGATTTTTTTTCTCAAGAAAAAATCGGCGACTCTTAAACATTTTGTCCTTTCTGTCTCCCTCATCAGCCTCCTTCTGCTTCCCTTATTCTCCGCCTTCAATAAAGGATGGGAAACAGGGCTTATTCCTGTCCTTCAAACGGAACAGCAAGGCTCTTTTAACATGGAAGGACAGGCTGACAAATCCGGCCTTCTATCCGCTCCAAACACTTTAGCCACGACGGCAGATTCAGGATCCACCGGATCTTCCATTTCCGCTCAAACTCCGCTCCGGAAATCCAAATCCCTCCGGACCTCGACACCAGGAGCGCTCATCGGCCTGAGCCTCTTGACCATCTGGAGCGCTGGTCTGATTTTCTTGATGGCCAGGCTCTTTCTCGGCCTATTTGGCGCTTTCCATCTGACCCGACAGAGCCATAAAATATCCAATCCCATATGGCGCCGGCTCCTGCTTCATTTTCTGGAATCCATATCCATCAAAAGAAAAATCAGTCTGCTCAGCCATAAACAGGTCAAAGTTCCTTTCACATGGGGTGTGGTCAAACCTGTAGTCATCCTTCCCAGTGAATCCAAAAACTGGACCAAAGACCAGTGCTCATCCGCCCTCTATCACGAGCTCTCTCATATCAAAAGGTATGACTTTCTGGTCAAAATACTAGCCCGCATAAGCTGCGCCCTGTATTGGTTTAACCCGTTGAGCTGGTTTGCTTTTCGAATGATAAGAAAGGAACAGGAAAAAGCCTGTGACGAGCTTGTCCTCAAAGCAGGAGTCAAGCCATCCATATATGCCGTCAACCTCTTATCCATTAAGAACGCCGGCAATCTGCACTGGAATCTCCCTTCGGCTGTGGTGGGAGCCGTGGGAAAATCCCAGCTGAATGAACGGCTGACAGCCATACTTAAACAAAAATTCAAACCCCGGGAGGTTACAATGAAAACGAAAATATTTGTTTCTTCTTTAATTTTTGCTTCAATCACTTTTATCGGCATGGCCAGGCCTTCGCAGTCCGCAGCCGTACTTAAAGATGTTCTCGTCCCCAATAAAACCGTTTTGACCGAAGCCCAAGTTCAGGAGGCGGAGGTTGTTATACAGGAACAGCAAGAAAAGAAAAAGACCGAAGAGACAGCTAAAAAGGAATCCGAGGAAAAAGAAAAAAAGACGCTGCACCACAAATTGAACTATACAATCAAATTGAGCAAAGACAAAGAAGGCAAGAGCTATTATGTTGTCACAACTCCTAGAATCGCATTAAAGGAAGGGAAAAAATTTAACCTGCACATTACAGAACCTGTATTGGCCTTACATGTAGCCCCTCATATTGATGTGCTGACCTCTCTTAAGCCAAAAGTATATGCTCTCCGCAGCGTTAAAGAGGACCAAGAACAACTCGAAAAAAAGCTAGGAGAAATCACAGAAAAGTTAGAACAGCTCAAAGAACAAAAAAACCTTGACCAACAGGAAAAAGAAGAATCCCTGGAAGAGGTCATAGCCCTGGTCAATAAACTGACTGACGAATTAAAAGAAAAACAGGAAGAGCTGAATGATATCAAAATCGAAATTTCTTCCGATCTGAAAGACTTATATATCGAAAAACCAGTAATCATTAAATCGATAAAAGAAGATGTTCTCAAAGCGATCAAGGAGCACAAAAATAACGTCACGAGTGTAATATTCAATGATGAGGAAGACCGATTTAAAATCATAATCCAATCTCAACTGACTGAAGAGAACCTAAAGAAATACGAGGAGATGGTCGAAAAATTAAAAAGCAAGCTGCCCGAAACTTGTACTGTTGAATCTCAAATCAACGAGGAAGATGATATGATCAAAGTCACCATCACCGGAGTTCAAACCGATGAGTCCAAAAAAGCTATAAAAGAATGGATCAAGGAGATCAAAAATTATTTGGGGGACGGGCCCGGGCATCCTTTTTAAAATCAATAAGATAACCCTACTTTTCCACAGTTTGCTACCCTGAAGACATCGAGTTTTTGCCCCCAAAATCGTAATTCTTAATAATCTCATTTAAGAGTGTTTTTTATCTGATTGACTCTTCTCTTGGAAATTGATACTCTTTCGTTAAGTTCAATTCATAAGAGGGAAAGCAATGGGAGTTAAATGCCCTAAGTGTGGAGCAGAGAATCCCGAAACATCCACTTTCTGTGCAGACTGCGGGACAAATCTTCTCACCCAAAAAGATATAGGCGTCACAAAAACCGCAGAAACTCCCTTTCCTCAGTTCACTCCAAAAACATTGTTAGCTGACAGATACGAAATCATCAAGGAACTAGGTAAGGGAGGCATGGGTGAAGTCTATCTGGCTGATGACACTAACCTAAAACGTCAGGTAGCTATCAAAGTCTTGCCCCAAGCTTTTGCCATGGATAAGGAACGACTGGCGCGCTTTGAAAGAGAAGCAAGGGTACTTGCATCGCTCAATCATCCCAACATCGCCACGATTCATGGACTGGAAGAACACGACGGGCAAAAGTTCCTGGTTCTGGAAATGGTCCCAGGCCTAACCCTGGAAGAGCAGCTCAGGAAAGGCCCTCTTTCTCTTAAAGAAATCCTCCAAATCTGTACACAAATCGCTGAAGGCCTTGAGGCAGCCCATGCCAAAGGAATTATCCACAGGGATCTCAAACCAGCTAACATCAAAATCACACCTCAAGGCAACGTCAAAATCCTTGACTTTGGATTGGCAAAGGCATGCTACAGCGAATCCACGGATGTGGACCTTTCCCATTCACCAACCATTACAGACGAGATGACAGCCCCGGGTGTCATTCTCGGCACAGCCTCTTACATGAGTCCGGAGCAGGCCAAGGGCAAAGCCGTCGACAAACGGACAGACATCTGGGCTCTGGGCTGCATCCTCTTTGAATGCCTCACAGGCAAAAGTCCTTTTTCAGGGGAAACAGTCACTGAAACAGTGGCCGCCATCCTTAAAGGTGAACCGGATTGGTCCCTACTGCCGGATGACACGCCTTTTCTCATACGAACTCTGTTGAAACGGTGCCTTCAGAAAGACCCTGACCAACGTCTTCATGATAGTGCGGATGCCCGGATTGTTTTTCAGGAAAGAGACGCAGACTTACGCCTGGAGACAAAATCAATAACTAAGCAGTCACGGCTCCGGCCCGCGCTTCTTGCCCTGGCCTGCGGCCTAGCGCTCATCATCGGGGTCCTGATCGGACCGATGCTGATGAAATTTTTTAATCCGGATGCCTCTTCGCCGTCCTTTCCCTTGGTGTTCTCATCCATCAGGACAGAACTGGGCTATCGGCTTGGCGGCAATACTACTGTCTCTCATGAATCAATCCCAACCAGAACCGAAATAGCCCTTTCAAACAGCGGGCATTTTCTCATCTTCAGCGCAATCAAACAAGATCCAGAATCCGAGGCAAAATCCAGCCTCTACCTCAGGAGATTGTATCAGCTTGAAGCCGTACCCATAACCGGGACCGAAGGCGGCTCCAGTCCGTTCCTTTCTCCTGACGATAAATGGATCGGTTTCTGGGCAGATGGAAAGCTTATGAAAGTCCCTATCGAGGGCGGGATACCGAAACCCTTGTGCGATGTTCAAAGTCCCTTTGGCTTTAGCTGGGGAACGGAAAACCAGATCGTCTTCTCTTATGCCAAGCACTCAGGTTTATTCAGGATCTCCGCTGATGGAGGTGAGGTGGAGACTCTGACAGTGCCTGATCGGTCCAGAGAAGAAATTGCTCATTATCTGCCCCATTGCCTTCCGGACGGCAAGGGAATTTTGTTTACCATCAAAAGGCATTTCTGGGACCTCCATCCCCGCATCGCTGTATGGGAACCCGGAACGCGAAAATGGCGGATTTTACTGGAAGATGCGGCTGATGCTCGATATGTGCCCACCGGACATCTGGCCTTCCTCCGGCAGGGGACATTGATCGCAGCCCCGTTTAGTCTTGATAAGCTTGAGATCACAGGCCCTCAAGCTCCAGCCATCGCGAATATTGCGCAAGCTCTTAATTCAACCTTCTCCGCTCACGAAACCACAGCCGGACAATTCAGTCTTTCCCCTTCTGGATCCCTGGTCTATGCATCAGGAGGGATCATTCCAGATCTGGAAAACTCCCTCGTTTGGGTTGATTTCAAGGGTCAGGTTGAACCTGCAGTGCCATTCAAAGCAGGATTTTGGGCTCCCTGCCTCTCACCTGATGGGCAAAAAATAGCCTATACCACTCTTGGAACAGAAAATTATCTCTGGATTCATGACCTCACTCGCGACACTAATACAAAAATGACTGTCGAAGGAATGTCTGAATGGGGCATCTGGCCTCCGGATGGAAAACGACTGATCTTTGACTGGCTTAGAGAGGGCACTCCTAATATCTACTGGAAGACCATTGATGGAAGCTCTCCGATGAAACGGCTGACAAAAAGCGATCATGATCAGTTTCCATCATCTATGACACCAGACGGAGAGACACTGGCTTTTGTGGATAGATATGAAAACAACTGTGATATCTATTTCTTGAATGTCCGTGATGGTCAGGTAACGCCATTTTTAAATTCCCAATTCTATGAGGGAGAGCTGGTATTTTCCCCTGATGGAAAATGGATCGCCTACGTCACGGACGAGTCAGGCCGATATGAGGTCTATGTTCAATCTTTCCCGGAAAGTGTAAGCCGATATCAAATCTCTCATGAAGGAGGAAATGTCCCTATCTGGGCCCAGGACGGGAGACGACTGTATTATCGATCAAGGGATGGAAACGATGTCTGGGTGGTCGATATCCAGACGGATTCGGGTTTTTCTGCGAGCAAACCACGTTTTCTGATGGAGATGCAAGGATACAACTTTGGATTGGTACGGACCTGGGATATTTCTCCAGACGGCCGCCGATTCCTGGCCGTGAAGAGGGATACAAGCAAGCTTCAGCCCATCACTGAAATGATCCTGGTCCAGAACTGGTTCGAGGAGCTGAAACGGCTCGCTCCAGCAAAGAAATAGAAAAGTCTTTTGTAGATAAGAAAAGAGGGGGGAAACACATTATCGTTGATGACGTTGGACATAATATACATTTAGAAAAGCCTGAAGCCTTGATCACGCCAGTCACAGAAATGATTAAAGAAGTGCGGAACAAGAAGATAGGGATTTTTTATTGACCGGAAGTATCTTTTGATATTAGATAAGAAAGGAGAGTCAAATGAGATTGACTGTTTTTGTTGACAACAACTCTCTTGATTATGAATAAAAAAAATATAGATAGATATAAATCCCTTTCGAAAAATTCGTTTAGAGGGAGGAATTTGATGAAATGGAGGGAATATGCAAGACATTCCGAATAAGACGAATATAGCCATAATAGGCGGCGGTATTGCAGGCGTTTGTGTGGCGTATCAACTTGCGCAACGTGGAGTGGATGGAATAGCGGTTTTTGAAAAAGAAGAAATCGCAGGCGAAGCAACAGGATTATCCGGTGGTTCAGTCAGGCCGGATTACCTTGGCAACCATGAAATGATTAAAGCAGTCAAATATGGAGTCGATTTTTACCAGAAGTTGGCCAATGAAGAGAATATAAAACCCTTAAAAGGTAATCTTTTCCTCGGATATACAGACGAAATGGAGGATCTTTTTCAAGAGAAAATCCGAGTGCTGGATGAATGTGGTTGGAATGAAGAAATGGTGTCCAAAAACAAAGTTAAAGAACTATTCCCACACTTAAATACAAAAGATGTTAAATCAGCTATGTATGGACCGGATGACATTCGATTCGACGATCCTTACCACATCACCGACCTTCTCGCTAAGAAGGCTCAAGAGAAAGGTGTCTATGTTTTTACAAACACACCTGTAGTGGGCATTGATCGCACTAATGACCACATTCAAGGGCTAAAAGTGAAGGCAGATAGTGAAGATGAAAAATATATCGAAATCAATTACCTCGTAAACTGCGCTGGCGCTTGGATGAAGAAGGTTAACCAAATGGCAGGTCTTGACCTTCCTTTTTATCCCATACGAACTCGTTTCAGTGTCACTGAACCCATTGACGAATTTGACTATACCATTCCATCCATTGAAGGATTAGTACCCCCTGATCAGGAACCGGATTTCCATGAGATGTGGATGCATAATGAACAAAAGGGATTGTTGTTTCACGCAGACATGTACTATGAGGAGATACCCGATCCTGATAGGATGAAATCAGGCTTTACTTCTGTTTATCTGGCCGAAATAGCAGAAAAGATAGCTTATCATTTTCCTGACTGGGTAGATAAAATTAAAATTAAATCGAATGTCGCAGCAAAAAGAAGTTTCGCTCAAGATGGCCTGACAGGAGTAGGAAGATCAAAAGAAGTGTCCAATTTCTATTATTTAGGCGGTGGACATGGAGGCTTTATGCAGGCCCCGGGTCTTGGATTAGCCCTCGCAGAACTGATTTTGGAGGGCGATTATCGCACCTTTGATATGGCACCTTGGGATATAAGGCGGCTTACGGAGCGCGATTATAAAGGCCCTCCCGTAGACCATCTGCGCTGTCCCAGAAGAATTATCTATTAAAGAGAAGACAGTAAAAAATATGGAGGTGTACCCAAATTGAAGATAGCGGTATGTATCAAATGGATTCCTGACACTGCAGAGAAACTTGAGTTAAGAGAAGACAAAAAGTGGATTGCCACAGAAGGGATTGACTTCACAATGAATCGGATAGACCAATGTGCCGTGGAAAAAGCAATCAGAATAAAGGAAGAAAGGGGAAATGAGGACAACATAGTTGTTTTCTCTTTGGGACCTTCAGAGGCGAGTGAGGGAATAAAAATGGCTATGGCAATGGGTGCAGACCGCGGTGTTCTTTTAACCACTGATGAGGAAGGATGGGATACAAGCTGCACTGCAGAGGCTCTAGCGTCTGTGTTGGAATCCAGGGATTTTGATTTAATCCTTTTTGGTCATGAATCCGGAGATATGTCTAACCGTCAAACCGGTTTAAGGGTAGCCCACCGTTTAAACCTGCCGTGTATCTCGGGTATAAGGGATCTTGAAATTTTTGAGGGGAGCGCAGCTTGTAAACGTGAAACAGAAGCAGGATTGGAGATTTACGAGGTTAAACTCCCTGCTGTTTTTACGACCCTGGGGGCTGTTTTAGCTACACCCAGATATCCCTCTATACGCGGGATCATGAAGGTGAAGAAAAAAATAATTGAAGAAATAAAGGTAAATAAAGGAACACCCCATCTCGAAATCGTTGAACTTGAAAAAATATCCAACGAAAGAAAAGGAGAAATCCTAGGAGATGAAAAAAAGTCAGCTGTCTCAAACTTGATTAAGAAGTTGGCCAAAGAAGGACTGCTCAAAGGTCAATGATGTGTTTTAGGACTTGAAAAGATGATATTAGTTCTTGTTGAAACAAGGGAATCTGAAATTTTGGACTTATCTCTTAAAATTATAAATTATGCCAACCATCTTCCTGATTTTAGTGATAAAGTATCTGGACTAATGATTGGTGAGAAGCCAATAAGTATAGAATCAAAGATAAAAAATACAAAATTAGACAAAATTTTCCATTTTCAGGAAGAAAAGTTAGGCCACTATGCACCGGATGCGTATGCTGCGGTGATATCAAAGGTAGTCAATGATCTCTCTCCTCAGCTCGTACTAGCCCCTGCTACAGCCCAAGGGAATGACCTTCTGCCAAGGGTTGCCTCAAAGCTGGGTGTAGGGATGGCCAGTGAGTGCTTAGCCGTAAAAAAGAGGGAAAACAAATTGATTGTCACTAAACCCATATTTGGAGGGAGTTTGCTTGCGGATATGGAATTGAGAACCACACCCGCACTGCTTACTATGAAGCCATTAGAAATGGACTCCGAAAATTTTGAGAACCAAAACAATAAAATGGAAATAAAGGAATTAAACTTCTCCCTTCCCGCAGATGTTTTTCAACTTAAAGTAGGAGATTTAGAAGAACCTGTTGAAGAGGGAATAAGTTTGTCCAAAGCGCGGAAAGTGGTGGGCGTGGGAAGAGGTATCAAATCAAAAGAAGGACTTGAAATTCACCAAAAACTTGCTGCTTCCCTGGGGGCAGCGATGGGGGGAACGAGAGTGGCTGTGGATAACGGCTGGATTCCTCCTGACAATCAGATAGGTCAAACGGGAAAAAATATCAATCCGGATTTGTACATTGCCTGCGGGATTTCTGGAGCTACCCAACACATAGTAGGCTGCCAAGAGGCGGGAACCATTATTGCCATAAATAATGACCCACATGCCCCCATATTCTCAAGATGTGACTATGGTATAGTTGGAGATTTATTTGAAATAGTTCCCGAGATAATAGAAAAACTGAAATAAATTAAAGAGAGGAGAGAAGAAACGTCTTTACTGGTGAGCTTCTTTATAGGTCCTTACCTCTTTTTCTAATTTTTTTCCTAATTTTTCCTCTTCCAAATCCAAATCATATTGAGCTTGGAGCCCGAGCCAAAATTCAGCTGAAGTATCGAAATATCGAGCAAGACGTAAAGCTGTATTAGCGGTTATACTTCGCTTCTTAAGCACGATTTCATTAATACGGCGGGAATCAACTCCCAGATCCAGGGCCAGACGATGTTGACTTAATCCCAGCGGCTTTAAAAATTCTTCATACAAAACCTCACCGGGATGAACTGGGGCCATTTTTTTATCAGTCATTTCCTCATCTCCTAGTGATAGTCTGTGATTTCAACTCCATATGCATCATTTTTTCGCCAAACAAAACACACACGCCACTGGTCATTGATCCTAACCGAATACTGTCCTTTTCGTTCCCCTCTCAATTTCTCCAATCGATTCCCTGGAGGAGCTTTCAAATCTGTCTCTTTATCTCCAAAGGACTTAATCACATTTAAAATATATAGTGTGATACGTTAAGTGTCAAGCACAATGAATAATAGGGACACTGCGGCTTTGATATCACAGGAGGATTATTTTTTATTGACCGGATATATCTTTTTTTAGTAGATAAGAATGGAGGGAAAAATGAGATTGACTGTACTCGTT
>CAZUXT010000061.1:0-9483 GCA_964624145.1 uncultured Eubacteriales bacterium | reverse complement strand
AGAGGATGGGCTGAACTCACCATTCCTTTCTCTCCCACTGCTGGTTCAGTAGAAATTTTTTCTAATGCTTGATTCTGAGAACGGCTGTAACCAAAAAGGAAACACATCCCGCCCAGGAGACTGATAAATAAATATTGTTTTTTCATTGAATTTCTGCCCTCCAAGCGGCTTTATCGAATATGATACCTATAAAAAAGACATCCGGTCAACAAGAAATACCCCTTTTCCGGCCCTCACCATACAGCTGACTTGACTGGCTTCCAAACGGACTCCCTGTTTTGGATTAACTTCTGTGGACCCGTCCCATTATAAGGACTGTTGTCATCAGGACAAGACATAAATCAGGCTTTTATATGCCCTTTCTCAGGGGAAGACAAAAGGCATGGATTTTGCATTATCACTTGTGGTGCGATTTTTAGTATCTCATAGGAAGGCATGTCAATGAAAAGATGGATAATCCTCCTGGTTTTGGCTTTCCTTCTCTGCACTTCATCCCAAGCCGCAGGCAAAAAAGAAGTGTTTCAGGTAGGAATCTCCTTTGAGCCTTTTTTTCCCCAGGGGGAATTTCATGACATACTGGATCGCATCGGATGGGGCGGCAGCCTGGATGCAATCTATCAAATCCCTCACTCAGACCTTATGATTGGTACAGCCTTGGCCTATCATGTCTACGGAAGAGAAACGCGCTGGGAGCCTTTCAACGTGTATGTCCCGGATGTGCTAGTCAAAGTGAACACCGTCAATGCCGTAGCCCGCGCTCATTTGCTTCTCAGGCTGCAGCCCACTTTTTATGCTATGAAGCCTTATGTCGAAGGCCTATTGGGACTCCAGCATTTGACCACTTATACCCGGGTTTGTGATGATTTTAATAACGAATGTATCGCCAGCACCAACCATATGCGTTCCACAGTACTGAGCTATGGATTGGGCGGAGGTTTTGTGCTGGATCTATCTCACATACCGGGCCCGGATGGCAAAAGGCCTTTATCCATTATGCTGGATGTCGGTATCCGCTATCTACGGGGAGGGTCTGCGGATTATCTGGTCCCGGGAGACATTGAGATTGTTGGGGATACGGTTAACTACTTCATAAGCCGCTCCCCTACGGATATTCTCACTCCAAAGATCGGCGTATGCTTTGCTTTCTAGAGCTCTGATCTTTCAGAGTCGAAAAGGATTTCAAAGAATTTATCGAGTTATTAAACAAAAATAAATCAGGAAGAAAACAGGACCTAGCGGACATAGAAAAGCTGGAAAATATTTAATTCAGTTACAGGTTGGGGTTTTTATTGACTTAACGTTTTTTTTATATGTATGATGGTCAAAAAAAGGAGGAAACCGAATGGCCCAATACACACGCGATAAGATGAAGAAGCTGATAAAAAAGCGTAAAGTAAAGAGCCTTATAAAGACGTTGACATACATGAGAGGAGAAACTTTTATCTGGGATAAGCCGCCGTCAGGAGATAAGTTCGATCCCAACTATCACATCGTGATGGGCAGCATCAAAGGACATAAAGAGTATGTGGAACACTATGGTATCCGGATGGATGCAGCGGAAGCCCTTGGCGAGATCGGCGATAAGCAAGCTGTCGAACCGCTTATCGAGGTGGCAGAGAATGACAACCTGTTTTGTGTGCGTACAACAGCGACTGAGGCTCTTGAGAAACTAAACTGGCAGCCTGATAACAGTGTTGCGGGCGCTGTTTACTGGGTTAATAAGCGCAACTGGGACAAGTGTGTAGAATTGGGTGATGTGGCAGTGGAGCCGCTGATCCATGACTTTGTCTGGGTGAGCCCGAATTCTCGCGTTGTGATAGGAAAGACATTAGCCAAGATCGGCGGATCTGCAGTTGAAGCCCTTATAGAAACCCTTAATAAATGGCTTCGTGAGTACCTCGGGATGGTCGGCCTTGCTTCTATGAAAGGCATTGATCCCATGAAAGGCCTTGGAGTGTTGATGCTCGAATCGTTTTCGGGAATGAGCGATGTATTGAAGCTCACTGCTTGGGCATTGAGTTGGACCGGCGATGAGCGGGCGGTCAAAGCTCTCGATAGCGCGATCAAAACTTTCAATGGTGCGTTTTCCACCCTAAAATCAGACGCATTATTTATGGGATATACGCGTGCGGAATATCTTGGGAAAGAATTAGAAGAATCGCTGGAAAAACTTAAAAAGTCAATAGCTGGCTCCTGAGACTGAACAAAAAAGCCCTTATATAAAAGAATATTATATTATTTTATTATTTAGTTATTTAGGGGACGGGCCCGGGCATCTCCTTTATAATCTATAAGATAATCCTAGATTTCCACAGTTTGCTACCCTGAAGACATCGGCTTTTTACCCCCAAAATATTCCCGCAACCCAAAAATTAAACAAAATAAGCAACCAATTTGACAAACAGAATTGATTTACCTAGTATTTTAATAGAGCTAAACAAATGGGGGCTTAGATGAGAAGGAGATATTTTATCATTCTATTAGGGATTCTTTTATGGGGGTTCAATATAAATTACATAGCTGTTTCTTCCGCTGAATCGAACAAAATGGAGGAGCTTGAAGAAGTTCTTTTAAAAAGTTCGCAATACTGCAGTAAATTAGCCTACGCTGTTCTTGACTTTGTATGCAAGGAAAAAGTAATTGTAGATTTTTTTGCTTTTGACGATAGAGGAGCGTTATCTAGATTTGAACTTCATGCAGCATTACAGCATAAAAATTTTGGAGGAGGGAGAAGGCAGCTCAAATATAAGGCTAAAGAATTGATTTATGACTATCAGCTCATCAGCAAGGATAATAAACTAAACGAACAGAGAATTTTATTAGAGGTTGATGGGAAAAAAGTTTCAGAAGAATCAGATGATATTGAAAGAGGATTTCCTCATAAGCTGTTGATATTAGGTCCCATTGGCCTTTTAAGCGAATACTGGCAGGAACGTCATGACTATAAGATTAAAAAACAAGGTAGGCTATTCGGCGAAAAAATCTTTATTATTGAAGCTGTTCCCAAGCCCGGAAGCACAACAAAGCACCTTTGGGGAAAGGTATGGGTGAGTCAAAAAGATTTCATCATTCTCAAGATCGAATGGAACCAGGAGTCGGCTGAGGGTTACGAGTCTTTTGTCCAGGAGGCAAAACAGAGTGGATTCCAACCAGATTTTTCTTTGATTGCTGAATATGAATATGAGAAAAACGGGATACGGTTTCCGTCAAAATTTGTTTTAGAAGAGTACTATAGACATCCAAAATACAAATTAATCAAAAATTCAAAAAAAACGGTAGTATATTATAACTATAAATTCTTTACAGTAAAAACCGATGTTATCGTGAAATAAGTAAGACATTTATAAAGAATCAATAATCCTTGATTTCGTACGTATAGGCCTTTATGACCTTGTAATCATCCTCGGTAACAACCGTATAAGACCTGTTTATCCGATTATCTTATATTTGACAATGCTGACCAGGTCATCGGCGTCGGTCTCTTTGATGAAGATCGAGTTACCATGGGTACTGATGATCCCTCCGTCAGGTTTTAAGTAAAAGGAATCCTTATAAGATCCGTCAAAATAAAACACATCGAAAAGGTAACCTTTTTCAGGGTCTTTGGTTGAAGTCCGAACCCAGAGTGATTCATTAACAATATACATCGCACTTATATCAAAAAAATATTTCGGCGGGGGCGGTCCCAGTCTTTTTCCTTCTCTGTTATAGATACCCCCCCATCTATAATCCTCAGGGGGTTTCACACGCTTGTATTTCCTGGTGAAGCTTCTCAGCATTTTCTGAGATTCCACATCGAACATCTTTACCATATATTCCTCTGTATTGGCGATGAACAGGAACTTGTTTTTATAGGAAGCAGTGGTTATTCTCCCTAATCCGCTTATAGCGCCGCCTGTTATATAAATCTGATATGGGAGAGAGAGATGTTCCTTCAGATCCTGGCCTTTCATATCCATGGAAATCAAAACATAGGGGGCATCCATTACCTCTGGCTTATCTCCTGCTTCCGGACGTTCATTTTTAAAAAAATATATCCGGTTATTTTTAAGGAAAAGAAAGCGAAAAAATAAAAAGCTCTGGTGCAGGTTTACATCATCGATGAGCTCGTCGTTGAAATCAAAACTTACGATCTTCAGTGGATTGGAGTTTATTACTATCAATTTCTCGTCATGAAAAGTGTAATCACGGACAGAATTCAACTCTCCCGGCCCTTCTCCTTTTTTGAAATAGTTATGAAGATACTTCCCGTTTTTATCAAGCCGAATGAGAAGGTCATGATCTGATATGAAAATGGATCCATCAGGGGCGACTTTTACTTTTGCGGGGTATTGGAAGAAAAAATCTCCTCCCTTATCTGTGATCCGCAGCTCTTCCTGAAGCTTTAGGATTCGGCCGGCATTGGGATTTGCAGGCCTTTTAGGATTCTTGATGATTTCTTGTGCTTTTTTGATTGCCTCACTTTGAAGGTTAGTGGAAATGAGGAAAGGTATGATGGCCAGACACAAGATAATTTTCTTTTTCATCTTCCTCCCCTTGCATATGAGAGATGATTTAATTTATGTATAAAGCTCACTCCAGCTAACCTGGTAACGCTTTAATAATTTGTATCCGGTCTCTTTTTCAGGCAAACAGGATATTATCTTATCAATTCTTTTTTCCATTGAGATAAATTTTTATCATTTGAAAGCACAGATAAACTTTTTTCATCCAGTTCTTGCCTTATGGAAAAAAGCACCTTTTGGTTCTCTGAATTTTTAAATATATGCATTAAATATTCTTGACCTTTAGTTTTCTTGGCAATAATTGGAATCAAATTAACTGATGATTTTTTTTCAAACAATTCGTCAATATGAATGATATCCCAGTTATTGTATATAAACTCAGTAGCATATTCATAATTAAGGAATATATATACCATCTCATTATAATAAATATTTTTTTCGCTGTTTTTTACTCCTTGTGCTTTTCCAACTAGTTCAAATGCAACACTTTTATCGCCCCTATCAGGCACGAATTTGGAAACCAGGATCAATCCTAAGAGTAGTATTATTGCAGCACTAATAGGTATTGAGATTAAAAGGCTTCCAATAAACGTTAGGCCCTCCCACCCATAGAGTAAAAACAAGGTTGTTGATATTGATGCTAAAATTATGAACGAAATACATCCTAATTTACTTTGAGCTTTGTTTTTTTTGTCTTTAATATCTTCAATATTTTTACAATCACGGCAGAATGGAAATTCAACAAGAAATTTACGTTTTGTGTATGTGAATTCCTCTTTTGTTTCTATACTCCCTCCTCCCCCGTGAGGAAAAGATATTTTTTCCCTCCCATATTTGTCATAATATTTTGTTTCAGATTTTAAGATTTTATCTTGAACATATTCATCAATTTTTTTGCTAATAACTGTTGATATGTCTTTTGACATACAACGAACACAAAACTGGGGTATTAAAGGTTTCTCTACTTTACTGAAGACAGAAATTTCTCCTTTCATTTTAATCTCCTTACATGCATTATAAGTGGGCTACCAAATATTGCCATATGTTTCGATTCATTAGGTATCCACCTTCTAAACAATTGCCTTGCCTATAATACAATATATATAAAAGAGATCAAGTCAATAAAATGTGCAAAACTTGACTTTTTCAGTACCTGGGCTCTGTTTAACGATATTGACTTTGATATTCGGAAAAGCCATAATACAAAAAAACTGAAGCCTGGAAAAACTGAATAATTTCCTCTAAAGAAAACAAAACCCAAACATGAACCTGGATCAATTCGAATGTTTAAGCTTTGACTGCTACGGGACCATCATTGACTGGGAAGAAGGCCTATTGGCTGCTTTGCATCCCATTTTGAAAGCCCATCGAGTATCTGCCGGGGATAATGCTCTTTTGGAATTATTCGCAAAAGCAGAGTCGGAGATTGAAGCTGGTCCTTACCGGTCTTATCGTGATGTTTTGGAGGCTGTTCTTGTTGATATTGGTAAAGAAGTAGGATTTGAGCCATCCCTGGATGAGCTGGCACATTTTCCCATGAGTGTGAAGGACTGGCCAACGTTTCCAGATTCTGCCCAAGCTCTTCGTGCTTTGAGTACTAAATACCAACTCATTATTTTATCTAATATTGATGATGAACTTTTTCGTTATTCTGAGCGGGTTTTGAAAGTCAAATTTGATAATGTTTTTACAGCACAGCAGATAGGCTCTTACAAGCCGTCCATGCGTAACTTTGAGTACCTGATCCAAAACGCGGTAGTCCCAGCACACAAATTACTGCACGTGGCGCAAAGCCTTTTTCATGACATTGTGCCTGCAAAAAAAGCCGGACTTTCCACAGTTTGGGTCAATCGGCGAATGGGAAAGGATGGATATGGCGCCACACTTCCGGCTGTGGCTGAACCCGATCTTACCGTTCCTGACCTCCGCACTCTGGCTGTGCTTGCCGGGACCTTATAATATGAAAAATTCCCAGTGGCGATTTTGTTTTACTGGATGTGATTTTTGGGGGCAAAAAATCGATGTCTTCAGGGTAGAAAACTGTGGAAATCTATGGTTATCTTATTGATTATAAAGAAGATGCCCGGGCCCGTCCCCCTAAAAGCAGCTGGCTGCCAACGCGATCAGGAATTGACCGCTGTAATAAAATACCAAACTGATGCGGTTGTATCTCAATGGCTTCCAGAACTTATTGGCCGCCAGAATCACATCCGAAAAGTAGAACAGCAGGGCGCCGGACGCGATCATCCAGGCCTGATCCAGAGTAAGTTCGGGGCTGGCCCAGGTCGAGAAAGCCCGGCTCACCATAAAGGAAATGACCACGATGTATCCGATGACCGGTCCCTTCATCGACCCCAGATTAGGGCGGATCAGTATGTAAAAGCCTGCTCCTGCAGCCGCCAGGATCAGCGCCCAAAGGAGATCCCACCGCGTAAATCTCCCTAGAGTCAGAAAAACAGCCGCATAGACAATATGGGCCGCCAAAAAGAATCCCAGTCCTGCTAAAAAAGCCTTCCGCTTTTCCTGAAACATCAGGGCAATATCCCCAGCCAAGGAAAACAAAAGCCCCAGGACCACACCGAAGGTATAGGTCTTATTCCATGACGGCTCCTGAAGAGACATCAGGGCTGCGGCGATTACCAGTAGCGTAGAGATGGGCTTTAGGACGTAAAACTGCCATCTTCGCTTCAGAAACTCGGCCCTGATCAAAAAGAACACAGAGATGACCAAGGCGGGAATGAAATAAAGTGCAGGTTGAATCATGGCGTCTTGTAGTTTTATTGCTTCAATCTGGTCAATCTGGTTCCTTTAGCTAATCGGGAAATTCATCTTCCCTGCTTCCCAAAGTCATGAAACCTGGGTCTCTGCAGGATATCCCACTGTCTGAGCAAAGAGAACCCGCTGTTCCGGGCGAAGATGGAACTCTTTATGGGTGTTCTGTTTGTCGCAGTTGTGGAAGTGGGCAGCCAGTCCGATCGAAGCCGCATACAGGTAGATGTTTTGGGCTATAAGGCCTGTGGCCACATAGTAATAGGATTTTTGTATCTCCGGATCCTTAAGTCCTGGTTCCTGAAACGGGGCCTCTTTGTATTTGGCAATATCAACAACAAAAAATAGGCTCAAAGGCGCCTCAGCTGCTCTGCGTCTGCGGGCTCTGTGACGGAAGTCGCCGGCAGAGACAGGTTTCAAACTGTGTTCCATGGCGTCATAGAGGTAGACTCCTTGAGGGAAAGTAATGTAAAGATCGATTTCCTGAGAGTTGCTTGCTGAGGCCGCGGTTCTGCCCGGCCTTCCGCGGAGCCCATCAGGCCGGTTCACTCCAAATGCAGCCCAGAGCAGATTGGAAAGTATCTGAGGGGGAAGCTCTCTGGAATCCATGCTGCGGATAGTCTTTCTCTCCTTTAAAGAGGCCAGCACAGATTGGCCCCCACTGGTTTCCGGCTTGACAAGCTTTATGGGTTTTAATTCCCGGGTGTCATGAGTTGCTTCTTGAGGTTTTGGTTCCTTTATGAATCCGGCTGCTGTTCCTGTGAGGATGGTGAGAGCCGGAAGTGTGTTTAAAAAGGTTCTGCGTTTCATAATCCCCTCCTTTTTTAAAATCTGAGAAAATTTTACTATAGTTCAGGATGTCTTTCACTTCAATCCAAATCGTATTCATCCCTAATGTTTCCAACTAATTCCTCGAGAATATCTTCAAGGGTAATCAATCCTGAAATTTTACCTTCTTTATCTAAGACCACAGCTTGATGGATTCGTTTCCTTTTGAATCGGCGAAGTTGTGTATCAATCTTATCTTCTTCTGAGACATAAATTGTTGGTCTTAAAATATTTTTTAATGATATGCTTTGTTTTTTAGCAATAAGATCAAACAGGTCTTTTACATGAACGATTCCCGCTATCTCAGACTTTTTTTCTGATCTCACAGGAAACCTCGAATGGCCTGTCCTCACAATTTTCCTCAATATTTCTTCTTTTGGCGCATCTATTTCCAGAATGGCCATCTTCTTTGCAGAAATCATCACCTCTCCGACTGATTTATCATTTAATGTAAAGACACTTGTGAGCATTCTCTTTTCATCCGGAGTGATGGCGCCCGAATCTCTTCCTACCTTGATAAAGGTTTTCAATTCAGCTTCAGTAACCAAAGGTTTTTTAATTTTATTAATATCCAACCCGATCAGCTTTAATATCTTTGTGCTAGTGTATGTAACCACCCACACAACAGGCTTGAAAAAAGCCATCATCCATTTCATAATAGGTGCTACTTGAAAAGAAACCCGCTCATTATAATATTTTGCATAGACTTTTGGCATGATCTCAGCAAAGATCAAAATTATGAATGTTAATACTGCCGTCACATAAGCAACGCCTTTATTTCCCCACAAACTAATGGCAAGAGATGTGGCAAGAGATGTCATTGCCACGTTCACAAGATTATTTCCAAGCAGTATAGTTCCTATCAATCTGTCAGGTTCTTTGAGTACACGTTCAACTATCCTTACTCTTTTTTGCCTTGATTCTGCAAGATGTTTCAAACGAAGCTTGCCTACTGCCATAAGAGCTGTTTCGGATCCGGAAAAAAAGGCGGAAAAAAATAACAGGAATACTAATGAAATAAGCAGAATTAATATATTCAAACCAATCATCGCAAACCTCCCATCAACCAACCTCTTCTTTCCACTGAACATGCTTATAAAGAGCACAAGAAAGAAGATTTACAAATGGATTATATGGGAATTGACCTACATAATCAATGCTCACATATCACTTTCTGAGGATAAGATTTCTGGCTAACTGGGCTTATTTGTTGTTTGTATTTTGGGGGCAAAAATCATTGATTTGGGGGTAAATAACTGTGGAAAAGTATCGTAATTATATGAAAATAAATAAATTAGCTGGGCCCGTCCCCTATAATTTACTACTATAATTTACTATAATTTAATATAATTAACTCTAATTAATTATAATTAAAAGTTGC
>CAZUXT010000060.1:9125-10729 GCA_964624145.1 uncultured Eubacteriales bacterium | reverse complement strand
GGAGTAATCCACTGTTCTTCAGGACTTATCCCTTCGAAAAATATTTGATTTCTCCACAACGGGGTCCCCAATGGACGCGTGGATGCTGTGATGTCTTTTATTCCGGGATCCTTCAGGAGGCTCTCTTTGATCGTGTCGAAGTGCTGCTGCATCTCATCAGTCATAGGAAGGGTCACAACATGGGCCTTATCAAATCCGGTGTCCTTCTTCCTCATGAAGTCGAACTGTCCGGAAACGACCATTGTGCAAAAGATCAGTATGATAGAGACCGCAAACTGCCCCATAACCAGGAATTTCCTTATTCCCGCGGATTTTTTCCCCTGGGAAAAGCTGCTTTTAAGAACAACCACCGGTCGAAAAGAAGAAAGGACAAAGGCAGGGTAAATGCCTGATAAAATCCCGCTCCCGACCAGGATACAGAATATCCCGGCAACAAATACCATATTGTCCAAGGAAAAGGACAACAGGCCGGACACCAGGATTTTTTCGAGTGCAGGCTTGATTGTTTGAATGATGACCACGGCAAGGAAAAGCGCGGCTAAAGAAAAAAGCAGGGATTCTCCGATGAACTGCCGGACGAGTTGTGATCTGTGTGCGCCGATGACCTTGCGGACGCCCACTTCACGGGCGCGGGTGAGAGCCCGGGCCGTTGAAAGATTGATGAAATTAATGCAGGCGATCACAAGAATGAAGACCATAATAATGGAAAAGAAAGAGACATACATGATGTCACCCTTCATCCAGTTGATCTCCCACATGATATGCTTGGAGCGAAGATGGGTGTCTTTCAGTGGCTGAAGAAAAAGTGAGACATGCTCGGCATTGAATTTAAAGTAATTCCGGGTGTGGGCAGGAAGCTTGTTTTCCAGTGTTTCAGGGTCCGCATTTTGTTTGAGAAGGACATAAGTGGGAGAGATATGATTGTAGTTATCCCACTCCACGGGCTGGTTCCTCATCTCCGTAATGGAAACCAGCATGTCGAATTGGATATGGGAATTTTTAGGTACGTTTTCAGCCACACCGGTGACTCTGTATTGTTTGGAATCCAGGCTTAGAAGAGTTTTGCCCACAGGATCTTCATCCTTGAATATCCGCCGGGCCGTATCTTCTGTTATGACCACTGTGTTTGGATCCAGCAGCGCGGTCTGCGGGTCACCCTCCAGCAGTTTAAAAGAGAAGACATTGAAGACATCAGGGTCCGCAAGAAGAGCTTGAGGGATCTCAAAAATTTCGTCCCCGTATTTGGTCCAGATGTTTCCCATATTAATGAAATTGACCGCTTTGCTGACCTCCGGGTATTCCACAAGAGTCTCTCCCATCCAGGAAGTGGACTGGCCGAGATTCTTTTCTTCCTGTCCTTTAAAGGACTGTTTCTCCACCAGACGGAAGATGCGGTTCTTGTTTTCATGAAAGCTGTCATAGGAGAGCTCGAACCGGAGATATGAGGCAATCACGATACAGCAGGCCATTCCAAGCGCCAGGCCCGTGATATTGATAAAGGAATACACTTTATGGCGGCGGATCATGCGCAGGGCCGCCTTTACATAATTCCAGGCCATAGCGGGCATAAACCGTGCGGCCCGAAAAGGGGAGCGGCGGTTGAG
>CAZUXT010000060.1:0-9025 GCA_964624145.1 uncultured Eubacteriales bacterium | reverse complement strand
TCCAGGCCATAGCGGGCATAAACCGTGCGGCCCGAAAAGGGGAGCGGCGGTTGAGTTTGTAGAGGCTTTTTTTCCATTTTTTGATCTCTTTTTCCAGGTCAAACATGTTTTTCCTAATGATTTTAATCCTCGGATGGGATTGGTTTTGTCAGGCTGACGAGTGCCTGCCAGACATTCCGCCAGCTCACCAGCTCTGATTCCAGTTCCTTTCGGCCTTTCTCAGTTATGGTATAGTACCGGCGGGGCCGGTTTTCTTTAGAGAGTCTCCATTTGGAGGTGATCAGATCATCCATTTCCATTCTCTGTAAGACCGGATAGAGCATTCCGTCTGTCCACTCAAGATGCCCCCCTGAAATGTCCTTGACATTCTGGATGATGCTGTATCCGTAATCTTCTCCCCTGGAGAGCAGGGCCAGAATAAGTGGCCTGGTTGATGCGGCCATCAGTGTTTTTGATACCATTTTATGCCTCGCGATCGAAGATACATTCGTAATCAATGCATGCATGTTTCATGCCAAATAAAGGCGTTAGGGGAAGCCGGGCAAAAGGCGTCCTACAGACAGGAGAATTTGTTCGCTTCTGAAACAGCGGTTGTCCGGTTGCGGACAGAATTTAGAAGAGGAAGCAAATAAACTCAAAAAGCCATGCAGGAAAGATTTGAAGTTCTTTGAAAAAAAACAAAGAAAGGAGTATTATCAGAAATCATAAAAAGAAAGGATTCATTAGGAGGAATCATGAAAAAAATGAGCTTCATCCTTGTAGTCTGTTTGTTTTTATCTCTTTTTATATGGGCCGGAGATGATGCCCGCGTTTTAAGATTTCCCGATGTGAATAAAGACCTTTTGGTCTTTGTTTATGCCGGTGATATCTGGTCGGTTCCAGTAAAAGGAGGCGAAGCAAAGAGGCTCACTTCGCATAAAGGACTTGAGCTGTTCCCTAAAATCTCGCCTGACGGGAAGTGGATCGCTTTTTCAGCCGAGTATTCCGGAAGCCGGCAGGTCTATGTCATGCCTTCAACCGGTGGCATTCCCAAGCAGTTGACCTTTTACAATGATGTGGGAGTGATGCCTCCCCGGGGAGGTTTTGACTACCAGGTTATGGACTGGACCCCGGATTCGAAAAACATACTTTTCAGGGGAAACAGGACCCCCTGGGGCCAGAGAATGGGAAAATATTTTCTGGTGGACAGAGAGGGAGGCCTGGAGAGGCCTCTCCAGATACCTGAAGCCGGAGGGGGGACTTTTTCTCCTGACGGAAAAAAGATCGTGTATACTCCCATTTCCAGGGAATGGAGAACCTGGAAGCGCTACAAGGGAGGCAGGGCTCAGGATGTCTGGATCTATGATTTGGAAAAAGATGAATCCAGACGATTGACGACTTTTTCCGGAACCGACTACCATCCCATATGGCATGAGGATAAGATCTATTTTGTTTCAGACCGGGATCTCACACTCAATATGTATGCCTATGACTTGAACACAGACCAGATCGAGAAAGTGACCGATCATACTGATTATGACATTCTCTGGCCTTCCGGTGAGGGGGGCTTTATCGCCTATGAAAACGGAGGGCATGTGTATGTTCTGGACGAGGAGAAAGGGGAAGCCGAAAAGGTCACAGTGGATATTCACTTTGATAATCCCAATCTTCTTCCTTATTTCAAAAATGTCAAAGACGACATCAACAGTTTTGCTATTTCTCCTTCAGGAAAAAGAGCTGTGTTTCAGGCCCGTGGAGAGATCTTCACGCTTCCCGCCGAAGAGGGTGTCACCTACAATCTATCTGAGACTCCGGGACAAAGAGAAATATTCCCTGCCTGGTCTCCTGACGGGCGTTATCTTGCTTTTTACTCAGATAAGACAGGAGAGTATGAGATCTATCTGATGGATAAAGCCGAAGGCAATAAGGTCGTGCAGCTCACCGAGGGAAGCCGTATCTGGCGGTTTCCTCCTGTATGGTCTCCTGACAGCACCAAGCTTCTTTTCTCTGATAAGAACCAGAAACTCCAGATCCTGGATGTTAAAACAAAAAACATAGCTGTAGCGGATAAAGCCCGCAGGTTTGATATAACCGACTACAGCTGGTCTCCTGATTCTCAGTGGGTGACCTATTCCAAAGACGGGGATAACGGGCAGGAAGCTGTCTGGGTCTATTCGCTCCAGCAGGCGGAGTCCTTTCAGCTGACAGATGACATGTATTCCGACTTCTCACCGGTATTTTCAAGCTGCGGCAAATATCTTTTCTTTCTCTCCAACAGGACATTCAGACTCAGTTTTTCAAGCTTTGAGCAGGATTATCTTTACAACAATGCCACAAATATCTACGCTGCAGCCTTGAGCAAAGATACAGAACCTCTTTTCAAAGAGAAAAATGATGTGGAAGAGATCAAGAAAGAAAAAGAAAACGAAAAGGGGAAAGAAGCAGGTGAGAAAAAGGAAGAATCCATCAAGGTTTCAATTGACAGGGATGGAATAAACAACAGGATTGTTTCCTTTCCTCTTCCTGCCGGAAATTACAGAGGCTTTTCCGCTGTGGAAGGAGGAGTCCTTTTCCTAAAAGACGGAGGCCTGCATTATTTTTCTGTTTCTGATAAGAAAGACCAGATGGTCATTAGCGGTGTTAGAGGATATGCGTGGGCTCCCAAAGCAAAAAAGATTCTTTACAGCGCGCGCGATACTTTTGGGATCATCGGTCTCAAGCCCAACCAGAAACCCGGTGACGGCAAGCTCGATTTCAAAGACATGGAAGTCAAAATCGATCCCATGACCGAATGGAAGCAGATGTTTACGAATGCCTGGCGGATTTACCGTGACTGGTTCTATGTGGAAAATCTGCATGGTGTGGACTGGCCAAAGATGAAAGAAAAATACGGACAGCTTGTGCCTTATCTGGGGCATCGGGCTGATCTGGATTATCTTTTCGGTGAGCTGGTAGGAGAGCTCAATGTGGGGCATGCTTATATCAACTGGGGCGAGTTTGACCGTCCTGAAAGAGTGGAAGGCGGCCTCCTGGGAGCTGGATTTACAGCCGACGAAAAAGCCGGAAGGTATATCATTTCCAAAATCTATCAGGGAGAAAATTGGAATGAAAACACCCGTTCTCCGCTGACAGAGCAGGGAATTGATGTCAAAGAAGGAGATTACCTCATATCGCTTAACGGGAATGATGTGACCCTTAAGAATAATCCGTATCAGTTTCTGGAAAACACCACAGGCAAGAAAATCTCGCTGGTAGTTAACTCCGAGCCTACAAAAGAAGGAGCCAGGGAATACTGGGTTAAACCTGTCAGAAGCGAGCTCGATCTGTACTATCTTGACTGGGTCCGGAGCCGAAGGGAGATGGTGGAAAAGCTTTCAGGAGGGAAAATAGGCTACTTCCATGTCCCCAATACGTCCATACAGGGGAACCGGGAGCTGTTCAAGGGAATGTACGCCTTTTCCACTAAGGATGCTTTGATCATTGATGAACGCTACAACGGCGGAGGATTCATTCCGGATGTGATGGTCGACCTTCTGGACAGGGATATCCTGAACTACTGGGTAAGGCGGGGGCTTGAAATGTCTCAAACTCCCGGGATTGCCCATGACGGCCCCAAAGTGATGCTGATCAATCATTATTCCTCGTCCGGCGGAGATGCTTTTCCCTATTACTTCAAGAAGCTGGATCTTGGCCTGCTGGTGGGCACCCGCACATGGGGCGGGCTGGTCGGAGTTTCCGGCAATCCCGGACTGATGGACGGGAGTTCCTTTTCTGTTCCCACTTTTGGATTTGTGAACACTGAGGGAGAATGGGCTGTTGAAGGAATCGGCGTTGAACCGGATATTGAGGTCTATGACCGTCCCGAGCTCATTGTCAAAGGGAAAGATCCCAGCCTGGAAAAAGCTGTGGAAGTGCTGCTGGAAGAGCTCAAGAAGAATCCGCCAAAGAAACCGGAGAAACCAAAAGATCCAGACCGTTCAAAGTGGAACAAGAAAATCAAAAAAGGAATGAGCTTATAATCCTTATTTTATGATAGTCTTTCCCGGAACAGATTATCTACGCTGACTCAGTATGTGGAGGCTCTAAAATTATTGGAAGTTTCGAACTCGAGCTTTCTTGCGCAATTTCTGCAATATCTCTTTGATTTCTGCATCTGACTTTCTTTGGATCTGGATTGTTTTATCTGCTCCAACAATTGCGCCTCCAACGCCTCCAAGGGTTCCTCCTAAAATGCCACCCATGGTACCTCCTGCTAATGCTTTTTCATCGGCTGTCATTAGAGGCGGTCCTGTCATTGTGGGCCCGAATCCTCTTACCGTGATAGAAGGATCATCTCCAGATAAATATCCTGCCAATACTCCAATCGCAGCACCACTCAATAATCCTAAACCAACTCCTTCCAAGACCTTTGATTCTTTTACAATTTCTATAAGCCTAATCTCACCAACCTCAACAGAAACATCTGCCCCTGATTCAGAGTCCAACAACAACAGAGAGTGCGGTTTAACTGCAATGAGTTCGCCTTTTATTTGTGGCCCGTCTGTTTTCTCAATTAAAAGTTCTGCTCCTTTTCTTTCTTTTGCTGCTAAACTTGTTGGGAGCGCTCCTAAAAGAAATACTAGAAAAAAAGATACGAAAACTTTTCCTTTTGCGTCCATTTTTACCCTCTCTTATATTGCTATTTCTTAAATTTAATTTTAAAACAAAAAAATGCTTATGTCAATCTTTCACGTACTGATGTAATCGATGAAGCGAGATTTATTGTCGAGAGAGCTTTGCACTGACCTGATTCCTTCTTCTTCAGCTTCTAGGGCCAGCCTTCTGTGAATCTCAAGTGGAATCCTAACCATAAACTTTCCACTGAATTTTCTGAGGGAAAGGGGCAGGGGAGGTCTCTATTCTTTTTGAGCCTTACTAATCCTCATTTTATGATATCCTCTCTTTCCTCTGTGGGTTTCTTGTTGAGCGGCTTTGATTTTTTCTGTTGTTCCTATCCGGATATTATTTTTTTAATGAATATCAGGATGATAATGATGACTATCGGAGATAAAATTTTCAGGGAGAAGATCCAGAGAGGACGTATATTGAAACGGGGATTTCCTGAATGAATTTCCTTGACAGCTGTTTTGATTCCCCAAACCCAACCGACGAATATGCAGATAAACAAAGCCCCCACCGCCAACATTATATTTGCGAAGATAACATCAAACTTCCCCATAAAGTCGATGTCCGTGAAGAATTTCATCCCTCCTGCAGAGAGAGCCGAAGGGATTCCCAGAAAGAAGGCGATGATCCCCAAGAGATAAGCCGCTTTTTTCCTAGACCAATTGCGCGCATCTATAAAATAGGACACGGAGACTTCCAGGAGAGATATGGTCGAAGTTATTGCCGCTACCAGCAACAGCATGAAGAAGAGTATCCCAAAATAATTACCTCCGGGTATCTGGGAAAATATCAAGGGAAAAACTTTGAATACAAGACCCGGACCAGCTGTCGGCTCAATGCCTGGAAGAGCAAACAGGGTGGGAAAGATGATGATGCCCGCGAGGAAAGCAATGAGGGAATCTGAAAAGGAGACCCATCCGGCCGATGAAACCAGATTGACCGATTTGGGCATGTAGCTGCCGTATGTGATCATGATTCCCATACCAATGCTCAGTGAAAAAAATGCCTGCCCAAATGCATAGAGAATGACTGTACCGTTCAATTTTGAAAAATCAGGCTTCAGATAAAAAGATATTCCCTCCCTTGCACCGGAAAGAGTCAGAGCTTTTACGGCAAGAAAGATGATCAGGATTAACAGCAAGGGCATCAGGACTTTGGTCCATCTTTCAATACCATCTTTCACTCCTCTCGAGATAATGAAGGTGGTGATGCCTACGACAATAAATAAGCACACTATCGCCTGGACAGAATCAGATGTAAAATCGGTGAAAATCTTCTCACTCAACTGGCTTGTGACGGTTCCTTTGAATGTTCCGCTTACGGTTTTGGCAAAATAGCCCGCCGCCCATCCGGCGATCACTGAATAGTAGGAAAAAATACAAAAACTAGTCAGCATACCCACAAATCCGATGATCTTCCAGGGAGTTTTGGGTTTGATTTTTTCGAACGCTCCGACCGCATTCTGCTGGGTGTAGCGACCCAGGGTCAGTTCCGCCAACATCACTGTAAATCCGACAAGAGCAACGGCAATAATGTAGACGAGCACGAAGACAGCTCCTCCGTATTTGCCTACGACCATCGGAAACCGCCAGATATTTCCCAGGCCTATGGCTGATCCTGTCGCTGCGAAGATAAAAGCGATTTTTGAACCCCAGCGGCCTCTTTGGCTCAGGTTTTGACCATTCATGTTCTACTTCTCCTGGAACGAGTGACGAAGACTCATTCTATCCAGTAGTATTTACCACAATTTTCCTGTTATGAAAAGCGAATCATCTTGGATTTACCCGACTCAGTATCAATATCATATCACCCGCGGCGACCATTCGATTCCACTGATGAACAGTCCGTTATTTCAGGCGTTTTATTTAGAAAAACAATAATCATATTAGAATTGGATTTTACTTATAAAAATAAAACATATTTTTAATCCGGCCGCTGCTCCCCTCAAATTCAAGCTGAAAAATTATCTGACAGAATCGTTTTCAGAGTATTCAACAGCACATCTGCATCCCTTGCGGTGAAGGGCATGGGCGGACGGATTTTCAGGACATTATGATACCCGTTGCCGATGGGTTTGTATACAAATATGAAGCATCGATCAAGCCGATGTTCGCTCTCTTGGGAACTCCTGATGAACACAGGGAACTGAAGCTGTATGATACGGACCATATCCCTCCTAAAAACGAATTCATCAAAGACACCCTGGAGTGGCTCGACCGCTACCTGGGGCCGGTCGAAAGACAATAACTTTTTATAGGTTGAATTCGGTGAATAGACAAGATCATCAAACACCTTAATCTGACCTTTAAGGCTGAACGGCCCCCGCCTCCTCAGGCTCAGCTCTCCATAGCAGCTGTGGGACAATCAGAATATATGTGAAACTCTAGACTCCTGAATCAGGGACAAGGGAGATCTCTATTCTTACTGAACCTCACTAATCCTCATTTTCTGATATTCTCTCCTGTTTGTGGGTTTTTTGTTGACCGGAACTGTTTTTTATGTGTATGATAATTGATAGAGTCGCTTAGAGGATGGGAATTTGATTAAATTTAGTGAAAATCATCAGCAACAGAAAAACCAAATTCTTATCCTATCAGTTATAAAAAGTTTTGATATATTAAATGTATGAAATTTAGATTCCGTTATGAACACCAAACTTAAATTGCCAAAAGAAAAAATAGAAGAATTCTGTCTAAAATGGAATATTGTTGAATTTTCACTATTCGGCTCAATTTTACGTGATGATTTCGATCCTGACAGCGATGTAGACATTTTAGTTAGCCTTTCTGAAGAGGCAGATTTGGATTTATATGACTGGATCACGATGATAGAGGAATTGGAGAAAATCTTTGGGCGAGAGGTTGACTTAGTGGAGAAAAGCACTTTAAGGAATCCTTTTCGTCGCCATTCAATCTTAACCAATAGAGAGATCATCTATGCATCTTGATGACAAAGACGCAGCCTACTTGTGGGATATGCTGGATTCAGCTAGAACGATCAATAGTTTCGTATCCGGCGTCAGCTTTAATCAATACATGAAGAATAGACAACTCCAATTGGCGGTTGAGCGGGCACTTGAAATCATCGGTGAGGCTGCACGACGGGTATCTAAAGTTTTTCAAGTCGAACACTCTGATATCCCATGGCAAAATATTATCGCCCAGCGTAATGTCTTAGCCCATGAATACGGCGAAATCAAGCAAGAACTGATTTGGAAAGTTGCGACTGTGCGGATTCCAGAACTGATTGCTGCACCTGAGCCTTTGGTGCCGTCTCCGCCATTATAAATCAATTTAAAAAATTGAGTTTGGTTTTTGTTTCCTCAATCTATTTATCCCTCAAAAAAATCGTGAAATATTATGTTTTACGAAATGAGTTAGTTCGTTTATTCGACTTTGCTTTTTGAAATTGATACTCTTATATCTAATACAGCGCATTAAAGGGAGAGGGAAAAATGGCTATTAGGTGCCCTAAGTGTCAGCATGAAAATCCTGAGGATACACTTTTCTGTGGTAAGTGTGGTGGAGCTTTAAAATCTGCCGAGGGAAGTGACATCACAAAAACCCTCATAACTTCTGGGGAAAGTCAACGAAAGGCGACGACTCTGGCCGGAAGATATACCATTATTGAAGAGCTGGGACGTGGAGGAATGGGCGTGGTTTACAAGGCCGAGGACACCAAGCTAAGACGGATGGTGGCGCTTAAGTTTTTGCCGCCGGAGCTGACCCATGTTCCGGAGGTTAAAACCCGGTTCATGCGAGAAGCTCAGGCAGCTGCAGCCCTGGATCATCCCAATATCTGTACAGTGTATGAGTTCGATGAAACAGAAGAGTCATCCTTTATCTCAATGGCTTATATCGAAGGCCAGAGCTTAAAAAAGAAGATGGAATCAGGATCTTTAGAGCTGGAGGGAGCCCTCAACATCGCCACGCAGGTGGCCGAAGGACTGCAGGAAGCCCACAAAAAAGGAGTGGTGCACCGGGATATAAAAAGCGGCAACATCATGGTCACCGACAATGGCCAAGCAAAGATCATGGATTTTGGGCTTGCCCGAACTGGATATATGTGAAACTCTAGACTCCTGAATCAGGGACAAGGGAGATCTCTATTCTTACTGAACCTCACTAATCCTCATTCTCTGATATTCTCTCCTGTTTGTGGGTTTTTTGTTGACCGGATGTGTTTTTTGTGGGTATTATAATCGATAGAATCGCTTAGAGGGCGGAAATTTGATGAAATTTAGTGAAAATCAGCAGCAACAAAAAAAGAAATTCCTTCTATGATGATGTGATGCAAGTATTTTTTTTTAATCAACCTCCTTTTTTATTTTCTTTTCCATAATCAAAGGTCTTTTAAACCATCCTTCTATCCGTGCCCTTAA
>CAZUXT010000059.1:0-10737 GCA_964624145.1 uncultured Eubacteriales bacterium | reverse complement strand
GCCGAGGTCGAAAGACGTAGGCGATGGACAGCAGGTCAACATTCCTGCACCACCTATAGAACGTTTGTACGATGGGGTGACGCGGAAGGATAGGCATACACACGGTTGAAAATGTGTGGCCGCCAGGTAGGGTGAGTTTCCAGGAAAATCCGGAAGCTCGTTAAGCCTGAGCACGGCGGGGAAGATTTCCTAAGGGATTTCCAACTTGTTGAATCCAAGCCGACGAGAAAAGCCTCTAAGGAGTTTTATAGGTGACCGTACCGTAAACCAACACAGGTAGGTAAGGAGAGAATCCTAAGGTGAACGTGTGAACCCTCTTTAAGGAACTCGGCAAATTAACCCTGTAACTTTGGGATAAAGGGAGCCTCATTAGTGTTGTAACTCTTTTTACAAGGGTGAAGCATGAGGAGGTCGCAGATAAATGGTCTTGGCGACTGTTTACTAAAAACACAGGTCTCTGCAAAGTCAAAATAACGACGTATAGGGACTGACACCTGCCCGGTGCCGGAAGGTTAAGGGAAAGGGTTAGCTTCGGCAAAGCTCTGAACTGAAGCCCCGGTAAACGGCGGCCGTAACTATAACGGTCCTAAGGTAGCGAAATTCCTTGTCGGGTAAGTTCCGACCCGCACGAAAGGTGTAACGACTTGGACACTGTCTCAAAGAGGGGCACGGCGAAATTGTAGTACCGGTGAAGATGCCGGTTACCTGCCGCTGGACGGAAAGACCCCGGCACCTTAACTGCAGCTTAGCATTGGATTTTGGGTTATTATGTGCAGGATAGGTGGGAGACTTTGAAGCCCTAACGTAAGTTAGGGTGGAGTCGTCGGTGAGATACCACTCTTAATATTCTGAGGTTCTAACCTACATCCGTTATCCGGATGAGGGACAGTGTTAAGTGGGTAGTTTGACTGGGGCGGTCGCCTCCCAAAATGTAACGGAGGCGCCCTAAGGTTCCCTCAGGCTGTTTGGAAATCAGCTGAAGAGTGCAAAGGCATAAGGGAGCTTGACTGCGAGACTGACAAGTCGAGCAGGTAGGAAACTAGGGCTTAGTGATCCGGCGGTCCCGTATGGAAGGGCCGTCGCTCAACGGATAAAAGGTACGCCGGGGATAACAGGCTAATAGGGCCCAAGAGCTCATATCGACGGCCCTGTTTGGCACCTCGATGTCGGCTCATCGCATCCTGGGGCTGAAGCCGGTCCCAAGGGTTGGGCTGTTCGCCCATTAAAGCGGTACGTGAGCTGGGTTTAGAACGTCGCGAGACAGTTCGGTCCCTATCCACGGTAGGCGTAGGAAATTTGAGGGGGTCTGTTCCTAGTACGAAAGGACCGGAATGGACAAACCTATAGTGTACCAGTTGTCCCGCCAGGGGCATAGCTGGGTAGCTACGTTTGGTTGAGATAACCGCTGAAAGCATATAAGCGGGAAGCTCGCCCCAAGATTAGATTTCCCTTCCCGAGTAATCGGGCTAAAGGTCCCTTGTAGACTACAAGGTTGATAGGCTGGGTGTGTAAGTCCGGTAACGGATTGAGCTAACCAGTACTAATAGACCGTGAGGCTTGACCGTAAAGTTTATTCATGGCAAAAAAATGTCATGCTTATCAGTAAGCAAGATATATTAAGACTTATTTAGATCAGATTATTTCCCGGCAACCATAACGGAGAGGATACACCCGTTCCCATTCCGAACACGGAAGTTAAGTTCTCCAGTGCCGATGGTACTGCTCTGGTAACGGAGTGGGAGAGTAGGTCGTTGCCGGGTTTTTTTTTGCTTTTTATATTTTAATTTATGGATTGAGTTTAAAAAGTATAGATTATAGGGGAAGGGGTGAAATGAAAGTTCAAAAAATAACCATTATGGCACTTTGTTTGATGACGGCGGTTTTTGTTTTTGCCAAGGATGTTTCTCTTCCTTGGAAATTTGGAGGATATGAAGATATCGACCAATTCTATATTAAATACTGGACGGTGGATGAGGATTCCTTTGATGATGTTCAGAATTTTGCGGAGAAAAACCTGGACTCTGAAATCTTCGAAATCTGGTTCACAAAGAACCCGCCCCAGTTCCGAGTAGACAGGTATATAGAAGAGGGGGTTATAAAGTGCAACCAATTTAAAGGCAAAGAATGGGAAAAAATAGTCTATGAGGGAAAAACGTTTATTCTGAAGGAACGGGTTATCCAGATCAATAACAAGAGAGTGACACACACACTGGCTAATATCAGTTCAGGAGCAGGAGTTGAGCTGTGCGAGTACAAGAAATTCGAATCCGACAGCCCGGATCCGGCTTCCCCTGAAGGCGCTTTGTTTTTAATGACGGTTGTCCCCATGATTGCCTCTCCTGACGATGAGGAATTAGTTGTTTCCGGAATGGAAATGGATAAAGTTCTTGATCCGGATAAATACAAAGCATCCCTGGAAGAGCTGAAGAAAAGAAGAGAGGTAGCGGGTAGAGAGACAGCAAAATGGTCAACAAGCCACGGGTTCGTAAAGTTGATGGATCAGGGTTTTGCCTATATGGACCTGGAATGGGGGATAGGGCTTGAAGGATATATCACAGAGGGACGGCCAGGATGGGGACCACCTGTTACGTTTGACGGTCCTGTCTGTGTGTATAAAGCCTTGACTGTTGATACAGCATACCCGGATGAGGAAATTTTCAAAATATCCTCTCGCTCCTAACTCGCCTGACCTATTCATAAAAAAATGGCGATGTATTTATTATTCATTTTGTTCCAGCGATATACAAGATTATTATAAGAATAATCCAGGTTTATTATATTTTAAGCGGTCACAATTCCCAAAGGCTTACGGGTCTTCCATTTGCCTCGTGTGAAGTCCGGGAATTCGATCGGAGAGCTGTTGGCTGTGATAGATTTTTCGCTCAGCGCAGTCACAGCGCTGATAGTAACGCCCTCATATACGTCCGAATCCGTAGGCCTGCCTTCTCTGAGACACTGGATAAGGCGGTAGTCTTCGATAAAATCCATACCGCCGTGGCCGGCTCCTTTGGCTTTATCCTCTAAGGATTTAAGAAGCGGATGTTTATACTGTTCGCTGTATACAGAGAGGCCCTCCCACTCGTGCTGGGGAGAGAGGCCCTCAATATAAATTTTTTGTTCAGGATACTTTCTGGCTAATCCCCGTGTTCCCTGGATAAGTATTTTACGGCTGTAGGGGCGGGGGGAATTAGTATCATGAACCAGGAGTATGGATTGTCCCTTGTGGGTTTTGATCAAAGTGGTGACGACGTCTCCGAGGGCATAGTCAGTCTTGGCGCGCGGGTGATTTTTTCCGTACCTCTTGATGGCTTCACGCTTTAAGCTGAGGGAGGGGCTGGGGCTGCTCATGGAAACAAGGTGCTTGAATTTGTTGCCGCGGGTGATATCCATCCACTGGGATACCGGGCCGAGTCCGTGAGTGGGATAAAGGTCGGCGTTTCTTTCTTTGGAATATTTGAGGCGCCAGTCAGGAGGATAATAGATATTTCCAAACTTGTACTCTCTGAGGTCATGCAGATAGCCGCATTCCGCATGGAGGAGTTCTCCGAACAGACCCTGACGGATCATGTTGAAAAGCATGAGTTCGGTCCGGTCATAATTGCAGTTTTCCATAGTGCAGCAGTGCTTTTTGTATTTTTCCGATGTCTCGACTAATTCCCAGCATCCTTCCAGAGTGATAGCTCCGGGGACCTCAGAGGCAGCATGGCAGCCGGTCTGCATAGCTTTGACAGATATGGGGACATGCCATTTCCAAGGAGTGGCATTGTAGACCAGGTCCAGGTCTTCCGTATCGCACATGCGCTTGTAGTCTTCAGGGCCTTTGTTGTAGGCGGTTGGAACAGGTTTTCCGGAAAGGTGGCACTGTTCCTGTGCCCATGATGTCCTTTCTTCTCTTATATCACAAACAGCTTTGATCTCCACTCCTTCGATGCGAAGAAGGTTCATGATGTGGCCGCTGCCCTGGTTTCCGATACCGACATAACCTATTTTCACGGTATCTATGGGTTTGGTCACCAGATGGTCGATGGCCGCTGCCTTCGGGTGGGTCCGGAGGATATTCTCAGATTTACGCACCGAACAGCTTTCCAGGGCAGCTCCCAGACCGATTGTTCCACTTATTTTGAAAAAATCCCTGCGGTTTATTTTTTTCTTCATATGCCACCTCCTTATACATGATTATATGTGAATTAGAGGCTGTCCACAATAATAATCCGGATTAAGTTATGGCTTTTTAAAAATAAGTATTGTGTCACTTATTTTATTTTGTTATTTTGAAGTCTCCTGGTATAAAGGTTATAAAATAACAGGTAAGGAGACAGAATAAATGAAAAAAACAACCGTGGTTTTGTTACCTGTTTTGTTTTTTGTGCTGCTGGAACTGCCGGCCGGACAGTGGTATCAATATGATGTGCCTTATGTGTCCACACCTTATGAGGTTGTCGAGGAAATGCTCGGAATAGCTGGAGTCAATAAAGATGATATACTGTACGACCTTGGTTGCGGGGACGGGCGGATTGTGATCACGGCAGCAAAGAAATACGGGTGCCGTGGGGTAGGAGTAGACCTTGACCCTCAGCGTATCAAGGAGAGCAGAGAAAATGCGGTTAAGGAGAATGTCGCAAATAAAGTAAAATTCATTCAGCAGGACCTTTTTGAGGCTGATATAAGTGAGGCCACGGTCATGACACTTTATTTGCTTTCCTCTGTTAATCTTAAGTTAAGGCCCAGACTTTTGCGGGAACTGAAGCCAGGAACTCGAATTGTGTCCCATGACTTCAGCATGGGAGAATGGGAAGCTGACCTGGAAAAAGATGTGTTTGTCGGAAGTGACAGGCATCATATCTATTTCTGGGTGGTGCCGGCTGATATCGCCGGAACCTGGAGATGGGCTGTGAATGTGGGAAATGACCAGATAAATTATGAAATGGAGGTAAATCAGCATTTTAATAAAGTGCAGTCGCTCCTGAATTTGGGAGAGACTAAAAGAAGCATTGAAGATTTTAGTCTGAATGGAGACAGCCTGAGCTTTTCAATTCAACAGAGTCTTGAGGGAAATGATGTAGAGATGTTGTTTGAGGGGAAGGTTGCAGGTGATAATATAAACGGAGCGCTTAAATTAAGGGCCGGGGAGAGTGAAGAAGAATACGAGTGGAAAGCCCGCCGGATTCCATTAACTTATGATTAAGGAGGATTCTGTGACCTACAGGCAGATCAAAATACTTTCATTAGGTGTTGTATTTGTGTTTCTGTTTTTCACACCTTTTCTTTCAGCAGAGGAAGAAAAAGGCAAAGAAGAAGTGGTGGATGTCCTATCAGCTCGAAACACATTGAGAATCAACAGCGTTTCCGGTCCAACCCTTTCTCCGGACTGTAAGTGGGTTGTCTATACAAAAAGAGAAAGAGATATGGAATCAGAAGATCTCAAAGCTGTCACTCACATATGGCATGTTCATGTTGACGGCTCTCAAAGAAGGCAGATGACAAGAGGCGCCAGCAGCTGTTCATCCCCTTCCTGGTTTCCGGACGGGAATAAAATAGCCTTTCTTTCTTCAAGCAAGAAAACAGGCGATGCCGGCGGTGAATCAAAAACACAAATATTTTTTATGCATATGGACGGAGGAGAAGCCTGGCAGGTTACAAAACATGAAGAGAGCATCAGCTCTTTCAGCATATCTCCTGACGGAAATAAAATTCTCTTTACAGCCAGGGATCCTTTGAGCAAAGAAGAAAAAGAGAAACAAAAGAAAAAAGACGATGAAGAGGTTGTGGACCAGAAATTCCGTATGAGCCATTTATGGATTTATGATATAAAAGAGGATAAAGAAAGCCGTCTCACTGAAGGGGATTTTACGGTCAGCAGTCCCGAATGGTCTTCGGATTCCCGGCACATAGTGTATGAGACCAGGCCCAATACAAAAATAGATGAGAATTGGAACAGTGATATATGGGTTATTGAGAAAGACAGCAAAGAATCAAGAAAACTCTTTGAAAACCCCGGAAGCGACATCAGTCCCAGATGGTCGCCTGACGGAAAGTCCATTGCTTTTGCCTCTGATCCGCATACAGGAACGAATACATGGTACAAGAAACTTTATATCATTTCTTATGAAGGGGGAGAACCTGAAATATGGCTCAAAGACTTTGACCTCGACTTTTCCTATCCCATATGGTCTGAAGACGGCTCAAAGATTTACTGGTCCACAGGAGACCGCACCACTTATAATTTGTTTTCGGTTGGTGTCAAATCAGGAAAAGTCAGAAAACTGAACCCTCCTTTGGGGAGTAACTTTCAATGGGAGCTCTCAGAGGATGGCTCCAGATGGGTGTGGGTCCGTTCCGGACCTGATTGGCCGGCTGAGATCTATACAGCCTCCTTGGATTTAAGAGATCCTAAAAAATTAAGCGATGCCAATCAATGGCTGGAAAAAGAGCATATAAAATTCGGAAAGGCCGAAGTCGTAAAGTGGAAAAACAGTGAAGGCCAGTGGATAGAAGGCATACTCACTTATCCCGTTGACTATGATTCCCAGAAAAAATACCCTCTTATACTCAATCCTCACGGCGGGCCCAGCAGCGCGCGCATACTCTCGTTCAGTTCCTCAAATCAATTTTTTGTAGGGAATGGATTTATGGTGCTGCAGCCTAATTTTAGAGGAAGCTCCAATTACGGACAGGAGTTTCTTAATGCGAACCGCAATTATTGGGGGATAAGAGATTATGATGACTGCATGACCGGAGTTGATGACTGTATTGAGAAGGGACTGGCTGATCCGGAGCGCTTGATTTGCTATGGATGGAGCTACGGAGGTTATATGAGCTACTGGATCGTCACTCAGACAGACCGGTTCAAAGCCGTATCTCCCGGAGCAGGCCTTCCTAATCTTTACAGTATGTACAGCACGACTGATATCTCCCATTATCTGGGTTGGTTTTTCGGGACACCGTGGGACAGAGAGGAAAACTATGAAAAACATTCGCCTATCCGTTATGTAAAAAATGTGAAGACACCTGTACTTATCATGCACGGCGCTGAAGACAGGAGGGTGCCTCAGGAGCAGGCTGTGGAATTTTATCAGGCTCTTTGCGATTTAGATAAAGAGGTCACTTTTGTCCGGTACCCGAGAGAAGGACATGGGATCAGTGAGCCGAGGCATCAGATGGACAGACTGCGAAGGTACCTGTTTTTCTTTGCGGAAAAAGTAGGAATGGAGCCTGTGAGCGAAAGTAAAGGTGAACCAAAAAAAAGCAAAGAGGAAAAAGATTTATAAGCCGAGAAAAAATTATTCTGGAATATTCCTCTTTTTTTTGCTGGTATTTTCTTCCTGTTTTGTCTGTGCTCAGCAGGGGGCGGAAGCACAGGCAAGTCTGGAAATAGGGGGAGATTCTCATGAGAGGCGTTATTTCAGGCCCCGTTTGAGATTTGATTTTCCGGCCGGTTCCGGTAATTTTTTTATGGAGATGGATTATATCCAGAGGATCAACAGCAGCCTCAGAGGTGAAGTCGATTTTTGGCTGAGCGCGGGTTATATTCAACCGATCTCAAGATTTTTCTTCGTTGATGCAGGTCTTCATCATCTCTGCAGACACAAGACGTCCAGGGATTATCCGGTTGTCCTGGATATAAATGAGGTTTTTGCCAGGCTCTGGTTTAAAAATGAATCTGTTCATTTAGGATTAGGCTCCGGCTCTTATTTGGGAACAAGCGGCGGCTATGACCATATAGTGGTTTTTGACATGGGCTTTCCAAATCTGTTTGGGTCTGAATTTTCCGGAAACGTGGAAATAAAATGCATTGACATGAAGGACATACTCTATGACCTTGAGTTTAACTGCGCTTTGAGTTCCAGCCTGGATCTTTTTCTGCGGTATACCCGACACTACCAGTATCCAAAAACAGCCTATATGGGAATAAGAGTCAAAGCCGAACAAAATGTGGAAAGTCATATTGATAAGTTAAAGTTCAAAGCAGGGATATATCCTTTTTATAACAAGTACAAGGTGGCTGGTTCGCACGAATTTAAGCTTTCATTTCTTGAGTCGCAAAAAGGCCGAGTTCTCATAATCATGGAGGGCCGCATTCCTGTATTGTGGGGTGAGGGATTCATTGGCCCTTACAGGCCCGAGGAAATCAAGTATCCTCTCTCTCTTCAATATGAAAAAAAAGCAGGGCGATCGCTTTTTGCTGCCGGGTATTTCCGCTACACCATCTCAATGCCCATGGATGTCAATGAGAGATTTTCTTCGGACCTAGGAGCAGGTCTGGCTCTCCGTAATCAGCGTGATTTTGATGAGCTGAAAAAAAGGGTAAGGTTTGAGATATTTGCGGGACAGAACTTCAGTCACGACATAGATGCGGGAGCACGGGCAGGATGGAATTCAGTGGGAAAGGACTCGAATTTCGGTTCCAATCTTGAGATCGTCTGGAATCCTGATGAATGGATGGGCTCTGCGGAAGTTTTTGTAGAATTCGGCAGTGAAGTGAAGATACGGCCGTATATAGGATTCCGGAGGATTGTGGATACGGAGGGAGGGAATTCATCCTTTAACAGATTTTTTTTCGGAATAGTGCTCATGCAGTGGCATTGAGTTCTCGATGTATCTTTGGAACCTATGGGTCAGAATCTGATTTTCAATCCCCCGAAAAGGAGAGGGCCTGCAATTTCAGTGGAACCCGTTGCTTCAGTGGTAAAGGTGCTGGCTTCCACATTGAGCCCGAAATTCTTGGAGATCCAGAAAATTCCGCCTCCTGTTAGCTGGAAGTAAGAATATTTTCCTGCATCGATGTTGATATTTGCGAAGGAATCGTTTTCATCATAGACAACGTAATTGAATCTCGTTACGAAATAAGGCTCAAACATGCCTATCTTATAGCTTAAAGCCGGTCCCGCATAAAGATAATTTCCTTCAATGGTGGCTCCTCCACCGAAAAGGCCGGCCAGAGCAAATCCATTATTTTCTGGGTTGATAAAAGAATATTTGCCAAAAAGGCCGACACTGAAGCTGTCATACTGAAGGCCCAGGTCAAAGTCTTGCAAAAGGCCGTAGGTGAATTTGAATGCAGGCATGCCTGTTCCGAGTGCCACGGCTCCTCCTTCGAGCTGGACTTTCTTTTTCCCTATAGACCTGCCTGTAAAGGAATTGGACAGTGGTGCGATGGCACATCCGGATATGAAGAGACATAATATGATGGCTGTGACAGCTTTTTCCTTCATTGTATCCTCCAAAAATAGAATGAAGCGATATGTTAGCATATGAAATCAGAGGCATCAATAAGAAAATAGATAGGCGTGATAAATAATTGACAAAAAGTCAAGAACGGATAATTATATATAAAGATGGAATTGAAATGAGCTTCTTTGGATTTTTATTTCTTCTGTTTATTGCCTCTATTGCGGGAAGTCTTGGTGCTCATATAGCGGGAAGAAGGGGATTGGGGTGTCTTTCGTCCATTGTCCTGGGATTTATAGGCGCCTTGATAGGAACCTTTATTGCCAGAGAGTTGGGCCTTCCTTTATCTCCCTACTTAAGGTTCGGCTCTCATAATTTTCCTATTATATGGGCGGTTCTCGGAGCTGCCATTTTCGTGGCTTTTCTCAATCTTTTATCTCCCAGAAAGACAAGAGAGCCAAAATGACTCAAAGATAACAAAGAAAGTTGTGAAAAAGCCGGTCCCGTACCCGAGGGCTCTTGCCGCTATCATCTTTTTTAATACCTTTTCAAGCCTGTCAGAAAGGCTTTTAACTTGTTCGGTTGAAGGATTTTCTAGATTTTTATATTTTGATCTTCATAAAGTCCATGATGGCATGAAATGTGCATAGGAATTGATGAGGTTATGAGATTGGTCAGAATAGTTTAATAAGCAGACAGAGCGGAGGATTGAGTCATTATTAATAAGGGGTGAGAAAATGAAGAATTCAGATACAGAATATAAGGAAAGCCGGTTGATCCATATCCACCCTGCCTGGTATTCCTTTATCAGATACTGCCAGAGTTTGAGATACGGGGAAATAGAAAAGTTGAAAATTCAAGACGGACTCCCCATGATGGCTGAGAAGGTTAAAAGCAAAATAAAATTTGACTGAACATTTGAGTGTAAATTTTTTTTACCCACTGTAAATATTTTTTCCAATTTTTGAGCAAGAGAGGGATCTTTAATTGCCTTAAGCCGTTTAAATCCAAACCAGTGTCAGTGCATTTATTTGTGAGAACATCCCGTCCAATTATTTGGATGATAATTCAATTAATTGGTGAAAAAGAGCCGTTTGCGTGAAAAAAATTTCTGTGATGGATCTGATTTCCCCAGGGAAACCTCAAAAAGAAAAAAATGGTATATTTTTTGCATAGATAAATAAATGAAGGAAGAAGGTATGACGTAAAATTCGTAAGTAAGATATAAAAAAATACAGTACAGCTGACTTTAAATAAAGAGGCTGTTTGGAGCTTGTATGAGTTCCAGGCAGCCTCTTTTTTTTTGGAATACGAAAGATAAAAGGAGGTGATAATAAGGAGAAGAAGATTAGAAAAAAATATCTTTTAAAAGGAGTGATTAACGTCACTCCATGGGCGAAAGAAATTAAAAAAGGAGATTTAAAATGAGGAAGTTAACAATTATCTTTTGCATGCTGTTATTAGCGCTGCCGCTGGCCTCACAGCAGAGAACCGGAGACATCTACGGAAAGGTCCTTGACACAGAAGGCAATCCTCTGCCGGGCGTGACGGTCACACTGACCGGTACAA
>CAZUXT010000058.1:0-11175 GCA_964624145.1 uncultured Eubacteriales bacterium | reverse complement strand
CGGGAACAATTTCTTCATGTCCATCCAGTACACATACTCTGACGCGGGCTTCAACTTAACACCTATGGATGACCTGGATTTTGACAATCCTCCATGGTTTGATGAGACTAATGATATCTGGGAAGGCCCGGATGGTGACGTGGGCGAATGGCGCTACTATGTGGAAAGGCCTGTCAGCCAGTATGTGGCAAGAGGGACCTATTTCAATGACAGCTTCCTGGGTGCCAGCCACGAGATCTTGTTCGGGGCCGAGTATGCTTCAAGGCGCGCCTACACCGAATCCGTTTACACGGGTAATTTTTATGCAAGTTGGAACCTCAACTATCCCACTATCGACTGGTCCGGGGACGGTGTTACTTCAGAAGCTGAAAATCCGAGCAACCTCAAATACTTCTCCTTCTGGAGAGGCTATTACAGAGACTATGGAGTGGATGCCTATGCTTTTTATCTCAGAGACACCGTGACATTCGGACGGTTCACCCTGCTTCTGGGCTTGAGATACGACCAGCAGCAGCCTTATGTGGCACCCGCCACTATAGAAGCCGTGACCGATAATCCGGCATGGGATGAGATCGCAGCAGCGGATGTTCAGGCTGCCTTGGACGCGAAACTTCCCGGAGCTGAAGTCGATGAGGTCACAGCCTATGACAAGAACGGCGATCCTTACTGGTGGAAGACATTCTCCCCCAGAATCGGAATCACCTATGATGTGACAGGCGACGGAAAGACCATCGCCAAGCTGTCCGTAGGCCAGTATGGAGATTTCATGGGAATGATAGCCGGTAACTGGATGCCGGGCGGAACCAGTGGATGGTTTGATTTTTACTGGAATGACAACGGCGACAACGTGATACAGCTCAACGAAATGTACTGGGCTACAGTGGGTGACGGAAATTATACACCCTATCAGATCTTCCCAGGCGGTACTTTTAACGGTAACACTACGGATGCCTTCGGAACCTATTACGGAGGTTATGACATCTCTAGCCCGGGTACTCTGACAGATCCTTACAGATCTTTCGACCCCGATGCCCAGTCTACAAGGACTTCGGAAGTCATTCTGAGCCTTCAGAGAGAAGTGCTTCCTGATTTCGGAATATCCGTTAACGCTACTTACAGAAGATATGACAGGAACAGCTGGAACCTCAAACACTTTATGGATGCCAGCGGAAACGCCTATGGATTCCAGACACAGGACTGGTATGTGGCAGCACCAAGTCTTCCATCCAGCGTTGATGTGAGCGGATATGACACACCCTGGGATGGTGATATGGGCGAAGCTGGTGATAACACCTGGTACTACACAACTGACAGCTATGAGGGTTATGACCCCTCTTATCCTTCCAGCTACTCCAGGCATACACTGCGACCTGATCTCTATCAGGACTACTGGGGATTTGACATCATCTTCAACAAGAGGCTTTCCAACAAGTGGATGCTGAACGGAAGCTTCACCTTCCAGAGCCAGAAAATCCATTACGGAGACGAAGGTTATATGAGTCCTAATAACCTGTGGGCTTTGGATGGAAGAGTCTACTCACCTTATCAGGGCGGAGCCAGTGGAAAGATCAATCAGTACACTTATTCCCCGTGGATGCTCAAACTCGCAGGACTCTACCAGCTTCCCTTTGATGTCAATGTATCCTTTAACTTCCAGGCAAGAGACGGATGGCTGATCAGAGAACAAGTTAATATCACTGATTACCGTATCCCGAATCCCAGAAGCCGCAGTTACACAGCCTATCTCAAAACTTTTGGTGATGAGTCCCTTCCCGTTTTCTACAAGCTGGACCTGCGTCTTGAAAAAGTACTCAACGTGGGAGACGTCGGAAAGATCTATGTCATGGCCGACCTGTTTAATGTTCTGAACAGCACGATCGAAAACAGAAGATACCAGAGCGATTGGGGAAGAGTGTATATCTATTCTGACAACAGCACGGCTTTTTCACCGAGTTCAACCGCAGGATCATTGAATGAGATCCTGAACCCGAGGATGCTGAGATTCGGAGTGAGGTTCGAGTTCTAAGAATACTGTAGATCGACTAGAACAGCAAAAGCCCCTTTCGCACATGCGAAAGGGGCTTTTTTTTTGTGCTTTTTAATGTTAGAATGAAGGGGCGGAATAAGAGAAAAGAACAATGCTATGAATTGGAGGTATCGGATGAAAAAAGTAGTTTTTGGTGTCTTTTCAATACTTTTACTCGCTGTCTTTGTTTTTCCCCAAACATACAGAGGAAGGGCACGGTTGACGGGTTTTGTTTATGACCAGGATGGAAATCCCATAGAGGATGTCAAAGTGAAATTATATTCCATACTCGCTGAAGCCGGATTTGAACTCAAAACAAATAAAGATGGAAAATGGATTGCAATGGGAATAAGAGGCGGCCAGTGGAATATAGATTTTGAAAAACTGGGATACATGCCCCATGGAATATCCGTAGATGTTGCATCTTTCAGCCCAAATCCGGAAGTAAAAGTTACTTTGGAGAAAGTCGAAGGAATTATCATTACGGATGAGCTTAAACAAAAGCTTGATGCCGGGAACAAGCTTTTTGATGAAGGAAAATTCGAAGAGGCGATACAGGCTTATAATAAGCTGCTTGAAGAGAATCCCGATCTCTACATAGTCAATCAAAATCTGGGGAACTGTTATTTTCAAATGGAACAATACGATAAGGCCGCTGAGTATTATAAAAAGATCCTTGAAGGGGACCCTGAAAACACGAACGCCATGATCCTTGTAGGAAAAGCGTATGCAAACAAGGGGGATGATGAACTGGCGTTGGAGTGGTACAAAAAAATAAATTTCGAAGAGCTCAAGGATCCCACTGTGCTCTATAACATTGGGACCCGTTTTTATAACATGGCTAATTATGAGGAAGCCCTGAAGTATTATCAGCGTTCGGTAGAGATAAAGGAAGATTTTTTAGACGGTATTTATCAGCTTGGGCTGACTTATTTGACTCTGGGAAAGAATGATGAGGCCATAACCCAGTTTGAAAATTACCTGAAGATAGACCCTGACTCGGAAAAAGCCAACCAGGTGAAAGGCTTTCTTAATTATCTGAGGAGATAAGACAGGAGAAGAGATGAGGTTTATACGGATTTTGTTTGTTTTTCTTCTGGTGGTGCTGACCGGCTGCGGCCCTATCTATCAAGAAATAGATCTTGACCTCGAAAGTGAGGCTTTTTGGGAGAAAGCACGGTTGATAATGACAGGAGAAGAGAGAAAAATATTCAATCATCTTCCTGATAAAGAAGCAAGAGAGGAATTCATTCAGGACTTCTGGAAAAAACGGGATCCCACTCCGGAAACCGAAGAGAATGAGTTTAAAGAAGAATTTTACGAGAGGATCGAGTATGCCAATGAGAGGTTCAAAGAGGGCATACCCGGATGGAAAACAGACAGAGGAAGAATCTATATCCATTTCGGATTTCCCGACAGGATCGAGCATATGCCCATGACAAACATCCCTGACGTCAGAGGTTACCTTCTCTGGGTCTACTACAGATACAACTTTGCCGTGGAGTTTATAGATAAAAGAGGGGATAACTCTTATGAGCTTAATCCTTATTCGGGCATCTATGGAAGTCTTTTTCAAGCCATGGAAATGGCTAAATTCGGGATCGCATACAGCAATGATGAAATAGGAAGCAAGTATATAGATTTCAAGCTTCACTTTGACCGCGGTAAAGAACAATTGGATATTTCAATTCCCGTAAAAGGGCTTGCTTTTGTTGAAGAGGAAGGCCTGCTGAGAGCTGAGTTTGAGTTTCAGTTTTATGTGTATGCGGATAAGAAGGGGGCTCAGAAGCAGACTTTCATTGAAACACGACAGTTCGAGACAACTGAAGAAGAACTGGCTGATATGGAAGAGATCAGCTTCACCTTCACCTTTGATTTAAATCATGGTAAGTATTTTTTAGATGTGTTGATCACAGGAAAGCCGGATATCGGAAGAACGAGAAAGATATTTAGCATTAGAATATAAAAAATAGAAAACGATTTGGAAAATTCTTACACGGGCCTTAAGCCTGGGCCTGAAAAGGTGTCAAAATGAAGAAAAACATAGTGGTGTCTTTTATCGTTATTCTTTTTGTTTTTCCATTAATTACGGCAGCTCAAAAAGCAAAAAGAGATGACCTCCCCGGAAAATACAGAGAATTTCTAGACCTGACCCAATACATCATGCTGGATGAAGAAAGAGATGTGTTCATGCAGCTCACAAATGACAGAGAAAGAGATATTTTTATGGATTCTTTCTGGAAGCAGCGGGATCCCACTCCGGGAACGGATAGAAATGAAAATAAGGAAGAGCATATGAGACGTTTTGAACACGCCAACGAATTTCTGGGCCGCGGGACTACAAGAGAGGGCTGGAGGACCGATAGGGGAAGGATCTATATAATCCTGGGGGAACCTGTCAGCAAAGAAAATTTTGAAGGACACCTGGGGCTTTATCCGGTCGAAGTCTGGTACTACTACGGAGGCGGGAGAAAAGGGCTCCTCCCGCATTTTGCCATAGTCTTTTTTAAAAGAGGAGGATTCGGAGAATATGTGCTTTATGATCAAGTCGCGGACGGCCCCACAAGCCTGCTGGTAGGCGGGAGAGAGATGGATTTTACGGATTATCAGGCCGCCTATCAAACAATAAGAGAGATGGCGCCGACTTTGTCCCTGGTCGTGCTCTCTGTTGTTCCCGGTGATATTCCTTATAACTTCAGTCCTTCTCCGGAGAACAATATCATTATGGCGGAAATTTTCGAGTCTCCGAAGGAAGACATCAATCCCACCTATGCGACCAATTTTATGAACTATAAAGGATTGGTGAGCACAGAATACATGACGAATTACATTGAGAGCGTGACGGATGTGGCGACCATAAAGGACCCTCAGTTGGGTTTGAATTTTGTTCATTTCTCAATAGTCCCTCAAAGTCTTTCTGTTGATTATTATGAACCGAATGACCAGTATTTTTGTAATTTTGAACTGAATGTGAGTCTGAGAAAGGGCGAGGAAATCATTTTTCAGTATTCAAAGAATTATCCCTATTATTTTGCGCCGGAAGACCTGGATAAAGTCCGGTCGAATGGAGTCTCCATCGAGGACTCCTTTCCTATAGTGGAAGGAAGTTATGAGCTTACGGCCCTTCTCAAGAATTCCGTGGGAAAGGAATTTTCTCTTCTGGAAAGGAATGTGGATGTCAAAAGTGATCTTGGTTCGCCTCAGGTCATAGGGCCTTTTATCGGATACAAGTTTCAGGAATATGAAAGGGACATTCATATCCCCTACAAAGTCTTGGATCAAAAATTAGTGCTGGATCCATCAAAAAGTTTTTCTTCAACCGACGATATTGCTTTTCTGTTTATGGTTTCCAACCTGGAGAGGTCTCTATGGGAAAACGGGAAGATAGAGCTTCTTGTTAATGGATTTAAAGAGAACAATCCTGTGAAAAAGTCTTATTCCATAATGCTCAAGGGATATTCTTACAGAAACAGCATAAGCATCAATCATTCCATATCTGCCGAGGAGTTAACACCCGATTATTATGAGATAGTCATAAGACTCATGGACGGTGATGGAAATATCATTGACAGCGAGTCAGAGGAGTTCGTTATTTCTTCCAGCGCTGCCATAGGTCATCCCATTTCTTTCTCAAAGGGATTCCCTCTTTCAAACAGTTTCCTTTACTATTATATGCTTGCCTCACAGAATAGAAAACTGGGTCAATTTGAAGAAGCGGAGTCTTTATACAGTCAAGCCTATAAAATGAATCCTGATTTTAAAAATGGTATTTTGGAATACACAGGATTCTTAGTGGAAGCCCAAAAATACGATAAGGCCGTGGAAATGGTCGAGCTGTTCAAAGATGAGGGAAATTTTAAGTTCCAGTATTATCTGTTAAAAGGGAAGGCGTTGATGGGATTGGAGAAATACAAAGAAGCCATAGACAATCTGCTGGAAGGCAATAAGATATACAACAGTGATACAGGACTGCTGAACTCACTAGGATTTTGTTACTATAAAATGGGTCAGAATAGAAATGCTCTTGAGACGCTCAAGGCTTCGTTGAAGCTCAACCCCAAGCAGGAGAATGTAAAGAATCTGATTGATGAGATTGAGAAAAAGAACTGACTATCATGCAGATATGGCTTGTGCTCCCTTCAGATTTTTAACGCCGTTCTTCTTCGTTTTTCTCGGCGGTTCCGTAACTCCCCCCGTCCGTGGGTCAGACATACTCACCGTCCAGCTTCGCTAGATACCCTCGAAAAGCCTCATCCGAAGGCTAAATCTTCAATGTCGCTTCAGCCATATCAGCATTTCATTAAATTCATTTTTTTCACGTTAAAATTTAATCATTTTGATGGTATGATATTTTTTTATTATTAGAATAAGAAACCATAAAGGAGATTCGATTTGGCGCTGCATACCATTGACTGGGCATTCATAGTCGGCTTCTTCATTTTATCCCTGATTATTGGCCTGGCTGTTTCAAAAAGGGCCGGGAAAAGTTCCACGGAATTTTTTCTTTCGGGGAGGAACATGCCGTGGTGGCTTCTTGGAATATCCATGGTGGCCACTACTTTCTCAAGCGATACGCCCAATCTGGTCACGGACATTGTCAGGCAGAACGGAGTGGCTGGAAACTGGGTATGGTGGGCCTTTCTCCTGACCGGGATGCTGACCGTTTTTGTTTACGCAAAACTGTGGAGGCGTTCCAGAGTTTTGACCGACCTTGAATTTTATGAGCTGCGCTACAGCGGGAAAGCCGCTGCTTTTCTCAGGGGATTCAGGGCTCTTTACTTGGGAGTTTTTTTTAATGTCCTTATCATGGCCAGTGTGTCTCTGGCCATTATCAAAATCGGGGGAGTCATACTCAATCTCACTCCGGTTCAGACACTGCTCATCGCCTCGGTAGTCACCGTGGCCTACAGTGCTCTGGGGGGATTAAGGGGAGTGCTTATCACTGATTTTTTTCAGTTTGCCATGGCCATGGCCGGCGCCATAGGCGCGGCAGTAGTTGCGGTAAAGCTTCCCCAGGTCGGGGGTTTCCATGCTTTGATCACAAACAATAATATCGTCTCCAAACTAAACCTTCTCCCTGATTTCAATAATTGGGATGCTCTTATACCTTTGTTTGTTCTTCCCCTGGCTGTTCAGTGGTGGAGTGTATGGTACCCGGGAGCAGAACCCGGGGGAGGAGGGTATATAGCGCAGCGCATGCTGTCAGCTAAATCCGAAAAACATGCGGTCAGCGCCACCCTTCTTTTTAACGCCACTCATTATGCTTTAAGGCCCTGGCCCTGGATCATCGTCGCCCTTTGTTCTCTGGCGGTTTTTCCCGATCTTGAATCTTTGCGGACCGCATTCCCGCATGTCGCATCCAATGTCATAAAACATGATATGGCTTATCCGGCCATGCTGACTTTTCTTCCCTCAGGGCTTTTGGGGCTGGTGGTGGCTTCCTTGATAGCGGCTTTTATGTCCACGATTTCCACCCACTTGAACTGGGGTTCCTCTTATGTGGTGAATGATTTTTATAAGCGTTTCCTGAACTCTGAGGCAGATGAGAAAAAACAGGTATTTGTAGGAAGGATTTCTACGGTCGTCCTCATGATTTTAACCGGGGTGTTGGCTTTGCTTCTGAGCAATGCCCTGCAGGCCTTTCAGATTTTACTGCAGGTAGGAGCGGGGACCGGGCTTTTATTCATACTTCGCTGGTTCTGGTGGCGGATCAATCCCTACAGCGAACTGACAGCCATGGTGGTCTCCTTCCTGGTTGCTGTTTACCTCCAGGTCATCCATCATCACACAGGCCTTCCCTCCTTATCCTCTCATCTCCAGCTGCTTATAGGAGTGGGGATAACCACAATAAGCTGGATCAGTGTTACCCTTTTCACACGGCCTTCTGACGAGCAAGCTCTCCGGTCCTTTTACCGGCTTGTGAAGCCAGGAGGCCCGGGCTGGAAAAAAGTGGTGGTAAAAGCCCGGAATGAGGGAGAACCTGTGGAGACGGGAGAAGCTCGTTGGGACGTGCCCCAGGGCATCATATGTATGGTATTGGGATGCCTGGGAGTGTACAGCGCTCTTTTTGCTGCCGGATACTGGATATACGGCAGACACATTCCCGCGTCTCTCTTGAGTGTTCTGTCCGTAGCGTCAAGCTTTTTCCTCATAAAGATGTGGAGAAAGCTCAAGATGCAGAACTAATATAAAATCAGGTGTGGCTTGTGCTCCCTTCAGATTTTTAACGCCATTCTTCTTCGTTTTTCTCGGCTCCTGCGTAACTCCCCCCGTCCGTGGGTCAGACATACTCGGAGCCCGGCTTCGCCGGATTCCCTCGAAAAGCCTCATCCGAAGGCTAAATCTTCAATGTCGCTTCAGCCACACCTGATTTTCTTAGGGTCAAATGGTTGTGTGGCTTTATTAATAATAAATTTTACTTTTTATTTTGAGGCTCATCCTTCTGGAGGTAGAGCATGTCCACGCTCCGGGAAAAATCCCCTATCAGGTGTTTGCAGAAGTAATCAGCTCTGAGCCAGAACCAGTAATCACCCATATCACCGTATCCGTGCCTCTGTCCCGGGAAGACAAAGAAGTCAAACCTTTTGTTGGCGCGGATCAGGGCGTTGGCCATGGTTATGGTATTGGCAGGATGAACATTGTTGTCAATATCCCCTGTGGTCAAAAGGAGATGCCCTTTGAGGTTTCCAGCTATTTCGGAATTTTTGTCTATATCGTATTCGAAAGTCACTTCTCCTTCTTTATTTTTCACTTCTTTGACACCGTGGTGTTTCTCGCTCCACCAACGGTTATAAATGTTGTTTTCGTGGTTGCCTGAAGATGAGACAGCGACTTTAAAAAAGTCCGGATAAACCAGCATGGCTGCTGTGGACATAAAACCTCCGCCTGAATGGCCGTAGATCCCTACTTTGTCTATATTGATATAGGGATGCCGGGCCGCCAGCTGCTCTATGGCGAACTTCTTGTCAGCCAGTCCGTAATCCCGGAGATTTCCGTACCCGAAGTTGTGGTACCATTTGGACCTTGCCGGGTGTCCTCCCCTGTTTCCAACGCAAATCACGATAAATCCGAATTGAGCCAGGCTCATATTGCCCCTTGCTGTAGAGAATGATTTGGGCACGGATTCGGTCTGGGGGCCCGGATAAACATAAGCGATGATGGGATATTTTTTGGTCTCGTCAAAATCAAAGGGCTTGTACATCACACCGTATAGGTCTGTGATGCTGTCAGCTGCTTTCACTTTAAAGGTTTCGGGAAATTTATACCCTGCTTCCATGAGAAGAGACAGATCTGCGGTCTCAAGATCCATCAGTTTGTTGCCCCTGTTGTCGAAAACAGCGGATTCGGGGGTGGTGTCCACCCTTGAATAATTGTCCACGAAGAACTGATTTGAATCGCACATACGGGAGTAGTGGTTAAAGTTACCGGGATTTAAAAGTTCTAATCCGCTTCCGTCAAAGCGAATCCGGTACAAATGGCTGTAGTAAGGGTCTTCTCCCTTTTCCCTCGCATTGGCCGTAAAGTACAGCACTCTGTTTTTCTCATCTATTCCCTGGATATCATTGCAGTGAAAAGGGCCTGAGGTGATCTGGTTTTTCAGGTTGCCTTCGCCGTCGTAAAGATAGAAGTGAGCCCAGCCTGTTCTTTCGGACCAGTGGATGAGTTCCTGCCCGTTGTTGACCAGCCCCAACCGCCTGGTTTCCACATAGGTGTTAAGGCGTTCTTCTATGAGCACTTTGACCTCTCCGGTTTCTGCATCAGCCACGCACGTATCGATTTTATGAAGGTCCCGGCTTGTCCGAGTGAAGTACAGTTTGTCAGATGTTTCAGCCAGCCACAGAAGCGGCGTGATCTTATCATCCCTGTTTTTTTCTTTTCTGGGGGCTGTGAGCAGGGAGATGGACTGGTCTTTGAACAGGTCGTCTTTGGCCTGGATTTTTTTGTTCTTTTCGAAATCGAATATCAGAACATCATACTGGGGAGCTTCTTCTTCTCCGGGCATGTGGTACTTGTAGGTCTCCAGGGTAGGCCTGGGTTTCGCAATCGAATTTATGACCCAGAGGTCTTTGACTGTGCGGTTATCCGTCCGGATCATGGCAAACTTTTTTGAATCCCTTGACCATATGATAGAGACCTGTTTTCGCTTGTCTTTATTTTTTTCCTTTTCAACATTGGTCTCCCCCCGCTCTCTCCGGGCATAGCTGTAGTCTTCCTCTCCGTCCTCTGTCAGTTGATGCTCTTCGATGTCTTTGTCCTTTTTATCTTTCAGGTACTTTTCATAGTTTTCCTTGTCCATCCAAAAAAGGTTGTAATGGCGGCCAAACACGACCTTTTCTCCGTCAGGAGAGATGTTGGCCCAATCAGGCTTTTCCGGAGGTTTTTCAAATTCCTTAAGCAGCGTCAGTTTTCCGGTTGAAAGCTCGTACTCAAAGAAAAAGGATTTTTTCTTTGATTTTTCCTTTTTGTCTTCTTCTTCATCCTGCTCTTCCATCTTCTGCTTCTCCATCTCTTCATCTTTTTCTTCCTCTTCTTCTTCCAGAGAACTTTTGACCTCAAACTGGATGGCGGTATCTTTTTTTACAAACTCTATTTCTTTAATGGGAAGGTGTTTGGCATCATAAGGGTCTTTGGTGATTTCCGTAAGCATGGCCGCCATTTTTACATTATCGAACAGAGGTTTTCTTTTCTTTTGAGCCGAGTCAGCAATGTGAAACATTTTCCCTTCACTTGTTTCATAGGTGTACCAGAATCTGTCGCTGTATTTCAGCCAGTGCGGATCCACTGTGGAGCTGAACACCATTTTTTTTAGTTTGGCAGGCGAGAATTGGGCCGCAAGCTCGTAGTTGGCTTTTTTGACCTCATTGTCTTCAGATGAAAGCGCGGCTAAAGAAACGGGGATCATAAAAGCGACAATAACAAACAAACACACGGATTTTTTTTTCATTGAGATACCTCCTTAAAGGCTTCAGGCAAAAAATGATCTCTATGAGAGTTTTGATACGGTTTTTGAACATAGAAAAGAAGATTATACTTGTTGTGACCCGGGATGTAAATTATTATCTACCTGCACTATTCATAAAAAAATGGCGATGATCATTTTTTTACCTTCCAGGCGAGCCAATGTGAAATTCAGATATGGCTTGTGCTCC
>CAZUXT010000057.1:11092-12164 GCA_964624145.1 uncultured Eubacteriales bacterium | reverse complement strand
TTTATTTTCGGAATGCCCCGGAGCGGGACCAAACTGTTAAGGGACCTGCTCAACAGGAATGAAAAAATCTCGATTCCTGTGGCAGAATCTCATTTCATACCCTATTTCGTGAACAAGTACGGATTTGATTTTGACCTGTCTTTAGAGGAGAACCGGAAAAGAATATATAAGGAATTCATCAATACATCGTATTGTTTCTTTTTAAAGCAGCTGCCGATTGAATTTGAGAAAAGAGAATTTCTCTGTTCCGGAAAGATCAGTAACTGGGCGGACCTTTTTGAATACTGGTTAAGGAAGGGCGGTCAATGCCTGAACAAAAAAGAAGTGATATTCGGGGATAAGACGCCGGGTTATATACGTCACATGTCCCTTTTGAAAAAGGTTTTTCCTCAGTGCAAGTTCATCCATATCATAAGAGACCCCCGGGATTATGCCCTTTCTTCAAGAAAAGCCTGGAAAAAAAATATCTACAGAGCGGCTGAGAGATGGAGGGAGACTTTGGAGAGATTTGATGAGGATTCCCAAAACATGAGTAAGGATGATATTTCCGTGGTGTATTATGAGGAGATGCTGGAACACCCGGAAGAAGTGATACGGAACCTGTGTTTTTTTCTGGGAGTGGAATATACCCCCGATATGCTCCGTCTGGGAAGGTCCTGGGAGTTTTACGGGGATGCGAGGTCCAAAACCGAGATCATGAGAAACAACAGAGAAAAATATATGAAAGAGTTCAAAGAAAAGGAGATAAAAAGGATCGAGGAAATCGTTTATTCTGCAGCGTTAAAACACTCCTATACGATGCATTTTGCAGTCAGGCCGGTCCCGCTGAGGCGGCCTGAGATGATGGCGTATAAATTTTTTGATTTTGTATCCATTATAAGGCACAATGTCACAAAATTCGGTCTTTTCAAAGGCCTGTATTTAAGTTATATTCATCATAAGAAGTCAAGCTGGCAAAACTAATTTTTTTGCCCGGATTATTTGTGGTTATGATAAAAGTGTTAATGATGGGTCCGGTTCCTTTTCTCTACGGAGGAGTCTCCAAAGTGGCCGGGTCTTTTTTAGAAGCAAA
>CAZUXT010000057.1:5409-10992 GCA_964624145.1 uncultured Eubacteriales bacterium | reverse complement strand
AAAAGGGCCCTTTTTATGGGAGATTTTTCTGAGAGCAAAGGCATCACAACGCTTGTGAGAGCTGCCTCGGATGTTGTGGATGAGCTTTCTGATGTGAGGTTTGTTCTCTGCGGAGGCAGGAGGCAGGAGATAGCTGAAACCATTGCAGACTGGGGCATGGAGGATTCTGTTGAAATAAAGGGATTTGTTTCCGGAAGAGAAAAATCGGATATGTTCAGAGAAGCCGATCTGTTTGTGCTTCCTTCATTGGGAGAAGGGCTGCCTGTCGTGATTCTGGAAGCCCTGTCTTCCGGCCTTCCCATCATAACCACTCCGGTCGGCGGAATACCGGATATCATAAAGGACTATCAGAACGGGCTGTTTATAGAACCCGGTGACTCCAAGGCTCTTGCAGAGAACATCATTTTTCTTTTAAAAAATGACGATGTGAGAGAACGGATAGGCGAGAACAACCGGAAAAAAGCTCTTGATGAGTTCGATACGCCTGTTGTTTTGAGGGAATTAAAGAAAATTTATGAAATGGTGATGCGGGACTGAGATGGAAAAAGTGAAGCTGGTTTATATTCTGGGCGGAGGGCGCAGCGGCTCCACGGTGCTGGGTATTCTTTTAGGAAATAAGGAGGGTGTTTTTTACCCGGGAGAGCTTTTCGCATGGAACAGGTATAAAGGAGTGCCCAGCACAACAAAAGAGGAAACCAGGGAGTTCTGGGAAAAAGTAAAGGAGCGTTCCGGAAGGCTTAAGGAATATTTCAAATATGACTTTTATGAACTCATGGAAAGTTATTTTTCTTTCAGGCATATCTTTACATGGTGGAGGGATGCGAAGCTCTTCAAGGACTACTGGGACTCGAACGCAGGCCTTTTTTATTTGTTAGCAAAAATTTCAGGAGCACACACTCTTGTGGATTCTTCTCATTACGCGCTGAGAGCTTTCTGGCTGTCCAGAGACCCGAGAGTGGATATAAGGCTTATTTATTTGGTGAGAGAGCCTGTTTGCTTGGTGGATGCTTTTTTGAAAAAAGACATTGAGCAGAGGTACAAACATCCTTTGACGGCAAATATCTATTATTTCCTGGTGAATTTCTGGTCCTGCCTGTTTTTTCTTTGTTTTCCCGGAGATAAAAAATCGCTAGTCAGGTATGAAGACCTTCTTGAGAAGCCTGAAGAAACCTTATCAAAAATAAGCTGTCACATGGACATAAAAGAAGAGGTTCAGGATTTCAGTAACTTGAAAGTCGGTTTTTTGTTTGAAGCCAACCGTATCAAGAATAGGGAAAAAATTGAATTGAGGAGAGAAAAAAAAGAAGTTAATTTAAATTTTTTCTGGTCGTTTGTGACCAAACTCATACAGGTCCCTTTTTATTGGCTGTTCGGGTACCGCCTTATGGGATGAAATGAGCGGATTTTCCATGAATAAACTGGACAAAATAATTTTTGAGATCGCCGGAGTTAAGGTGCACGCGCTCCAGCCGGAAAAAGCAAGGGATATTGTTTTGTCCTGGTTCCAGGAACCGAGGCGGTTCCATACGATATCTTCCACCAATGTGAACCATTTTGTGAACGTTTTTGATAATCCTGATTTTTCCAAGGTTGTCAATGATGCGGATTTGTCTCTGCCTGACGGGATGCCTTTGATCTGGTACGGCCGGCTTCGCGGATACAAACTTCCCAGAAGATGCGGGATCGAAGAATTAATGCTGGAGATATTCGAGCTGTCGAATCAAGGACATCCATTCAGGCATTATTTTTACGGGAACACCATAAAGGTCTTGAGCCAATTGAAAAAGAGACTGCTGGAGAAATATCCGAAGCTGATCATAGCCGGAATGTTTTCTCCTCCGTTTAGAAAGCTGACAGAGGAAGAAAATAATAGGCATATCGAAAGAATAAACCGCACCCGCCCGGATTTTGTCTGGGTAAGCCTGGGTTGTCCCAAACAGGAAGCCTGGCTTTACAATAACCGCCATAAGCTGAATGCCGTGGTCGGAGGCGGAGCCGGAGCTGTGTTTAACTTTATGTCACGGGAGACTCCAAAAGCTCCGGATATACTGAGATACTCCGGATTTGAATGGTTTTTCAGGCTCATCAACAATCCGAAATTATCCTACCGGTATTTGTACAAATATCCCAAATTTTTCCTCAAACTCCTTTTTTTTAGGGGACGGGCCCGGGGATCTTCAATTTAATCAACAACTTAACCCTATTTTTCCACAGATGCCTACCCTGAAAAGCCACGTTTTTTGGGGTCAAAAACATCGCAGAAATCAGTATCTTATAGGGTGAGGATTGTGGATTTCTAATGTTATTTGTGCTTTTTAAGGATGGAGCCAGCGGTTCCCTTTAATCTATTAAAAAGATCTTCATGAACCGGGAGGCTGACTTCCAAATTCCTGTAGGTTTTATTCATTTTTTTATCAATGATCTTGTAATCCGGATGTTTCAAGGGAAACTTAATACCGTATCTTGCCAGAGATGTTTTTTTAAGGCTGGCGCCCTTGGTGTGAGTGGCATCCTTGTCAAATCCAATATTGGAGATTTGATTCCGTTTTGGGACTGCGGACAATCCTTCATTCATAAAGACGGTAAAGTGCCATTGGTAGTCCCAAGTATCGATTTTCCCATTGAATGATTTGAACAGCCTATCTGTCTGTATCCATTTCTCCCTGTTGGACCATTTCAATCTTTTCAGCTTCTCAGGATCATAAATTTCCACATATCTCTCTTTTGTCATGATGCGGTGCTTCCACGCTCTTTTCCATGTGGCCCAACCCCAGACATGGGGATAATACGAAAAGTGATAATCAAATTCGGATCTGACATAAGGTGAGTGAAAATTGTTACCATTTATCTGCCAAACATTATGATCGTCTTTGTATCTATTGAGAAGCTCTTCACAGAACCGGAAAAAACTCTGACTCGGAACGCAGTCGTCTTCTAAGATCACTCCCTGTTCCACATGGTCAAAAAACCAGTCGATCTCCGTATAAACGGCCCTATAACAGCCAAGATTTTTTTCCCTGAAAAGCGTTCTCAGCTCACATTCCCAATCAACCTGCCTCATGATATCTCTTGCCTGCCGGCATTTTTTAACATCATCCCTGTTTCCCTCTCTAGGCCCATCCGCAGCCACGAACAAGCGAGCTGGTCTGGCTTTTTTGATTTCGTTGAAAACCTGTTGAGTGGAAACGGGTCGGTTGAATATCATCAACAAAACAGGTACGTTGGCGCTGTGTTTTATCTTAGATGTCATAAAGGTTTTTGAGCCTCCATATACAAGGATTCCCATTTTCTCTCTTCCTTGTCCATAAGCAGTCTTTTATCTGTTCCTTCCCTGAATCCAACCTTTTTGACGTTTATAAACCCAGCCCGCCGCAAGAAAAGAGCCGACAATCTCTCATCCCATACAGAGCGGTGCCCCCAATTCTGGGTTAATGACCTCAAAGCTTCCGCTCCACCGGGCCATCTTTTGAATTTTTCGTCAACCGGTCTTCCGAGATAATAGTCGATGTGTTTGCGCAGATCAGGGACAGAGATTCGAAGCCAACAGCCTTTTTTTAGTGTTCTGAACAATTCTTTGAATAGGTTCCGAGCTTCGGTTGGGTACAGGTGTTCCACAGCGTGTTCTGTAAAAATTCCGTCCCAATAATTACTTTCGCAGTGCAGCGGATATCTCATGTCCAGCATCCACAAAGATTTGGAAAATTTCCAGAACCGGAGGGTAAAAAAATTGGCATTTATCCATCCATTGAAAAAGCTATCTCCACATCCCAGATTCAGAAGCCTGTAATCTGCAGAAATGACAGGTGGTTTTCTCGGAAAAAAATGGCGGCCTACAAAGCTCATCCATTCAAATTTGATCAATTTTTTTAAAGTCATTTGGTGTTTTTTTGAATAGAGTGAGTAGTTTTCAATAGGAGAACGTTTGTTTTCACTCATGGCAAATACCTCATATCAGTTAAGCCTACTTCAATGTCTTTTTTAAATAATGTATCGGGAACAGAGATTTTAAAAACATTTTAAAAATCTTTCTGCTTTTTCTAAAAAGAATGTTGGACAGATATCCGGAAACAGCATAAGAAAAGAGAGTGGCATAAGCAGCCCCCATTATTCCATAGGATGGGATGAGTATCACATTGAGTATCACATTTAAAACAGCTCCCAGGAGATTTCTGTAAAATGAGATCTTTGTGGTGTTTTCTGTGATCAAATATCTCTCACTGGCTATAGCCAGAAAAACAAATACACCGGCCCATATGTGTATGGAAAGCACAGATGAGGCTGGCAAATAATCTCTTCCGTAAAGAAAAAGGATAATATGTTTTGAAAAGATGGTGATGATTAAAGCAAAGGATATGGAGAACCAGGTAAAAAAGTCATACAATCTTTGAAGCCTGCTTAGGTACAGCTTTTCGCTTCTCTTTTTCGCGTTGACAATAGCTGGAAAAACAGAGATGGATATGATGATCGGAATGAAATACCATTTCTCGGATATTTTCACAGCCGCGGAATAAATCCCCAGAGCTTTGCTGCTTATCATAGATCCCAGCATCACCTGGTCTATTCTCATATATATGATAACAGCAATGCTGGACAGCATTAAAGGCCAGCTGTCTTTCAGCATATCTTTCAGCACGGATATCTTTATTTTCCATTTGAAAATTGAGATCGCTCCTTTAGCCTGGTAGAAAAGAAACAGAAATACGGTTGAGATTATCATGTCAAGCATGAGAGCCCAGATAAAAGCGATGAGCGGCGATTGGGTGAGAATAAAGGCGATTTTCAATAGTGATATGATTGTCAGCGAGACGGATCGGGAGAAAACCGTGTATTTTGACTGAACCTGAGACTGAAACCAGAGATTTATGGTATCCAGTGATTTGAAGATATGCCCGAACGCAAGAATCAAAACAAATATTTTGATCTGAGGATGGTCTGTTTTGATAAAATTGATCAAAGTTACGGCCAAAGCGAACATAACCACAGTGCCTATGAATTTCAAAAACAGTGTCGTTCCGAGATATTCATCTTTTTTTTCAGGATTTTGGATGATGTTACGCACCACAATGGTGTCGAGTCCCAGTCTGGAGAGAGTGGCTAGTAAGGCAATAAAAGCCACCGCATAATTCATGGCTCCGTATTTATCCGGACCGAGGTATCTGGCGACCCAGACCCCGACGAACAGGCTGACCAGCATATTAAAAATTTTCTCAACGGTCAGCCAGTTTATATTGGCTATGATCTTCAGCAGCCCTTTGCGTTTCCGGACATCTTTTAATAATTTTTTTACGGGCATTTTATAAGCGCCATGGTCTAGATGCTTTTATTCTCTTCCATATAATTTATATCAAAAACAAAACCAAATAAAGAGAACAGACCAAACTTATTCATAAAAAAATGGGGATGTTCATCATCCAAAAAAATAACCTGTTTCAAAACAAGGGATATTTTTATAAACTGTTATCGTACTGACATGGATTTGATAAAAGCCTCATTAAAGAAGGGATTCAAAATAATAGGAGTCGATATAAGAAGAACAAAAGGTCTCAATTCCCTGGAGTACAGGGTCATGCATCTTTTTGATGC
>CAZUXT010000057.1:0-5309 GCA_964624145.1 uncultured Eubacteriales bacterium | reverse complement strand
TTCCTTTCTGGATATTTCCGATACTCACCTGAAATCAGCACAAAGTGCCAGATATGTGAGTGCGGAAACCGTTGAAATCCGCAGGTTAGATTCAATTGCCGATGAGTACATGGAGCCGGATGACCATCTCTTCATGAAAATCGATGTCCAGGGATATGAAGACCGTGTTTTGAAGGGCGCCGAAGGTATCTTACCCGAGATACTGGGCATACAGGTTGAGCTTTCATCAGTGCCTCTGTATAAGGGCCAGGTGCTTTTTGATAAAGTCATGAATTATGTATTGAATATGGGATTCGAGCTGTACGAGCTTATCCCCGGTCTCAGAGACAGAAAAAGCGGGCGATTGTATCAGTTCGACGGTATCTTTTTCAGAAGAAAATAAAGCCATGAGTTAAAGTGTCATGATGAATGGACTTCCAGAGCCACCTGATGGGAAAAAAGGATGGCCCTGGACCGTTCCGGAATCATTGAAGGGGAAGCGCACCACCGAGTTCCAGGAACAGCCCCTTGTCTCTCTTATCACTCCCTCTTTAAATCAGGGCCGGTTTTTAGAGGAGACCATCCGGTCTGTTTTGCTGCAGGGATATCCCAACCTGGAATACATTATTATTGACGGGAAGAGCACAGATGGAAGCATAGAAATCATAAAAAAGTATGGAAAGCATCTCTCCTTCTGGGTGAGTGAACCAGATAAAGGGCATGCTGACGCCGTCAATAAAGGCTGGAAGATCGCAAAGGGAGAGTTTGTTTCATGGCTCAATTCCGATGATTTTTTATACCCAAGTTCCTTAGAAACCACAGTCGATACCCTGAAGAAAAATCCGGATATCCATTTGTGTTACGGAGATGCGGCCAGGGTGAATGAACAATCTGAATTCTGCGATCGTGACTTTAAAGGAGGGGATTTTTCTGTGAAGGACATGCTGGTCTTCTGGAAAAATCCGGTTCCCCAGCCGGGATTTTTAATGCGCCGGTCCGTTATCGACCAAATCGGATTTTTGGATGAGTCATACAGTTTTGCGTTTGATTTTGAGTACTGGATGAAAATGGCTGTTTCTGGGTTAAGGGGGATGCACATTCCGCAGAGACTGGCGGCTTTTCGAATGCACAGGTACGCAAAAACCCACAAAGAACAGGATGTCAGAATTAATGACAGATTTGGTTTGTATGAACAATATTTTCAGGATGAAAGGATAAGTCAAGAGTTCAAGAAAAAATACCTCAGAAAATCAAAGAACAAACTGTATTTGAATGCGGCTGATATCTTTTACAAAAGAGATGATCCGCAAAAATTAAAAAAATTCGCTTTACAGGGCCTTCGGGAATCGAAATGGAATGTTCCCGCCTATTTATATTTATGTATATCCCTTTTTGGGAAAAAAGGGATTGCAGCGGCAAAAAAGACTTACGGGTTCATGCAGGGCTTGTGTTTCAGGCACAAACATAAAAATAAGAGGGAAATCAGATTATGAGCCCGGGATCTCATCCAAAGATATCTATCATCGTTCCCGTCTATAATGCGCCGGAAGGGCTCAGTGAGAGCCTGAAGTCATTGGTCGATCAGGATTTTTCACACCGTGACTATGAAGTCATTGTCGTTGATAACCGATCCACTGACAGCACCTGGGTTACAGCCGAGAAGTTCCACAAAAAATATCCGGATCTTATAAAAGTTTTTAGGGAAGAATCCATTCAAAGCTCTTACGCTGCCCGTAACAGGGGCATCCGGATGGCTGCGGCGGATGTGCTGGCGTTTATAGACGCGGATATGACTGCGGGCCCAGACTGGCTGAGAGACGGACTCAGGCATATGGACGAGAAAAAGTCGGATTATATGTTCTTTAGGATTGAAAATTTCTCTAAGAGTGATAAAGAAGGACTTGTTTCAAAATACACGCGGTTGAAGGAGTTTCCTCAGGAAGAATATGTGGAAGTGCATAAATTCGGGACAGTGGGCTCTCTTTTCACACGCCGTGAGATTTTCGAGCGGTTCGGATATTTTGACAGCCGGTTGATCTCCGGAGGGGACAGAGAGTTCGGGAACAGATTGTATGAGGCTGGAGTTGGTATTGATTTCAATAGGAACATTACTCTCAGGCATCCCACGAGAAGCACTTTTAAAAGCATTGTAAAAAAAGCTTTCCGTGTGGGCCGAGGGATCGGACAGCTTCAGAAATTCTACCCTGGCCGCTATGGTTCAATGGTTAAGAGCCCTGTGGAACAGGGGAAAAAATTTTTTATTCTGCCTTCCCGCATCAAACATATTTTCCGCCAATGGGATGAGCTTTCCGTGTGGGAAAAAGTATTGTTTTACTGGCTCGCTCTTAGTACAAAGACCGTAGGATATGCAGGGCAGTTGTGGGAGAAATTCAAGTGACAGGGAAGATTCTCTTGTTTCAGAGGACCCTGCCGCATTACAGGAGAAAGATTTTCCAGGCTCTTTATGAAGAGCTGGGGATTGTACTCTGCACAGGCCGGAAAGGGCCTAAAGGGACTTATTTGAGCAGAGAAAAAGCATCCGCAGTGACGGAGGAAATCAGGGATTTCTATCCTCTCCCTTCCAGAGAGACCCTGGTTTTTATGAATATTTTTCCCCCTTTGATGAAATACAGGCCGGGCATTGTCATCACTGAATTTTCAATCCTCATCCTATCCAATTATTTTCTTCTTTTTTTGAAGCGGTTCTTCGGATATAAGCTCATTATCTGGTCGCCTATTATCAATCCGAGGAAAGGCTTTTCTCCGGAGACCTCATTATCAGATAAGCTCAGGATCTGGTGGATGAACCGGTGCGATGCCATCCTCACGTACTCCAAGGCGGGGAAGAAGCGCCTTGAGCCGTATGTCCGAAATCCTGGAAAAATTTTTATCGCTCAAAACACACTCTACACACCGGAGCTTTTGTCCTTGAGAGACAGTCTCCGCAAAAAGGGAAAAAGTCAGGTTAAGAGGGAATTGGGTTTTTCAGCCCGGTATCATCTCATATTTACCGGACGCCTGATCCGTGAGAAGAGGCCTCTGGCTTTGATCGATATTTTTCAAAAGGTCATCCAGCGGGTTCCTGACTGTCACCTTCATATTATCGGAGATGGTCCGGAGCGCAATTCTCTGGAAAGAAGAGTCAGGAATTCAGGACTTGAGGCTCAGGTGACTCTGTACGGGTCGTTAAATGACCTGAAAATGACAGGAAAAATGCTTTTTGCCTCGGACTTGGCTGTGATTCCAAGCAACCTGGGACTGGCTGTTGTGCATTCCTTTTGTTTTGATACGCCTCTTATTACGTTAAAGCCTGGAAAAGAAGACCCCCAGCACGGTGAGGAGATCGAATATGTCCTTGAGGGCCGGACCGGATTGACTGCAGAGACAGAAGACTCCATGGCCGGCATGATCGCGGCTTTTCTCAAAGATGAAAAAACAAAGGGATTCATGCAGAGAGAAATAGAACAAATGGTCAGCCGTGTCTGCTCTTTTGATAAAATGCTCAAAGGCTTTAAAGACGCCATAAATTACGTTCAAAGGAATGACAAGTGAGAGTCCTGGCCGTACATAATTATTACAGGAACCGCGGGGGAGAAGCACGGACACTGAGAGAAGAAAAAAAGGCAATGGAGGCACACGGGCACAAGGTGCGCTTGTATACACGGGATAACAGGGAGATATCGGATTCGCGCCTTCTTCAGCTTTGGCAGCTCGCTGTCAATGTGTTTTTTTCCATAAAAACATACAGAGAAGTCATAAAGCTGATCCACCGCTTTGCGCCGGATGTGGTGCACATCCATAACGTTTTCCCTCTTATATCTCCATCCGTGTTCTTCGCTGTGAAGAGGTGCCGTATTCCTATGGTGCAGACCCTGCATAATTACAGGCTGGGATGCCCCAATGGATTGTTTTTGGACCCAGAAGGAGCGGTTTGCGAGAAATGCCTTTCCGGAAATGTTTTCCATGCTGTTTCGAAAAAATGCCTCCATGGAAATTTTTGGCAGAGCCTGGCTGTGGCTTTAAGCCTTGGTTTGCACAGGATGCTGGGCACGTTCCGTAAAGTTGATGTGTTCATATCCCCAAGTCGTTTTTTAAAAGAAAAGATGATGGAAGCCGGGATTCCTGAAGAAAAAATCCGTGTGAAGCCCCATTTCATGGATACAAAAAATATGAGCCGCTCTCTCACTTATGAACCCTATGCGGTGTTCATGGGGCGGCTCTCCAGAGAAAAAGGAGTCATGACTTTGCTTCAGGTTTTCAAGAGAAGAAAGGACCTGGGGCTTAAAATCATCGGAGAAGGACCTCTTCTTGACGAAGCAAGGCGTTTTATAGATGAAAACGGGCTTTCTCATGTGGAATGTCTTGGCTACATATCATCAGAGGAGAGGTTTGATATTTTAAAGAGAGCTGCTTTTATGCTCTTTCCTTCTTTGCATTATGAAAATTTTCCCTATGTGCTTATGGAGAGCCTGTCTCTGGGAGTTCCTGTGATAGCTTCGTCAATCGGCGGAGTGCCTGAGCTCATTGAGGATAAGCAAAACGGGCTTCTTTGTTCTCCCGGTTCTGTGGAAGACCTGAACAATCGGATCGATATGCTTTTAAGGGATCCCTCGCTTCTGGAAAAGATGCGGAAACAGGCCTGGGAAAAAGCAGGAGTTTCGTTCAATGAGAAAAAGGGATATAGAGAACTTATGAATATTTACAGAGCTGCGATGAAAGATACGGGTTGAATTGTTAATATAGGTGGATAAAATACATATCATGGATATCAAAACATGCTATATAATCGGAGTAAAGGTCGATGCCGTCACAAAAAAACAAGCTGCTGCATTAGCTGATAGTTTTATTGCTTCCGGCCAAAGCCACCAGGTGTGCGTTCCGAATGTCTGGTGTACTGTTTTGATGCAGAAGGACAAGCGGTTCAGGCAGATAACCAACCAATCAAGCCTTTCCATTCCGGATGGGATGCCTTTGACCTGGGTGTCGCGATTTTATGGTTCTCATATTCCAGAGCGGGTGAGCGGAGCAGATTTTTTTCATGAGTGCGCAGGGCTTGCCCAGAAAAATGGGTATAAATTTTTTTTCTTGGGATCCGGATGGGATGTTCTGGAGGCTATAAAAAAGAATTTGAATCAAAAATATCCTTCATTGGAAATAGCAGGGACTTATTCTCCTCCGAGTGCTGATAAGTTCAGTGAGAAAGAGAACCAAAAGATGCTTCATTTGATCAATACAGCCAAACCTCATTTTCTATGGGTAGGAATGACAGCACCGAAACAGGAAAAATGGATATGGGAAAATCTTCACCGCCTTAAAGTCCCTGTGTGTGT
>CAZUXT010000056.1:8639-13265 GCA_964624145.1 uncultured Eubacteriales bacterium | reverse complement strand
AAATCTTCTGCCTTGGCTGTGATGACATTTTCGGGTTTTATGTCCAAGGGAAATTCTTGAATGATCAAATCCTCTCTTAAAATTTCTTCAGGCATATTGGGATTGGTATAGGTGATGGAGGATGGCGTATTGGCCACAAGGTCCTCTTTAAGTGACTCGGCCTCTTGAGTAATGATGGCTATGTACAGATTTTTATAGTTGAGATACTTTTTTATAGCTGCGTTGACTTCCTCGATTTTTATTTTGGGTATCCTTTCCCGTGCTTCTTTAAGAAAGTCTTTATAACCATAGTATCTGGAATCAATCTGCCACCCCAGTCTTTCGTCCAGAGTCTGGGTATAGAGTTTCGTGTAATTGACAAGGTATTTTTTGGTGAGTTCGAATCTCTCTTCCGGGATTCCCTCTTCGATAAGTATTTTCAGCTCTCTTATCGTCTGCCTGAGGACGAAATGCCGGTTAGAGTTTGCTAAAGGCCTTATCCAGATTGAAAAGTACTGCTGTTGCCTGCAGTAATTGGTTGCAGGGAATTTTCCTCGTCCTTCAATAAAATGTTCAATGTAGGCGTAGTCACCGTAATTCTGTCCCCTCTCCTCTCTTATTTTCTGGAAAAGATGAGACAGATGCTGTCTGTGTTCGCCGAAATGGGAGGCAGCAATCCACAGGGCAAAGAAATCAGGATGTGATTTGGTTATGGAAATCGGGAATCCTAAGGAAAGAGCTGTAGCCGGTGTGTTTTTATCCGCTATGACAATATGAAGGCCTTCGGGCATCTGCTGTTCGGGAAGAGTGCGTTCAGGGGTTTTTCCTGGCGGCAGGACGGAAAAATCGGATATGACTTTTTTTGAGAATTCAGCAGGGTATCCGCCGGCGATCCCTATGGTCATATTTCCCTGGACAAAGTGATTTTCATAGTAATTTTTCACATCATCCAGGGTGAGGCTCTTCACGCTTTTCACTGTTCCCAATTCATTGTGCCCGTAGGGATGTTCCGTATACATCATGAGATTCAGCATTTCTTTCCCAAACTGTTCGTCCATATTACTGACTAGTGTCTTCTGAAGAAAGTTTAAGTGGTCTGTCTTGATCCGGATGAAATCTTCCTCTCTGAATCCCGGGTTCAAAAATATGTTTTTGATTACAGAATAATATTTTTCCAGATTGTCTTTATGTATGATTCCTGAAAAAACCGTCATTTCTTTTTCGATCTGCATGTCCAGGTATGCGGCTATAGGATAAAATATTTGCGATATTTCTTTATAGGTATATTCTTCACTTCCCCCCTCTGAAAGCATTCTGAATGCCAGCGAACTGAGGCCCTCTTTTCCGGCAGGGTCGTCCGCAGAGCCCACGTTCAAAACGAATTTAATACAGACGAGGGGATTGTCTTCGAGCGGGAGAAGCTCTGTGGATATATTTGAAGCAGGTTTTTTACTACAGGTTGTTGTTAAAAGAATAAGCCCCGTGATAAAAATCAGACTTCTGTATCCGTTTCTTTTTATCATTGTTCTTCTCCTCCGGTTAAAGTCACCACAGTGCTTTTTGTCTTTGAGAAGTATTTATGAGCCATCTCTTGTATGTTCTGGGGTGTTATTTTTTGATAGAGGTCGAATAGTTTATTTATGGAATGTGGATCGGTCGTGAGATTTATATAGAAAGCAAGAATTCCTGCTGTTCCATCTGTGGTTCCCATCTGCCGGACGATTATGTATTTTATATTGGATTTCACGTCTTCCAGCTTGTTTTTAGGGACAGGCTCATTTTTGTAGTGTTCCAGTTCATTAAAGATTTCTTTTTCCACATAAGGGAGGTCTTCCTTCTGTTTTACCACAGCATTGAATGTAAGAAGATGAGGATCTCGTCTATCAGGAAAGTCAGCATAAAGGGCGAGGCATTTCTGCTCTTCTATAACAAGACGCTGGTACAGAGGTGATGACCTAGAAAATCCTATTTCCGCAAGCAGGTCAAGGGCTGCCTTATCTATTTTCTCATCGCTGAAGGCGGGTCCGTGAAAAGCCAGAGCTATTCTCGGCATTGTCTGGCCCGGCCACTCGTAATGAGAGCGCTTTTCTTTTTCCTGCGGAGGTTCGACAGGAGTTTTGAGCTCATAATTTGAAGGCTCCCAGTCCCCATAATATTTATTTATGCACTCGATCAGTTCTTCATGTTCGTAATCTCCCACCACGAGTATGATGCTGTTGTCAGGAGCATAGAATCTTTTTTTATAGAGTTTGCTGTATTCGAACTGGTTAGGCATGTCCTGGATGTCCTCGAGATAACCCATTGTAGTGTGTTTATAGGAGTGTTTATCAAAAGCTTCGTGCCTCAGAGTTTCATACAGGCGCCTGCCTGGATTGGAAACACTGGAGTAGTATTCTCCTTCGATCACCGCTGCCTCGGTTTGGAGCATTTCTTCATCGTAATAAAGATTTATGAATCGATCGGCTTCGGTTTTTACCACTTTTTCCAGATTCTCTCTACCGGCAAACACGACAAAATAACAAGTGTAGTCGTCGGAAGTGTAGCCGTTTGTCCCTGCTCCAAGCTCTGTGAGGAAGTCATCGTATTTTTCCCTGGGGATATTTTTGGTGCCTTTGAACATCATATGTTCAAAAAAATGAGCGAACCCGGATTTTCCAGGTTCTATTTCGTTTCTGGAACCTGACCTTACAATGGTGTAATAGGAAATGATATGGGGATTTTCCAAGGGAACCGATACCACAGTAAGCCCGTTTTCAAGTTTTTCGATCCTGGTATCATATGGAAATACATCCGAACTCCATAGAACCAGAGGACATGACAGCAAGGCAAGAACAATGAACGCTGTGCCTCTATTTTTTACCATTCCTTTCCTCCTTGGTTGATTATTCTTCCAAGTTTGTGTTTCTCTATCAGGATATATTAAAATTCTGGCATCTATTGTTCTCTTATTTTGAGAGCCAGCCAAATGAAGCCTTTTCCTTCAGATCCTTTGGGGTATATGGCTTGATGTCAAGAACCGGTGTCCCTTCGATCATATCTACTCCGGATACTTTTATCCTATTTCTTTCTCTTTTCAATAATCGAACGACGGTCATTCCTAAGGGATTAGGTCTGTCAGGGCCTCTTGTGGAGAAGACGCCTCTTTTCTTTCCGTCGTGAGGAGGATGAGAAATCAGGTTTCTCTTCCGGGCCTTATGAAAAGCAAATAGTATAATCAAGTGAGAAAAGCCATCTATGTCTTTGAGTCCCGGTTCGAATTCATCGAAAATCTCAAGTTCTCCTTCTGAATTTTCAAAATCACTCAAGCCTTTTTCTTTAGCTTTTTTGATATCTTCTCTTTTTTTAAAAGGGGAATGGACGACTCCGATTGGTTTAATATACATAAGTAAGCCATTTTTCGTACTTTTTAATCTTTCCCCTGACGCAGTCCGCATAGGTTTCGCGTATTTTTATTGTTATTTCACCTGGTTTTCCGCTTCCGATGACAGTATCTTTTTCCGGTATGTTTTTATCAGACGCATCTTTGGCGCTCGTGATAGGGGCTATTTCTGCAGCAGTGCCGGAGAAAAAAGATTCATCAGCGTTAAGGAAGTCCTGTTTTGTAATGGGTTCGATTTTTGTTTTTATCCCCAAATCTTCAGCGATTTCCAGAATGCTTGTCCTTGTTATGCCTTCCAATACAGATTCAGTCCGGTCGTTTGTTTTGAGAATTTCGTCTTTGTAGATAAAGATATTTTCTCCGGGCCCTTCAGCGACATTTTTTTCAAGGTTGAGGAACAGTGCTTCGTCACATCCTTTTTCCCGGGCTATGAGACCGCAGATTGTTGACTGGACATAGATCCCGCCCAGTTTTGCCGACATATCATACTGGCTGTGATGGACCCGCCTCCATGGAAGGATATACACCTTGACTCCGGTTAAAGCGTTTTCTCCAAGGTAGGCTCCCCATTCCCATGCTCCTACCAGAAGTTCTACCGGGCAGGCTTTTGGGATAAGGCCCAGATTTCCATAAGAATAAAATAAAAGAGGCCGGATATAGGCGGCCTCCAGATTGTTTTCTTTTATTACGGATTTTATTATTTCGGTTATTTCTTTTTTTGAGTAGGGAGATTTCATTTTCAGGATATTGGCTGAATACATGAATCTGTCTAAGTGTTCTTCCAATCGGAAGACAGCCGGCCCCTTGGGTGTATTGTAGGCTCTTATGCCTTCAAATACAGAATTACCGTAGTGAAGAGCATGGCTCATAGGATGTATTATTGCTTCTGACCAATCATGAAATTTCCCCATAAACCAGTACTTTTTTGCTTTAGGAAAACTTTTGTTAGCGAACATCATTTCTCCTTTTTTAGTGTTTTAATCCTTATTATTTGTTTTTATATGTCAGATTTTCTCCGCTTTAAGAACCACAAATCCTCCTCTATTATAACCTTTTTTCAGAGTTTCGCCATTATTGATTTTTCCGGGAAAACGGAAGAGAGTTTGTCTTGAATCAATGAGTGTGAAACCGGTTTCTTTAAACAATTCCAAGATTTTTTCTGGAGAATAAAAATGGGCGTGTTTATAGAATTCGCTTCTCTGTTTTGATTTTTCGTAATCTTTTCCCAGCCGGCTGTTCTTGTTTATCAGGCCTGTTATGAGTTGTCC
>CAZUXT010000056.1:0-8539 GCA_964624145.1 uncultured Eubacteriales bacterium | reverse complement strand
TTCATACCATTTGTCATATTCTTGCCAGTTTTGGTTAAACGTTCTGCTTTTCATCTTTTTTTATCCCCTATTCCTGGGTTTACTTTTGTGTTGTCCTCTGCATTCCCAATCTTAAGTGGAAGAATCCTGTGGAGTCAATAAAAAAGCTTTCCAGCTAACAGGCCTGCTTTGGAAAAAAAAGGGAAGCTCCCCTCTTAAAGATTCTTAAGGAATTTTATGATTTAATGGTGAATTTCCAGGAACACATAATATCGGGCGGGTGAGGGTCCGGAGGACAGCACAGGCATTCTGTTTCGATTCTTGGGTCAATGGTTTGTGCAAAACCGCTGTATTCCACGATCCCGACCGGTTTGCAGGGAAAATCAGGAAGTCCCCTTCGTTTTCTGGCATCCTGGACCCGGCATTTGTTCATATTGAATACGCAGTGAGTGGGGCTTTGCTCGGCGATTTCCTGCACATTGATATGGGCGTAAAGCCTGAATTTGAGTGCCTGGATCAAAGCAGGGATTCCTCCACCCGGCTTTATATCCAGTCTTTTCATGATTCTTCTGGCTTCTATGACTGTGAATTTTTCCCATGCCCTTCGGTCAAGCTCGATGGCCGTATCCATTCCCATTTCTTTTTCTGCGGCCTGAAACCACAAACCGTCATGGGCAAGCCAGTTTTTGGAGGCATCCTTGAGAAGCTCAAGAAGTTCTTCTTTGGTGAGGTCTTTGATTTCTTTGATTTTCTTCATTTGTTCCCTTTATCTGATTTATTTTTGGGTTCATAATAATCTTTGTTCTCATAGGTGACTGCTTTAATTTTGCCGTCTCTTTTCAGCATGTCAATATATTTTAGGATTTCGTTTTTATGCCTCCCCAAGGAGCCAGAAATATCCTCCACTGTGACAGGCCTTCTGCATATCATATCCAGGATGATGTTGTGGAGATTTTCTTCCTCCGGTGTGAGCCCTTTTCTCTTAAAGTGAGCCACGATTTCGCAGTTTTTTCCCAATGTATTTTTTATTTTTTCCATTTCTTTCCGTGTTAGGGGGTGCGCGTATTTTTCAGACGGAGGACGGATAACCGTGTTGAGCTGGACTTTGTCAGGCTTTATTTCATTGATTGCTTTTTTTAGGGATTTCACATGCACGTCAGAATCATTGATCCCTTTTACCAAAATGATTTCCAGCCACAGATCTCCTTTGAATTCTTCCCTGAATTTTTTGATCCCCTCAATGATGTTTTTTATTTTCAATGACGGATGAGGCCGGTTTATTTTCTCAAAAACATCCTGGGTGGCGGCATCCAGAGAGGGCACGACCAGGTCTGCTTCTTTCAATGATTCTCTGACTTTCTTTTTGGTAAGCAGAGTGCTGTTTGTCAGCACAGCTACCGGTATGTCTGTGAACTTTTTTATTTTTTTTATAAGAAGTCCTATTTTGGCGTTAAGAGTGGGTTCTCCTGAGCCTGAAAAGGTTATATAATCTATGCGCGAAGCTGAATCTATCCTTTTTTTTATCTGGGATATGATTTCCTTTTCAGAAAAATAGTCTTTGATTTCAGTTATTTTGTTTGTGGTAGGACCTAGCTGGCAGTAGATACAGTCAAGGGTGCATACCTTAAAGGGGATGATATCCACTCCCAGGGATAGACCCAACCGCCGGGAAGGAACAGGGCCGTAGACATGTGATTTTTTCATTTTTTTAGACTTTGTCTTTGTAAATCTCGATAAATCTCTTTAGAGACCGGTCAAATGTTTTTTCCACATCATCGGGAAAAAGGCAGGCGGGCAGCTCATTCATGCTCCAGTGATATTGAATGCATTCGCAGCAGATTCCCTTTCTGCTGCAGGGTTCATAAGTGCAGTTGCATCTCTGCATATTTTTACTGCGCTGGCATTCTTCCATAATGTCCTCCTCAGATTGTTCGGGATTTTTTCATTTTCTGTAGTGTTTTTTCCAGGGGCTGTTCTTATGATACAAATAATCAGCTAAAGCCCTTCTCATGGCTTCGGAAGCAAGGTCAGCACAGTGCAAGTGTTCTGTTGGCAGGCCCCCCAGGCGTTTTATGATCTCATTGGCATTGACCAGTCCGAGGACCTTTGTGAATGGATTCCCTCTGGCTATTTCAGTAGCCGTACTCCCACAGGCTATGGTGGCCCCGCATCCATCTGTTGTGAAAGTGGATTCAGTAATGACGTCATTTTTTACTTTTATGAAGATTTCCATTGTATCACCGCATGTGCCCTTGACTTTGGCATACCCATCCGGATTTGAGATCCTATCCATGTGCTTGGGATTTTTCCAGAGCTCTATGACTTTATCGCTGTAATACTTTCTGTACTGATCAATGATCTGTTCCTGAAGTTTACGGGCGAATTCGTCTAGGTTTTTGTTTTTTCCCATGGCCATGACTTCATTTTATAGTATAAATTTGGATTTTCTTCAACCTGATTGACAAAGGCTGATGGCTCAGAGTTTGCCGGCTTTTTTAAGCAGTGCTTCGATTTTATCTCGAAGCTCCTGCATAGTGAAGTTATATCTTCTCTTGAGCCTGCCAAGAGACTCGCTGTAAGGGATGTTCGTAGGGATCCCCATTTCTTTGAGAATGGTTGATTTTGGGATTCCTGTTTTTTCTTCAAGCTCTCGAAGTGTGGTCTGGCCTGTTATAAGAATTCCGGTTTCATGCTCATCAAGCCGTCCCCGGGTCAATTTTGGTTTTTCCTCATGTTCTTGGCTTCCCTCATGAACGGACTCTTTTTTGTGAAGGGATCCTTCTCTCTGAACGGGCTCTTGTTGCTGTGCCGGTGGCTGAACCGGCTGTTCTCCCGCTTCTTTTTTTTGAAGCGGCTGGTTTTTTTTCTCTGTAATGACAGGTTCTCCCTTGACCTGTTTTTCTGTAACAACAATGTTCCGGCCTCTGCCTGACCTTGTCCCGAATTCAGCATATTTTTCTGCGTTTTTGATGGAAAAAGCCCATAATATCAGCGGGACCAGTAAAGAGATGACCACCATTCCGATAAGAGCAGTCCCCCAACCCTTTTTGAATATTTTTTTTGTCGTGGCTTTGATCCAGCTCCAACTGAGAATCAAGTGAATGATGATGAGCACGGCAAAGGCGATTGAAATGTAGAAGTGAAGGTGTCCCCACTGATGGGTGTGAAGCCCCAAAAAATACTTTTTGGATATATCGGCAACAGGCCCCTCTGCGAGAAAAAATCCCTGTAAGAAACCTATGCCGGCCAGGCCCACTATGCAGATGAATAAAAGCGCGTCTATGAAGTATTTTAACCTGTTCTTATTCATTATATTCCTCCTGTTTCAGTCTTATGATGAAGGACATCAGATTGATATCTTTGTTCCCACACCTATAGGCACGTAATCTTCTCCGTAAAACTCGCTGAATAGATCCCTGGCTTCTTTTCCTGAGCAGTGTGTAGGCCCAGCTTTTTTAACGCCTAATTTTTTAAAGAAACGGATGATTTCTTTGATCTCCTGATTTTCGAATCCGCTTAGATGGAATCCTCCGAATACAAGATAAATCTCTTTTTTGGTTACATCTTTGACTGTTTGTATAATGTTGACTATTCGTGGATGAGCGCACCCTGTGATGAGCACAAGTCCCTTATGTGAATCCAGGATGAGACTTTGTTCATTGATCCATCCCGAGATAATTCCGGTTGAATACACATTTTTCAGGATTTGCTGGTAGGATTTTATATTGACGTAAGAAGCGCCTTGTTTTGTGATAGAATTTTTAAAGGAGGAAGGGAAGAAATCCGGAAGATAGACTGTGATATCTGGATTTTCTCTTAGGAGATGTAAAAGCCCGCCTGTATGGTCTACGTGGAAATGAGAAAGGACCACTATTTCTACGTCCTGCGGTTTAATATCAAGCCCACTCATATTGGAGAGAAGGATATTTCCGTTTGTGCCTGTATCAAAGAGAATGTTTTTTTCAGCTCCCTGGATAAAGCACGAAAACCCCCAATCTGTTTGTAAAGCCGGTTCAAATGGATTGTTATCATAAACAACAGTGAAATTGAGATTTTCGCTCATTATCTGGTCATCATGGCTCCGCATTTGGGACATTTGATCTGATTGCAGGGAGTTCCCCTTTTATGGGACACCTTTGTCCCGCACGAAGGGCAGACGCACTGCCCTCCGGGCCCAAAACCCTGGCCGCCTCTTCCTCCGCGGCCGCCGTCGCCTGGTCTTTGATTTCCTTGCTGCATTTTATCCCCCTTTAATTATAATCCTCCATTATTTTCCGGTCCTCTTCCATTAAGTGTCCTGCGATTTCTTTCATGTTTGTTTTTTCCCAGAACGAGAGTTTTTTGTGAGCGTTCAAATATTTTAATGGAATCGGATGTGTTCCTATGATTGCCGGGACATCATAATATTTTTCGATGAACTCTTTGAAATGACGGATCCGGGGGCAGGGAGGATAACCCACCACCAGTCCTGTTGCAAGATGGATGGCTTCCGCTCCGTTTTTTATCATCTCTTCCGGAACATATTCCACGTTTCCTCCGGGGCATCCTCCGCAGTAAGAATATCCCACCACTTCAACGGGCTCATCCTTTGGATATATGGAAAAACCCCCAACTCTTTCTCTGAGAGCCCTGAAGCATTTTCCTCCCCCACAGCTCTGGTACCGTCCGCAGATGATGATGCCGATTTTTTTCATAATATCTCCTTTACAACAACTTTTATATTATGATTTTTTTAATTCTCTTATTTTATCTACGATTTTCATAAATGCTTTGCTGGCCTCAGAGTCCGGATGCTTGTCAAGGAAGGACTTGCCTTCATCTCCCAAGGATACGATTTCAGGATCTATAGGTATACTTCCAAGAAAAGGAACTTTCATTTGTTGGGCTGCTTTTTCTCCTCCTCCTTCTTTGAAGAGATTAATTTTGTGTTTGCATTTGGGACAGATCAATCCGCTCATGTTCTCAACGATCCCATACACTTCCAGATTCAGTTTTCTGGCAAACGCCACGGCTTTTCTGGAGTCCATTAAAGACACTTCCTGGGGAGTTGTCACCACAATGGCCCCTGTAGCAGGAATCAACTGCGCTATGGAAAGAGGCTCATCCCCTGTACCGGGGGGAGAATCTATGATCAGCCAGTCCAGGTTGCCCCAGGCCACGTCTCCTATAAACTGCTGGATCGCTTTCATTTTCATAGGGCCCCGCCATATGACAGGAAGGTCCTGATTTTCTAGCAAAAAAGACATTGAAATGAGCGAGAGGTTCTCAGTCACAGGCACAGGTAGGATGGCCTCGGATGAAGCCTGTATTTTCTTGCTCTCGACTCCCATCATTTTTGCCAGATTAGGTCCGTGTATGTCCACATCCAGAAGGCCTACTTTGAGTCCTTTTTTGGCAAAGGCGAGACCGAGATTGGCAGAAACAGTGCTTTTTCCGACGCCTCCTTTACCGCTGAAAACCAGAACGCGGTTTTTTATGGTCTCCAGTCTCTTGCTGACCTTTTCCCTTTCTTTTTTTATTTTATCTTCTTGATTTGCCATTATTTCACCTCGATTTGATGTTTATCCAACAGGTCCTTGATCTTGCCGCTGGCACCGGAGATGACTTTGATTTTTGAGGCTTGAAGTACTCTTTGGGCATTGGGTCCGATCTGTCCCGTAAAAAGGACATCCACATTGTTTTCTGATAAAAATTGGACTGACCTCGGCCCGACTCCCTGCATGAGATTTTTATTTGGATTTTCAAGGGATTCGATGCTTTTTGTCTCCGGGTCATAGATAAGGAAAAAAGCCGCCCGTCCGAATCTCGGATCGATTTCGTCTTCAATGCTTCTGCCTTGGGCGGTGAAGCATATTCTCTGGTTGGTATCCATATCATTTTTTTCTGACGGCTGATGCTGCGGATCGGGTTGGGATTCGGCTTTTGGGTGCTCGCAGAGATCCTCTCCCTTTTCCAGCTCATTATTGAGGAATTTATTGATGACCTCATCGATAGACCCCTGTACACCTATGATCGGTTCGATATTTTTCTGCTGGAACAAATCCTGAGCTCTTGAACCCATTCCTCCCGCAATAATGCAGTTGACTCCCATATCAGAAAGATAATTAGGTAAAAATCCCGGGCTGTGCCCCGGATTCTCTATTTGCTCTCTTTTTACAACCTGCCCCTCTTGAATATCAACGATTGTGTAAGCAGAGCATCTTCCAAAATGTGGTGATACGGCATTTCCTTCCGTAGAGATAGCTAATTTCATGATTCACTCCTATTTGATGGTTTGTTTCCTTCATTCAATATCTGATCTTAACAGTGTACCGAATCTGAAGTATTTTATCTACAAGGATCTGCAGATTTTTTTATTTTGATAGAACCGGGACGACTGCTTGAACAACCGTCCCGGTTTGATAATCAATAGTGTAAGATAAGGACACGCTCACTTTTCTTTTTTGATTTCTTCGATTCTTTTTGAGATCTCCTCCAGTTCCTCTTTTAAGTACTTGGATTGGTCTTTAAGCATTTTTATTTCATCTTCGGGAGCGACATTGGCGGGTTGAGGCGGATAAGGAGCGTAATAGGCGGGTTCGGGGTAATACCCCAATCCTTGTCCATAACCCAGACCGAATCCGCGACCATATCCGCGTCCGAATCCACGACCATATCCGCGACCGAAACCGCGACCGAAACCGCGTCCGAATCCGAGTCCCGGACCTGGTTTCATATAACCGGGAGTATCATATCCGCTGCAGTAACCAAGGGCTCTTCCAGACCTTGGCCCTTGTCCCATAGGTCCTGATCTATCTCCTGCTGGCATAAATCTCACCTCCTTTCCTGGCATTGCTTACAAATGCCGTAAAATTCAAAATTATGGTCTGTTATTTTAAAACCATGCTTTGTTTTAAGTGTTTGCTCTGCCTTTTTTATGAGCTCTAATTCTTCATCCGCATAATCTGTGTAATCAATGATCCTGCCGCATTGGGTACAGATAAGATGATGGTGGTGTGTTTGGTTGGAATCGGTGATCAGATCGTATTTGTTTTCGCCGGTGCCGAGAGGGATCTTATTGAGATACCCCATTTGTTCGAGAATATCCAGTGTCCTGTACACCGTTGTCAGCCCTATAGCGGGGTAGATTCTGAGAAGAGAGCGGTATATCTCCTTGGCACTCATATGTTTAGAAGTTCTGCTTAAAAGGTTTAGAATGGCTTCCCTGGGTGCGGTCCACCGGGAACCACGGCCTCTGAATCTGTTTCTCCAATTATGAGACGGCATAGGCATCACATCCGTTGTTGTAATTGATATTGATAATCATTTTCAATAATAGTATAAGTCCATACTGGCTTCTTGTCAAGTTAAATGGAAAAATAATGATCACCGCCATTTTTTTATGAATAGGTCAGGATAATTTTAGTTTGACTAAAAAATCCTATAGGTTATATACTTTTGTATAGACATCCCGGATTATTGATGGTTAAAGGTTGGTGAAATGACTGAATACGGAGAAAAAGAAGCCAAAGCCGGATTAAAAGAAAAGCTGCCGGCTATCGAAACCTTTCCCAATCAGTACTCTGGCTATGAGATAGAAATAGAGATTCCTGAATTTACCTCTGTTTGTCCTAAAACAGGACTACCTGATTTTGGAAAAATCACCATAATATACACACCGGACAAAAAGTGCCTCGAACTCAAATCCGTAAAAATGTATATCCTTGCTTACAGAAACCTGGGGATATTTTATGAAAATGCCGTGAACCGGATTATGGACGATGCGGTCAAGGCCTGCCGCCCTGTAAAAGCGGTTGTGATCGGAGAGTTCAATGCCAGAGGAGGCATCTCATCATTGGTGAGAGTGGTGTACCCGCGTTCAAAGGAAAAAAAGGGATAGAGTGGTCGATAAAAATCAAGGGGGGATGCTGCTGCCTTGAATTTAAAAGGACTCGCCAAATCAGCCCGGCCCAAACAGTGGATCAAAAATTTTTTCATATTGGCCCCTCTTATTTTTTCTCAAAATCTTTTTGCTGTCCCCCTGCTAATCAAGTCAGTCATCGCTTTTGCTGCGTTTTGTCTTTTATCGAGCTCCCTCTATATTTTAAATGATATCAGAGATCTGGATGAAGACAAACACCACCCTGTGAAATCAAAAAGGCCCCTGGCCTCGGGAGAGATAAACAGAACCCAAGCGTGGATGGCTTTCGGTTTGCTTTTAATCACAAGCGTGATTGTCTCCTTTTTGTTCTTAAACCAGAATTTTATGATTGCGCTTTTGATTTATGTGATCCTGCAGTTCAGTTATTCATTTGGATTAAAAAACGTCATTATTCTGGATGTTTTTATTGTAGCGGCTGGTTTTATAATCAGGGTTATTGCCGGGGGATTCGCCATAAATGTCCATATATCCCACTGGCTTTTGATCTGCACCCTGCTTCTGGCACTCTTTCTCGCTTTGAGTAAAAGAAGGCATGAGATGGTTTTGCTGGGGAAAGAGGCTGTCAACCACAGGCCCATTTTAGGAGAGTATTCCCCATATCTTCTTGACCAGATGATCGCGGTGGTCACCGCTTCCACT
>CAZUXT010000055.1:0-13817 GCA_964624145.1 uncultured Eubacteriales bacterium | reverse complement strand
CATGATCCAGAGTCATGTGTCCTACCATTGGACGACTTCCCAGCAGTGGAAACCATCATAATAAATTTTACGTTAATTTTCAAGAAGAACTCAGTCAAAAAAATTCTGTCTTATCGACCTGAATGATTCACCAATTTACCCTTGATTGACAGGTCCTACCTTTGATGATAGTATTTTTTATTCTGTCATGAAAAAATCCACTATCCGAACCGGTGTGATGGTCATCATCAGCGCTGTCCTCTTGTTTTTTTTCTTTAAAGGAGTGGAGTGGAAAAAAGCCCTGAGTTATCTCGGAGACATCAATATAACGTATTTTATCCTTATGGTTCTGATGGCACCTCTGCATCTGCTGACCCGGTCTTTGAGATGGCATTTTCTTATAAAGCAGGAGAAAAAAGGAGTCTCTCTTTACAGCCGGTTTGCGGCCAATGCCGTGGGATTCACGGTGACCATGCTGGTCCCGGCTCGAATCGGAGAAGTGGTGAGGCCTCTTTTTTTAGCCCAAAAAGAAAATATGAGAAAAGGATTTGTTCTGGGAACCATTGTGGTGGAGCGGATCTTTGATCTTTTCACCATGTGCACTATCCTGGGTGTATTTCTCCTCGCCAAACCGCTCTATGAGTCATTTTTCCCGGTTGAAGCCGACATCTATTCCAAACTTTATGTATGGGGATATGTGTCCCTCGGGCTGGCTGTTCTTTTGTTTGCGTTGATTCTGGCGCTGTTTTTCTTCCGCAAAAAAGCCCTGAAATTAGCCAAAGCCCTGTTAAAGCCTTTTTCGGAAAAGTTCGCTTCAAAAGCCATAGAAATCGTGGATGATTTCATCCAGGGATTGAAATTTTTTCATTCCCTTAAGGATCTATCCTTTTATATCCTGTTTTCTTTTGTGGTGTGGCTGGGAATCATGTTTTTCTACTGGATGTTCTTTCTAGCCTTTAAGGTGTCTGTCCCTTTCTTTTTCCTTGTTCCTTATTCCTTTATGGTCATGGTGGGAGCTTCCATTCCGACTCCCGGGATGGTAGGAGGGTATGACTATTTCAGCCGGCTGGGTCTCACCACCTTTTTCAACATAAACAGCACTCAGGCTTTTGGAATGACCATAGTGATTCATGCTCTCCAGGTTCTCGTGACTTGTTTAATAGGATATGCTATATTATGGAAAGAAGGATTGTCCCTGCTTCAGGTAAAAAAAATAGGAGAAAAAAAAGGCCAATGAAGTGCCCCTATTGTGAGTGCAAAGAAACAAAGGTCATTGACTCGCGGGAAAGCCAGAACGGCCTGACGACAAGGCGCAGGCGGGAGTGTCTTTCCTGTGAAAAGAGATTCACTACGTATGAAAAAATAGAACAAATTCCTTATATGGTTATAAAAAAAGATGGAAAGCGCCAGAGCTTTGATTCCGAGAAACTTTTAAAAGGTTTGCTTAAGGCGTGTGAGAAAAGGCCGGTGCCTGTTTCAGAGCTGGAAGAAATCGTTGAAGAGATCGAGAGCTCTCTCCAGGAAAGGCCTGGAAAGGAGATCAGTGCCTCGGAGATCGGTCAGATCGTTATGAACAAGCTGAAAAAGCTGGATAAGGTGGCTTATGTGAGATTTGCATCCGTGTACCGGGAGTTCAAAGATGTGCTTGAGTTTAAACAGGAATTAGAGCGGTTGCTTAAAGAAAAATAGGGGAAACAGAGACATCAAAAATTCTGTCATTGCCTTTATGAAATTCCGATGGCAAAGAAAATTAAAACAGTCTTAAATATCGTCAGGACCGATACGGGGAGAGGAGAGAGTTTCCAGCGGATTTATGCGAAGAGAAACAGCATCCTCAGTCTGGAAGAAACATGGGTTCCTGCTGTTGACATTGCGGTCAAAGGGAATAAAGTCATTTTAGAAGTGGAGCTGCCCGGAGTCAAAAGAGAAGATATTACGGTCCTTCTGAGCAGCAGCCATGTTGAGATCAAAGGCGTAAAAAAAGATATACTTCCTAAGACAGGAATAAATTACTTCAGGCTAGAGAGAGAGTACGGTCAGTTTTCCCGTTTTATTTTTCTGCCCTCTTCCGTTGATCCGGAAAAGGCGGAAGCCGCTTTTGAAAACGGGATCCTGACCATCGAAATGATAAAGAAGGATTAAGAAAATACGGTGAGCCATACGAACAGGGAAAAAAGAATGGAGGAATGAATGATGGCTAATAAGAATGGAGAATCAAGCACTCAACTTGAAGACCTCATCGAAGAACAGGAAGAGAAATTAGAGATCCCGAAAAAGCTTCCTGTGCTCATGCTTCGGGATATTGTTGTGTTTCCATATATGGTTATTCCCCTTTTTGTGGGAAGGGAGAAATCAAAAAAAGCGGTTGATAAGGCACTTTCCTCAAATCGAATGATCTTTTTGGTGACTCAAAAGGACTTGGAGATAGAAGAGCCGAAACAGAATGATGTTTACAGCATAGGAACGGTAGCATTGATCATGAGGATGCTGAAACTTCCTGATGGAAGGATAAGAATACTGGCGCAGGGACTTATCCGGGGAAGACTGGAAGATATGGAAGAGAACCTGCCTTATTATGAAGCCATAGTTAAAGCCATGAAAGAGCCTAAGGAGAAGGAAAGGCCTATAGAAGTCGAAGCTCTGTGCCGGAATGTCAGGGAGGGGCTGGAGAGAGCATCTACTCTGGGAAAGAATGTCCCACCAGAGATTATGATTCTCGCTTCAAATGTTGAAGAACCGGGGAGACTGGCTGACCTTACCGCAGCCAATCTGGATTTGAAAGTCAAGGAAGCCCAGAATCTCCTGGCAGTTATCGACCCTTATCAGCGGCTCAAGAAAGTTTATGAACTTTTAACAAAAGAAATAGAAATGCTTGACGTCCAGTCAAAGATCAGCAGTGAAGCAAAGGGTGAGATGGACAAGCTTCAGAGGAATTATTTTCTAAAGCAGCAGTTGAAGGCCATACAAAAAGAACTCGGCGAGGGGAGTGAGATTCAGGAAGAAATAGACATCTACCGCAGAAAGCTGAAAAAGCTCCGTGTGGATAAGGAAGTCAAAGAGGAGCTTGAAAAGCAGATAAGCAGGCTTTCCCAGATGCATCCCGAATCTGCCGAGACAGCCGTGGTAAGGAATTATCTGGACTGGATGTTCGCCATACCCTGGAACAAAAGCAGCAAGGATAACCAGAATTTAAATAAAGCCAGTGAAATACTGGATGAGGACCACTATGGATTGGAAAAAGTCAAGGAACGGATCCTTGAATACCTCGGTGTTAAGAAGTTATCAAAGAAGATAAAAGGTCCGATACTGTGTTTTGTGGGCCCTCCCGGTGTAGGAAAAACCTCTCTGGGCCGGAGTATTGCCCGGGCTTTAGGCCGGAAATTTATACGCCTTTCATTGGGCGGGGTCAGAGATGAAGCGGAAATACGGGGCCACAGAAGAACCTATGTCGGAGCTATGCCCGGAAGGATTATTCAGGGAATCAGACGGTGCGGGACCAACAATCCTGTGTTTATGATCGACGAAGTAGATAAAATCGGAGCTGATTTCAGGGGAGACCCGTCTTCGGCTTTGTTAGAAGTGCTTGACCCTGAACAGAACAACTCATTCAGGGACCACTATCTGGGCGTTCCTTATGATCTATCCAAAGTTATGTTCATCACCACAGCCAATCTTCTGGATACCATTCAGCCTGCTTTCAGAGACAGGATGGAAGTCCTTCACCTTCCGGGTTATACAGAAGAGGAAAAGCTTCAAATCGCGTTGAGATATCTTGTTCCGAAACAGATAAAAGAGAATGCTTTAAAAGAAGGGAATATAAAGATCACCAGGGGAGCCATTAAAAGGATCATTTCCCAGTATACCAGGGAAGCTGGAGTCAGAAATTTGGAGAGGGAGATCGCTTCCATATGCCGTAAAGTCGCGCGTAAAGTGGCTGAGGGCAGAAAGACGTTGACTCAGGTGGGAGCCGTGGATGTGGAAAGGTATCTCGGCCCGCATAAGATATTCAAAGACCAGGTGCTCACAGAAGACCAGGTAGGAGTGGCCACAGGAATAGCCTGGACTGCTGCCGGAGGAGAGATCCTCTTTGTGGAAGCCACAAAGGTTATTGGAAAAGGGAAACTGTCTCTGACAGGTTCTTTGGGAGATGTGATGAAAGAATCGGCTCAAGCCGCTCTTTCCTATGCCAAGGCCCATACCAGGGATTTTAATATTGACAGCCGTATTTTTGCGGAAAATGACTTCCATATCCATGTTCCAGAAGGCGCTATACCAAAGGATGGTCCGTCTGCTGGAGTGACCATGGCCACAGTTTTGATTTCAGTGTGTACGGATAAAAAAATAAGACGCGATATAGCCATGACCGGAGAGATCACTCTGAGGGGGAATGTGCTCCCTGTTGGCGGGATAAAGGAAAAGGTCCTGGCGGCCAGGAGAGCAGGAGTAAAAAAAGTAGTGATGCCCGCTGCCAATAAAAAAGATTTAAAAGACATTCCTAAGAAGGTAAAGAAAGAGCTGGACATTATTTTTGTGGATGACATAAACGAGCTTTTTGAGAACGTTTTAGTGGACGGAGTGAATAAAGACAGTAAGTCATAGAAGTTTTTCATGAAATTCAATGACATCACGGAAAAAACTCTGATTGAAGAGATAAAAAAAGAGTTTTTGTCCTCAAGACCGGGTTTATCATTGGGTATCGGAGATGATGCGGCTGTCATCAAAGCCGGCAAAAAGCAGTTCCTTCTTACCAAAGACCTTCTTCTGGATGGGGTCCATTTTTATAAGGATGCCCATCCGCCCCTTTTGCTGGGGCGTAAAAGCCTCAATGTGAGCCTTAGTGACATTGCCGCCATGGGCGGAACCCCTCTGTATGCGCTTTTAGGCCTGGGCCTGCCTGAAAACACTTCAGCGGAATGGATCGAAGGTTTTTTTTCCGGTATAAAATCCGCCTCAGAGGAGTTTGATACAGCGCTTGCGGGAGGGGATATATCCCGCGCAAGGGTCATGACCATATCAGTGACCGTGATAGGAGAGGGGAAAAATATCATAAAAAGAAGAGGTGCGCAGCCGGGCGATGTGATTTGTGTTTCAGGGAAACTCGGTGATTCCGCCCAGGGGCTTAGGATGTTAAAACAGGGAGCCGGATTGGGAGATGATCAAAGAACCGATGTTTTACTCAATGCTTTTTTCGATCCTGTTCCTCAAGTTGTGCTGGGAAAAATCATATCAGAAAGAAAAATCGCTTCCTCTATGATCGATGTCAGCGACGGCCTTTCCGTGGATTTGAACCACCTTTGCGAAGAGAGCGGAGTGGGTGCGGAGATATATGCCGGGAAGATCCCTGTTTCAGATGAAGTCAGATTTTATCAGAAAAAAGACAGGGAAATATGCCTGCACGGAGGAGAAGACTACAGCCTTTTGTTTACCGTTCCTGAAGGAAAGAAGAGCCTTGTGAAGCTTTTGGATAAGGAATATGAGATATCAGAAATAGGCAGAATTGTAAGGGGCAGAGATATACTCATCATCGAAGAAAACGGGCAGAGAGAGAAGCTTGAAATAAAAGGATACCAGCATTTTTTCAGATAGAGAGATAATCTCCGTTAAATACGATCTGAGCTGCGCCTGTCTGGTGGACTTTCCCTTTATCCCATTCAACGGTTGTTGTGCCCATACTGGTTTTGACAATGACTCTTTTTTCGGTAAGCTCCTTGAGTATGGAAGCCACGGCTGCAGCGCACGAACCGCTTCCCGAGGAGAGAGTTTCTCCAACTCCTCTTTCCCAGAACATGACCTCTATTTCTTTTTTGTTCAATATGCGGGTGAATTCAATATTGGTTTTTTTGGGGAAAAAGGGGTGAAATTCTATTTCATAGGCCAGCGGCTGCCATTCGATCCGAGCCGGGAACCTGTCAAAGAACACAACGCAGTGGGGATTTCCGAGAGAGACCAGTGTGACATGAAATGTTTTCTTGTTGATTATAAGGGGGTAATCAATCACTTTTTCATGGAAGCTTCCGTCGTCAAATGGAATTTCCTGGGAGCTGAATTGGGGAGTGCCCATTTCAATTTTTATCTGGAACCAGTTGTTTTTCCGGTCTATGACCTCACATTCTCTGCTGCCGATGGTGGTGTTCAGAATGATACGGTTTGAGTTGATTTTTTTCTGGCTGTATATGAATGCCGAGGCGCAGCGAAGGCCGCTTCCCGACATAGCCGGTTCTGTTCCGTCCGCATTGAATATCCTTAGGTCGAAGATGTCTTTATTCTCGTTACGGGTTGAAATAAAGAGAAGTCCATCCCCTCCGATTCCGGTGTGTCGCTTGCAGATCTGTCTGACAAGTGCTTCTTTTTCAGAAATGATGGTATGGTCGTCTTCGTCAATGACTATGAAATCGTTTCCTAAAGAATGGACTTTTGTGAATTTCATTCAGGCATCCTTAAAGTGACCATAAAGTCCTGACTTCCTCCTCTCCGGTCTTCTCTTCTTACGAGCAGTAGCAGCGGGTCTCCTGATTTGAGTCTTTTGAGAATTTTTTCCAGGTCATCGATTTCATTGACTCCCTGCCGGTTGATCTCGAGTATGATATCTCCTGTTTGCAGGCCTTTGCGGTCTGCTTCGCTGTATCGTTCGACCTCTGTTATGATGAGGCCTTCTTCGGTTTGATAGCCGTATCTTTTGGCTATATTTGGTGTCATCTCCTGTACTTTAAGACCGATATCTTTTCCCGAAGAGCTGGTGGGTTCGGTCTCCACACTGCTTTCCCTTTCTATGATTTTCACGGGTATTGTTTTTTGTTTTCCGTCGCGGATTATGGCCAAATCGACTTTTGTCCCGGGTTTTATTTCCGCAACTTTAAACTGCAAGTCATCCCCGTCTTTAATTGGTTTTCCGTCTATCTCTACGATGACATCATACCGTTTGAGACCGGCTTTATCTGCAGGAGAGTCGGGGTCAACAGTGTTGACCAGAGCTCCCTTTTTGGATTCAAGATTAAGCAGCTTGACAAAGTCTTCGGTTATGGCATAAACTCCGACTCCCAGGTATCCTCTGATCACGCGTCCGTTTTCCTTGAGTTTTTCAATGATGGATTTTGTCAGGTTAGAAGAGATGGCAAATCCGATTCCGATATTTCCCCCTGAAGGAGACCATATGATGCTGTTGATGCCCACTACTTTGCCCTCCAGGTTGATCAGCGGTCCGCCGCTGTTTCCTCTGTTGATAGCGGCGTCGGTCTGGATAAAGTCTTGATAGGGCTGCTGCTGTTCCAGGTCCTGAAAAATCCTTCCCTTTGCACTCACGATACCTGCTGTCACAGTATGAGTCAGGCCCAGGGGATTTCCTATGGCCAGAACCCACTCACCGACTTGAGTCTTGTCAGAATCTCCCAGTTCCACATACGGAATATTCTTTTCGTTTACTTTGAGAAGAGCCAGGTCTGTCTCAGGGTCAGTTCCCACTATTTTAGCCTGATAGGTTTCTTCCTTATGGGAGGTCACTTCCACTTTTATGGCATTTTCAACAAGATGGTTGTTGGTGATGATGTATCCGTCAGCGCTGATAAAAAAACCGGTTCCTCTCGCATAAGAGCGGTATTCCTGTTCTCTATCCCTGGGCATATCAAAGAATCTGTCCCAGAAGTCATCGAAGGGAGAGTCAAGACCGATGACCTGTCTTTTTTCGACTTTTTCTGAAGATATGCTCACAACCGCGGGGCTGACTTTGTTTGCCACGGCTGAAAAATCCGGGAAATGGCTTTCTGTTTGAAGGGTTGATGCATAAAGGTTTGATGAAGGGGGCTGGTTTTCAGTCCCAGGGGCATTCAGTTCGGCAGCTTCTTTTCCGGGATTGTACACGAATATAAAAGCAGTTATGAGAATTCCGAGAAAAAAGCTTGATAACGCTATGATTGTTGTCTTTTTCATTTTTTCCTCCAAAGTCTTCTTGAGTTTTTAAGAAATATGATGATGAGATAGTCTAAATTAGCTTATAATTTAACATAATAAGCCAAATACTTCAATTATCTTGACTTTCTTATAACTCGTTTAAAGGAAAAAAGTTGCAACCTTGACTCGTTCATCATTCAGGTCTATTATCGGAAGAGAAAAATGCAGGAAAAACACAGAGAATTGAAAAAAGGATTTTTTGTTGTTCTGGAAGGCATTGACGGAAGCGGGAAGACGACCCAGGCAAAAAGGCTTGTCAAAAGGCTTACGGAAAAAGGATTTGATGCTGTTTTACTTAAGGAGCCTTCCGAAGGACCATGGGGAAGAAGGCTTAAGAAAAAGGCACGTCATCAAGACGGTTTGACACCGGAACAGGAGTTTGACCTTTTCCAGAAGGACAGAGAAGAGAATGTTGAACTCAATATAAAACCTACCTTAAAGAAGAACAAAATAGTGATTCTGGACAGGTATTATTTTTCCACCATGGCTTACCAGGGTGCCAAAGGCATTGACATCAAGGAAATAAAAGACAGAAATGATAAAATAGCGGTTCCCCCCGATATGGTTATCATCCTGGATGTCAGTGCCGAAACAGGTTTGAACCGGATCAAGGAAAGGAAGAAGAGAGACAGGCTTTTTGAAAGGGAAGGTTATTTACGGAAAGTCAGAGAAATATTCAAGAGCTTTTCCGGAAAGAATATTGTTCACCTGGACGGGAGAGAGACCGAACAAAGCCTGTTTTTAAAGATTGAAGACATGGTCATGGAACGGATCACGGAGCTCATCGTCCCTTCAGTCTAGACTGGATAAGGGAATTCTGTTATATTTTAAACTTATGGATAACAACGAAGACAAGGGAAAAGAAAGAAAAATTATCCTTAAGATTCCCAGATTTAAGCTCAAAAATATAAGGCTGCGAAATATATTCCGGAAAAAGGATAAATCAGGGAAAAAAAGAAAGAGAAAAGTCCTCAAAAGGCTCCTCGCTGCGGTGGCAATTTTGTTTGTGTGCGGAATAGGGGTTTTCGTAGGTGTATACAGGGCCATTTTGCAGAATCTGCCTGATATTTCAACCCTGGAAGAGTTAAAGCCGAGCATCATCACGTACCTGTATTCGGATGATGGGGAAATTATGGGGGAATATGCTTTTCAGAAAAGGATTGAGGTCCAATTTGAAGATATTCCGGAGAGCTTAAAGAATGCGATTATCGCGACGGAAGATCCCCGGTTCTACCGTCACAAAGGGATTGATTTTTTGGGCATTCTCAGGGCTATCAAAGCAGACATGAAACTCATCTTCACTCCCAGAAACCTTCAAGGAGGCAGCACGATAAGCCAGCAGCTCGTAACAGGGCTTCTCCTGCACAGAAAGCAGCGTATTAGGCGAAAATTGAAAGAGTGGATTCTGGCTCTCCAGCTTGAGAAAAACTATTCCAAGGATGAGATATTGACCATGTACTGCAACCAGTTCAATCTCGGCCATGGAGCTTACGGGGTTGAAGCCGCGGCTCAGTTGTATTTTGACAAAAATGTTTCAGAGCTTGACCTGGCTGAATCAGCGATGATAACAGGGATTTTTAGAAGCCCTGCCAATTATTCTCCCTACAGAAATTATGACCTGACACTGCGGAGGAGAAACCATGTCATAAACAGGATGCTGGAAGAGAAATACATCACTAAGGAGAAAGCTGAGGAAGTTAAAGAAAAGGGATTGGATGTTCTTCCCCTGCACCGCGAGGATTCGGAGTTTGCCGCCTATTTCAAAGAGGAAGTGAGGAGATATTTATACAACAATTACGGTGCGGAAGCTCTGTATCACGGAGGTCTCCGCATTTACACAACTATGGATATGAAACTGCAGGAATACGCAGAAAAAGCCTTGAAGACCCAGCTCCGGGTTCTGGATAAAAGGCAGGGATGGAGGGACGATAAAGTAAACTGTTTTGACCTCGGCATAGAAGAAGATGAAAATCTTTTGGAGCTTGAAGGACCTTTTAAGGATGAGGAAAGCGGAACGATCTATCTTATGGACTGGAGAAGGCCTGAAATAAAGCCTGAAGAAGTGGTTGAGGCTGTGGTTCTGGAAGTGTCGACCAGGGAAGCTGAGGTCAAAGTCAAGGACTACACCGGGAAGATCACAAACAAGGATATTGATTGGACCGGAACGAAAAATTTGGGAAGAATCATCAAAAAAGGCGACATCATTCATGTGATGGTCCAGAGCATAGATGATGAGAACAAGTCATTCCAGGCTGCTCTCGAACAGGAACCTGAGCTGGAAGGCGCTTTTCTGGTGATCGAGCCCCAAACAGGAAAAGTAAAAGCAATGGTGGGAGGTTATTCCTTTCAGAGAAGTGAATGGAACAATACTACCCAGGCCTTGCGGCAGTCCGGTTCTATCATAAAACCCATGCTGTATACGGCCGGTTTGGAAAACGGACTGACTCCCTCCAGTACATTCATTGACGAGCCTATGAAGTTTGAGGACAAGTGGTCAGGAAAGATTTGGGACCCTCCGAATTATGATGGAAAATATAAGGGCAGAATCACCTTTAGAAGAGGGATTGAGGAGTCCAGAAATATTGTCACCGCCAAGCTCCTGGATCACATTTCCCCTCAGGAAGGAGTGAAATACTGTAAGAAATTCGGATTGAGTTCAAATATCCTTCCTTATCTTTCTTTATCTCTGGGCGCTTTTGAAGTGAAGATGATTGAAATGGTCTCTGCTTTTACGGTTTTTCCTAACCAGGGGATTAGGATAGAGCCTTATTCCATTAAAAGAATCGAAGACAGACAAGGCAATATCCTGGAGCAGGCCAGAGTAGAGGCTCATAATGTTATTTCCCCCCAGATCGCCTATATCATAACATCATTTCTTCAAGGGGTCGTTAAAAGAGGGACTGCCTGGAGAGCCGGCCCGCTGGAAATGCCATTGGGCGGGAAAACAGGCACCACGGATGACTGGTCTGATGCATGGTTTATGGGTTTTTCTCCGGATTTGTGCGCCGGTGTTTGGGTGGGGCACAAGGAAGGAAGGATATCCATGGGAAACGGGCAGTCCGGAGCTGTCGCCGCCCTTCCGGCATGGATCGATTTTTTCTCCAGAATAATAGAAGACAGGAAAAAGGCTGCTGAGGAGGAGGGAGTGGAATATGAAGTTGGAGAGTTCCCGGCCCCTCCCGGTCTGTCTTTTGTGAACGTGGATTACAAGACAGGACTGCTTCCAACGCCTGTTTGCTCCCCTCAGTTTATCATCAGGGAAGTATTTATGCCGGGCACAGAACCCAATAGGTGGTGTACCTTGGAAGACCACATGATGACCTTTGATTATTATGATGTGGTAAAAGATAAATAAACCTGCCCGTGCCCTCTATCTTTTCTTCTTTTTAACCGTTCGTGAGCCCGAACTTTTTTTGCTCTGTGAAGAAGATTTCTTTTGCCTGGATGCGGACGAGGATGTTCGTTTGGTGGAAGTGGATGTTACCTTGGAAGTGGATTTGCCTTTATAGGGATTGGACTGGCTTCTCATGTATTGACTTTTACCGCTGGAAAAGTATCTGATGGCTTTTCCTACGATTGATTTTGAATCCTTACTGCCGGTTGTATACTTTCCGGTTATTTCCCTTAAAGAGGATGGGTATCCTAAGGTTTTGTTCACAATTCTTGTCTTCTCCGGATCTCTGAGAATTCTGAGGTTTTTGTCTTCGGATGGACTTTTCAAGGTCCTGGAACCATTGATGCTTATTTTATCCGTACCGTGATGCAGGAGCACCTTCTTTCCATCCAATTTTTCTATGGAAATGGGTTTGGGAAAGTCTTTTACTAACGGGACGCTCCTGTAAAACCTTAAACCTTCAAGTTTTTTCAGAGAGACCTGTGTAAGTGCTGCTTCGGAAAGATTTTGTGCCCTGAGTTTGTTCTTATGCACGACCGTGAGAGCGCCTGAATTACCGGGATAGGAGTCGTTGTTGTAATTCGGGTAATAGATGTTGTTTATGATAACCCCCGGGTATCCGTAGTAGCTCAGAGGCGCCCAACCCCAGTAGTCATTCCAGTGGTACCATCTCACCCATGCCGGTCCCCATGTGGAATGCGGGATCCAGTGCCATCCCAGGTGGATGCTCCAGTGCCACCGCCCGTAATGAAAGGTCACCCAGCCCCACGGTTCGTAAGGAAGCCAGGTCCAGCCGCAAATGGGATACCACAGCCAGCGGCCGTTATAATAGGGGCGCCAGTGCGGGCCGATTCCTACAGGCACCCAGACATATCCGTAGGGAGATACGTAATTCCAGTTTCCGTATGTATTTAATTCATATTCAAAGTCATCAAGTTCTTCGGAAAGATATCTTTTTGCAAAATGCTGCCTGAGCAAGGAATCCCTCTCCGCGCTCCATTCGTAGAAGCTGTCGCCTGAAGCGGCCATATATTCAAGAGGGTGTTCTGTATAGTAACCTCTTGTTGCTTCCAGTTTCTGCCCGTCTTTCAACAATATGGATTCAGATTCGCCTGCGGCTTCCGAGACGCCTTCATAGACAAAGAATTCTGTGTTCCTGCTGTCATTTACGTTCACTCTGTAAAGGCCCCGGTCTAGAATATAGACAGAAATATCAGGCGTATGGAGTTCGATGTTATCTCCCTCGTAGAGGGATTCGAGGCTGATAATGATATTACCGGCCCAGAGTTTGATCTGAATAAGGGCGTTTTCCCTGGACGGGAGCGCTGTAAAATCTATTTTGGTGTAGGCGTCAAGTCTTATGTAATTGCCGTTTCCTATGAATATCTCCGCTCTTCCTTCTGTGGTATTGATCCGGTCTCCCTCAGCTATAGGCATATTGACAAGACCTTGTTCATAAGCGAGGTCTCCGGCTTTCTGTATGTATGCGTTTCCGGTTAGATAGCTCAACCTTGCCAATGAGTTGTCGGTATATGTGATTTCTTCGCCAGAGACTATGGAGGAAAAAAGAAACAGCGAAAGTATGATAACCAGTGATTTTCTCATTTTTTTCTCCTCATTGACAGATTATGCAATTATTATGCCATATTCTATCCCATAAGGGGTGTTTTGTCTTCTGGTATTTCTGTCACATATTGATGACGGTTGGTACCTTTTCTATACAGTATTTTCTTTTTAACGGTTTTTTGGTTAGAATAGTCTGAAGGTTCAAAATGAGATTTCAACTGTTCGTCCCTCCTCAGGGATATGTGGCCCAGCGCTGGGAAGGAGGAGCTTCCATGCCCCCGTTAGGGATCCTCTCTTTAGCCGCTGTATTAGAGAAAAACGGCATTGATGTGGAAGTGGTTCCGGCGGATATCCTGGGATACAAATGGAAGGACATAGAGAAAAGGATAAGGGATTTCAAACCCGGAATAATAGGGATCACCACTACCACTGAAAACCGTTTTGACAGCTTTAAACTGGCCGCACTTGCAAAAAAGATCGATCCGGAAATCATGACAGTCTTTGGTGGCCCCCATGTATCCATGGCCAGAGAAGACACCTTAAAGCACATTGATGATGCGGATATTGTGGTGATAGGAGAAGGGGAGAGGACGGTCATCGAGCTGGCTGAGGCGGTTGAGTCAGGGAAAGACCTGTCCCGTGTAAGAGGCATTCTGTTCCGCAAAAACGGGAGTATTGTGTTTTCCGGGGCGAGAGAGAGGATCGAAGATCTGGATACGCTTCCTTATCCGGCCAGGCATCTGGTGCCCATTGATAAATATAATTTCTTTATCCGGACAAAGGACGGCCGGAGAAGAAAAGCACAAAATGTCATGACGTCGAGAGGCTGTCCTTTTAATTGTTATTTTTGCGCCACTCCTGCTAATTGGGGACGGAGAATGCGGGGGCACTCTCCTGAACGGGTAGTCCGGGAGATCGAGTATCTCATGGATAA
>CAZUXT010000054.1:0-15030 GCA_964624145.1 uncultured Eubacteriales bacterium | reverse complement strand
TTAATAATCCAAGGAGCTTGATTCAAGTTTTTATTTCGATATAATCATAGGTGTTGATTCAATAAAAAAAATAAAGGTGAATAAAAAAGATGGGAAAAAAACAAAACAACAAGCAAAACCAAAGGCGCCTTGAAGACAAGGTACAGTCTTCCTGTTCTGTGATTTCTTCTCAGTCCTTTATTCAGGGGGACATTAAAAGCCAGGATGACCTCCTCGTTTCAGGCCATCTTGAGGGGGATGTCGAATGCAGTGGAATGGTGAGAATAAGCCAGGAAGGCCGGATTCAAGGAAACATTATCAGCCGGTTCCTCATCATCGAGGGCCGAGTAAACGGAAACATTAAGGAAGCAGAACAAATCGAAATCAGGAAAAAAGGACAACTGTACGGAAACATCTTCGCCAAACGTCTGGCTATGGCGGAAGAAAGTGTTTTTCAGGGACAGATCAGTATGACCGAAAAGGGCGGAGAACCGACTCATTTTGTAGAAAAAAGAGAATGAGACAGAGTGTCAGTTGATTTTTTTAAAACTTTTGATCGCTTGATAAACAAGGCTGACAGCCACGGCAAACAGCATCAGTGCCACCAGAAGCAGAAAACAAGTTCCTACTAGATTGAAGCTGGCCGGTACAGGATGATGGGACAGATAACGGACGATCAGCTTCGTTTTGCTGTAAACCATAACCACGAGTGCAGAGAGCGTTATGGCGAACATGATGACCATAGGATATCTGACGAACTGATTTTTTATCTGCTTTTTTGCAAGCCAGACACTCACGGCAAGAAGAGCCAATGCGGCCAGCAGCTGGTTCGCTGAGCCAAATATGGGCCATATGGCCTGATAACTTCCTGAAAGAGCTAAAATTCCTCCGGGAAGAATGGTGAAAAATGTGGCTGCAAACCGGTTCGTGAGAAACTTTTGAACGGAGTTGGGATTATCAGAGCTGAAAAATTCTTGAAATGTAAACCGCCCCAGCCTTGTGGCTGTATCCAGAGAAGTGAGAGCAAACTCAGCCACGGCCATGGCTGCAAAAACAATACCGATTTTCATAGGGATACCCAGTTTTGATATAAATCCTCCCACTCCATTGGCAAACAGAGTTATGGGATTGGCATTTCCTCCCTGAGGAAAAAACGTCTGGTACTGAGAAGGGATCAACACGATAGCTGTGATCAGGGCTATGACCGCAAGCAGTCCTTCTATGAGCATCCCCCCGTATCCTATGGGTCTGGCATCCAGTTCGCAGTTGAGCTGTTTGGCTGTTGTGCCGGATGCGACCAGGGAATGAAAGCCTGAGATGGCCCCGCAGGCAACCGTTACAAACAGAATGGGAAACAAGGATCCCAGGCCAGGATGAACAAATTTTCCGAAAGCAGGAAACTTAACAGAAGGATTGGCAATGAGAATTCCGAAGAAGCTGAAAATAAGAACTAGATATAAAAGATTCGAATTCAAATAATCCCTGGGCTGCAGAAGGATCCAGACAGGAGTGACTGATGCAATGAAAATATAACCCAGAATAACACAGGTCCATATTATCTGGGCACTGGCTTCTGTTCCCGGGAAAACAATGGGAAATTGGTTGCCTACCCAGATACAGAGCATCAAAAGAGCCACTCCCACCACAGTGGAAACCCATAATTTGGCCTTCATTCTATAGATTGACAATCCGAAAAATACGGCCAGCATAATGAATAAAAGCGAAGCCGTACTGACTTCAGGTGTGGAAACAAATGTCTTGGCAACCAGAATGACAAATGCCGCCACCACCAAAACCAGGGTAAACCATGCGAAAATCAAAAAAAGCAGCTTGCCGTGTGTACCGATATGCTCTTCTATGACTTCGCCGATTGACCTTCCTTTGTGACGGACAGATGCGACAAGGGATGTGAAGTCATGGACAGCTCCCATGAACACGTTCCCGAAAATAATCCATAAAAACACAGGGATCCAGCCAAAGACCGCGGCTGTGATAGGCCCTATTATGGGCGCTGCTCCGGCAATGGAAGCAAAGTGGTGGCCTAAAAGAACAGGCCATTTGGCCGGCACATAATCAATCCCGTCTCCCATGGTGTGGCAGGGCGTTTTGTTCTTCAGAGTAAGCCCTACCTTACGGGCCAGATAACGGCCGTAAAAGAGATAACCCATTATAAAAAAAACAATGGTAATGATAAGAATCAGCGCAGAAGACATGTCACATCCTTTTTTTGTTTATGGCTTTTCTGCATCTATACCATAAGAAATAAAATCATGTCAAACAGGACACTCAAGTTTCTTTAATATAAGAAGCCAGCCTTTGGCTTTGGGGACCGGAATTTTCCAGTCCGGATTAAAGGAAGCGGATTCCTGAAAATCTTTGATAAACGGAGCCTCCAGTACAGAGTCTTCTTTCTCCATGCCCAGAGATTCCCAATCGATTTGAAGGCGCACATCTGTATTCTTATCAGCCCAGCTGGCCAAACTAATCAGAGCTCTGCCCTTTTTTTTATATACAGTCACCAGAACTTTTTCATTGTCTGTCTTCACAGGACAGTCTTTGACCCAGTACCCGATCATCCGGCTCTGTCCGATCCCGAACTCATCCCAGATTTTCCAGACAGGAGTGGGGTCCCCTGCCCAGGGAAGTCGTGCGGTCATGCCGTAAAGCATACCTCTCCAGGGATTCCCTCCTTCCTGAAGCATCTCGCCCATTAGTCCAAAAGGGATCCCAGAGACTTCCACCATCCAAAATGGAGGCGACTCATTGTAGTCAAAATATTCACCGAACCACAAACGGTCTATGTAAGCAAAGTGCTCCAGATAAAGGTTGGCGCTGTTCGCGTATCCGTCTCTCGGATTGAACTGGTTGGCTGAATGGAGGTCGATGAGGGGCTCCGTCCGGTTTCTTTCCAGTATCTTTCTGACTCTTTTCATCACGACCCGGTCAAAGGCCACATCATCGATATAAAGACCGTCGATCCCAATATTCTTTGTCAGCCAGTTTAATCCTTCAAGGTAGTAGTTGTGCCAGCGGGAAACACCGCTGTTTATCACAGCCGCATCTTTGAGATCAGGCACAAACCAACCGGCTATGTAATCATTGACCAGGTGCTCTTGAAGCCAGGAATAGCCTCCACCGGATCCGTGAGAGAGAATCTCATCACCTAAGCTTCTGAGCGCAAAAAGTTCAGGGGCTCGGTTGGTAAGTTCCCTCACTGTGTAATAAATCTTGACTTTCATCCCCTTTGAATGGGCCTCATCGATGTATTTTTTCATCTTTTCCGGAGTTAAAAAAGGATAATTGATATAAGGATTTACTTCTGTAGCATGGTGGACATTGACAGTATTGGCTCCTTTTCCCTTAATAAGATCAATAGGTTCATAACTGTGGTAGTACCTGTTTTTCCAGTGTTTTCCTGTATCCAAGGTCCTGAACGGAGTAACCAGCAGTTCAAAACTAAAGAAAAGGGTTTCTCCTTTTTTAAGCACTCTTTCTCCGCTGAAAACAGAAATAAGACGCTCTTTTCCTCTGGTTTTAACCGTACATCCCCCTTTTCCATTGTTTGACCACGATTCAGGTATGACGAGCGGTTTCAATTGATAAAAATTGGTGTTTAAGGGTCTTGAGTAATTTTCATCCTTAAAACAGCACTGCAGGCCAGCATTCACATCACCGATCCATAAGGAGTCCTGGTTCTTCTTCTTGTCCCATTTCCATTGAAAGGTATCCGGGCACAGACCTCCTTTTTTCCCCATGCCCATCATGTACCTGGCCACTTCCTTTGTTACAGGGATTTCAAGGCATATATCATTCAATTTGATTTCCTTATCTGCTGTGATGCGGACTTCAAATCCCACAAATCCGTCAAATTCCATTCTTCCTTTGATATCCCTGCGAAGGGGTTTTGATTTTGAAGACGCTACCCATTCTACAACACCTTTGTTCTGCTTTACTATCTTGACCCGGCTTTTACTCCATCTCAGAGGTTCCTTCTTGCTTGGTTCTATGACGAGCTTTACAGGAGAGGATAAAATTTCTCGAAATTCATCTGTGTTTATATAGGTCATCTCCGGAGCAAAATAGCTTTTGATGCTCCCGGGAAAACCTTCTTTGCTCAGGCTAAGGCTCCTTCCCAGGCACTTTATTAAGTGCCCACTTACTTCAAGGGGAATATAGGGAGACACAATGTCATCATCCAGGGCGATCTGTGAATCCAGCCATCTCAAACGAGAGTGTCTCCATGGCTCATCATCCCCTGAATTCTTTATAGAAGAGCTGCCGACATCGATCTCTAACTCAACAGACATTTTCTTTTGTCCTTTGGGTGAAACCACCGCTTCTCCTCTATAGGTACCCGGCTGTGCATTTTCTGGAACCTGAACGCCACACCACAAAGCCTGGATCTCTCCTTTTTTAACGGATACGAACTTATCAAACCTTTCTCCTCTCCAGTCTATGCCCTGTGTGTTTAAGCAGGTGAATGATGATGCGGGAATCACTTTGTTTCCTTTATCCTGCTTCAAATCACTAAAAAGGACTTCAACATCTGCGATGTTTTTACGGCAGGCAAACAGCCCCAACTGAAAAGCCACATACTCTCCTCTAGCAGCCTTTTCTTTGAAGCTCTTCTGGGGCCCTTTTTTTATCCATCTGTAAGCAAGGTCTTTTTTCATCCTTATGGGGAACTCTCTAGATTCCGGAAACACCAGATAAGAAGCATCCGGATTGTCTTCCATGAGCCGGGACACTTCTTTTTTTGTGGCAGTGACTTCCATGGGAAAAAAGCTGTTAAATCCATCAATGGATTGTATCTCCACTACTTCCGCCCGAGGAAAATAGGTATCTGGGATTTTTTGACTCTTTAAACCATGACGCTTCAGCCACTCAAGAGATGCGGTTTGCCCCGGTTCAGGATAGATGACCGTAGGATAATTGCTTCCTCCTTCCATATGATTGACCATATAATAAATAAAGTACTCGCCCGGGCCAGAAACAGGCTGAAACACGAGTTCCCCGTACTCCCGGTTGATGTCTCCGCGAAACACATTCATCACTCTCTTTTCTGTGGCGCTGTCTATGACCATAATTTCTTTTTTGTTAGGATCAAAGTCCCGCCTTCTCCAGGGAATACGCACAAAAACCGCCCCATTCTCTTCATCCACCCGGCATACAGCCCTGTGGTTCCCGTATTTTTCTTCATTCCAATCCCCTGTACCATAAGGGACATCCGGAACCAACGCCTCAATCTCATCTTTGTTTTCCGGTTCGGGCTTTTTTCCCAGCCTTTCATAACATTCAGCCAGGAGCTCATCCTGCCTGCTGTAGTCCGGTTCAAAGGGTCTTCCCGTGCCCAGTTTTTCAGGATACTCTTTGGATTTCCGGAAGTGTTCGACGGCTTTCTCATATTCGCCTCTTTCCATACACTCCAGGCCCACGCTGATATGACATTCCACAAACAACCGGTGCACCCCGGTGGCTCCTTCATAAGGGAGAGCGGTTGTGTCATCCAGAAGAGAGGCTGCTTTTTTGAACTCCTTGTCGTTCATCAAAGCTTTCACATATTCCACTCTGACCGGCACCCTATCGGGAAATCTTTCTAACGCTTTTTGGGCTGCAGCCAAAGCTTTCTCCCGTCTGTTGTTCTCATTATAAAATTGAATCAATCTGTACCAGTTTCTCCAGGAATCCTCCTGCACACGAACAGCCTTTTCATAGTCAGCCTGGGCTCCATCCAAATCTTGTTCTTTAAGAAGATACCCCCTTACAAAGAAAAAAGGGGCAAAATCAGGCTCCCCGCATTCTTTAAGGAGCGCCAGGCTTTCCTGGACGCGGGCTTTGGACCAGTAAATAAGGCTTAAATAATATTTGGCTTTCCAATCATCCGGCTTCATGGAAGCAGCCCACTGAAACACTTTTATGCTCTCCTCTCTAAAGGGAAACACAAGATCAGGAGACAGAGATGAGGCTTCATCCAGATAAGAACGGCTTTTTCCCGGGTTTCTTTGTCTCCATACATAGGCCAGCCAGTAACAGGCTGTAGGGTAATCAGAGACCAAATCAAGGATACGGGCGCATTCTTCCTCAAGACCTATCTGGAAATAAAAAAGAGCCAGTTCAAGATAGGCTTCCTCTTTGTACTCACAGCAGACCATGGATTGAAAATAGTCTAAATTCTTTTGTGTTTGCTCTAAAAGAAAGGTTTCATATCGAGCAAAATGATTTAAGGGATCTATCTCTCGTATCTCCTTGATCACCTGTTCCGCTTTTTTGTCCTGCCCTGATTTTCTATACGCGGCACACATCACCTGATAGGCATTCATATTGGTCCGGTTGGTGTCCAGGGATTTGAGGGAATAATCCAGAGCCCTTTCATATCTTTTTTCCATCATGTATGTCTCAGCTGTTTTGCCGTACGCAGCGGACCTCCATTTCAGTGAACGTGAGGCCCACGCAAACGCTTCTTTAGCATCCGTAAGATTCCCGGCTCGTTGACTCAATATTCCATAAAGAAAATTGGCATCAGGGTCATACATGAAGTTTTTCAGTGCCCTTTCAACGAAAACCAGGGCCTTTTCATAGTCTCCTCTCCGGCAGTAAAGCTCCGCAGTCCTGGTCAAGGCCCGGGTATGAAGGGGCTCCTCTTCTAAAACTTCCAGATATTTCTCAATGGCTGCAAAATAATTGCGCTGTTTGTTGAACTGTTCTGCCTGAAGAAACAGATCTTCAAGGGCTTCCCCATCATATGAGTGAAAATCAATGGGTTTTTTCAAATCATTGGAACGCGGGTCACAGGAATAGATGAGGTCATTCCCTATTTTGATCCGGATATCCTCTGAATATTTCAATCCCTGGATCCTGTGTTCAAAAATTCGGGTCGGCTCAAGCCGCAGATGCTTTCTGAAAATTTCTTCTTCCCCCTTTAACACAACCATATCATCGTCCACGCTCTTTATGGGGAAAAAAGCCAGTTCCAGACCTTCATTCCAGTTTACATTCAGCACACCAATGGAGGAAGCCTCATCCATAGGACCGATTTCCCAGTAGGGAAACCAGAGTTCCTTCCATTTGTCTGACTGGAAGGGAGAAAAAAATCCGTGGTCATTCTGATTGAGAAAGCGTCCGGCCTGAGGTTCGCTGTACTGCCCGTCCGAATCTGTTAGCAGGTCCTCCCAGATCATGCCCTCACGGGATAAAGCCCAGATCCACACTTTGTGTCCCGGCATATCATCATAAAGAGCCCAGTGTCCGAATCCGAAAGCATCATCATGCCAGTATCCTCCAAAGTGTTCTTCGTATTCACCCACTGTGAAATAGCTTTTGGAACCCCCGAAATCATTGTTCTTGTACCAGGACAGGTCTCTCCCTGTGCTGTCAACAGGCCAGGACTCAAGCGGTTCCGAATAATTATGAGCGATGTGGACATTTCCCGGAAAAACATACTGAAGGTCATCACTGACTCTAACAGCTGCGTTTGACCAGGCATAATAGGATTGATGGAACGGAGACGGATTGTACCAGAAAGAGTTTGTCTCAAAATAAGCTCCTTTTTCCGGAACTTTGATGTCTATTCTCCAGAAAGTCCTGGAAGGCAGATCCATGGCTCCAATGATACAGCTCACACTGCCATCCGGATTTTTCCTTGTGACATAATCGACAGGATGTGCCCCGGAAGGTGTGTGGCCCACTATGCCGAAATTAAATTCAATCCCACCTGACGCCCAGGGGCCTCTCAGCGCGATCTCCCTGAATTTAAGCACATGATTTTTATAGATAAATTCAAGCCCGGTTTCTTTATCCACAGCTCCCCAGACCTTTCCTCCTACTTCTGGAAGCACCTCCACACAAACATATGGATTCTCCATACGCACCACTTTCCAGGTTTTTTCTTCAGGCTCTGTACTGAATTCATCAAAAAAGGAATAGGGATACAGCCTGGCCCCTCTTCCCCACAGGCTGGAACGAATGAGAATAGGGACCGGATCAGGTCCTGAAAAAGGGTACGTGGTGATGGCCTCCTCTGTCTCTTTTATGGTCGCTTCCTGATTGGACACACATCCCACCACCAGAATCAGCAAGACAAAAAAAATAAAGTAATTTCTGAGTTTCATGTCACATCATCCTTTAAAATTCAGATATAGTATTCGCTCCCGACTTTCATCAGGCAAGCTGGTTCTTCAGCCCGCTGATTTTCCCCGGCGAGTAAAATCAGCTTATTCCTCGGCTCGCTCGCCTCCGGATGACTTCAGAACCACCCAGCCTGCCTGAAAGTCGAGAAAATACAAGATTGTTACTTACCTAACAGGAATAGCTTGATCCTCAAAAAATTCAGGTGTGGCTGAAGCGACATTAAAGATTTAGCCTTCGGATGAGGCTTTTCGAGGGTACCCGGCGAAGCCGGGCGCTGAGTATGTCTGACCCACGGACGGGGGGAGTTACACAAGCGCCGAGAAAAATGAAGAAGAATGGCGTAAAAAATCTTTAGCGAGCACAAGCCATACCTGAATTTTACTGCCTTTGCTTTTATTTCTTATTCTCCTCCGATCTGCATATTCTTAATCCGGAATGTGGGAGTGGTGAATCCTCTGTTCATGTCCAGGTCATTGCCGAGCATATCAAGACTGTTCAGCATATCAAAGGCTGTTCCCGCAATCGTCAGCCCTTTCACAGGGAAAACAACCTTCCCGTTTTCAATCCAGAACCCGGAGGCTCCCCCGCTGAAATGACCGCTCACCGGATTGATTCCGTATCCGGTCACTCCTTTAAGCCACAGTCCTTTTTTGGTCGCTTGGATGATTTCCTGCGGCGGTGTCTCTCCATTTACCATAAAGAAGTTATGGGGCCCTATTCCCGGAATGGACCTGTAGCCTCCCCTGCTCGCATTTCCTGTGCTGGTCTTTCCCGCTCTTTTTGCAACAATCGTATTGTACATAAATCCTTTAAGCACACCTTTTTCAACGATAATCCTTTTCTGCGTGGGCACTCCTTCCCCGTCAAACGGCTGGCTTCCCAAACCCTTTGCAAGCGTTCCGTCATCAACAAGAGTAATGAGTTCGGAACCGATCTTTTTATCGATCATATCTCTGAGGAAGCTGGCTCCCTGAAGCACTCTCTCTCCATTGACAGCAGACAATATGCCGCCCAGAATGGCTCTGGAAACATCCGGATCAAAAAGGACATCGGCTTTTTGAGTTTTGACCATTTTCGGGTCCAGCATCTCATACGCATCTTTGGCTGCTTTATCAGCCACTTCTTCTGCAGGTTTAAGGTCGCTAAAAAATCTTCGGGTGCAGTATTCTCCTCCGGATGATTTCTGCTCTCCTTTCTCTGCCACCACATAAACTCCGAAGTTACACACAGATGTTTTATGAGACTTTGACAGACCGTTTGAATTTGCCAGAAAAACTTCGGTTTCTGACTCAGAAAATCCCGAACCTCCGCTTTTTGTGATCCTCTCATCCCTCAAGGCCAGTTCTTCGACCTTTTTGGCCATAGCGATCTTCCGGTCCATGGTCACTTGGCTCAAATCCGGGTCATAAAGGCCCTCAACCTCAGTCTCTCCCTTTTCAGAGGGAAGAATATTGTTTTCATCCGGAGTCGTGGACCCGGCAAAACCCACAGCTCTGCCTATGGTGTCCTTAAGAGCTTTTTCTGACAGGTCATTGCTGTATGAAAAAGCCATGGCTCCATTTTTCAAAACACGGAAGCCCACACCGTTTGAAGAAGCTTCCTGTACGGTTTCCACATCCCCGTTTCTTACTTCTATACTCAGGTCTCTTGAGGACTCAATGAAAACCTCTGAGGAGTCGGCTCCTTTATCCAAACACTTTTTGACCAAGCTTTCAGCTAATTCTTTATTTTCCATTGTTAACTCCTTGAACGGCTTCCGCCTACATTAATGCTGCGGATCCTTACCGTGGGCTGGCCGGCTGACACTTCACACGACTGGCCACCCTTACCGCATATGCCCGGCCCGAAGCCAAGGTCATCTCCCACAGCATCAATGTTTGAAATGATATCCAGACAGTTCCCTATCAATGTTGCTCCCTTAACAGGAACGGTTTTCTTGCCGTTTTCTATGAGATAGGCTTCCCGGCATGTGAAATTGAAAACTCCGGTAGTGGGATTCACACTTCCGCCGCTTATACTCTGCACATAAAGTCCCTGCTTTGTGGAACTCAGGATATCCTCCGGTTTGTCGCTTCCCTTTTCAATAAAAGTATTGGTCATCCTGGGAATGGGAATGTCACGAAAAGTCTCCCTCCGTCCGTTGCCTGTTCTTTCCATCTCGATCTGCTTGGCAGAAAGGATATCGGTCATGTACTTTTCCAGAACTCCTTTGTTAATCAAGACATTCCGCTTCATCTGGGTGCCTTCATCATCAAAATTAGTGGTTCCCCTCATATTGGAAAGGCTTCCGTCATCCACCATAGTGAAAACATCACTGGCCACTTTTTGGCCCAGTTTCCCGGTGAAGGCTCCGATCTCTCTGGCAATATTATCGGCCTCAAGAGGATGGCCCACGGCCTCATGGACCAAAACGCCTCCCCAGCCATTCTCTATCACCACATCCATCATACCTGCCGGGCAGTCTTCAGCTTCCAGCATAGCCACTGATTCACGTGCTGCGGTTCGAGCCACATCTTCGGGCTTGTACTTATCAAACATCTCAAAACCCATGTGCTTGCTGAGCCTCTCTCTTCCCATATGCCTTGTGTTGTTTCCCACACCCAGTGTCTGTACAATAAAAAACATAAGAGGAAGCTCATCTGTTAAGTAAAGGCCCTCACTGTTCGCAATGGTCCGGCCTCTTACTTCATCATAATAACTTACGCTGACCATTTTGATCTTCGGGTCATAATCAAGCGCCGCTTGATGAGCCCTGTTCATGACATCCAGTCTTTTCTGGTCTGCCACCTGTTCAAGAGGAACTTCGACCGTGATATAGGAAGGCCTTTTCTCAGATTTGATATTGACCGGCTGGACTGTGTTTGCACCAGCTGCCACATAGGATGCCACCTGAGCGGCATTCAGTAATTTTTCTTCTGTGACCTCATCCGTATAAGCAAATCCTGTTTTATCTCCTGATATGACTCTGACCCCCGCTCCCTGACTAATCCCGAACACACCGCTCTTGAATTTGTTCTCTTCAAGCAGTACCTCACGGGAGATCCGGTGCTCGATATAAACATCAGCGAACTCCCCTCCTTTCTCAAGGGCCTTCCGGATGGTCTTGTCGAGAATACCTTTGTCAAGAGTCAAGACTGCTTCTCCTGACGGGGTTCCTTTACAGGAAACCAGACTCATCAGAGAAGGCACGGCAACCAGAGCCGCTCCTCCCTTGAGGCTTAATTCAAGAAACTTTCTTCTGGGGATATCCCCAGTAAAATAACCTTTCATGCTCATCGTTGACCTCTTCTATGAATTTTTTTTATATTTTATAGCCGTAAATCACAAATATCAAACTTAAAATTCATGGATTATAAATCCTTTTATTGAAATGCTTGCGCAAAACCATCCTGATTTTTGTCCGAATCAGGACAGAAAATGTTCAAAAACGGACAGGAAAATCTTCATTATGAAATCCTTTTATGAGAATAGCCGGGCAACCAGCCTCCAGATTGGGATGGCATATTTCTTGCATACCCTTTAGTGTAGGATATCCTGTATCAAGGAGTAAACAATGATAGAAAAAGCACTTGTTGCCGCATCCACAAAACCCATTATCCTCTCCATTCTCATAAGAGGAGAAGACTACGGATACCAGATCATTCAGAAGGTCAAGGATATTTCCGGAGGCAGCCTCGAATGGTCGGATAAAATGCTCTATCCCGTCCTTCACCGCATGGAAAAGGAAGGATTTCTCGTTTCCCAATGGAAGATGTCGGATGGGGGGAGGCTTCGCCGGTACTACATGATTACTGAAAAAGGACACAAGGAACTTGATTTTGAGCGCCATCAGTGGCAGTCGGTTACCAAAGCGCTCGACAGATTGTGGAAGCCCCTGCCGTCACTGGACTGAGCTCAACGCCTCTTTATTAAGGAGAAATGAAAATGTTCGAACTGGAAAAAGCCATTCGTGATTGGAAAAAAAGTCTCTTCAGGAGCCAGAAGATGGAGGAGCCCGATATAGCAGAGCTCGAATCTCATATAAGGGATGAGATTGACAGGCTCTTAAAAGAGGGGCTTGATGAAGCCACTGCTTTCCAAAAGGCTGTTAAAGACACGAAATCATTTGAATCCCTCGAAGCCGAGTATGGTAAAGTGCGGCGTTTGAGATTCTATGGGTCTGCCTGGAATCCGGCCCGGCTTCTGCCTGCTTTTGCCTGGAGCCACTTGAAGATAGCTGTGCGCAAGATGAGAAAGCAGAAGGCCTATTCCTTCATCAACACTGTGGGCCTTGCCCTTGGAATGACTGTCTCGTTTCTGATCTTCTTCTGGGTGCAGGATGAACTGGGCACCAACCGCTTTCATGAAAATGCCGATCAGCTGTTCAGGGTCAACAAAAAGTATCAAATCGGCAGTGAAACACAGTACAACTCGTCAACTCCCTATGCGTTGGCTCATGCAACCAGGGAAAACTTTGCTGAGGTCATTGATGCAACCGGGTTCCAGCGCATAAGAGCTCTCATCAGCTTTAGCGACAAAGAAGACAGTGTTTTTTTTGAGAACCGTGTATGTCTGGTGGATTCCTCTTTTTTCAAGGTCTTTACCTTTCCCTCGATTGAAGGTGACCCGGAAAAAGCCATGGCCGAACCAGATTCGATTGTCCTGACTGCAAGTACGGCTCATAAATATTTTGGCACGGAAGATCCTCTGGGAAAAACTCTGACCCTTGACCATGAAAAAGATTTTGTCGTCAAGGGTGTGATAGAGGATATCCCGCCTGACTCAGACATCCGCTTCGATCTTTTCGTTCCGATCTCCAGCATGATCGATCCGGAATCACTTTCCTCCTGGGGAGACCACTATCCCTCTACATTTGTTCTTCTTCAAGACAGTTCTGTGTCTGCGGAGGTTGAGAAAAAATTATCCGGGCTCATACAGGAACAGCTCCCCAAAGAACAAATTTCGTTAGTTCTGCAGCCTCTCAGTGACATCCATTTATATTCCTCAGACGGGAGCGAAGAGGGCATGAAATTTGTCCGCATCTTTTCTATAGTCGCCATCTTAATTCTGGTCATCGCCTGTATCAATTACATCAACCTCTCTACAGCCCGCTCAGAGCGGCGGGCAAAAGAGGTTGGCTTGAGAAAAGCGGTGGGCGCCCGGAGAATGCAGATCGCCTGGCAGTTCTTTTTGGAATCAGTGCTCTTTACCTTGATAGCGCTCGGCATATCTCTCCTGCTCATCCAGATGCTGGGAGGCGTTTTCCATGACCTCACAGGTAAAACAATTGCCTTTTCCGATTTAAACCCCGGCTTCCTACTGGGGATTCTCCTTATAACCGTGTTTACAGGTTTAGCTGCAGGTGTTTATCCGGCGCTTGTGATGTCCTCTTTCAAGCCGGTGCGAGCTTTGCGCAACGGTTTCGACCGTGCCGGGAAGAAAGCGTCCTTCCGGAAGACTCTGGTGGTTATACAGGTCTCTTTGTCCATTATTCTTCTTATCGGCATGGGAGGCATTGAGAAACAGCTCCGGTACATCAGGGCAAGAAATCATGGTTTTGATAAGCATGGCGTGCTCTTTATGAGGATGAACAGAGAGCTTCAGAAGAATTATGAAGCTTTCAGGAACGAACTTCTCCAGAATCCTGATGTGGCTTCTGTAGCCAGGACTTTCCAGCCTCCGGGAGAAATGTCTGCCATCATAAGAGGGATTCGATGGGAAGGCATGGAGCCCGGAGAGAGTGTTGCCTTTGGCTATATTCCTGTCGATTACGATACGCTGGACCTTCTGGGCATGAAAATCGTTCAAGGACGAAAATTTTCGAGAGAATTCCCTGCAGACGAATCCAATTTTATTCTCAATGAAAAAGCCATCGAAGCGATGGATCTGAAAGATCCCATCGGAAAACCGTTTTCTCTTAACGAAGATTCTACGGGAACGATCATAGGAGTCGTCAAAGACTTCCATTCTCTGCCCTTGAACTTTGGTCTTGAACCGGTGGTGCTCCTGCTCGATCCGGATTTCTACAGCTTGGTTTTGATCAGGATCAGGCCCGGTGATCGCAGGGAAGCCATCAGCGGCATCGAAGCGGCCTGGAAGAAGTTTTCAACGGGATTCCCCTTTGAATACCATTTTCTCGACGAACGCTTCGACCTTTATTACGGCCCGGAGATCCTGGCCGGTAAAATATTTCGCACTTTAGCCCTGATCGCCATTTTCATATCCTGCCTCGGCCTATTGGGACTGTCCGCGTTCGTGGCTGAGCAGAAAACCAAAGAAATAGGAATCCGAAAAACCCTCGGTGCCTCTGCTCTCCGGGTCATCCTGCTTTTGACAAAGCAGTTCTTTTTGTGGGTTCTTTTGGCTAATGTCATTGCCTGGCCTATCGCCTACTTTGCTATGCGGAACTGGCTCAACAATTACCCCTTCCGGACAACTCTCGGGCTGCCTCTTTTTCTATTTGCTGCAGCAGCCGCTCTTGTGGTCACCATGTTTACGGTCAGCTTTCAGGCACTGAAGGCAGCCCTGGCCAATCCGGCCGACAGCCTTAGATATGAATGACCCTGTATAAACATCCTGGATGATGAACGAGTCGATGTGAAAATCAGATATGGCTTGTGCTCCCTTCAGATTTTTAACGCCATTCTTCTTCGTTTTTCTCGGCTCCTGCGTAACTCCCCCCGTCCGTGGGTCAGACATACTCGTCGCCCGGCTTCGCCGGGTACCCTCGAAAAGCCTCATCCGAAGGCTAAATCTTCAATGTCGCTTCTGCCACACCTGAATTTCTTAAGGTTAATGTTTATCCTCTAAGATAAATATTATCATGCCTCATCCTGACTTTCAGGCAGGCTGGCTGGTTCTGAAGTCATCCGGAGGCGAGCGGGCATGGCTCCTCGCAGAGGGGAGCGAGCCGAGGAATAAGCTGATTTTACTCGCTGGGAAAAA
>CAZUXT010000053.1:0-15241 GCA_964624145.1 uncultured Eubacteriales bacterium | reverse complement strand
CAAAATCTGTGACATATTTGTCACATGAACGAAAGGAGGCTACATATATTTTAAGCGGATTCGACTTGGGTCAACCGGGATAAATTTAATCCAGATTGGCTGATAAGCGATAATCATTATCACAATCGGGGACTCATTACCCCCCATCCATCTTTAAAATCAAGATAACCCCCTCTTTAATATGCGAGATATTTTAAAGCATATATAGTGGGTTGATTCCTTGCAATTCCTTCAAAAATTCAAATTCTTCATTGACTGGACTTGTTTTTTATAGGTATTATATTTGATAGAGTCGCTTAGAGGGTGGAAATTTTAGGGAATGGAGTAAAAATCGTCACCAACAGAAAAAATAAATTCCTATTCCAAGAAACTAAGGAGGGAAAATGAGTAAAAACAAATTATGGGGATTATTAACAATTATCTTTTTTACTCTGCTCGTGCTGCCTAACACAGCAGGAGCAGCGGATAAGATAGAACTTAAACTCTTTAAGAGTAAAGCAAAAACTTCCCCACAACTCGCTCAGCCCCAGACCTATCAGAAGAGCGGCATGGAATTCGGTTTGCGGCTTTTGGGCGGCGGTACTTATTTTTTAATGCAAAATGATATCAACGACCATCTTCAGGGGCTCAATGACAAGTATAACGATGACCCATCTTCATCCGCAGATTCTGAGTTTGAACTGATTAATATGGGGATGGATTTCAGCGGGGAGGTGTTTATAAATTTCACGCCAAATATAGGCATAGGTATAGGAGCTGGTTATATTTCAGCCGGGAAAGAAACCAGTGTGGAAGTGTTCCATGATGGTATGTTTGGAAGTATTGAATCTTTAACTTATTACCCGAAATTCTCTGCCATACCCATTACCTTCAGCCTCTATTTCGGAATTCCTCTAGGAAGCATGGTGGATGTTGTACTCCATGGAGGTGCAGGCTACTACTTGGGCACAGTAAATTGGGAATACACTGAGGAGTCAGATGGCTTCATGATTTCTAGTGAGGAGGAAGGGACCTGGAGTGCGGAGTCCAATGCTCTGGGATTCCACGGGGGTATAAATTTTGAATTTGGATTTACCCGGAATTTCGCTTTTGTGATAGGGGCTAAGGGAAGATATGCTAAATTAACTGATCTGACCGGTGACTTGGAATGGGAAGGTTATCACTCTTGGTTTGGTTCACTTTCAGGAACAGAAGAAGACCAAACTCTCTGGTTCGGTACCTATGAAACTTTTTCAGGGGAAGAATATCCACGCATGGATTTTTCGGAAGATAAACCCACAGAATGGTGGTGGTCTGATGTGCGCAAAGCAGAGATCAATCTCAGCGGCGTAGTTTTTCAGGCGGGTTTTAAAATCACCTTTTAGGAAAGAAAAGTAATTATTAAAGGAAGGGAAATGAGTAAAAACAAATTATGGAATGGTTTCACAAAGTCCAAGAGGGTCTGATATGCCTACAACTTCTTCCAAATCGCCGATAGTGGTGAAAATACCGTCGTCAGGAAAAAACCGTTTGAGAAGACGCTCTGTAAAGCGCTGGGAGCCGGGTAAATGTTTCCTGTTCATTTTTTTGCCGCAGATAGGGTGAGACGGGGAATATCATCCCAAATGCTGTCCTGAAGTTTTTTTATATCAAGCAGAGCTTTGATACCCACGCGGGTAAGCTCGTACATCCGTTTTCTGCGGCCTCCCCTTTTTTGTGTAGACTCTGACAGATAGGAAGTCAGATACCGTTTTTGAACAAGACGTTCCAGGGTCACAAAAGTTGCGCCGAAGGACCATGTCTTGCCTGTGCTTTTGTTCACCTGATCTCGAATGGTCACAGCATAAGCGTTGTCCTGGAGCTTCCAAATAGCCAGAAGGAACAACTCCTCAGGCCTTGATAAAAGTTACATTCTTTACCTCGCATATGAGCTACAGTGACAAGTGAATCCTGAAATTCATAGTCCGTGCTGTTTGAATAACCCATGGGAGTTCCATAGCCGCTGGTCCCCGTTACAGCCAGAATCTCCGGATGCTTTTCCAACTCCTGCTGAAAAACTTCCAGTGCCCGGTCGCCTGATTCGTCATAGTTCCAAAAAGAATAGGTTGGCACTGCAACCAGATTTTGATAATCGAATCCCATATCCTCCCGGGTTAGGTAATCAATCTGCTTGATCATAACCAGTAATCCGACAACCAGGAATAAGGTGAGTGTGAATTGAAAAATCAGTAGAGCGCGTGTAAGAATATTTCTCCCTCCCATTCGGAGTTTTCCCGAGAAAATATCGGTGATTTTCAGACTTGAGAGAATGACGGCTGGATAGCCTCCAGAGATCAGTCCGGTCAGAAGCAGTAGGCCCGAAAGCACAGCAATGGAAGGAAAATTCAAGAGAAAATCGAGAGACAAGACCTTCACCGTAATATTTTTCAACGAAACCCGGAAGCTTAGTCTTAAGATCATGAGGACTGCTTTCCGGATGGAGTTCAAGGAACATGGCATGAAAAAAAGGAGTATCGATCAATCCTCCGGTGAACTCCTCTCCGAATATATCAGAGAAGTGTTTAAATGAGATAAGAAGATCGAACTGAATGGATGAGTTGCCTGGAATTCTTTTCAACACTCCTGTCACTATAAAATCATGAGGCTGGTTACCCATATTGATGGAGAGAACTCTGCCGACCGGATCGATGCGACCAAAGAAGCGGGATGCGGATTCCTCGGTTAGGACGACTTGATTGGGTGCATCTATAGCCCTATCGGACCGGCCTGAGCGGAAGGGAAAATCGAAAAGGGAGAAGAAGCCCGGATCCGCTAGAGCCAGATTTTGATTTTGGATGATTACGCCAGGCTTGAGAATCCGTCCCACAAGGACTCCTGGACTTCCCTTGTTTTTTCAAGTACCCGCACTCCTGCTTTTGTGACGGAATAATACTTTATAGCTTTACCTCCCCTCTTTGATGTTGCTACTCCCACCTGGTGCCGGACGTATCCCATTTTTTCCAGACGCTTCAACGAAACATAAAGCGTGCCGTAAGAGAGTTCCTTGGAAGTTTGATCTTCCAGGTAATCCTTGATCGTGACCAGATAGGCGTTATGAGAACCCAATCACCGACTGCCGGATAATCTTCCCTGGTTGAAGCCGTAAACATCATCTTGCCGGTTATTTTTGCAGAAAATTCGGATATTTCGCTTTTTAGAACGTAGGACTCTTTATACTCGGCTATAATCCGGGCCCGGATATGGTTTTTGTCATTTTCGATCATCGTTTATTACCGTAATTTGGGGTATTCTACTTGTTTGCCTCACTAAATTCAAATATTATCAGCCTTTAAATTCAGATAAGGCAGCAGAGTATTTTCCTAAAGGTCAACTACATAGGCTTTGAGAAATTTTTCAATGGCTTTTACTGTTTCGTCCTTAACCCTAGGAGGACTCTGGGCGACCCAAACTGTGAAATTGTGTAATTCCTGGGTATCTACCTTTATCCATTTTTTATTTTTATAAAGAAAAACAAATAAAGTCGTCATAGCGATCCGTTTGTTGCCGTTTTGGAAAGGATGGTTTTTAATCAGAAGATAAAAAAGTATGCTCGCCTTAGAAAAGAATCCCGGATAAAGTGATTTTTTAGAAAAACTCTGAAAAGGGGTAGCCAAACAACTCTCCAGAATATTGGGATAACGTGTGGAAAAATCAGGTATAGGCTCATCAAACGCAAGCATTTCCTTTGCCAATCTGAAAGCGATATATTCGACTTCCTTAACATGGATCGTTTTCATTATTCTCTTCCAAGCCTCTTTAAGACTTCTCCGTATTCTTCAAGTGTCTTTTTTACGGCCTTATCGATCTCTTTTTTATCTTTGTCTTTTAAATCTTTTCCAAGAATATCCGCTACGGATTTTTTATGTATGGCATAATTCCTTCCGATCCTAATGGCTTCTATTTCACCTTTCTTAACTTTTTTATAGACAGCGATCCGGCTTACTCCTAATATTTTGGCCATCTGAGGAATGGTTATATATTTCTTATTTTCCATTTTCTTTGATCTCCAAACAGGACATTATAAAATTAACATTGGTTAACTTGTAATTTTTTTTTAACCTATGTTAACTTATTTTGTTAAGTTAACATACATTGAGAATAAAATCAAGAAAAATTTTTATCTTTCGATACGTTTTTATTCGCTAATCCCGACTCTTTTTTATTGACTTCACTCTTTTCAATCCCCTAATATCTTATGTAACCATGGATCTTCTGCGCTTCAAATTTCTAAGGCGTCTCTTATCTTCCCGTTATTATCCTCTTTCAGCCCAGATCTTTACCTTCCTTTGTTTTGCCCTTCTTATAGCCGGAGGACTGGCTGTTCCCCATGTCTCTGAAAAAATGGCCGGGACGCTGCGGAACACCAACCTGGCCGCTCTTATTGTCTGGTCTCTGTGGTGGCCCCTTGTGATCATAAGCGCAGTGGTGTTCGGGCGCACATGGTGTCAGGTATGCCCTATGGAGCTTATAAATTCATTGTTCAGCAAAATCGGGCTGAGGCGCCGGGTCCCCCGCTTTTTTACCTCCGGATGGGGCATCACGCTCTTTTACTCTCTGGCCCTTTTAGGCTTTATCCGCACGTTTTGGGCCCACCGCTTTCCCGAACGCATGGCCTTTTTTTTCCTTTTTCTTTTTGCCACGGCAGTAGTGGTTGGATTTGTTTATGAGAAACGGGCTTTCTGTGATTATTTGTGCCCGGTGGGACGTCTTTTAGGCCTTTATTCCTGTTGTTCTTTTTTTGAATGGAGAGCCAGGGATAAGGAAATCTGCAAAAAATGCAAGACCAAAGATTGTGTGGCCCCGCAAAATGCCTATACCCTGACCTCTCGAAGCTGTACCAGTAATCTCTACCCTCCCAAAATAAAGGATAACCGGAGCTGTTTGGTATGTACGAACTGTCTAAAGGTCTGCCCTTATAAGAACCTGAGTTTTTCTCTGCGAAAGCCCATGTCCGATCTCTTCAGCTCCATAAAGCTCTCTGCAGCCGAATTTTTCCTTCTTTTTCTGGCAAGCGGACTGGCCGTATGGGAAATATCCGAAGAGTGGTCCGCGGCCGAAGAAGTGATGCTTTACATCCCGGATCATATCACATCCTGGCTGGGAGCCTCCGGAGAACTGGGGCATCTCATTCACGCGCTTGTGCTTTTTGTGGGCCTTCCCGCCATACTTTTTCTTATCCCTGGAATCATAGGAAAATACGTGAACCGCACTTCTTTAATGGATTCTTTAAAAACGTTCAGCCTTATTTTTCTTCCTGTTGTGGCCCTCACTCATATGCTCAAAGCCCTGTTCCGGATCACCTCTAGGCTCCCCTATTATGCCCTGGCCGTAAAGGACCCGGTTGGATACAAGACCGCAGAACTTCTTCTGTCTGGAGATATCTCCCTCAGCAAGCACCTGCCTTCTCTCCTTTCACCCTATCTCAGTGCTGCAGCTCTTCTGATTTTTGCAGGAGCACTGGCTGCGGTCTGGATGGTCGGAATGAAAAGCCCGGCCTTTAAATCCTTAAAGAGCATGGGAAAGATACCTTATGTGGCTGCGGCTGTGGTTTACTGCCTGATACTCATAACCGCCACCATTTTTGCCCGTTTTTAATCTTATTTCCTTGCATCATTTCTTTTCCAATGAAAACATTTCTTTTTACCGGCAACCTTTTTTGCTTGACATGCGTATTATATATATGTAATTTACGTAAAACCTTAACCAGCAGACACACTATGAGCAAATCCAAGCCATATCCGCCAAAGCTGGGCCAGAAGCTTCTTTCCTATCTGGCCTGTTATGAGTTAGAGCACTCTATCTCAGGAGACTGCAGCGAGGAGTATAAAGAGCATATAAAGGAAAAAGGGAAACTCAGGGCCCTTTTATGGTACTGGGGACAGGTTCTTTATGCGCTTGCCGCCTATTCCAAATTATCTTTTTTCATAGGAGTAGCCATGCTAAAAAATTATTTTAAAATCACATGGAGAAACATCAAAAATAACAAAATCTACTCTTTCATCAACATCATGGGATTGGCAGTGGGAATGGCCTGCTGTATTCTGATCCTTTTATGGGTCAAGGATGAGCTGAGTTATGACAAATTCCACGAAAACTACAGCGACATCTTTCAGACAAATCCTGAACTTCAAGGCACAAAATACTCGTCCAATCCTTTGGCCTTGGCCAAGACCTTTAAGAACCAGTATCCGGAAGTGCGGCAGATCACAAGATACTGCAACCGGTACTGGCTCATAAAACACGGGGACAATATATATAATGAGAGCGGAGGTCTGGTGGATGATGATTTTTTGAAGATATTCACATTCCCGCTCCTCAAGGGAAATCCTGAGACCGTTTTTGCAAGCAGGGAGTCGATTGTTATCACAGAGCGCGCCGCTTTTAAGTATTTTGGCAACCAGGACCCTATCGGCAAGTCGCTCTTGATCAATAACGACCTCGAGCTGATTGTGACCGGCGTTTTGAAAGATGTGCCTAAAAATTCACACCTTCAGTTTGATTTTCTCGCCCCTATGAAGCTCACGGGTGAAAGAGGAGAAACCAGTTGGTCTTATGAAGCCAGGACATACGCACTTTTAGAGAAAAATGTTTCTCTTAAGGATTTTGCGGACAAGATCTCAGGATTCATCATGGAGCATGACAAAAGAACAAACCAGAAAGTGGTTCTTCACATCCGGCCTCTCTCAAAAGTCCATTTGTATTCGCTCAATGGCACGGATCCCATTCTCTATATCTATATTTTCCTGGCTATTGCTGCTGCTGTGCTGATCATTGCCTGCATCAATTTCATAAATCTTTCCACGGCTAGGTCCAATACCCGGGCCAAGGAGATCGGCATGAGAAAAGTGGTGGGAGCGGAAAGAACGGATATCATCAAGCAGTTCATCGGAGAGTCGTTTATTTTGTCTTTGATCGCTCTTGTGATATCCATCACTCTGGTCTATCTTTTTCTGCCCGCATTCAATACTCTTGCGCAAAAACAGATGACTCTGGACGTTTTCAGCAGTGCTTCCGTCTGGCTCCTGCTGGCAGGACTTATCCTCTTCACAGGCTTGGCAGCCGGGAGCTACCCTGCTTTCATGCTTTCATCATTCAAGCCGGTGGATACACTCAGAAGAGGAAAGCTGCAGTCAGGCGCCGGCGGTTTTGTATTGAGAAAGGCCCTGGTGATCGCTCAATTCACTGCAACCATTGTATTGATCATCGGAACACTTGTGATGCACAAGCAGCTCAACTACATCAGGAATAAAGATATAGGATTGGACAGAGAGCATGTGGTCGCCGTTTCCATGAACAGGGAATTGAGAGGATCCTACAAATCGTTTAAAAATGAGATCAAACAAAATTCACATATCATCAATGTTTCGGCTGCCCGGAGATACCCGACCAACATTGGGCATATGAATCCTGTTTATTGGGAAGGAAAAGGCCCAGAAAACTATGTCACCATGACCGATGCCTCTGTGGATTATGACTATTTCGAAACACTCGGCATGGAGATCATCCAGGGCCGGAGCTTTTCAGAGGAATATCCAACAGACCGGGAAAACTATATTCTCAATGAGGAAGCTTTAAGAATCACCGGGCTGGAATCTCCCATCGGAAAGATGTTTTCCTGTTGGGAAGATGAGGGAAAAATCATCGGCATCGTCAAGAATTTTCATGAAAGCTCCCTTCATAATGAGATAGAACCGGTCATTTTTACGCTTTCACAAAGGCACGGCTCTCACAGCTTCATCTTCGTTAAGATCACACCTACTGACATACCCGGAACTCTCGCTTTTTTGAAAAACAAAGCCGCTCAATTCGCCCCCAACAATCTGTTTGAGTACAGATTTCTTGATGATGTGTTTGACAGCCAGTATCAAAGCGATGAGCGGAGAGGCGATATCTTCAAATACTTCACCATTCTTGCCATATTCATTTCCTGTCTGGGGCTCTTTGGTATGGCTTCGTTCACTGCGGAACAGCGTACCAAGGAAATCGGGATCCGCAAGGTTCTCGGAGCCTCTGTAAGCAATATCATGGGCCTCATTTCCAAAGAATTTCTGGTACTGCTCTGCGTATCCACTGTGATTGCCTGGCCTGTGGCTTATTATCTCATGGAAAGACTGCTGAGAAGCTATGCCTACCGGACATCTCTATCTTTATGGATTTTCATAATATCAGGATTGACTGCGGTTCTGGTGGCTCTTCTGACCGTGTGTGTAAAAATCGTCAGGGCAGCCCGTGCTAATCCCGTCGATTCACTCCGATATGAATGAATCATTTGGGATAGTCTGATTGTCCGTATGTGTACATCCGGTGTTTCAGAAACGAACATTTATCTTTGATACTTAACCCTGTTCAGATGAACTTACCTATAGGAATTGAATTGGCACAAAATATGCATACATAGATATCGATAGTATCTTCGGACAGGGTTCGTATGAGGAGAAAAATCCATGTTTGATCTAGAAAAAGCCATTCGGGAATGGAAAAAAGGGGCCCGGTTTATGCCGGCTCTTGTCTGGAACTACTTCAAGACGTCCCTGCGGAAGATCAGACGCCATAAAGTCTACTCCTTTTCTAATATCCTGGGATTGGCGATCGGAATGGCCTGCTGCCTTCTGATCTTTCTGTATGTCAGCCAAGAACTGAGTTATGACCGCTATCACAGTGACGCGGATCGTATTTATAGAGTGGCTCAGAAAATCACCAGAGGTTCGGTGGAAAGAGATTTTGCAAGAGTAGCGACTCCCTTGATTCCGGCTGTAAGAGAAAATTTCCCGGAGGTCGAACACGCGGTGCGTTTCCAGACGTTCGAATGGATGCAAAACCTCATAAAACATGATGAAAAGAAATTTTACGAGGAAAGGGTTATGATCGCTGAGAATGAGATATTCAACGTCTTATCCATTCCTTTCCTTAAAGGAAACCCGGAAACCGCATTGACCCGGCCACACACCGTTGTTATCTCCGAGTATATGGCTGAAAAGTACTTTGGCGATGAAGATCCGCTGGGAAAGACTCTGGAGATGCATGGCAAGAACTATGAAGTCACAGGAATCGTTGCCGATCCTCCGGAAAACACTCATATTCCTTACGGTTTCATTGTCTCCATACTGGGATGGGAGAGGGTTTGGAATTTTGACAATTGGGGTTGGACAGGTTTTTATGCTTATGTCAAACTCAAATCCCGTGTCGATCCCCGTGCCTTTGAAGATAAGATCCGTCATATAGCTGACAAATATATCCTTGAAGAAATGGAAGAATCGGGTGTGATTGTTTCTTTTTATCTGCAGCCGATCCAAAGCATCCACCTCCATTCCAACTTGGCCACAGAGATCGAAGCTCCGGGAAATCCTGTTTATCTATATATTTTTTCAGTAATCGGATTTCTCATACTCTTCGTCTCCTGTGTCAATTTCATAAATCTTTCCACGGCCCGGTCCGCAACAAGGGCCAAAGAGGTCGGGATACGCAAGGTCATAGGGGCACATAGATTGCAACTGGCATCTCAGTTCTTAGGAGAGACTCTTCTGATGTGCGGAGTCGCTCTTTGTGCGGCTCTCGTGTTCGTCACTCAAGTATTACCCTTCTTCAATAATTTATCAGGAAAGCATTTTGGGCTTGAAATGTTGCTCAAGCCTGTTAACATGGCTGTTTATTTGGGACTGGCTGTCATTGTAGGGTTTGCGTCGGGGATTTATCCCGCCTTCCTTCTCTCTCTTTTCAAACCTGCGCGGACTCTCAAAGGCTCTTTTGATCCGGAAACAAAAAATGTTTCTTTAAGAAAAATTCTTGTGGTTAGCCAGTTCTCTATCACGATCTTTCTCATAATCGCAACGTTTATCGTGTTCAGGCAGATCAGTTTCATGAAAAACCAATACCTGGGATTTGACAAAGAACAGAAGCTGATCATACCTGCCGCATTCCATAATAATCATGAATCCATAAAAGCCGAATTTCTAAGACACCCTTCCATTTCAGGAGCCACAGCCATATGGAATGCCCCAGGGAGACAAACAAACCTGCTTGAATCCAGATTGATGGAGGAAGCCGATGAAAAGGCCCAGAGCATGGATTTTCTTTATGTTGACCCAGACTTCATTCCTGAATACAAGATCGAAATGGCAGCAGGAAGAACTTTCCAGAAAGAAGTAACCACGGATACCTACGATTCTTTCGTAATCAACGAGACTGCTTCGCAAGCTTTTGGATTTGAATCGTCTGAGGAAGCCTTAGGCAAACAGATCTATGAAGGAGGATCCGGGAATGTGGCCCCAATAATCGGTGTGACAAGGGATTTCCACTTCAAAGGTCTTCAGACCCGAGTAGAACCGCTTATAATGCAGTTGCGTCCGGATATGTTTCGATACCTTAGTCTGACTGTAAAAACAGATAATCTCAGAGATACTCTCGCTTTTATTGAAAAAAGATGGAGTGAACTCCAACTGGGTGAAGTTTTCAGTTACGTCTTCCTCGATGAAGACTTCAACCGCCTATACGGTTCTGAAGAAAAATTAGGTCATATGTTTGGTGCCTTCACACTGATTGCCATTTTTATATCAGGTCTGGGTCTTGCCGGACTGGTCTCCTTCTCAGCTGAACAAAGGACTAAAGAAATCGGGATAAGAAAGGTGCTGGGAGCCTCTGTTCCGAATATCCTTGTTCTTCTGTCCAAGGAATTCATGATATTGGTGCTTCTTTCCAACCTTATAGCCTGGCCTATCGCTTATTTTTCCATACAGAAATGGCTCCAAAACTTTGCCTATCAAACACATCTGGGATTGGAGATATTTTTATTCTCAGGGATGCTCGCTCTGGGAATATCTCTTATTTCAGTAAGCTACCAATCCATCAAGACAGCCACGGCCAATCCTGCGGACTCCCTCCAATATGAATAATTGTTGTAATTTGGGGTCGGACCATGCTATCATATTGATATTATTACAATTAATTCGATTTTAAGGGCTTTTTTAAGCCTTAATCGGTGCTTTTTGAGGCCAAAAAGCCTGTTCTAAGAGGAGCAGAACAAATCTTGATCAATTTCGAACCGATAGGGATCATCCACACTCCGTTTATCGGGACAGAGGGAATGCCGATCCAGCCCCCAGGCGCAACGGGTATCAAAGGCACTGTAGAAGTGTTTGAAGAATTCCGTCCGGGATTAAAAGACCTTGATGGTTTCTCTCACATCATCCTGATTTATGCTTTCCACAAAGCCAGAGGATTCAAACTTCAAGTGGTGCCGTTTATGGATTCCAAACACAGAGGATTGTTTGCCACACGAGCTCCCAAGCGGCCCAATCCGATCGGTCTATCTGTGGTGCAACTGAATAAGATCAATGACGGAGTGTTGTATGTGGAAAACATAGATATTCTTGATGGCTCCCCCCTTCTTGATATCAAACCTTATGTGCCGGAATTCGATAAACCGACTCAAATTCGAACCGGGTGGCTGGAAAAAGCCCGGAAGGCTGTTTCTCATAAAAAATCAGACAACCGGTTCAAGTAGCATCTTAATTTTTTTTATTTGACGTTAACATGAGAGCGGCAAATGTCTCAATACCCTGCCACAGATGGCCGAGACGAAGATTTTCATCCGGTTGATGCTGGTTGTTATCATGGTTTGCAATAGGAACACCAACGGTGGGGGCTCCAAGAATCTCATTGAAAAAAGATATGGGGAGCGAGCCTCCCAAAGACGGGATACAGATAACATCCTCTCCATAGAATTCCTCTAGAGTATCTATGATGCTTTTTGATATGGGCAGATCCATGGATGTTCTGGAAGCCTTGTAACCTCTCTCTGAAGTCAAAACTTTAGCGATAAAAGGATACGCCGTTCTTGTCTTCTGATCAGGTTCCTCTTCAACAACATGATATCCCTGTTCCTTTATATGATCTTTTATTTTCTGGGTCAAATCATTGGCATCGTTATTTTTGACCATCCTGATATCAATAGAGGCAATTGCTTCGGACGGAACAATAGTCCGGGCCTGGCTCCCTACCCATCCACTTTGAATTCCGTTAATATTCAGGGATGGAAGCTGTATGGATTCCATAAGAGACAAATCCTCTCTTTCCGGTTTTGAGAATCCATAGAGCTCCATGATCTGAGTATCATAGGGAGGAATGGCCTTCAATGCCTCCTTTTCACGCTCTGTCAAAGGCACAACCGTGTCATAAAATCCTTTAACAAGGATTTTTCCGTTTTTGTCCTTCATGGTTGCCAGAAGCCTGGCGAGCCGAATGGCAGGATTAGGCGCCCAATTGCCGTAGTGGCCGCTGTGTACGCTTGTGTTCGGCCCATAGACCGTAATCTCAATGGTTGTGATCCCTCTCACGCCAAAAAAGAGTGTCGGATCTCCTGAGTAATAGATAGGGCCGTCACATACGAGCAGGACATCTGATTCCAGTATTTCCTTATTTTTTTCCAGGAAAGAATGCAGATTTGTGGAACCAGCCTCCTCCTCTCCTTCGAAAATGAATTTCAAATTGTTTTTTAGAGGGATTCCGGAATTTTTTAACATATCAAACGCAGCTATAAGCCCCATGACCGCTGCCTTGTCATCGCTGGAACCCCGCGCATAGATGCGCCAATCATCCGTGTAGTTCTCGGGAAGCGGCACGGCCTTGATCGGTTTTGGAAAATCGGTCCCGGCTTCCATCTTTCCGGGGCGGAATACGGGCTCAAAAGGCTTTGAATCCGTCCATTTCTTCGGATCAACCGGCTGTCCGTCATAATGAGCGTAAAAACCAAGCGTCCACTCCGCATCCGGCACGATGACTTCTCCGTAGACCACAGGATTTCCGCCTGTTTCCATCACCCGGGCCTTTATCCCCCGCTTTTCCATCATGGCTTTTATAAACTCAGCATTTTTTCTTACATTTTCACTGTCTGCCGACACATTGGGAATGGAAAGAAAATCAACAAATTCCTTGAGAATCCGGTGCTCATTTTTCTTCCTTTGGCTCCGTATTTCCGTTGAAACATCCTTCATTGATGACACTTGGCTATAAAGAAATACAGGAATGATAAAACACAATAAAATCCCAGACCACAAAATCTTTTGCATAATAACTCCTTTCTTTTAAAAACACCCTCATTTGCGGCTGAATATCTCCTTCTTCAAAACAAGGGCTAACACCCTAGTCATTCTGAAATATATGCTTAAAAGGTATAGTTTACAAATTCAGTTGTGCACGGCGGGCCGGGTGCGAAATGAAGAACAGGGTTTTCGGCCAAATCCATTATCAGACTACCTGCAGTAAAGGCTCCCCTGCCATCCGCCCGTTTCTCACGGCAGACCGGATTATCCGGATCGTCCTTGGAGCTGAGGATCTCTTTGATATCATCGACTGTTATGGCCCTATCTGGGTCTTTCAGCCGCTTTTCCAGGGACATGAAACGAATATCAGAATTGTTCGGATGCCTGGGTTGGTACTGGTCCTTAACACTCTCCAGCCATTCCCTGTAGATGCTCTGATCGTCGTTTGCCAGAGGATGGTTGGTGTGGTAAAGGCGGGTAGCTCCTTTATAGGGCTCAAAACGGCTGACTTTATTAGCGGAGCATTCTTGGGACGAAGCCTTTAGCCTGCCTCCGATGATATAGTTCTGGCCGGAAGCATGCCTTATGTCATGGAGAAATTTGACAGCAGCATCATGAGTCTTCTGTTCCAGGATGCCCCGGTTGACAAAGGCAACAGGAAGCCCGTCCGGCCGGTGATTGAGCTGGAGCAAAGCATTAACAACCTGGCCGATCCCATAATTGTTCATCCCGCATGCGGCAATGAGCCCGGCATAAGTAAAGACAAAGCATTCAAGTGGCGAGTCATTGTATTTGATGTGAAGCAGTGCCTGAAAGCCATCTATAAAGGCCGGAATATCAAGGTTCTGTGCCACATAGGTCGGAAGGTCCTTCTGTCCATAGACAGCCAGAGCACTGCAGTGTTTCGCATCCTCAGGAACAGGGATGGATTTTGTGCGGTAGCCGTATGCACTGTACCACCACTCCTCATCAACGAGCTGATAAGCCAGCATGGTATTGAATTCGATGTTGGCCCCTTCGGCAATTCCCTCAACTTCTTTTAATAGACCAGGAGTCCACGTCTTTATGGCTTTTGTGAAACGGGTCTTTTCCAGGAATTCCATAAGGTATATATCCGGATTGATTTTGGTCTGTTTGTGGAGTTCGTCTTTCCAAGTAGAGACCAATTCTTTGATCCGGGGCCGGAGCGCCTCCCCATGGATCCTTCCTCTCTCTCGCGGCGTCCCCTTGAGATGGAGAACCGTTACTCCTTTTTTTTCTTTTGATGCAGAATTAAAATTACCTTCTGCTTCATTCAGATGTGACCCGGTGTCACCTCTAAGGCTTTGCCCCGTAGACAATGCCAATCCCGTTGAGATAATAACTCCCTGTTTGAGAAATGTCCTTCGTTTCATCTTTTCCTCCCTTAAGATATTACTTATGATTTGTGTAATCAACTAAAATATCTTTAAAATGATTATCTCTAATGTAATTCCCGGAGAATCTTATCTCCCCTTAAAAATAATGGCTGCCAAATCCTGACTTATATCTGATACAGGCGCGTGTTCAAAATTACTCAGCACAATGATACAGGCTCTGCTATCCGGATAGCGCGATATGTTCACTTTAAAACCTTCTATACCCCCTCCGTGCTGAATGCACTTCCTGCCAAATCTTTCAGATATGAACCACCCATAACCATAGTCGTTCTTAAAAGGGGTGAATATTTTTTTCAGTGAATCATTCTTAACTAATTTTTCAGTATACAAGGCCCTGTCCCAGCGAAACAAATCCTCGACCGTTGAATACAAGGCTCCGGCCCCATGAGGAATGGACATATCGATATACCCAGCATGCACCAGCCCGTTTTCACTCGAAATATATCCGGCAGCTCTGTTTTTTATGATCTCGCTGTGAGAATCATACCCCGAATCTTCCATACCCAAGGGAGCAAAAATGTTTTCTTTGATATAATCCGCATAAGACTTGTTCGATACTGTTTCAATGATAAAGCCCAGAAGAACATATCCGGAATTACTGTATTTATATTTCTCACCTGGTTGGAAATCCAGAGGTTTGTTCTTGAATAATTCAATAGTCTCCTCTATGGACAGATTAAGGATTTCAACCTCTTCAAAATCAGATAGACTCGTAAAATTGACAACCCCGGAAGTATGGGTCAGCAGATGATGGATGGTGATTTCATC
>CAZUXT010000052.1:6719-16937 GCA_964624145.1 uncultured Eubacteriales bacterium | reverse complement strand
ACCAACAGGTTTAGTAATATAGAGTGGTACTTTATGGAGTGTCCCCCATAACTAGTTATTAATTGACATCAAATTTTTATAATATATTATGATTAATACAACCAACAAAGGGAAGGGATTGAGAAAAATGAAAAAATAATTGGGGGGAGTAATGAATAAAAAGCCTATTTATGTGTTTCTTATGATTCTTTTAATTTTTCCTGTCTGCACTGAAAAAGAAAAATCCGTCCGAATTGAAACCATTGATGGAGTTCCTCATGTTATGAATCCGGAAAAGCCCTTAAAGGGAACGGTCCATCTTGAACTGGAGAAAAAGCTGGAGATCAATCCTTACGAACATGAAGAGGTCGGGTTGAAATATTTCGATGCCGTTAAAGACAGTGACGGCGAAGTCATCCTATTTGATGCAAATACATCTGAAGCAGAGCGGTTCACAAAGAACGGAGAATACAGAGGCCGGTTGTTTCGCGAAGGACAAGGTCCCGGAGAATTCACGAGAATGTCTCTCTTGTTCGTCCATTTTATGAACAATCAGATTTGGGTCACCGGCAGGGGAAAACTGGCTAAATATGACAAGAAAGGACAATTTATAGAGGAATTCAATCTGGGAGATTTTGTGATAAATTTTATCGACCAAAACCACTATTTAACTGAAAAAAGGACCAGAGATGGAGAAGATTGGCTTCATGAAATTATGATCCGAAGAATCACGGAATCCCACGAGATCCAGAACGGACCCGTTCTCATGAAAGGAGTGAATCTAAGCATGATAAAGCTAGATCGTGGGGCATTCGGTGATGAGTGGGGCACTCCGGATGTGGAATATGTGGTTGACCGGGAAATGAAAAGGATTTATGTTGCAATGAAGGAAGAGTATAGAATTTATGCAAAGGATATACAGGGACAAAATCTGTATGTGATTGAAAGGCCCTATGAACATGTGATCTTATCCAGAAAAGATAAAGAAGTCATGCTTGAGAATTTTTTTCAAAGAGACAGTGATAGAAAACTAATGTATCTCAAAGCTTATCCGAATAAATTGATGGCTGTAAGGGAACTAAAAGTCCTTCCTAATGGATACATGGCGGTTTATCGAATTTCCGGTCTTAAAGAATATGAAATGGATGTCTTTGACGATCAAGGAAGATACATGTATAAGATCGAGTGTCCTGAAAATGTAGATCTTAACAGTGCCTCTTTTTATGATTTCGGCCTATCCACAGTAGAGACCGTGAATGACTTTCCGGTCTATGTGGAGTACAGAGTCAAGAACCTTCCTGAAATTTTCAATGTGAACTAAGTTCTTATTTTCCTATTTCGATTGAAAATACACAAAACAGGTGTATAATATGTGTATAAATGAATGAAAGAGGAGTTGCACCATGCAAGTGAGACATAATATAACCCTGGATGAAGATGTATCAAAGGAACTTGATACAATGGCTGAGGAATTAGGTGAGAAAAAGAGCAAAATCATAGAAAAAGCTCTCACTGTTTATTTTGACCTTCTTGATCTTAAATTAGCTAAAAAAAGGATGAAGGACCTTGAGGAGGGGCGCGATAAACTGATTGATGCAAAGGAGGTTTGGAAAGATTTGGGGCTCTAGAGATGTATTCACTAAAATTTCTTAGGAAAGCTCTGGATGACTTGAAAAAGATTGATAGAGCTCATCAAACAATCATTAAAGAAAAGCTGCAGATACTCGCTAAGAATCCTCAAGTACTTAAGAATAATATAAAGAAATTAAAGGGAGCCAAAGATAATTATTACAGATTGAGAGTAGGGAACTATAGAGTTCTATTCAAGAAGGAAGAAGAGCAGCTTATAATCATTATTATCAGGATAGGTCACAGGAAAGAAGTCTATTTTTCGTTAAAATAAACTTCTCTATTTTCTCCCCACATAGAGTCCGTATCCAAAATAATTAAAGAGTTTGAAAACACTTTTAGGGGGGACCATTATTTCTTTGATCCAGTTTCTGACTTCAGGACTCTTAAAGCAAAGGGAAAACAATTTCCCCCATGCTCCCAAATAGTCTCTGGGATCCATCAGCTTGACTTCACTGGCCCATTGACTCAAAGCATTGGTTTTGTAAAATCTAGCTTCTATGTGTTTGAGCCCGGCTTCTTGCAGAAAGTGCTTCCAGCCTTCTGGATCAAGGAATTCAGCTTGGCCTAAAGCCCGGTGAAGGTATGAAGCTAAATCCGGAGGAGGTGTTTCGATCCAGGTCACCTCATTCATTCCCATAGAGCCTCCAGGCCTGGTCACCCGGGCATACTCATTGATCACCTTCTGTTTATCTTTTGGAAAGGCAACCACAGACTCGCAAATGACAGCGTCAAAGCTCTCAGCGTCAAAGGGAAGGTCCTGAGCATCTGCGGTCTTGAATTTAATCCGGTCTCCAAGCTTTTTTCTTTGTGCTCTCTCCCGTGACCTTTTGACCATCATCTCGGAAAGGTCCACACCCATGACTTGACATCCGTATTCCTCAGCCAGAATGCAGGCGGTTATGCCAACACCGCTGCCCACATCCAGAACATAGGAGTCCTTATCAATATGGCAGGCGTCAATAAGCTCTCTTGTGGCATCCAGACCTCCCATATGTTTGGTCAGGCCCCAGGAAGCCTGGAACTCAAAGTAGGACTGCATCCAGTTCCTTTTTTTTCTTTAATATCTGCGAGGCCAGGTCATTGACAGCAGCCTCGTGTTTCTCCATATCTTTCAATGGTTTGAGCGCTAATTTATGAAGTTTGACGTAGGTATCATAGAGTTCCTTGAGATTTTTGTGAGCCTCCTCATATTTTTCAGGGGCATCTTCCAGTCCTTCCAACATCTTATCGATCCTGGCCTTATTCTCAACCATCATCTGTTTGTTTGCTTCCATATCTCCGGATAGTATTTCTTTTACGGCTGAATCGAAATCCATCTCTGTTACTTTTGCGTATTCCCAGGCTGTGCGGTACGCCTTGGACTGGCTGATACAGCCTTGAGCCTGGCTAACAATCACATCTCCCATCCCTTTGGCCTTGATTTTATATTCTTCTTCTTCCTGAGCCTTATTGCTGCAGTTGATTAAAAAAACAGAAGCTCCCATAAGAACCATGATAGAGGTTAAAATTTTTTTCATTTTACCCCCTTCAGTTTTCGGTTATCGTAAGTTCTTAATTCCATCTTTAAGGCCTCTCATCTCCTGCCGGATCAAAAAGAGAGGAATCAAAAAAATATCCTTTAGTCTATTGGATTTTTCTGATTTGTCAAACAAGGGCAAGTTGACAATTTGAAATTTGTTCTATATATTCAAATCGAATCAGTAAAAATAAGCAAAATTTGGACCAAGATAAGGGGAATTTACTTTTCTAGTCCAAAAGGAGGGAAAATGCAAGACAAAAAAATCGAAAAAATCGTCGATGAAATTTGTGCCTTTATTAAGGAAGTCCCTATCGAAGATCCTGACTGGGATATTCATAGAAATGATCTGATTGAAGATTTAAAAAAGATTATCGAATTTCTAGTGGAGCGCCAGATGATTAGGGTGAGACCTCCCTGGTGCATTGGAGATATCCCTAAATATCCACCGCCATTTAGGACTTTAGAAAAAAAGTAACAAAGGATGCCGGAATACCGATTTTTAAAAGGGAAAGCCTTTCTATCGATTACATAGACAAAACGTTCAAATTCAATAATTTCACTTTTTATGTTACTGAAGAGTGTAACTTTGCGTGTTCCTACTGCTACCAGAACAGAAGAAAACGCAGACTAAAAATTTCATCCATTCAAAAAACTATTGATTTTTTCATTCCTTATTTCACGGATAAAGTTGATATCAGTTTCTATGGGGGTGAACCTCTTTTAGTTTTTGACACCATTGAACAAACTCTCCACTATCTAAGAAAGAATGTTCATCCGAACCGAACCATAAACTATTCATTGACCACCAACGGAAGCCTCTTGACCAAAGATATACTGAGTGTTTTAAATGAATTCCACTTTAAGCTTCTGTTGAGTTTTGACGGATATTCTCAAAACAAAACCAGGAAAGAAAACAGTTTTAAGCAATTAGTGAATGCCATTGAAACCATAAAGACCTATCCCCATATTGAATTGACCACACAGAGTATCTTTATTCCGGAAACAGTGAGTTCTCTTTCAGATTCCATCGAGTTTATCGTTGACATGGGAGTCGAATCCGTGGATTTAAATTTGGATTACATCAGTCATTGGGATCAAAGGGATTTGATGTGTTTTGAACAGGAATCGAAAAAACTGCGAAAAATGGCTTTAGAGCATTATGAAAGGAAAGGAAATATTCCAGTGGAATTTTTGAACAAATCGGATTCCTACGGAATATCGGTCTGTGAAGGGGGTAAGGAGAATATGGTCCTTGTTCCGGATGATTCCCTCTGGGGCTGTTTCCTTTTGTTTGACTATGCTAGTTTTAAAGGAGATAAGTCTTTAAGAAAGGCTTATAGTTTTGGTTCAATTGAGGACTTTATCCAACACTATAAAGTGATCTATCCACAAATAAGGGAAAATTATTCTCAGATCCGCCTGGACAGGTGTCATACGGATAAGACTTCGTGCATAAGATGTTTAGAACTTCTCAGGTGCACACTCTGTCCTATTGCTGCCTGTTTTGGAAGCTGTGAAATGTGGAAAATACCACAATGGGTGTGTGAGATCAGGCGGATTTTTACCAAAGAGAATAAGGCCTTCTGGAGTCAGATCGATTCGTATTGAATAGGACAGTACCCCGGGTATCACTCATTCTGAAGAGAGCTTATGAATTTTTTAGCTTCTGAGATTTCCGGCAGCTCTGGATCAGCATTTTCCCAATTCTTGAGGAAACGTGTGAAATGTTTAAGTGCTTGTTCTGAGTTTCCCTTATCCAGTTCGATTTTGCCCAGCCAATAATAGCTTAAAACATATAAATTTCCCCAGGAAAGTCTTCCGGTTGTCAGTGTCTGGATGTCCTTAAAGCACTTAAGGGCTTTATCAGTTTCTCTAGAAAAATAATAGGCCTGGGCCAGGGAATTGAGAAACAGGGCATGTTCGTCAAAAGAGTCGTTTTGAAAAGGCAGTGATGAATATCCTTTATTCAAGTATTCTATAGCTGTGGAATAATTTCCTTTTTTAAGTGCGATCATTCCTTTCAAATGATGATAATATTTTTGAAACTGCCCCCGGCTTTGACTTTGGATTTCATTGATGAGTCCCATCATGACTTCCGCTTTTTTTTCAGCTATGGGAATATCGTTGAGCTCAGCAGAGGCCAGACCGAAGACATACTGGCCTAATATAGGATACCAAATAGATGAATATTCCTCTATGGATTCAATTTCCTTAAGAAGCTCTTCAACGGTCTGCTGGCAGTGCACATATTCATGATTGATGTATTGAACAAATGACAGCAAAAACAGAAAATCAAATTCATTGTATTTTTCGTTTAGTTTTCTGAACTGTCTGATGTGTTCTGAAATAAATTCTTCACAGTCAGAAAATCTTCCTTCCTGGAGCATCAAATAGTGCTGCCATTTGAGACTCGAGTCAATGGTGCTGTGGTCTTTTAAAAGAGCCAGATAATACTCTCTTGCCTTTTCCATATCTCCCTTTACCTGATAAATGTTCCCTAAAAATTCTTTGTTTTGATAATCTTCTGGAAAGATTTCCTCAACTTTCAAGGCAAATTTTAAGGCTGTGTCCACTTCTCCCTTGCAAAAATAGGCCTCAGCTAGATGTGTGTAGTATACCTTTGGATTGATAATGTCTTTGTTGTCCTCCAGTAAATCGACCGCTTTGGTGTACAGGCCTTTCTGCAAATAGATCCAGACCAGATTGGAATGAGCGGTATCAGGGAAATACAGGAGGGCTTTTAAAAAATGTTGTTCAGCAAGGTCGTTCTCTCCCATATTTCTATAAATAGCTCCTAACAATGAATGGGCGTCCTCATCGTAAGGATAGATTTTAAGCACTTCTTCGTATTTAGAAATGGCTTTTTCCACAGAACCTTCCAGCAAATAATGAGCATATCCTTCAATCAATAGCTTTTCCCTTAAAGACCCGCGACCTTCACGTGCAAGGGCCAGTGCTTTCTGGCTGTACTCTTGAGCTTTAGATAAATCCTGCAGGTAAGCATAGTTTATGGAAATGCTGCGGAAGGCCATAGCAAATTCAGGGTCCAGTTTGATGGCTTCTGTGAGGAATTGATTGCTTTCTTCGAATTTACCTTCCACATAAGATTTTTTGCCTTTGTAATAGAGCCGGAGTGCTTGCTCAGACTTGGTGAAGTTTTTGATCTTCTCATCATAATCGTTAATGATCTCGTAGCGTTTGAATCCTAGGTTTGTTTTTATCCATATGGTGAGGTCGTCGATTCTGTCTAAAAGGTCTCCTTCCTCTCCTTTTTCGACCTGGATGATTCTGGTGCTCAGCGTTTCATAGCTAAAAGGTGTGACGATTTTTATGGAGAAACGAAGGATATCCCCAAATTTGCTGTAATTTCCCTGCACAAAATACCGGATATTTTCATTCTGGGCAATTTTATCCAGTACTTTCTTGGTGGGGACCTCTTCGGATCTGTGCTGCATTTTTGTTAAAAGAGCATCAAACTGAAGAGTGGGAATGACACGCAGATATTTGGACTGTTCCAGGTCAGTTATGATCATTTCCTGGAAGTCTTTTCTGTAATGGTCCAGAGAATCATCTCCAGAATTGTTCTGAAAAGGAAGAATAGACATGGTCATTTGGGTCATACCTGGAATTACGGCTTTATTTTCCTTTCCTGAAAAAAACAGGAAGTATGCGGTCACTGAGACAGCCAGGACAAGGGCAAGATAGAAGAACGGCTTTTGAAAAAGGCTAAGAGGCTTCTTATACTTTACGGATTTGATATCCAATCCAATAGATTCCAGCTCTTTGAGGATTTCGTCACAATTCTGATACCGGTCATCAGGACTTTTTTGAAGGCACTTTAAAATGATATTTTGAAGGGTGGGGGGCACGTCAGACTTCATCTCGGTTATGGGAGGGGGTTTTTCCTGGAGATGTTTTTGAATGTATTCTTTTGGTGTGCGTGCCTCAAATGGAAGTTTCCCTGTGAGCATTTCAAATAATATGATCCCCATTGAGTAGATATCTGCTCTTTGATCGACTCCTTCACCTTTTGCTTGTTCAGGTGAGATATAGGGAAGGGTCCCTATCACTTTCTTTTCCCGGTCTATTTTACGAGCTTTCAGAGATTTGGATACTCCAAAGTCCATAATGTAGGCATGGCCACTGTAATCGATCATGATGTTGCGCGGTTTTAGGTCCAGGTGGGCAATATTTTTCTGGTGAGCTGCCTTGAGTCCAAGGCATATTTGTTTGGCAATAGAGATGGTGGTTTCAGCACTGAGTGACCCGGATGTGTGAATAAGGTCTTTGAGGTCGTGTCCTTTGATATAATCCATAGATATGAATTTAATATTATTCACTTCACCAAGGTCATGTATTCGTATCACATTTTCATGGGATATGGACCGAGCCAGGATGGTCTCTTCTTTAAAATTCTGGATAAATTGGGGGTCTTTGGAATAGAGAGGGCGGATCATTTTGAGGGCGACAATTATATTGAGTTCAGTGTCTTCTGCCTTGTAGACACATCCCATCCCCCCTCGGCCAATCTCTTCAATGATCCGGTATCGAGGGCCGAATCTTTCACCGGGAGAAAACGAGAGATCGTCCGTCGCTTCTTTTTCATAAGGAGTTGAATAAGTTAGCGTCTCTGCTTTTTCTTTTAAAACAAATCCACATTTGTCACAAAATTGATGGCCATCAGGAATAGGAGATTGACACTGAGGGCATTTAATTGCTTTGTCTTTATTCCCCATTGTTAGTAATATATATATAAAAGATGTCAGAAGTCAATCTTCTATATGAGGAAAAAGGTGATAAATAATATTTAAAAGGAGAGCAATAATGAGTGAGAAAAACTCTCTTCAATCAAAAGGGCTGTCCCGCCGGACATTTATGGGGGCTGCGGCTGCATCTCTGGCGTCATTTTCAATAGCGCCTCTCAAAGCCGGAGCGACCAAAGTAACCACAGGGCAAAATTCAGCGGGCTTTAAGCTCAAATACGCCCCCTCTTTGGGGATGTTCCGGGAGCATGCGGGAAAAGACCCGGTGGACAATCTAAAGTTTGCTGCTGACCAGGGATTCAGGGCAGTTTTCGATAACAGCTTGATGAGCCGACCTTCAGAGGTTCAGGAAAAGATAGCCTCTGAGCTAAACCGCCTGGGAATGGACTTTGGTCCTTTTGTGGCATATGCGGATTTTAAAGTGGAGTCCTTCGTTTTGGATAAAGAAGACGTCCGCCTCATGCTCAAACAAAAAATGAAGGAAGCCGTACAGACAGCCAAGCGCACCAATGCCAAATGGACGCTTGTTGTTCCCGGACGTTATAACCAGAACATGGAGTGGGGCTACCAGACAGCCAATGTCATAAAGAACTTGAAATTTTGTGCTGGTATTTGTGCTCAGGCCGGATTGATCATCGTCATGGAACCCCTTAATCCATGGGATCATCCGGGACTTTTTCTCAAAAACATGCCGCAGGCATTTCAGATCTGCCAGGCTGTCAGCAGTCCTTACTGCAAAATCGTTGATGACCTGTATCACCAGCAGATATCAGAAGGCAATCTTATTCCGAACATTGACCGGTCATGGGCAGAAATTGCCAGCTTTCATCTCGGTGACAATCCCGGAAGAAATGAGCCGGGCACCGGAGAGATCAATTTCAAAAACATTTTCAAACATGTCCATAGTAAAGGTTATAAGGGAGTTCTGTGTATGGAGCATGGGAAAAGTCTTCCTGGAAAACTAGGCGAGAAGGCAGTCATAGATGCTTATAGGTCCTGTGATGCTTTTTGATGAGGATTAAAAGGAGAGAACATGGAAAAAGATAATAAAGATTCAAGTATAACCCGCCGTGAATTTATTAAGGTCTCATCAGCCGCTGCTCTGGCTGCAGCCATTCCTGCTTCCGGACTCGTTTACGGGTCGGAGTCAGGCCGCATCCGGGTTGGAATGATAGGATGCGGAGGCCGCGGCACAGGGGCAGCCATAAACTGTGTGGAGGCATCCTCAGATGTAGTGATCACAGCCATGGGAGATCTGTTTGAGGACCGGCTGGAGGGGTCTTACAAACGCCTGGTTCAGGAGCTGCCGAAAGGCAATCTGGTTGTTACCAGAGATGCCATGTTTACGGGTTTTGATGCGTATAAAAATGTGCTTGCTGCGGATATTGACATGGTCATTATGGCACCGCCGCCTCATTTCAGGCCTCAACACCTCAAAGCAGCTGTGGAAGCAGGTAAACATGTTTTTATGGAGAAACCCGTGGCTGTGGACCCTGTCGGTATCCGGTCTGTGATAGCCAGCTCTGAATTGGCCAGGGAAAAAAATCTGGGTATTGTCGCAGGGACCCAGCGCCGTCATCAGGAGCATTATCTCGAAGTCATGAAGCGCATTCACAACGGTGATATCGGTGATGTCGTTGCGGGTCAGTGTTACTGGAATCAGGGAGCTCTCTGGGTTGAAAGGGCTATGATGAACTGGGTAGGCTACAAGACAAAAGGTTGGTCGGATATGGAGTGGCAGATTCGAAACTGGCTTTTCAGCGCATGGCTTTCTGGTGACCATATCGTTGAGCAGCATGTTCATAACCTGGATGTCATCAATTGGGCTTTGGGCTCTCATCCCATAGAGTGCACTGGAATGGGAGGCCGTCAGGTTCGGACAGAACCGCAGTATGGAAACATTTTTGACCACTTTGCTGTGGAGTATGAATATCCAAACGGAGCGCGTGTGATGAGTATGTGCCGCCAGACACAGGGCTGCAGTGAAAATGTATCAGAACGCGTGATCGGGACAAAGGGAACCTCTTTCACATCCGAAGTGGAAGGGCGTATCACAGGAGTCCGTTCCTATGAGCATAAAAAGGAATCTCCCAATCCCTATGTACAGGAACATGCGGATCTTATTGCCAGCATCAAATCCGGCACGCCTTTGAATGAAGGCCGGCAGGTAGCAGAAAGCACACTGACCGCTATCATGGGGCGTATGAGCGCTTATACAGGGCGTGCTCTGAAATGGGACTGGGTGATGAACGCCTCCAAATTGGACCTGGCTCCTCCTGCTTACAAGCTCATGGAGCTGCCTCTCGATCCTGTGGCTGTTCCCGG
>CAZUXT010000052.1:4273-6619 GCA_964624145.1 uncultured Eubacteriales bacterium | reverse complement strand
CTCCTCCTGCTTACAAGCTCATGGAGCTGCCTCTCGATCCTGTGGCTGTTCCCGGGGAGACACCCCTCATATAAATCAAAATTAAGTTCAAATTCTTTTCGGAATGAAAAAAAACTTGACATTTTGCTCAAATAGTTATATATTTCTAACAAAATGTTAGATAAAAAACACTTTTGGAGGAAAAAATGAAAGGCTCTTGGCTCAAATATCTCGGGCTTCTGGGTTTTCTAGGCATTCTCGGGGCGTTCACAAACAACATTGGTTTTTATGGTTTTTTTGGGTTTTTTGGATTTTTCACTTATGCAAAGACTGGCGGTGATGAAAGGTTGGAGGAAAACATAAATAAATCAGCACGAAATGCTTTTATCGCTATGCTGCCGGTTTTTGTCATTGCCACGGTCCTTGCTGGTATCTTGGAAGATCTCAATGTGTATATTTATGCTTTTATTGCAGTAGTGATCCTGCAGATTTTGATTTTTTCGTTTTCAATTGTCTTTTATGAAAAAAAATGAAGAGAACAGACATGTCTTTTAAAACAAGGATTAAGGAATTCAGGGCAAGGTTTGATATGACTCAGGAAGAGCTTGCCAACAGGGTTAAAGTGAGAAGAGAGACGATCGTCTATCTTGAAAAAGGAAAATACAATCCTTCTCTCAAACTGGCTCATGATATTGCGAAGGCGTTGAAAACAAGTGTTGATGACCTTTTTATCTTTGACGATCGTGAAGAGGAGAGTTGATATATTAGATAACCCCGTCCATATTCTGACCATCCCCTGGTCAGGATATAAATTTCAGAAAGAGCGTCCTTCCTAATAACAGGTTCAGTAATATAGGGTGGTACCTTATGGAGCGTCCCCTATAATTTTTTATTGACTGTATTTGGCGTGTTCCTGTATTCTTGAAGCCAAAGCACAGGGAGAATATTTAATGAATAAAAGTGAGAATAAATCTGGAAGCTTGTTTCTCTTTCTCTTCTTTTTAACTCTTTCGATTGTTTTTTGTATTTCATGTAAAGAAAGAGCTCCGAAAATTGAAAGAAGAATTGAAAACGGAGTCGAGGTAGTGGTCAATCATTTAGAGCCTTATGTTATCCCCAATGAGCCTGCATCTTTTTCCCTGGAAAAACTCTTTTCGATTGACACAGAGGATGATTCCATTGCGGAGATTGGCTTAACTGATATTTACCGCTTTGACATTGATGAAAACGGGAATATATACATTCTCCGCCCACCAGCCGGAGCCGGAGATCTCATATATAAATTTTCTGAAAACGGTGAGTTTGTCACTTCCTTTGGTGTTCTGGGTCAAGGCCCTCATGAAATGGAATATCCCAATGAAATTATGGCTGTACCCGATCAAGGCATATGGATCATTGAAGATCCCAAGCAAAAATACCATGTGTTTGATGAACAGGGACGTCCCATAAAGGAACAGAAAATAAATGTTGGCTTTGAAAGCCTTTATCCTCTTAAAAACGGAGCATTTTTAATGAAACGATTGATCGCGGATGATTTGTCATCTCATTATTTCACCTTATCTATAGGTTTGTATGATAAAGACTTCCAGAAAATTAAAGAACTGGATAAATTCAAGAAGGTTCCGAACAAAAATAAGGCTGCTTTAATACAGGAGAAGATTGTTAGTGGAATAGAATATATATTTCTATCAGAGGAAAGGGATGGGAGAATTTATGTGGGCAGCTCGGAGAGAAGTTATGAAATTCTTATGTTTGATTTAGAGGGGACACTTCTTCGTAGAATCCAAAAAGAATATTCTCCTGTTCCTGTTTCTTCTGAATACAAAGAAAATTATTTAAAACCATTTAAAAAATTTATGCCGGATTATGCCGAGAAGATCTATTTTCCGGAATTTTGGCATTCTTTTCACTCATTTTTTCTTGATGACCAGGGAAGATTGTATGTGATGACCTATGAGCCCGGTGAAAATCCAGGGGAACATATGTATGATATATTCAATAAGGATGGCGTTTTTATAGCACGTATGAGTCTTAATGCCTATTATCAGAATTACGGACGTCTGTTAGCCAAATCCAGGGGAGAAAAAATTTATTGCGTCCAGGAAAAAGAAAGCGGGTACAGGCAGTTATCCGTATATAACCTGATATGGGGAGAGTAAGTTTACTGCTGAATTTTACAATAGTGATTTAAAATTTATCAAATAGCTTCCTTTAAAATTTTTTTTAAATATTGAATATATATGTTAAAAAGTCAGTATAGATTTAAGTGGAACTAAAAAAGGAAATTTCCGTATTTATTAGATGGAGGAAAACAATGAAAAAGATACGAACACATTTTGTCTTGTATTTATGCCTTATTTTTATGCT
>CAZUXT010000052.1:2591-4173 GCA_964624145.1 uncultured Eubacteriales bacterium | reverse complement strand
CAATGAAAAAGATACGAACACATTTTGTCTTGTATTTATGCCTTATTTTTATGCTCATTCCTCAATTGGCTCTTTCCGGGCAAAAAGCTTCGCTCGCAGGCCATTGGGAAGGGTCCATTGATATCCCTGGAATGAAGCTGGAAATTCTTATTGATTTCAATCAGAAAGATGATGGCTCATGGGAAGGCAAGATATCCATCCCGGCCCAGGGTGCTGAAAACCTGCCGCTTGAGAACATCACTCTGGAGGGAAACAATGTTGGCTTTGAAATGAGCGGAGTCCCCGGTGAGCCGGCTTTTAAGGGAACACTCAATGAAGATGGCTCTCAAATCACCGGAGATTTCACTCAGAGCGGTCAGACATTTCCGTTTGTCCTCGCACGCGAAGTCAGCCCTGTTGTCAAAGCTAAAAAAGCGTTGGAGGATTTTGACGAGCTGGTTAATAGGGGACTGGAAAGCCTTAAAGTGCCCGGAGTGGCTGTGGCAGTGGTCAAGGATGATGAGGTCATTTTAGCCAAAGGGTACGGCTTCCGTGATGTGGAACAGAAAATACCTATGACGGCAGATACTCTCCTGGCTATAGGGTCAGCCTCCAAAGCCTTTACCACCTTTGCCATGGGAACTCTGGTGGATGAAGGCAGGTTGAATTGGGAGACGCCTGTAAACAACTACATCCCCTGGTTTGAGCTTTATGACCTTTTTGCCAGCCAGCATCTGACACCCCGGGACCTGGTGACTCACCGCTCAGGACTTCCCCGTCATGACCTGGTGTGGTACAACAACTACCAGGCTTCCCGCGAGGAGTTCGTCAGAAGACTGGCGTATCTCAAGCCTACGGCTGATCTGAGAGAGAGATTTCAATACAACAATCTGATGTTTCTTACGGCCGGATACCTGGTGGAAGTACTTACAGAGCAGCCTTGGGAAGAGGCCATCCGCTCCCATGTGCTCAAACCTCTGGGAATGGAAAGGACTAATTTTTCAGTTGTGGATTCACAAAAGGATGACGATTATGCTCTTCCTTACGGTGAGGAGGACAGAGAAATCAAACAGATTCCGTTTCGAAACATAACCAATATCGGTCCGGCCGGCTCCATCAATTCCTGTGTGAATGAGATGAGCCGGTGGCTGCTGGTCCATCTTAATGATGGGGTGATCGATGGCAAGACAATCATAAATGCCCAGACGCTGGAAGATATGCATCTGGCTCATATGCCTACAGGGGGAACGCCGGCCATACCTGAAGTGACTCCTTCTGATTACGGAATGGGATGGTTTGTGGATACCTACCAAGGACACAGCCGGATTCATCACGGGGGAAATATTGATGGATTTTCAGCCATGGTCAGTATGCTGCCCAGAGATGGACTGGGATTTGTGGTGCTGGCAAACAAAAACGGCACATCCCTGCCAGAGCTTCTCATCCGGCATGCCGCGGATCTCATATTGGAACTGGAGCCCAAAGACTGGATTGGGCTGGCAGCTGAAAGAATAGCAAAAGGAGAGGAAGTCGAAGAGGAAGCGGAAAAGAAAAAGCAAACGCGCCGGGTAACAGGCACACAGCCCGCCCATAAATTAGAAGA
>CAZUXT010000052.1:0-2491 GCA_964624145.1 uncultured Eubacteriales bacterium | reverse complement strand
GGTCTACATTCCCGGCCAAATGGAATATGATCTGGAACCTGTATTAGGAGAAGAGTTCGTGCTTAAACAGGTTAAGGTGATCGGTTTGAGATTCAAGACAGATGATAAAGGGCAGGTGACAGCTCTTGAAATCATTCAACCTGACGGGATTTATGAAGCAGAGAGGGTCAAAGAAGAGAAGTAGAGATGCTTATAAGAAGTTTTATGAAAGAGTGGGTTTTTTCCCCGGAGACAGGAAGAAGTCAAGGATTACATAAAGACTGATAAGGGAGCTGACCACCAATAAAGTCCAGATCGCAATATCGAGCTGATTTATGACAGCAAAGATCATTATAAGAAAAAGCAGAAGCGCTCTTGACTCACTGGTGTCTCCCCTGGTTTTATTTTGAAAATAGTGGATGGTTATGTAATACAGGGTGACGTGCAAAAAGTAAACAGCGGATGCCAGGAGGGCGAGAATGAGCCATATATTCTGACCTGAGGCGCGGTACGCTCCTAATCCGATAGAGGCAAACAGAAGAAACTCTAAGATTCTATCCAAAAAAACATCCAGATATTTGCCGTACTCTGTCTCTATGTCTTTGGCACGGGCCAGCATTCCGTCAGCACAGTCCACAATTGAAGAAAGTTGGGCCAGAATACCTGCCGCTATAAACCAGGAAGGCTTACCCATGGAAAAGCAGACAGCCCCGGCTATTCCGATCAAAAAAGAGGCCACAGAGACTTGATTCGGAGTGACTTTTGTGGGTTTCAGTGCCTTGACAAGGGGCCAGGCCAAAGGCCGGTTTATCCAGGCATTGACCTTGATAAAATGGGAGATTAAAGGATGTCCGGCCTTTTTAACCGCTTTCAAGTATTCAGTTTTTGTCGTAAAGTTTTGCATAGATTCTATTTTTCGCGTAATTGAAATCATCCTGAGTGTCAATTTCCGCCCAGGGCTTATTAGTCAGGAGAATTCCAAATGGGCAGGATTTATGTGTCAGGATATCAAATCCCTTTTCAAAGAAGTGGTTAAGCTCTCCATTTTTCTCAAGGGAATTGAATTCGTTAACCAGGGGGAGGATGGTTTTCCTGGAAATTTTGTTAATGCCTATGGCTTCTCCCATACACTTGGCAGGATTCAGGTCCTTTCCGATTCTGGATATGATCCCGTTTTGTGTGATGACTTTGACTTCTTCTTCATCCAGATCGATGCTGTTATCCACAACCACACAATTTTTTTTTGGATGGTTGAGGAGGTCGGTCATGATAGTCCAATCAAAGATGACATCACCGTTCATGAGAATAAAGTCGTCATCCATTTGTCTGAGGGCAAGATGAAGAGAGAAAGCTGTGTTTGTTCTCAAATAATCATGATTGGTGACATAACTGATATGGGGATAGCCATGTTCCTTTATAAGCTCTTTGATTCGTTCTTCTTTAAATCCGGTGACCAGCAGGATTTTTTCGATTCCGACTTTGTTAAGGTTCTCTATGGCATATTCCAGGATGCTTTTTGTGCTGAATTTAAGTAGACATTTAGGGATTTCTTGTGTGTAGGGAAGAAGTCTGATTCCCCTTCCTGCACACAATATTATGGCTCTCATTAATCATATCTCAATTGAAAATTTTTACTATTATATACAATATTCATTCAGAATGAAAAGAAAAAACATTCAGAAAGTGAATATTGTATAATGAATCGATGCTTATGTTTAGAAATAAAATCAAAAAGAATTATTTAGATGGATGGTTGTATGATATATTTCTGGGAACAGCCCTTAAAAAGATGAGGAAATATGTGGCTTCTTATATAAACGAATTTCGCTTGTTCCCAATCCTTGACCTTTGCTGTGGAACAGGAGCTCAGTGTAGAATTATCCAAAAAGGGAATGCGGTCGGACTTGATTTAGATAGAAAGGTTTTGGATTATGCAAAATCCAGGGCACGGTGGGCATCTTTTATATGCGGGGATGGAGCTGACCTTCCCTTGAAAAACGATAGATTCCAGTCAGTGGTCATTTCATATGCTCTTCATGAAAAATCCCCAGCTGTTCGAAGCAAAATGATAGGGGAAGCCAAAAGAGTGCTCAAAAAGAATGGAAAATTGTTCATAATAGATTATGAAAGGCCAATGGATCTTCCTTCCAGATGGGGAAGAATAGTAACTTATTCCATTGAGAGGATGGCAGGAAAGGAACACTTCCGGAACGGACAATATTTTTTAAAACAGGGAGGGCTGAAAAGATTCCTTAAAAAACATGAAATAAGAGTTATAGAAAACCGCTGGTTAAAACTGGGGAGCAGCAGACTTATTATTGGTGAGTTTGAGACTAATAATGTTGATTATTTTCGTTGACTTTAATTATTTTAATTGATATACAAACAGAATAGGGAAAAGATAAGCGCCATTATATTAATTAAAAAATTTGATGGAGGAAGAAATGGGTAAACTCAGTATCGTGGATTGGATTTGCTTGATCCTCATTATCATTGGCGGCTTAAATTGGCT
>CAZUXT010000051.1:16066-17649 GCA_964624145.1 uncultured Eubacteriales bacterium | reverse complement strand
ACCCACTTATTGATGGATGTGAAATAGAGGCCGGCTTCTTTGACTTTTTGTTGGGTGATTTTTTCCCAGAATTCCATATACACTTTGACCTGGGGTGTGTAAAAGTCAATAAAGCTCTGAAGCCCTCCGTTTATTTCATCTGTTTTGTAATCCGCAATGACCCAGCCGTCCTGTTCTAGAAAGACCAGGTCGATGACCCCATTGAGAATAACCGGTTTGGGGGAGGAGGGATCGGTTTTTACGGAAAAAGGAATCTCATAGAATTTCTTTTGGGCTTTGAGCATCCGGTTCCAGAGTGTGGAATGGGTTATGGAGTTGATCAGATCCACTAATTCGCTTTTCTCGGATGTATCCCGTTCTTCGGCAGTGAGAACGTTTTCCGCCTGTAATTCAAGGTCTTTGACCTGGCCCTCCCCTATGAGCTTGAGTAAAGAGTGTACGGCTCTTCCCCAGCTTTCTCCTTTTCCTCTTTGGATCCAGTGAGGGATTTGGGCTTTGCTTTTAGCGATGTTGGTTACGGTCTCAATGTGGTAGGTAGAATCTTCAACTCGTTGTTTCCTTTTTATGATCTCTTTTTGGGCGTTTACCCACTCATCTTTTCTAAGAAGAAGTATCTCTCTTTCTTTTTCCTCTCTTTCAGCTTCTCTGTCAAACGTAAGCTCCGGGACTTCATTTAAATAAGTATCTAAAAAATACCAAGATTTAGTTGTTAGGTGACCTTCATAAGTGCTAATGACCAGGAGATTCCTGGCTCTTGTGGAAGCCACATACATGAGCCGGGCTTCTTCAGCTTCTTCGTATTTTTTTTCGGTCTCGACTTTCTCATTCCAGTTTAAAGGATGTGATATGACCTCTCTGTGAAATCCGCTCTGTTTATCCAGAAGAAAATAGCCTTGAGGTGTATCTCCCTTTCTCACAATATGTTTATCCGGTTCATGATGTTTTTTCCCTTTGGGATTGGCAAGAAACACAACCGGGGCTTCAAGTCCTTTGACTTTGTGAAGGTTCATGAGGCGCACCGCATTCTTTTTTCCTGGCGTGAGGCTTATTTCCTCAAGGTCGCGGAGAGAGGTGATCTCTTCCATAAATTCAACCAGATTGGAAAAGGAGTGGTATCCTCTTGTTTCCTGGTCTTTGAGGATTTCAAGCATTTTAAAGACATTGCCGGCTTTGCTGCTTCCCATCACAGATGAGGCGAGATAATTGATGAGACCGGTTTGATCCAGGATCTTCTCCAGGACTACGGTAGCTGGATAAGTCTTTTTCCACTCCCACCATTCTTTCATTTTGCTGAGGCAATTTTGTATCTTTTTTACTGAAGCATTCTCTTGGAGACTTTTTTCGTCTTTGGGGGATAAAAAATGAAACCTGCCTCCACACATTTTAAATTGGAAAAGCTCCTGATCGCTTATTCCGAAAAAAAGGCTTCTTAAGGAAGCCACAGTGTAGATGGGATTATCCGGCTCTCTTAAAGCTCTGGACAGATTAAGGATGTCGTTTATAGCTTCAGATTTAGAGAGAGACTCGCTTCCGGTTATCTCAAAAGGAATCCCTCTTCTCTCCAGGGCTCTTGCGTAAAGGTC
>CAZUXT010000051.1:1762-15966 GCA_964624145.1 uncultured Eubacteriales bacterium | reverse complement strand
TTCCGGTTATCTCAAAAGGAATCCCTCTTCTCTCCAGGGCTCTTGCGTAAAGGTCTATGTTCTCTTTAAAACGGACCAGAATGAGAAAATCAGAATAAGTCATTAGATTCCCCTCACAGGCCCAGTGGATGAATGCGGCTATTTTTTCAGCGTCAAAGCGGGCGATATCTTCTTTTTTATTTCCTTTCAGCTTGGGTATGGTTAATTTATAGACTCCATGCCAGAAGTTTTCGCCTTCATCTCTGACTGTGTTTAAAGGAGAAAAACGCGCCTGGAACCGGCTTTCTTTTTCAAGCGGGAAAACAGTTTGAAAGATGGGGTTGTTCCAGTCAGCCAGACAAGGGAGGGAGCGGAAATTAGAGGTCAGATAAAGCACCTGGCCCTTGCTTTTTTGGATCTGGCTTTTAACGATGTTATAGGTATCTATATCCGCGCGCCTGAACCGGTAGATGGACTGTTTGGGGTCTCCCACTAGAAACAGAGACCCGGGAGCGGGAACTAGCTTTTTCCAGTCTTTTTCCTCTTTGTTCTCTCCTGTCAAATAAAAAAGGACTTCAGCTTGAATGGGGTCTGTATCCTGGAATTCATCCACCAGGATTCGGGTGTATTTTTCACTGAAGTATTTTCTGACTTCAGGATTGTTCTTTAGAAGCCTGGAGGAAAGAAGAAGCTGGTCCTGGAAATTAAGTTGGGCCCGGGATAAGCGCTTTTGTTCATAATACGTAAGGGCAGGGCGCAGAAAAGCGAGAACTCTGGAGTGACGGAATTCCCGCCATCTCTCTAGGGCAAGGGAGACCACATCTTTTTTAAATGCTTCAAAGGCGCCTTTAAAATCTAAGGCTTCTTCTTTGGAGGGCCATCTGTTTTGAACAATGGATCCGCTTCGATCCAGTATTTCATAAGTCTCCATAAGAGTTGTGGGATCGGAAAAACCCAGGTTTCTTCGCCGTTTGAGGCAGCGAATCATTAAGAGCTGAAGGTCATCGTATCCTTTTTCAGGCTTTTCTTGCGGGAGGCTGTATTGCGCTTTATCCAGGAAATGGTTCAGTTTTCGCCTCAAATCATCATAATCCGGCTCTTTGGTGCTTCCTGGCATCCAGAGGACTTCAGGATAGAGAGAGAGCTTGTTGTAGGCGTCTTTGAGGTCAAGTGCTTTAATACCTACTTCTTCGAGCCGGTGTATGAGCGGGGCATGTTTTATTCTGGCTTCAATCATGAAATCATGCCAGCATTTTTCCCTATAGAGCATGTCTTCCACTTCTTCCATTTCCTCAAAATCAGGATTGAGCGCGATCTCAACAGGGCGTTCTCTGAGAAGCTTGGCGCAGAAAGAATGGATGGTGCCGATAAAGACCTGCTCCAGGTTGTGGATGGCTTGGGAAAGTCTCTTTCTTTGAGGGTCATTCTCCTCCATACTTAAGGCTGTCTTCTCAAGTTCTGTCTGGAAACGGCCCTGAAGCTCTCCGGCTGCTTTTTTGGTGAAAGTGACCGCAGCCAGGTTTTCTATCCGGCATTTACCTTCCCGGAGGAACGCTATCATGCGGTTGACCAGGTTTCGTGTTTTACCGGAGCCGGCGCCGGCTTCCACTAGGAATGTGGTATCCAGGTCCTGGATGATCTTTTGTCTTTCCTTATGGTCTTGTAAGGGTTTTTTTTCAGTCAAAATCTTTCAGCCTTTCAAATATAGAGAATTCCTCTATTCCTAAGTTTTTCTTTACTTTGGCTCTTGATGAAGCGTCTCCGCACAGAGGAGCCAGGTCGCAGTATTCGCAGAGGGCATCCGGATGGGGCACAAAATCACCTCTTATTAATAAATCGCGAAGTTCTGAGAGAAGAGATTTAAATTCAAGGCGGTCAAAATATGGGAAAGTGATTTCTCTTCCTTCTCCTTTCCGTGTGGGGAAATAATAAGCTCCTTCTTTGACTGTGGGGGATGGGTCTTTACCCAATGTTTTGAGGATTTTTTCTGCAGCCAAAGAATAAAGCGCGTGCTGTATGACCCGGCCTCTCCCGAAACATTTTGTTTTTTCATAGGAGCTCGATCTTCCGGATTTATAATCGATCACTTTATAAACCCCCTCGCCTACCCGGTCGATGCGGTCGATACGGCCTTTTAAGAGGATTGAGATATCGAGAGTTATTTCAATGAGAATTGGTTTATCTGTGCCATCGCCTTTATCTTGGCCGATTCCGAAATCAACTTCAAAAAGGATGGGTTCTATGTCTTTGTCCCTATTTGATTCGACCCCTAAAAAGATGTCCAGAGCTTCCATGAGTTCGCTTTTCTGGAGAAGAAAAACATCTTCTGAAGGCGGCGGTATCCTTTTCTTGTAGGATTGAGTGAGACTTTCGGCAATATCCCTTATGAAATTTTGGTGTTTTTCTTTTTGGGGCTTTTCCCCTCTTTTTTGTAATTCCTTCATAAATTCGAAAAGCACTTCATGGACCAGAGTTCCCCAATTCAGAGGATCCAGCCAGCGAGATGGGTCATACTCTATGGTCTCTGGTTTGCGCACACCCAGCACATACTCCATAAAATATTTGAACGGGCAAAAGGCCAGGCACTCCAGGCGCGAGGCTGAGAATACGGTTTTTTCAATAGAGAGAGGGTATGGGGTTTTTTCAGGGGGAGTGATCACGCCTTCATAGGGACTGGATCGGGGGCTTTTTCTCTGGTTTGTGGCTTTGATCCCGCGGCCAAGAGACGGGAAATTCACTTTGACCGCTTCGACCCCGTTTAAAAGGCCCTGGTCTTTGACAATCTTTTCAAGCCACCATTCGGTTGGGTCCAGAATCTTTTCTTTTTGTGTGGGGAAAAAGCCCTGGGGCTCTTTAAATGAATTTATGAGGTCTGAATAATCAAGCCGGGGTTTGCCTTTAATGAGGCGGAAGGCTTGAAGCAGGAGAGAGGACGGGAATGATTCTCTTTCTCCTAAAATATCATAACAGGAATAGCTGAGAAGGATTTTTCCGCGGAGAGAGGCGATAAGTCTGGCCATAGAGAAGAGATTTTCTCTTAAAGAATCTCTGGTGGTGCGAAGAGAGGGCGAGAGTTTTTCTCGTTCTTCATCCAGAAGAATGGGGTCCTGAAAGCCTGTGCCCGGGAAGTTTTCTCGGTTAAGGCCAAGGATAAAGGTATAAGGGCGAGATGCGAATCCGCCTGATTTATAGGCGGAGATGTGGGCATGTCCGGGGGATGGACCTGAGGAGCCTACTTTGAGATCCGTCTCCAGAGAGCGAAGCCGCTCTAAGGCGTCTTCTTTTTCCATGGGAGGGGTGTCAAAGGAGGCCATGTCATCCAGTCTTGAATACAGGGCAGAGATGGCTTCAGCATCCAAGGGGGTTTTTATGGAGGAGTATTGGGAAAGGAGGTCGTGTGTGCCGAGGGCGAGGCTTTGGAAATCGATGTGGGAGGATTCGTTCCAGGGGGCGAGGAATCTGAATATTTTTTTTATTTCAGGTATGATTTGATTGATGTGACGGATGGTTGGGACGGCTGCTTCTTGTTTTAATCTTTCAAGACAGGTTAAATATCTGTCCTTTCCCCAGCCGATTCCAGCTCTTTTTAGGAGAGCGCTAATTTGATGGGGCGAAGGGAATGATTTATCTTTTTTTTTGAAGCTCATGTGGCTGCTCTCCAGAAGGTCCCGGAAGATGGAGTCTCTGAAATCACTTTCTATCCAGTTGAGAAGGGAGGAAAATAGTTTTCCGGGAGATGTGAAACCAATGCCCAAGCCTTCGCTCAATGTGATGGGAATGCCTGTTTTTTGAGAAAGAGTGAAAAAAAGCGCAGGATATACTTGACCCTGAGGGCAGATGATTTCTGCTTCATCTACAGGGATTTTATCCTGGATTAGGCGGCGGAAGACTTCTTTGCATTCGTTAGAAGGCCCGACGGCCGTTGTGATGCTGAGCATGCCGTCGTTTAGGGGCTTGGGAGCTTTATAAGGGGCAAAAAGCCAGGGAGCCCTTTCAGAGTTAGTGGCCGGTTGTTCAGGGGCTTTTTCAGGCTCTTTGACTTTGTGGAAGCGTCGTGGCTTTTGGATACCAAAAACAGGATCTCTGGGCATGATGATGAGATTATCCTGTGAGATGTTTTGGAGGAATTTCTTCTCAAGTGCAGTGAGAGCCTGATCTTCGAAGCAGAAGAAATATTTATGGTGGGCAAAGTTTTGGAGGGAGGCTTCACAGGCTTTTAAATAAAGAGCCGGCTTATCAATGAGTTTTTGATTTTTGAGGAACTGTTCATATTCAGAGAGAAGGAGATGGATTTCTGTTCCTTTTTTCTTGTTGATGAATTTATTTGCGAATTCTTGAGGAGAAAGTGACTGGGAAGTGATCCCCTGCATGCGGAGGATTTGGATGGAGCGGGAGAATGCTTTGATGATCCCGGGTTTGGGATCCAATTCTTTAAAGTAATCGAGGTGCCCGCTTTGTTTTAAGTTGGTGAAGGCTTTATCCACAAGGAGTGATGTGGTGTGTGGAGATATTTGTTTGAGTTTTTCTTTGGTAATCTCTTCAGCACAGATTTCATGAGCCAGAGAAGGGAGTGTGGCAGAGCGCAGATTGACCCAGGAATGGCCCGCTTTGGTGAGGGCTTCTCCGATCTGCCGTCCTGTTTGGTATGAGGGGATAATCAGTATTTTCTCATCCAGAAGATTCCGGGAGCAAAAGTCAGCCAGGAAGGAGAGTGTTGTGTTTTTTTGGTGTGTTATGGTGTTTTTTGGACCTGCTGACATTGTTCGTCAGCTATTATCTATCTCTTGGGATCTATTGTCAATTTTACAGGCAATGATGTTCCATAAAATATATCAACAAATCCCCACCTCTCCCCTATTTATGCAGATTTATTTGCTATTATACAGAGAAGGATTACCTTTATTTAAAAGGAGGAATTTTTTCTCGTAGATCTATAGAAAAGAGGGTGAATAAGATTAAAGGACAGCAATAATTCCTCCGATAATTCCTCCAACGACACAACCAAGGATTCCTCCACAAAGAGCTTTTTGTTCCGCTGTAGACGAAAAAAGCAATGCTGTCAATAAAATATGCGGGAGATTCGAAAGTCCTTGTCTTTTACAATTCTAGAAGCTACGATTAAAGCATAAATATAGAGAGGTGGTAAAAAAATGTTAAAGGCTTCAAAAATTCTTTTCATCCTAGCGGGTATACTCCTAATCGTAGACGCCATACTAATGGTTGCTGACATTCCTAATCCTACATTTGGATGGCCTTTGCCTTGTCCGTTCACCCTAGTAGTACTTGGTGTGGGAATTATCCTTTTTGCTTTGGGCAGCGAGGCTTTTAAAAAGAAGTAATACAACTTAAATAGATATACCTATCATTATTGAAAATGTCATACATATACTCACTTGGATTCTCTCCCTCCTCAAAAGTCATGAGAAAAAGCATTGCTTTGTGGTCAGTAAAAAAGGAATGAAAGGGAGGGAGATTTTTTGGAAAATAGATTTTGTCTCTATATCCTTTGAACCAAAGAATGATTTCCCGATTCCCATAATGCCGGTCATGATGATCCCATAAGGCTGGCTAACCTCATTTTTTGCTTAGACACATAAACCGAGACTTATTTTTAGGGCTTTATTGACATCTTTCATGATGGCTGGATGGGAATGGCCTTGGTTTGCTTTGATTCTCTCTTTTTGTTTGCCCTTAAGCTAATTCAATGGATCACTTAGGATAGCGATTTTGGGGTGAAAATCACTGTTTAAAGGGCGAAAAATGAATCATGTTATAGATTATCTTATCGATTATAAAGGGGATCTAATGAAGCTACAGAACGCGGAAAATAGGATGATTCTTCAGTCCGGCATCAAAGGTAAGAATTTCACGGCAGCCGGAGTTGTGACCAACACGTCCGATAAGATGGTCTGCAAAGTCCCCTTTTTTGTTTTGATAATCAGAGAAGCTTTTCCATAGGAGATCTTTATTTTGGAAATGGAATTGTTTGGTTCTTAAAATTCTTTCAAGCACTGGAAAGATTTCCTGCCGGTCATATCCGTAAGCGGATTCCAGCACCCAAACCAACTCGCAGAGGACTATGTCCGCAATAAAGAACTCATCTCCGGCATTCAGTCTCTTTTCAATTTCGCGCGTCGCTTTTTTTGATTGTTCAGGATCATCCTGAGTGAGATATCTAATGAGGATGTTTGTATCCAACCCGATCATTTGGATTTTCCAGCTCTTTTTCGGATGGTTTTGTCCATTTGTTTAAGGGACACAGGCTTACGCCTGGGTTTTTTCATCATTCCCTTAAGTTCCCTGACATCCATGACAACCGGTCGGATCAACACATCGCCGTCTTCTCTTACTACGAAGTCGACTTTATCCCCTGGATTAAGATTCATATATTCTCTAATTTTTTTAGGCACAACGCATTGGCCTTTAGTGGTTATGGTTGATTCTGTCACGATAACCTTCATTCTTTCTGTTTATTCTATATCTTACTTTAAATTAATATTCTTACTTTAATGTAAGAATAAATTGAGTGAATGTCAAGGACTACAGTTTCTCTATAATATGGAAGACGTAACAGAGGCAGCAAAGTTCTCAATTGCTTGTTTTTTCGTCTCCCCTGCTCATAAGCTGATTCATTGAGATCACTTAGAACGGAGATTTTGGGGCAAAAATCACTGTTTTAAGGGCAAAAAACTGACCATATTTAAGATTAACTTATTGATTGCAAAGGAGATATAAGGAAAAAGCTTGGTCCGACCCCCTTTTACACGCGGCTTACTGGCGGGTGGCTTCCACGTCCTCTATACTCTTGGGTTTGGGTTTACCAAGAAGCCGGTAACCGTCTTCTGTGATCAAGAAATTTTCCTCGTTGCGCAGCCCGCCAAAGTCCTTGTATCCCTCCACTTTGTCGTAATTGATGAAATCAATGAATTTATTGTCCGCTTTCCACATGTCAATCAGCTCCGGGATAAAATAAATTCCGGGCTCAATCGTAAATACGAACCACGGCTCCAGTTCACGGCCCAATCTCAGCGATTTCAGTCCGAATTGAGTGCTTTTCTTTTCTCCTGAATAGCCTACGTATTCTTCGCCTAAATTTTCCATATCATGCACATCCAAGCCCATCATGTGACCTAAGCCGCATGGGAAAAATAACGCGTGTGCTCCCTGGGCAACGGCCTCTTCAACATCGCCATGCATGAATCCTAAGTCTTTTAAACCAGAGGCAATAGTTTTACAGGCTAATAGATGGATGTCTTTGAATTTTGTCCCGGGTTTAAGGACTGAAATGGCTTTTTCATGAGCGGCAAAAGCAACGGCAAAAATCTCTTTCTGCCGTTTCGTGAATGACGGCGCCACCGGAAACGTGCTGGACAAGTCCCCGGCATAACCCATGGCGGTCTCAGCGCCCGCATCCAGTAGAAACATATCCCCGCTTTTCATGATATTTCCATGGTAGTGATTGTGCAGGGTTTCCCCGTTAATGGTGGCGATAGTTGGAAATGACAGATTGCCGCCGGCTGCAATGGCGATTTCTTGAACCCGTCCCGCCACCACGGCTTCATCCATACCCGGGCGCACCATTTTCATGGCTTCCACATGCATCTCTACACTGGTATTAACAGCCTTTTCGATTTCCTGAATTTCTTCCTCACTCTTGTAGTTTCTTTGATCCACCACAGCTTTGATAAAATCCTCAGACGTGTGCCGGTCGGCTTCCATGGGCTGGATATTCAGCCAGGAATAGAGTTTCAATCGATGTTCCGCCCGGTAAGGAGGAAGAAAATGGATCGTCCAGCCCTTTTCCTGAGCTTGCTTTAAATATTTCGGAAGGTCTTGTGAAGTTTGAATATTTTTCACCCCGGCTTTATCTCCCCGCTCTTTTAGAGAGGGTTGCGTGCCCATCCAGACAATATCTTCTACGGTTAAATCATCACCGAAAATAATATCCTGGTCTTCATCCAGATCGATCACCGCGTTCAATCCGGAATGGCTCAAGCCGAAATAATAAAGAAAGCTGCTGTCCTGGCGGTAATGAAAGGGATTATCTTCATAATTCATGGGGCTTTCATCATTGCCCAAAAACAATAGAATACCTGAGTTTATTTGCTGTCGCAGTTTATGGCGGCGGTCCACATATGTTTGTTCAGAAAACATGGTTTATTTCTCCTTTCTTAATTTTATTATACACAATCCGTCGCTTAAGAAATACCATGAGTTGTCCGAATTAGAGGGGACTTAGATACATAAACCGAAACTTATTTTCAGGCCTTTATTGACATCTTTCATGATGGTTGGATGGAAATGGCCTAGGTTCGCTTTGATTCTCTAATATATATTTTTTTTCAAATAAAAATACATATACGGTCAATACAGGGTGCGAAAGCTCTCATTCATATCTCATTCATACCGGATCGCGTCCGCAGGGTTCTGGGTGGCGGCCCGGAACGACTGAAAACCGACTGAAATGACAGCGACCAGCAGGGCCATACCCAGGGCAGCGGCAAACAATCCGAAGTCCAGACCGGTGCGGTAGGCATACCCTTTGAGCCAATTGGTCATGATCAGATAAGCGGCAGGCCAGGCAATCATATTTGCCAGCAGCACCAGCAGGAAAAATTCCCGGGTGATCAGCGCCAGAATCCTTGGGACGCCAGCACCGAGGACCTTGCGGATTCCGATTTCCCGGGTCCTCTGCTCTGCAGTATAGGAGGCCAGGCCAAAGAGTCCGAGGCAGGCGATGACAACGGCAAGCACAGCGAAGATATTCAGCAGGGTTCCCATACGTGATTCACTGCGGTACATCCGGTCAAAGTTTTCGTCGATAAAATGATATTCCAAAGGATAGCCGGGAATGATCTTCTTCCAGGTGTTTTGGAAAAAAGATACGGATCCTGAGATATCATGAGGCGGGATACGGATCAGCAGAAACCGCAGGTTATCCGGAGCCAGAATAACAGCCAAAGGTTCGATTTTGGTGCGCATGGAGGAATAATGAAAATTTTTCATAACCCCAACGATTTGTCCGTCAATGCCCACAAAATGGAAGCGTTCCCCCACCACTGAATCTTTGTTCATCAAAGCCGCTACTTCCTCATTCACCAGGAATCCATGCCGGACATCAGAGGGATATTCAGGGGAAAAGTGCCGGCCTTCCTTCATTTCAATTCCAGCGGCCGGGATATAGTCGTAATCCACATAGGTCTGTCCGATAAGAACATGCAGGTCGGGATCCTTGCCGTCCCAGTCAGCCCCGCCGGAGTTACTGCCGATTCTTGAAGGCAGATGGCTGGCCGCAGATACATGCATGACCCTCGGATCCTGAGTCAGGGCCTGCTTAAGGGGAGTGTACACATCCCCTGCTTCATCGGGAAGCGAGGCATAGATCAGGTGTTCCGAATTCCAGCCCAGGTCGCGGCTGCGCATGTATTTGAGCTGTTTATACACCACCACAGTGCCGATAATAAGGAGAATGGACAGGGAAAACTGCACCACCACCAGGATTTTCCGGAACCGTGCGCTGCCGGAGCTAGATTTGGTCCGTCCTTTAAGCACACGGGCGGGCTGTAAGGATGAGAGCAGCAAAGCAGGATAGCTTCCGGCCACAAGCCCGGTGATGACAACGATGAGCAGTAATCCGGCGGCCAGAGTTCCGGCGCCGGCCACACCCCAGGACAGGTGCTTGCCTGAGAGTGTGCTGAAAGCCGGAAGCAGCGGGGTAGTGATGCCTACAGCAAAGACCATAGCGATCAGGGCGAAAATGATGGATTCCCCGTAAAACTGCCGGACAAGATGGCTTTTGTTCGCACCCATTACCTTGCGCAGGCCCACTTCCCGGGCGCGGTTCGCTGACCGGGCTGTGGAGAGATTCATGAAATTGATACACGCGATCAAAAGCACAAAAGCGGCGATAATGGAAAATATGTAGACATATTGGATGGCGCCGGGGTCATGCTCGTATCCCCAGTACGCATGCAGATGCAGGCGGGTGTAAGGCATGAGCATCAATTCCGTGGTGGTTTCCGGAAGTCTTTCTTTGATGAATCCCCTGATCTTGGGATTGACCTGGTCCATGGGGACGCCGTTTTGAAGCTGGACCAGGGTGGTGATGGAATTGGCGCCGAAATGGTCGTTGGTGGCCCCCAGCCGTTCCATGAGCTTGTAAGGGACCAGCATGTTGAACTGCAGGGTGGAATTATGCGGGACGTTTTCCATAACTCCGGTGATTGTGAGTTCATGCTGGTTATTGACATTTATGGCCTTGCCCATGGGATTTTGGTCACCAAAGTATTTTTTGGCCTGGTCCATGGTGAGAATCAGCGAGAACGGCGAATCCAGGGCTGTGTCCGGATTGCCGTGGACCAGAGGAAAGGTCATCATGTTCAGGAAAGAGGGATCGACTGCGCGCACGCTGTTCTCATAAAACGCCTGGTCGCCGAAGCGGAACAGCTGGCTGCCGGCCCAGACGTAGCGGGTGGCATCAATGATCTCCGGGACCTCTTCTACCAGCGCCGGGGCCAGGGGGTGCGGTGTGACCGTGACATGATAGATCCGTCCGGAATAGTCCTGGTCTTCTTCCACACGGTAGAGGTTGGGGGCGTTTTGGTGGAACTTGTCAAAGCTCAGTTCATCCAGTACCCAAATGCATATGAGTAAACAGCAGGCCAGGCCGAGAGCCAGCCCGGCGACATTGATAAAGGAATAACCTTTATGGCGTTTGATGTTGCGCCAGACAACTTTGAGATAATTTTTGAGCATAGTCCATCTCCTTATTATTTATACGGTTGGGACTGATAAATAGTTGTCATCAATGTTCTGGGGTCTCGAAATTTCAATCTTAAGGGAATCAAAAGGAATCAGCATCAACCGGTTGGTCAACACAAAGCTCCACAGGTAATAGATGCTTGTCTCTTGCTGTTATTATTAATAGAGAACTTGGTTTTCGCCGAAATTTTCGATACGTTTATTGATCTGATGGATTATCAGGTCTCTTCGTATGAGGATATATTCGATTTCCTTTTGTGTTAAATACTCTCCGACTGCCTCTTTTATTGTTTCAACACTTAAAGATTTAAGTTTTTCTACAAAGCTTCGGGGAAGCTTCTTCATGGGTTTGGGGATTGGTTTGGAATTTTCATCAAAAAGGAGTTTTTTGGTGTATTTTTTGGATGTGTAAAAGGCCCGCGAATGATCGATCAGCAGCATCCGCCAATCTTCAGTGTAAAGCACATCTCCCACGTTCCGATCGGAGTTAGCGATCAAATTGTCAAAAGCGCGCTGCAGGTAAGTCGCCCGATTCAAAGATGCTAATTGAGCGCCTGAAGAAGGCTTGAGGTCCTGGGCTTTTTTTTGCCTCAAAGTGATGGTATTCCCATAATCAAGCGAACAGCTGCCTTTATCTTCCTGAAACCGCTTCATTACAATCGGTGGAATCATATCCAGCCCCAGATATTTGTCCAGCCGATAGGCAGCGATTTCCCACTTCCAGCTGTCAAGGTAGCCTTTTGGACGTCCCTCAACGTTCTTCCACCAGGCATGCATTGTGACTCCGTCTTTCTTTAAAGTCAGCCGCCAGGGTTCTGTCACTGCTTCCTGAGGATTTAAGGGTTGGTCATACTCAACTATCTCTGCTGTTTTCAGAAATTCCTCCCATTTTTCTCTTTCAGCCACCTGTTCCGGAGTGAGCTGAGGCAAAGCTTGGCACAATAGGCTCAAAATAAAAAAGAAAACAATCAAACTAAAAATTTTTCTCATCATGTCCCCTTTTCTTCATTAAGTCTACTTATATCATACACGGAGGGATAAAGCACACCAATGACTTCAGCGATACTTTTGCCCATGTCATGAGCCACCCGGGGCTGGAACCAAACCATGGGAAGGTCAATCATTCACTGTGAGCAAAGGGTTTCCTTTATATCGATGAAATAAATTCCGACTCCCTGTGCCTATATGATTTTTTTGGTTCATCTCTTCTCTTCCCTTCGATTTATAATAATTTATGAGAATCTTTTTTAGTTTTTATTTTATTTTTAAAAGTAATAATATATTGAAATGAAATATTGGTCAATCAGATTCAAGAGGGAAAAATAATCATAAAATGAATGGCTTATCAGCTGAAAAAAAGGAAAGAGTCGTTAAAATTTTTTATCCGTCCAAGAAAACCAAAAAAAAGAAGGGAGCAAGCTTAGTTGAAAGCTTCACTTCAGGAATAACAAGTTCAAAAGAAAAGAATATTTATGATATAGTCGAAATTTTTAGAGAAAAAATGATTGCTGACAGCCTAACAATACAGAAGAATTTAATTTTAGAATATTCCAAAAACATAATTCCTCTGAAATCATTGATTAACCTTCATAATGCTGATGGGATTAAAAACATAAGCCAAGTTAAAGAAATGATCGAGAAAATCACCTCAGGAAAATCTATTCTGACTCCAGAGGACCTACCCAATATAAAATTAGTTAAAACTCTGGATAATGAGTGGGTCTTATTCGACGGGCATCATTCCATGCTTGCCTATATGTTCGCAGGCAAAAAATATTTGGACGAAACCCCTCATCTTATCGTGCTGGACAGAGAAAATAAAGGATTCAAAGATGAGGAAATTCATGTCTTTTTTGGTAAATACGCTCCCATGTTAAAAGGTAAAAATTGGCGTTTCTTTGTCATAAACTGGGGGGCATCTGAACAACACCAACTCCAAAACCGCCGCCAAAAAAATATGGGAGAGCTTTTTAACTCTTTTAAAAAGTATAAAAATAAAACCTCTTGTATATATTTAGCCTGAGAATCCTACTCGTACTTTAATGAATCCACAGGATTAGCCCGGGCTGCCTTTATCGCCTGAAAGCTCAGGGTACCATAAGAGACCAGCAAGATCAGGGCAGATGAGAGGAGGAAGGCTCCGAGATGGATGTTGGTGCGGTAGGCGAAATTCTGCAGCCATTGGTTCATCGCATAATAAACCACAGGCCAGCTCAGGACATGGGCTATGAGAACGAGCCACATAAGGTCTTTTGAGAGCAGATACACGATCTTCCCTATCGAGGCCCCGAGCACTTTGCGGATGCCGATTTCTTTTCTTTTTTGTTCGGCTAAAAACGCTGAAAGCCCGAACACTCCCATGCTGGCTATAAAAATAGCGATCGCAGCGAACAGGCTGAACACTTTCTCCAATTTTTGCTCACTGACATAAGCCATGTTGAATATATCGTCAAAGAAACGGTATTCAAACGGATAGTGAGGAGAAAACTTTTCCATGGTCTCGCGAATAAAGCTTATGGTATCCGGAATGCGGCCTCCCTGGATTTTAACGGACAGGTACTGGCTTCGATTGGGATTCAGGGCAAGATAGAGAGGCCCGATCTCTTCATGAACAGAATTCTGATGAAAGTCTTTCATGACGCCCACAATATGTCCTGAGGGTTCGGGGCTCCCCCAGTGGCTTAATCCCATTCCCAAATGGAAATCATCGCCAATGGCATTCGTGGCTTTTTCATTGATGAGAAATGCACCGTTTTCATCAGAAGGATACGCGCGTGAAAAACTTCTCCCCTCGATGATTTCGATCCCATAGAGCTCCGGAAAATCATAGCTCACCTCGCTTACCTTGACCCAAATCATCGAATCATCCTGTTTTCCCTGCCATCTGAATGGAGTCTGAGCGTCCACATTATTGGGAAGATGGAGAGAAGAGGCGGCATACCGGATCTGCGGGTTTCTTTTCAACTCATCAAGGACAGGGCCGGGATTTTTACGGATGTTAGGGTCATGCAGAGGCATGACAACGATCTGATCTCTGTCAAATCCCATTTCTTTATCCCTTATGAAATCGAGCTGGTCTTTCACAAGAAAGGTGGCTGTGATAAGGATGATTGAAATAGCGAACTGGACGATGACCAGAACATTCCGGACCCGTTTCTTTCGGGTCCCTTTTTTCCCGGTGCCTCTTAAGGCAGTATGGGGCTCAAAAGAGGATAGCACGATGGCTGGGTAGCTGCCTGCTATCATTCCTGCAAACAAGACCAGCAGCACGATCCCGGGAAGTATCTGAAAAAGGCTCTCCCAGGTTAAGGCTAGATTCCGTTCAGCCAGAGAATTGAACGAGGGAAGAAACAAATACACAAGGAAAACGGAGATGAGCAAAGAGAACAAGGCCATGATGAGGGATTCCCCGAAAAACTGCCGGGAGATCTGGCTTCTGTGGGCTCCGATGACCTTGCGCATAC
>CAZUXT010000051.1:0-1662 GCA_964624145.1 uncultured Eubacteriales bacterium | reverse complement strand
CCGAAAAACTGCCGGGAGATCTGGCTTCTGTGGGCTCCGATGACCTTGCGCATACTGATCTCTTTAAGACGAACACTTGAACGGGCGGTCGTTAAATTCATGTAATTGATACAGGCGATTATCAGGATCAACACAGCAATCGCCCCGAACAGCAGCAGGGTGGACACATGGGTGTTAGGGCTTAATTCCCCTATAAAATGAGAGTGAAGATGTATGCTGAGAAGAGGCTGGAGAAAAAGCTTTTGATCAGGTATCCCGTGCTTTTCCACAAAAGCCGGGAATTTCGCTTCTATCGCCCTGGGATCCACGTTTTGTCTCAGGAGAACATAAGTGTAAAAGCTCCAGTATCCCCAGTGTTCCTGGGGCTCCGTATAAAGTTTCCCCCAGGTTTCAAAGGGAATAAAAAGGTTCCTTTTCAAATGAGAATTTAAAGGAATGTCTTTAATCACTCCTGTTATTGTAAAGTCTGCTCTCTGGTCGAGCTGAATGACTTTTCCTATAGGATTTTGATTCCCGAAGAACTTCCCTGCCATGCTTTCTGATAGGACGAGGGAGTAGGGATCGTCAAATGCAGTACCGGCATCCCCTTCCACAAAATCGAATGTGAATATCTCAAAAAAACTGGGATCAACAGCATAAAAAGATTCATAGAAATACTTTTCATCATAAGAGAAAAGCTTCTCCCCTCCTCCTCCTCTTGAGAGTCGTGCGGATGCGGCTATTTCAGGGATATCTTGTTTAAGAGCTGGAGCCATTGGAGGCGGAGTGACAACAACTGTTACAGGAGGAGGATGCTCATGGGATTCAGAGGCCACTCGATAGATGCGTTTCGCATTCTCATGGTACCTGTCAAAGCTCAACTCATAACGAACCCAGAGCATGATGGTAAAAACACAGGCCATTCCCACAGCCAGGCCGACAATATTGATGAATGAGAAACCTTTGTGTCTGCGGATGGTCCTCAATGTGATTTTCATATAGTTTTTAAACATGACACCTCCCCATTTTATGGAATCAACTATAAATGAAGGGCCTTATCACCTCTTATTCTAAAAGGTCCAGGTGACTTTGTAGCGTTTGATGGACAGAAATCCCTGTTCGTCTTCTTCCACAGTATAGAATTTATTGTCTTTTATAAGAAAAGGTCTGGTTTTTAAGGGCACTTTTGCGATAAATTTTCCTTCCACATCAAAAACATCATAATGGTATTCTTCTCCTTCTTTCACCTGCTCATGTGTTCTGACAAAGATTCTGCCTTCATCATCTGTTCCGAACCATTGAAAGGGATTATAGTATTTTGGAATGGACACTTCCATGCCTTGTGGAATTTCCTCCATAACTTCATCTATTTCCTGTTTGGTGATTTCAACGGGATTGTAATCTTTAATGATCTTCATCTCCAGATTGGCCTCTAAGTCAAAGACATTGAGCTCATATTTTTCAGGAGAGCCGCAGATCACATGATCGTCATAACGGACAGCATACATCACGGCGCCTCCAAAAGGATTGAATCCTTCATTTCTGGCATTGGGTAGAGGGGATTTTCCAAGGGCAGCCAGTCTGTTCATTTGAGGATCATACTTTCTCACTTCATAACGTGGGTCTTCTTCATCATAAACAATCACTGTCCCAAAAAAATTACCGCGTGAATCCATAAAAATC
>CAZUXT010000050.1:0-18057 GCA_964624145.1 uncultured Eubacteriales bacterium | reverse complement strand
TTAATAAAAAAAATGAGGATTAACATTTTTTGTCAATGGATTCAAATATTAAACTTGCATAAAGAAATTCCTTATTTAAAATATAAAAATATAAGAGAATAAAGGAGAAGGGATTATGAACACAAAAAAAATATTAATAACAGTAATAATTCTGTTTTTCATTGTTTTGTCTTCAGCCTTTTCTCAGAGCGCCGAGCAAGTCGGTGATATCTTCAAAGGGCTGTCCTGGAGATGCATCGGACCGGCAGTTATGGGAGGAAGAACGGTTGATATCGAAGCTGTTGAAGACAAGCCGTGGATTATCTATGCGGCCATTGGGCCCAGCGGCGTATGGAAATCAGTCAATGACGGAATCACCTGGGAGCCTGTGTTCCATGAGGAAAACACGGTATCTGTGGGAGATATTGCTGTTAACCAGGATAATCCGGATGTGATCTGGGTAGGAACAGGGGAAGCCACTTCCAGAAACAGCGTGACCATTGGGGATGGCGTTTACAGATCGACAGATGGCGGAAAGACCTGGGAACACATGGGATTAAAGGAAACCCGTCATATAAGCCGGATTGTGATTGACAGGGAGGATCCGGACACGGTCTATGTGGCGGCTATGGGCCATCTGTGGGGGAAAAACGAGGAAAGAGGGATATACAAAACCACGGACGGCGGAAAGACCTGGGATAAGGTTCTTTATGTGAATGAGAGCACAGGATTTGCCGACCTTGTCATGGATCCTTCGGACAGCCTCATCCTGTATGCAGCGGCCTGGGATTACCAGAGATATCCTTATTACTTTTACAGCGGAGGTCAGGGAAGCGGTATTTACAAGAGCGAAGATGCCGGAGAGACATGGAAGCGGTTGGTTAGGGATCTGCCAGAAGGAGTCATGGGGAGGATCGGACTGGATGTGTCCAGGAGCAGCCCTAATGTGGTTTATGCTTTGATCGAGCATGAAGACGGAGGCATTTGGCGGTCAGAAGATAAAGGTGTGACCTGGTCGAGAACGTGTGATAACGAGACGTTCATGAGAGTCAATTTCAGGCCCTTTTATTACAGCCAGATAAGAGTGGATCCCACGGATGATGAGGTGGTGTATGTTTTTTCTGGCGGTTTGTTCGTTTCCAAAGACAGGGGGAAGAAGTTCAAAGCCATATCATCCGGTACGCATCCGGATCATCATGCGTTATGGATCGATCCCCGAAATCCCCAACATCTCATTGATGGCAATGACGGAGGCATTGACATGACATATGACCAGGGGATTCACTGGCGCCCCATCAAACATATGGCTTTGGCTGAGGTCTACCAGGTCGGATACGATATGCGGGATCCCTACTATGTGTACTGCGGGCTTCAGGACAATGGAGTCTGGGGAGGCCCCAGCAATAGTCTGGATTCAGGCGGGATCATCAATGAGCACTGGAACAGTGTGGGAGGTGGAGACGGATTTTACTGTGAAGTGGATCCTACAGACTATAATATAGTCTACGGGAATTCACAGATGAACGGGCTTTACAGGTATAATCTTAAGATAGACCGCAGCAAAAACATCAAACCCATGGCAGCGTTGGATGAACCTCCCTACCGGTTTAACTGGAATTCTCCGGTCTTTATTTCTCCGCATGACCACAACACCATATATACCGGCGGCAATTATTTGTTCAAAAGCGAGGACCAGGGCTATTCCTGGGAAATCGTGAGTCCGGATCTTTCTACGAATGCCCCGGACAAGTTAAAGGATTCGGGAGGCCTGATCACGCTTGATAATACAGGAGCCGAAGTGCACTGCACCATATACACCATAGCTGAATCCCCGCTTGAGCAAGGGATTATTTGGTGTGGAACAGACGATGGCAACGTTCAGATAACCAGAAACGGAGGAGAACACTGGAAAAATGTGGTTGAGAATATCCAGGATCTGCCCCCTCACACATGGTGTGCGAGGATAGAGGCTTCTCATTTTGATGCGGGAACCGCCTATGCGGCCTTTGACGGGCACCGGAGTGATGACTATGCTCCGTATCTCTATAAGACCACAGATTTCGGGGAAACCTGGTCTTCGATCAAGGGAAACCTTCCCTTTGGGTGGATCCATGTGGTGAGGGAGGACCTGAGAAACAAAAATCTGCTTTTTGCGGGAATGGAATTCGGGATGTATGCATCTCTTGACGGAGGAGAAACCTGGTTTTCACTGAACAACAACCTTCCCACTGTGGCGGTCAGGGATATCGCTGTGCACCCGAGAGATAATGACTTGATCATCGGAACTCACGGCAGAGGCATCTGGATCATGGATGATATCCGGCCTCTTCAGGAGATGACCGAGGAAGTCCTTAACAAACCCTATCACGTTTTTTCAGTAAGACCGGCCACAAAGCGCTTCATCTCTACCAGAGGAGATTTCTACAGCGGGGCTCTGTATTCCGGAGAAAATCCCGAATACGGGCTGGGAATAAATGTTTACTTCAAGGAAAAGCCATCCGGAAAAAACAGGATTTTTGTTAAGAATAAAGACGGACAAGAAATTTATCAAATGAGAGTTCTCAATAAAGAGGGGATACGCCGGTACATGTGGAATCTGCAGTTTGTTCCGAGAACAGAGGAAGGAGAGCCCGTTAAAACCGGAGGATTGGGAATGGTCTCTCCTCCTGAAGTCACGGCCGGAGAATACGAAATCGAACTTAATGTTGGAGATAATGTGCTGAAAGAGAAAGGTGAGGTCAAAACTGTCCCCGGATTTGCAATGGGAGAAGATGAAAGGACACTTCAAATAGAAAAACAGGTGGAAGCCATGAGCCTGTCCAGAAAAATGGGGATGGCCGTGACCGGAGTCAAAAGCATCAGAAGACAGATCGACAAATTGAAGGAATCAAAAGAAGAGGCAGATGCCTTTCCGGAGCAAGCTGAAAAAGCGCTTCAGGTCTTTGAGGAAAAACTCAGCGCATTTGAAACAGATGTCGTTCCCAAAGGAATCGGTTACAGGGGGTCTTTGGAATATGCCCTGAGAGGCGGCTCCATAAGCGAGATGACTCTGATGCTGTCCCTTTCCATAGGAAGCTATCCGTCGAAACCAACGGATACAGATGTGTTTATGCTGGAACAGCTGAAAGGAGCGGTGCAAGAGCTCGTTATGCGTATGAACGCACTCATTAATGAAGACATCCCTGAATTAAACAAGGTGCTAAAGGAAAGCGGGATTAAAACACTCAGACCACCAACAAAAATAGACTTTTAGCCCCAAAAACAATCAAATAAGCCTATTATCTTTTTTAGGCCAAAAAAAATGTGCAACCTTTTTATATGGATGTGCGTCTATATTTTTGTGAAACACAAATATATAGGAAGGAAAGAGATATGGAAGAAATAAGCAGAGCTGAAGAGATGGTGCTTTTAGCCATCTGGCGGTTAAAGGAGAAAGCCTACGGCGTGTCTATAAGGAGACAGGTCCGAAAAAACACAGGAAAGGACTATACGTACGGCACTCTCTACGGGCTCTTAAGACAGATGACCCATAAAGGATACATCGAAAAAAGCTTGGGAGACCCCATTCCCAAGAAAGGGGGCCGGAGCAGAGCGTATTTTAGTCTAACGCCGCTGGGCATCCAGGCTCTCAAAGATGCTGCAAGTCTACATAAACGTCTGTGGAAAGACATCAATGAATTTTCTTTTGATGAGTCATGAAATCTGAAATCGAAAAAGAGCCTCTTCCACCCCGCCTGCCGGAGAGGATTGTCCAGAAACTGGCATGGGCTGAGGATCAGTGGTCGATCCGGGAGGACTTGCGTGAAGAGTACAGATATATACTTTCTATAAAAGGGGAGAGAAGCGCCAATCTGTGGTACTGGAAACACATGTTCTTGTCTCTTTTCCCATTCATTAAATTCTCGATATACTGGAGGATAGTTATGTTTAAAAACTATATTATAACGGCTTTTCGAAATATCAGAAAACACGGGGGATATGCCTTTATCAATATTGCCGGACTGGCAGTAGGCATGGCCTGCTGTATCCTGATCATGCTGTTTGTGTTTGATGAGATGAGCTATGATAAATTTCATGAAAACCATGATCGCATATACAGGGTGACACGGAAATGGTTTAACGAGGATGGGGTAGTCAACCTCCATCTGGGGCATGTGGCGCCTCCTGTTGCCCCTTTGCTTGAAAACGATTTCCCTGAAATCGAACATGCCGTGCGCCTATTCAGACAGGGAAGACTTCTAGTGGGAGGAGATTCCGAGTTTTTTGAGGAGCCGCGCTTCTTTTTTGCTGAAGAGGATGTTTTCGAAGTATTTTCTTTTCCTTTATTAGCCGGAGATCCTGAAACAGCCCTTCAAGAGCCTTTCGCGATTGTTATATCCAGGAACATGGCTGCAAAATACTTTGGAGATAAGAATCCAATAGGAAATATGCTTCAGATCCAGGTCGGACCTAAAAAAGCAGATATGATGGTGACCGGTGTTATGGAGAACATGCCGCACAATTCCCATTTTCATGCGGATTTCTTTGGTTCTTTTAAAACATTTGAAGCTGTGGTCGGAGATGAGGAACTGCAGAGTTGGTCGAGCAATAATTATGCCACTTATCTCCTGATGCCTGAAAATTACGACATCGTCAGATTAAAAAGCCAGCTGGATCCTTTTATTGACCGGCACATGTCCGAAGGAATGAGCGAGAAGACCAAGCTGGAGCTTCAGGCATTGACGGATATCCACCTTCACTCTCATCTAGATTCTGAGATCGAAGCCAACAGCGATATCACCTATGTTTATGTCTTTTCCGTGATCGCCATTTTTATTCTTTTGATTGCCTGTGTCAATTTCATGAACCTGGCCACAGCCCGTTCTGCAGGGCGGGCTAAAGAAGTGGGGATGCGCAAGGTCGTGGGTGCCCAGAGAACCCAGTTGATCCGCCAGTTCTTGAGTGAGTCCATGCTGACAGCTGTTGTTTCCCTCTTATTGGCTGTAGGGCTGGTCTTTCTGGTACTACCAAAATTCAGTCAGTTTATCGGAAAGGAGTTGTCTTTTAACCTGATGGAAAATAGTCAGCTTCTCCTTCTGCTTTTACTTTTGGCCGTTATCGTCGGATTCCTAGCCGGGCTTTATCCTGCCTTTTTTCTTTCAGGATTCAAACCTGTTCGGGTTTTAGGGAATAAAGTAGGAAGCCAAAAAAAAGGATTGTCATTTCGGGGCGCTTTAGTTGTGTTTCAATTTTCTATTTCCATTGTATTGATCATTTGCATGAGTGTTGTGACCCGTCAGCTGGATTACATGCGGACACGAAACCTTGGATTTGATGAAGAGCAGGTGGCCGTTCTTTCTTCCAGCGAGCCCATGCTTCAGAATTGGGATGATTTCAAGAGCCGCATGCTGCAGAATACCGGTATTATCAGTGTTGCTGCGGCATCCAGAGTTCCTTCCGGACGTTTACTCGATTCAGCAGGTGCCCGGGTATTGAGTGGAGAGACAAGTCAGCCCATTACTTTTCGCATTGCCATGCTCATGGTGGATTATGATTACATTCCTACATTCAAAATAGAGTTGTCAGCAGGGCGGAATTTTTCACGTCAAATGGGGACAGATCCTGAACAGGCCTTTATTCTCAATGAGATGGCTGTCAGAAAAATAGGCTGGGAATCACCTGAGCAGGCTATAGGAAAAGGATTTGGTTATGGGAGGCGGAAAGGGCAGATCATTGGAGTGGTCAAAGATTTTCATTTCGAATCACTTCACCAGGAGATCTCCCCTTTGGTGATGTTTCTCTCTGAATCCAGTCTCAGTCAGGTGGCTGTCCGGATCAGTCCTCAGAATATCCCGAAAACCATGGGCTTTCTCAAGAAAACCTGGACGGAAATGAGACCTAATTATCCTTTTTCTTATTACTTTGTGGATGAAAATTTCGACCAGCAGTACAGATCCGAAGAGAAGCTCCAGCAGATATTCAGTTTTTTTACATTATTGGCTGTGTTCATCGGATGTCTGGGGCTTTTCGGCCTGGCATCTTATTCGGCTGAGAAGCGGACTAAAGAAATCGGCATCAGAAAAGTTCTGGGTGCGTCTTCGTCCGGACTAGCCCTTCTCCTTTCCAAGGAATTTACCAAATGGGTGCTTATGGCCAATGTGATTGCCTGGCCCGTGGCTTACTGGGTAATGTCCAGATGGCTTCAGAACTTTGCCTATAGAACAGGTATAAATATCGGGACGTTTTTTCTGGCAGGAGGCATAGCCTTGTTGATTGCCTTACTCACAGTCAGCCATCAGGCCTTAAAGGCATCCCTGGCCGATCCGGTGAAAGCGCTGAAATATGAATAACTTTTCATTACTTAACATTGAAAGTGTATGTGAATTTTAAAAGCACTGTGCGGCTGTCAGAAACGGGCAGAGCCGGATAGAAGCTGTATCTATCCGTGTTCATTGATTCGTTGTAGACCAGATAAAGGTCTATGCCTTCACGAGGATTGTAGCGAAACCGGATATTGGCGATAACAGAATCTTTGGCACTGTTGTACTGGATGAAACCCATGGCTGAAAACGGAATGCTCATCATGTAAAGAATGCGGATTCTGGCAATATGAGAAGTCAGTTCCTGGCTGCGGTCAGGAAATTTCATATGATTGTATTCATAGTCAAGGCTGAGTGACAGGTCAGAAAGAACAGACCAGCTCGGGCTTAAGCCGAATGAAAAGCGTCTTCCGTCATAAAAAGATCCTGTGTTCAGGATCAACGTTGTATATAAGGGATTTCCTGAAGGCGTTGATAGTTCCATATTGAGGTCAACATAATCATATTTTCCCCGAGGGATCTCAGCCTGATCAGAAAGAGAGAAATCTTTCGGGACATTTTCATGGGAAAATTTTGGATAAATGCTGAAGACATAACCGCTTTTTGTGCTGGATTCCCATTTTGGCTGCAGAATAAATGTTTCCATGGACCGGTCGTCATTGGTGATAAAGAGGCGGGTGCTGAGACTGGCTGTGTGTTTGAAAAAAGGAGAGTCTTGACTCGGAAACCAGCCATACCATGTTCCTGTTGCCAGACGGGTGTAGTTGTGTCTTAACTGGAATCCGATTCCGGGACTATAGTCCTGACCAGAGCCGGAAAAACTGATGCCGTAACCCAGGCCTTTTTGCGACCGCCGCTGCCAGTTCATATAGTAGCGGGAAGAAGCCATGGAGAAAATATCATTTTTCTTTCCTGTGGCAAAGCTCTGGGCCCATTTGATTGTCAGGTAATCATCATTAATGACCCGGACAAGGCCGTCCAGGCCGTAGACATAATTATAAGTGCCGTCCACACCGATCCTGCTGGTCAGCATGCCGCCGATATAGGAATTTTCATTAAAAACCTGCCTCCTCAGCCGGAACACACCAAAGTTTTCCGAAGGCAGTTCTCCTAAAGAGGCTGTCTGCATGTCGATAAAACCCAGATCATAGGCACCCATGCGCCCGATGATGCGGGCGCCTCCGTAGATCCGCACCTGACGGCCCTCATCAAGGCCGATGCGGCGGCTGTAAAACAACTTGTTTTGATCCGAAGTTTCAAAAGTAAAGTCAAAGATACTGGAGCGTTCCTGAAAAAAAAGTCTTTTTTCAGGAAAAAAGAGGGAAAACCTGGTCAAATTGACCTGCTGATCATCGGCCTCGACCTGGGCAAAGTCCGGATTCACGGTGATATCCAGGGTCAGGTTGCTGGAAAGCCCGTACTTGATATCCAGGCCGGCTTCGCCAATAGATGTTTTTTTCTGTTGATAAGAGGTCTGGGATTCGTTGAGCTCGGATGAGTGGCCGAGTCCTCCTAAAGCGTAAGGGGCAATATAAAGAGGTTTTCGGCTCTCCACACCTTTGATTATGAATTCCTGCGCCTTGGAAGGCTTGAACTTGCTCCAGAGTCCCCAATGTGGAGGAATAGGAGGGAAGATATCAAATTCATTCCTTCGGGCTATTCTCCGCCAGACGATGATTCCCATAACGACCCGGCCGTTCCGGTCCTGAAAACGCAGGCTGGAAAACGGGATCCGGAATTCGGCAAACCAGCCTTCTTCACTGCGGGTTGTGGCCACATCCCAGAAAGTATTCCAGCTGACATTAAGCGGATCTCCAAGGTCTCCTTGAGCATCATTAGAAACAGCCGCATCCCAGCGCAGGCCGGAGGGAGTGGTGAAAAAAGCCAGTGCGTTCTCCTTATCATTGAATGAATCGATGATAATCCCGAACCATTCACACGTGGGATTTCCGGAATCTCTCTGCTTGGAATTCGAGAGTATTTTCTCCGGCTCTTTATCATAAAGCCTGCCGGCCATATACACATAACGGTCGTCATAGGCGATAAGGATTTCTGATCGTTCGGTTGGATTAATTCCAAAATTCGGCCGCATCTGGACTAAAGAAAGAGGCCGGATCCCTTCCCATGCAGGTTCGTCACTCAGTCCATCCAGGGTCACAGGACCTTTGATTTTGGGCAGGATCATCTGTTCGGCAGAAGCTGTTTCTTGACTGTTCCGGAGCCGGCGTTCCGTAAGGGGAGAGGTTTTCTTTTCAGCAGCGTTCGAAAGAGCTGTAAAAAAACAAATAAGAAGGATAATTCCCACAAGAACCTTGTTCTTTATCATGACTTTCCTCCGTCATGATAAAAACTAACAGGATGGAAAAATGAGGTCGACCTGGTTCATAAGGCCGTACGTTTGTTATCTATACTCTTTCTGTCTTTTTTTATCTTCATACATTTTTTGATCGGCTTTTTTAATGACGGTTTCTATGGTTTCATCTGTTCCCGGCTTCAAGTAAGATGCTCCCATGGCCAGGGTCAAAGGAAAATCTATGATATCCTGTTTTTTATTCCATTCGTCAAGATTTTTTCTTATTCGGTCAATGATCAGCTCTGACGGTTCCCCGTTCGTCTCAGGAAAGATAATCAAAAATTCATCCCCGCCGTATCGTACCACCATATCGATATCGCGAACGGTTTTTTTCAGCAAACGGGCTGTTTCAGCTAGCACTTTGTCTCCGGTCATATGAGAGTAACGGTCGTTGATTTTTTTGAATCCGTTTATGTCGATCATCAAAATTCCAAGAGGATGGTCGTATCTCTTGGCGCGCTTGACTTCACTTTTTATGGATTGATCAAAGTAGCGGCGGTTAAACAAACCGGTCAGGGAGTCCCTGATGGCCTGAACGCGGAGTTCTTCTTCCAGCCGGATTCTGGCCACTTCCTCACGAAGATGCCCTGCTAAAATTTCGGCCAGACTCACATCCTGGCGGCTAAAAACTCCTATCTGTGTGGAGAAGATCTGAGCCACGCCGATCTTGCCGATGGGTATACTTATAAATGACCTCACATCTTTCCTCGCTGTTTTCGCTTCTTTCCATTTTCTCAGATCATCACCCTGAATGGTTTTGCACTCGCGAAATGTCTTGCCGGCAATCCCTTCATCTAAACAAAGAGTTTTTAATCCCTCAGGAAGAGCCGCTTTGCTCACAGCTCTGGGCACCAATCTGTCTTCCTCTAAAACATAAAAGATACACTGATCCAGCTTCAGAATATTCTTTGTCACTTCAAGGGCTTTATCCCAGAGCTTATCTTCTGTCTCACATCTCTGGAGTTGATCAACAGCTCTATGAAGTTCTTTTAGTTTGTTTCTCTCTTCGAGCAGTGCCTCTTCGGCTTTCTTGATTCGTGTGATATCCCTGGCTAAACTGAGAATGGCTGTTTTCCCTTGATAGAAGACAAGGCTGGAGCTTATCTCAACCGGAATAACACGGCCGTCTTTGGTTTTATGGGAGGTCTCAAAAACCTGTATTTCATCTGTCTTCATCCCTCTGACCAATTCTTTTATTTTTTCCTTTTCCAGGCTGGCATCGATGTCTGCAGGGCCCAATGAAAGAAGTTCCTCCCTTGTGTACCCCAGTGTTCTGACAGCCGTATCATTGACATCAATGAAGTTAGCGTCAAAATCTATGACCCATATGGAGTCATTCATGCGATTGATCATCTCTCTGTATTTTTTTTCGCTTTCTTTTATTTTGTTTTCCATAAGCACCCGGTCTGTAATATCCCGCATGATTCCGACCACAATGATTTCATCGTCTTCTATGCCTTTCTGAGGTGAAAAGACAATTGAAAAATACCGCCTGCCCATACCTGGTAAGTCATAGGACATCTCCTCTTTAACGGAATTTCCCTGAAGGACTTTATCAAAGAGAGGCTTTAGGTATTTATTGAAGTGGTCTTTATCTACAAATTCAGTGATGCGGCGTCCTATGACCTGGTTTCTATCTATAGAATAATATTTTGAGAAAGCCTTATTTAGGAATAGAAAAACAGAATTGCTGTCAAGCGATATGATCAAATCTTCAGAGGAATCAATGGCCTCTTCAAGACTTTTCAGTCTCTCTAAAAGTGTTTCAGCTGAAAATTCACTTTCATTCTCATGCGTTCTTCTTTTTTTTTGATTTTTTTTCAATTGACTCTTCTGCTTTCCTTTTTGCTCGGTCAATTCCCTTTACCGTCTTATAAAGGAAAGATAGTAAAAAGCACTCCTTCTGTCAATAGAAGAGGACCTCATAAAAAGAAAAAAAATGAATCCACAGGCCAACCTTTTTGATCCAAAGAACGTATTGTTATTATAGATGTTCTACAAATTAATAAGAAATAAGATAAAGCGAGGAATATATGGATAATTTAAGCCGAAGAGAAGAACAGATTTTATTAGCCATAGGGTATCTTAAGGAAGAGGCTTATCTTGTAGCCCTTCGAAAGCACCTTTCTATCATTCAAGGGAAAGAGTGGTCTATCGGGGCTATTCATATCCCTCTACGGAGAATGGAAAAACAAGGGCTCATCCACTCTTCATTCGGGGATTCAACAGCTGAACGCGGAGGACGTCGGAAAAAAATCTACAGATTAAGTTCTTCCGGATTGGCTGCCCTTAAGGAAAGCAAAAGGGTCACTGATCTTTTATGGAAAGACTTCCTTAAGGTCACAACCCTTTCCGAGTCCGGATGATACACCAGGAAAAAGGATATTTTCATCAATATGAATAAAATGCCGCAAACACAGTCAAAATGGGGAAGAAAACTTCTTTTTTTTCTTCTTCCTGACAATGAAAAGGAATCTTTGATCGGGGATTTTGATGAAATATTCGAGGAAAAAGCAAAGGAAAAAGGGAAATTTGGAGCTCTGATCTGCTACTGGACACAGATCATGATTTTGATTTTCTCTTATATAAAAGAATCTATTTACTGGAGTTTGGTAATGATACGCAACTATTTAAAAATCGCTTTTCGTAATATGACCAGGCATAAAGGATTCTCTTTTATCAATATCAGCGGCCTGGCTATTGGTATGCTCTGTGCCTTTTTGATCTTTTTTTGGGTGCAGCATGAATTAAGTTATGACCGGTATAATGAAAAAGGAGAGAGTCTCTACAGAATTCTCCAGCACATCCGGTATTCAGAGGTTGTGACCTGGGCTATCAACCAGGGACCTCTGGGGCCGGCGCTTAAAGAGGAGATACCGGAAATAGTAGAGCAGGCCCGGTATTCTTTTGCACGGTGGCGGATAAAGCATAATGATAAGGTTTTTGTGGAAATAGGAGGATATACAGACCCGTCTCTTTTCAAGATGTTTAGTTTGCCTTTTATAAAAGGAGATCCTGATACCGCTCTTGCCGACCCCCGGTCTGTGGTGATGACCCGGGAACTGGCCCAAAAAATATTCGGGAACGAAGACCCCTTAGGGAAAATCGTTAATGTGGCTGATAAGTATGATTTCAGGGTATCAGGGATTTTAAAGGACCTTCCGGATAACTCTCATTTCCGCTTTGAATTTCTGGCCAATATGGATTTTGGAAAAGAAGTGGGCCGTACTGTAGATCACTGGAAAAACAGCCACTTCACTACCTATGTTCAGCTTGCTGAAAACGCATCCATGGAAGAGGTCAATGCAAAGATTTATAATTTCCTGGATGCCAAACCAACTCTGGAGGATTGGGAAAAGCTCTCGCTCCAGCCTTTGTTCAAGATCCATCTTTCTTCCGGGATCGGTTATGACTCTTTTGGCAGCGGAAATGCCAAATATATTGTCATTTTTTCAGCGGTTGCCTTTTTTGTTTTATTGATTGCCTGTATCAATTTTATGAATCTGTCCACAGCCCGATCTCTGCTCCGCTCCAGAGAAGTGGGACTCCGGAAGGTTGTCGGGGCTTTTCGAAGCCAGCTCATCAGTCAATTTATGGGGGAATCTGTTTTTCACTGTTTGATCGCTATGGTGATGGCAGTCAGTCTTGGGATTCTGCTTTTACCTGCCTTTAACCAATTGGCCAGGAAGGAATTCACACCTGGTCTATTCATCAGGCCGGATGTTCTTCTGGGTTGTTTGGTTATTGTCGTTTTAACCGGAATCATAGCCGGTATTTATCCGGCATTCGTCCTGTCCGGATTTAGACCGGCATCTGTTTTGAAAGGATCAGGAGGCCTGTCAGGCAGAAGATCTTTGTTTCGAAGAGTCCTGGTGGTTTTCCAGTTCTGTGTTTCTGTGGTGCTCATTATCGGAAGTCTGGTGATTTTCTCCCAGGTAAACTTCATGCAGAACAAGGATCTGGGATATAACCAGGAAAATTTGATCACATTGAACCTGAATTCCTTTATACAAAAGAATTATGAGGCTTTCAAGCACGAGCTTATGGAAAATCCAAATATAGTACAGGTCTCTCGTGTATCAGGTCTACCCACCTACGGTTACTACTTTTCAAACAGCCGCTGGAATTGGGAAGGAAAGGATCCGGAAAAGGATGTCCTGTTCCGGGCTAATTATGTGGATTATGGCTATTTGGATACCTTAGGGGCCCAAATCATCCGAGGCCGGAATTTTTCAAAAGATTATGGGGATGAATCATCCAATATCATCATCAATGAAACTTCGCAGAAGGTCATGGGCTTTGAAAACCCCCTAGGAAAACGAGTGACTCTGGGGGAAGAGAATGAATTCCATATCATCGGAGTGGTCAAGGATTTCCACTTTGTATCTTTGCATACGCAGATCGAACCCTTGATCCACTTATTCAATCCGGACAGGTGCAGTGCGGTCGTAGCTCGGATAAGCTCTGAGAATACGCCTCAAACCCTTCAATTCATGGAGGGCACCTGGAAGAAGTATGCCGGTGACTATGAATTTGATTTTCGCTTTATGGATGACAGATTGGATGCCCTGTATAGCGGAGAGCAGCGGGTAGGACGGATCATCAATGTGTTTACAGCCTTGTCTGTTTTTATTTCCTGCCTGGGCCTTTTTGGATTGGCTTCTTTTATGGTTGTAAGGAAGACGAAGGAAATCGGTATCCGTAAAGTCCTTGGGGCATCGATGTCCGGCATCGTCCTTCTCCTGACCAAAGAATATTCAAAATGGGTGATCGCGGCCAATATGATCGCCTGGCCGCTCTCTTATTTCATTTTGAACCAGTGGCTTCAGCAGTTTCCATACAGAACAAATATTAAATTCTGGATATTCCTGGGAACAGGATTGGTGACATTAGGGATCGCGGTTCTCACGGTGAGCTATCAGTCCATACGGGCCGCACTCTCCAATCCTGCAGACTCACTGAGAAATGAGTAAGGAAGGCATGACTTCAGGAGTTGTGTTCTAGTCTCCAAGTTGGGGGAATTTGAAGCGTTCGAGCTCACTGGGGACGTGCTGGTGTTTCATGATCCGTTCGATTCTTTTAACGATATCATGGTGTTTGTCAGAGATATCATTCTGTTCATTGGGATCTTTATCCAGATTATACAGCTCGATCTTCATGTTTCCGTCAAAGATGTCTTTTCTTATGCCTTTCCACGGACCCGTGCGCACAGCCTGCTGCCCGTTGTAGGCGGGAAATTCCCAGTAGAGAAACTCGTGGGATTTTTGTTTTCCCTGTCCTTTAAGAACAGGCACAAGGCTGAGGCCGTCCGTGCTTTCCGGTGCTTTGGCACCGCTTAATTCGCACAGAGTGGGCAACACATCCCAGAAGGCCGAGATATGATCCGTAGTGGTTCCGGGTTTGATGAACCCTGGCCAGCTGGCGATCAAGGGTATTCTGATACCGCCTTCATATGTAAAGCCTTTGCTTCTTCCTTGTTCTTCACCGAAGATCCCGGCACTGTTGAAAAATGGAGTATCTGCGCCGCCGGTGTAAGTGGGTCCGTTGTCACTTGTAAAGATGATGAGGGTGTTTTCATACTCTCCGATTTGTTTGAGCTTATGGACGATTTGGCCGACCTGGTCATCCAGATGGGTGATCATGCCCGCATACGTGGCCCTGGGGTACTGGCAGGGAAAATAATATCCCCCCGGATAGGGGTTTTCATCCTTGAACACGCCGCGGTACATATCCACGTATTTTTTGGGAGCCTGGAGGGAAACGTGTGGAATGGTGGTAGGGAAGTAGAGGAAAAAAGGATTGTTTTTGTTTTTTTCCATGAAATCAAGAGCTTTTTCCAGCATAAGGTCAGGCGCGTACTCATTGAGGCGGAAATCGGAATAGCTCTCAGGGTCATTCGGGTCAGCTCCTTCAGACAGCGTTGTGCTCAGAGGCACGAATTTGTTATCTAGCGGGTATCTTTCCTCGTTTTTCCATAAAAACGGCGGGTAATAGGTGTGGGCCCATCGCTGGCAATTGTATCCGAAAAAGGTATCAAAGCCCTGCTTGTTGGGAGAGCCTTCACTGAACGCAGGACCCAATCCCCATTTGCCGATACAGGCTGTGGCGTAACCGGCTTTTTTCAGGAGCTCGGGTAAGGTCACTTCATCAGAAGGAAGGGGGCGCTGTCCTTCCAGTTTGGGATCTTCAAGCATTTTCTCAAAGCTCCATACATCTCCTCTTTCTCCCCATTCGTCATTTCCCCTGATAAAGGCATGGCCTGTGTGTTTTCCTGTCAGCAAAACACATCTTGAAGGTGCACACACCGGAGAACCTGAATAGTGCTGTGTGAACTTCAGCCCGTTTTCTGCAAGCCGGTCGATATGAGGGGTCCTGATATATTGTTGGCCGTAGCATCCCAGTTCCCCATATCCAAGGTCATCCGCTAAAATCAGAACGATGTTGGTTTTCTTTTTTGGAGAGATGTCCGGATTGATAAGGCATGAAGATAAAGCAGCCGTTCCGATCAAAGTCCCGGAACTTTTAATGAAATCTCTTCGTTTCATGACTTTTCTTGGATTGTTTGGAACTGATGATAATTAATTGATTTCTTACAGTCAATGATAAAAATTAGGTCTTGACTCAATCCGTTCTTTTATTATGATAAAACCAGAAAATAAAATGAGGATTGCCATGGATAAAATAAACTTAAAAGAGTGGGTGGAAAGAATAAAAACTCCCTGGGAGCCTAAAGAGATTCTTTCATTTCATGATGTGGCTTTGCGGGTGGCAAAGATTGAAGGAGCTTATGAATGGCATACGCACAGGTTGGAAGACGAGCTCTTTCTCGTATTAAAGGGGAAAATCTATATAGATACTCCGAAAGAGTCCATAGAACTCAATGAAATGGAGGGCTATTTGGTTAAAAAAGGGACCAGACACCGGTCCCGTTCTGACAAGCCGGCCTGGGTGCTTTTGGTCGAGCCTGTTCTCACAAAGACCAAAGGGGAATAAATACCTGATTAGAGTTTCAGCTGTAAAGACTCATTCGTACCGCAGCGAATCAACGGGGTTGGCTAAAGCAGCCTTGATGGTCAATGTGGATGTCGTCAACAGCACAACACTGACCATCGAGAAAGCTGCAATCATAAAAAATGCAGGAGAAATGCTGATTTTATACGCATAATTCTGAAGCCATTTGTGCAGCACATACCAGCCTACAGGCCAGGCTATAACGTTGGCCAGGATAACCCATTTTATAAATTCCCTGGTGAGAAGCCCGACAACATTGGCTACAGTGGCTCCGCAAACCTTCCGTATACCGACCTCCTTTACCCTTCTGGCGACAGATATCGATGTCAATCCAAACACTCCCAAACACGCAACGAAAACCGCCAGCAGGGAAGAATACAGCACGATGTTCTTCCATCTGTTCTCATCCATGACTTGAGATTCAATGTCTTCCTCAAGAAAACTCCAGGAAAAGGGTTTGTCCGGCTCCAATTCTTCCCATGTGGCTCGAATCCGGTCCAGGGTTTCTGACAGATGGTGAGGAGAGATTTTTATCAAAACATACCGATAAGGTTTCATAGGATTAATGTAGTACAGAGCCGGAAAGATTTGAGAATCCATTCTCCAGATGTGAGAATCTTTTACCACACCGATAATCGTAAAAATCCTGGAATTGTACCGTATCTGAGTTCCCACCGCCTTTTTTAATCCCAGGGTTTGAACGAGGCTTTCATTCACAACGAGGGCCTGCATATCTGATGACATTTCATGTGAAAAATCCCGTCCTTCCACAAAATCCAGTTCCATTGTTTTGAAATAATCAAAATTGACTCTCATATAGCTTGCTTTGTAGCTACATCCGTCATATAAAAAGTTGCTCATGCCTGCCCCTGCCCTCATGTATGATCCTGAAGCGCTTGACATACGGATAATATTCGCCTGATTCAAGAGACGGTTCCTGAATTTTTCATACAATCTTTCACTGGACTCCACCTCCCTTTTATGAGTTTCTACAATGATCACATTTTCTCTATTAAAGCCATAATCCTTATTCAATATAAACCGTATCTGCCTGCTGAGACCGATAACAACAACAATCAGTATGATCGAGAGTGAAAACTGCATAATGACCAGGATCCGGGTGAAGGAATTTTTTCCACTGAGCCTCTGTTTGCCCTTGAATAAATCGACTGGTTTGAATTTAGAAAGAATGAGAGCGGGATAACTGCCGACACTGATGCCTACGATCATTGTAAAAAGAAAAAGAACAGCTATATTGGAAAGAGATAAGATATCTGAAAAAACAAGCGACTTGGTTGTCAGAGTGTTAAAAACCGGAAGCAGGGCCCTTGCTATCATCACCGCCAGGAAAACAGCAACAGCGGTGATAAAAATGGACTCACTCCAGAATTGGCCCATGAGCTGCTTTCTTACGGCTCCCACAAGTTTACGAATTCCGATCTCCCTAAACCGGTAAGAAGCATTTCCCACAGAAATAGTCATAAAATTAATGACAGCTGTGAGGAGGATGAAAAAGGCAATAGCGCTCAAAATATAGATTTCTGTGAGGTCCGGTGTTCCTGTATCTCTCTGGTCAAAATGAATATCTCTCATCCTTTGCAGGGTAAAAAACTGATCCTCGTCGGAAATGTGAAGTTTCGTGAATTGAGGCAAGCCGTTTGTGATTCTTTTTATAGAATTTGAGTCCATCACTTCAATGAATGTTTGCCATTGTGGTGATGTCGTATCCCAATTGGATAAAAAGCCTTCTCTCCTGAATGAGCCAAGGCAGTTAATATTGATCAATAAGGAATATTTAATGGATGAATTATTTGGGGGATCTTTGGCAACAGCGGAGACAATAAAATCATTACGGTATTCTCCCATGATAAGCGTAAGCCTCTTGCCTAAAGGATTTTCATTTCCGAAATATCTTCTTGCCAGGGTTTCTGAGAGAACAACAGAATTCAAAGAAGACAGGACATGTGACGGATTTCCGTCTAAAAGTGGAAATGTGAACAGTTTAAAGAATGCTTCATCAGTCAAGGTCACATCCAGGTTCTCGAGAATATCACCTCTTCGAACGGTAAATTCCATTGTGCAGACTCTCGCGAAAAACCTAATGTCGTCAACAAAATACTCCTTTATCACCGGTCCCGTAGGAATCGGTACACTACCATGCCTGCTCACACTGCCATCGGGTCTGTGCCAATTTGAGGACAGCCTGTAAATATTGTCCAACTTGTGGTGGAACCTGTCATAGGACAACTCACTTTTGATGAATAATACGATCAAAAGGATGCAGGCTATACCAACGGATAGTCCGATAATATTAATGAACGCGAAGGATTTAAATTTCTTAAGATTTCTGATTCCAATCTTCAGGTAATTTTTAAACATCTCATAACTCCAATAAATTTTATTTCCAACATATGC
>CAZUXT010000049.1:0-19886 GCA_964624145.1 uncultured Eubacteriales bacterium | reverse complement strand
GAATGGCGTTAAAAATCTGAAGGGAGCACAAGCCATATCTGATTTTCATCTTTTTATTAACCTGTATTATTCACGAGTCAAGCTCGTTGCAGATGCGAGGCACAGGGCATGAAGGTGTGGTCCTTCACTGCGAATGCCCTGTAACGAAGCAGATGCTGTGAGATCGGCTCGCCTGTAAGGTAAAATATGTATGCATTAAAATTAAAATAATAACATGAATTAATATCAGAATCATGTTCTTTATAGGAATAATCTTGTAAAAAGCATTTATCATGATAAATTTATTGAGGGATGCATACATATTTTATGAATAATTCAGGTTAGTAATGGGTAAGAGTACCATCTTTCTTGGCTTTCTTCAATGCCATCCGGAACAGATAAATACTCAGGGGGAAAAAAACCACAGTAAAAACAGACAGAGCAATAATATTGGGAAGAATCTCAGAAAAGGGTGAAGTCGTGATGATGCTTTTCCTCAGACCTTCAAGCGAATAAGTGATGGGAAGGATATAGGATATCCATTTTATCCATGCAGGGAGGATTTTTATGGGGAAAAACACGCCTCCCAATAACCCGGAAACACTGCCGTAAATCCATGAAAATGGATTCCCTTTTTTATAAACAAGAATAAAACAGGCTGATAAAATCCCTATGCTTAAAAAGCATAAAGCGGTCAAAATAAAAGTCAAGACAGCGCCCAACCAATTTATTTTTTCAACCTGCATTCCAAAAACCACTACGGCCAGAATGAGGTGAAAGACAGTCGATGCAATAGAGTAAAGAAAATAATAAAGTGACGAACCGAAGAGAATCACGGGAATACTCGTTCGTGAGACCAAAATGGCTTCCAGGGTTCCTGTGACCTGAGCCTGTCTTATGATAGCGGGGAGACGTTCTTGAAAAATAGCCAGCAAACCTGAAAAAGCAATCCCTATTATCACAAAGGAAAAGTAATCCCCTCCGTAAGGGTCAAGAACTGAACTGCTGTTGGGAGATATTAATTTTGAAATAAAGAAAAATGTGGCGGAAGAAAGAAAAATACCAAAAAAAGAAGCGATAAATGAATACTTATAACTGGCTTCTTCCAGAAAATCACGCTTGAGAAAGGCATAGAGTTTCTGTATCAATGCGGACATGATATCAACTCCCAAAACCTTTTTTCTCAGGGGCAGCTTTTTTAACAGCTCTTTCATAAACTTCCTTCAAAGAAAGTGATCCCTGGTTCGTAAGGCTTCGAACAGAACCTTCATCCCTTACCTGTCCCTCTGAAATAATGGCTATGGTATGAGCAAATTCCGCGGCTTCCGATAAATCATGAGTGGCCCAGAACACTGTCTTTCCATGATTTTCAACCATTTCCTCCCTTAAGAAGGTCCTTATGTTCTGGGCTGCAACAGGATCCAGACTTCGTGTGGGCTCATCAACAAACAGGATATCCGGATCTGAAAGAAGAGCTCTTGCAATCGCCATCATCTGGCGCATCCCAGTCGAATAGGTATTGAATCTTCGGTACGCTGCTTTTTCAAGCCCCACTAAATTGATGACTTCATGTATTTTCTTTCTTCTCTTTGATAGAGAAATATTATTCAAAGCGGCAAAAAAATCAAGATTCTGCAGCCCGGTAAGTCTCCAGTAAAAACTTCTTTCCTCAGCCAGTGCAAATCCAATGTGCTTTTTGACCTCATCTGTTTCCTTTTCCAGGTCATGTCCTTTTATGAAAGCTTTTCCTTCATCCGGAAGTACTAGGGTTGATAATATCTTGATCAAAGTGGTCTTGCCTGCTCCATTGGGCCCCATCAAACAAAAGCACTGACTTGACCTTACTTCCAGGTTAATTCCCCTTAACGCCGTCGTCCCCTTTTTTTGAAAAGGATGAAACAACAGCTCTTTGTATCCTTTTATTGCAGGATAGACCTTTGTGACATTCTTTACTTCTATCGCTTTCATTTTCCGGTCAACCTTCGCATAACCAAATAAGCCGGCCTCCACAACCGCCACAGATAGTGAACAACCATTTTATATGATCCCGGAGAAATCCCATAGTAAAAAGAAACCCAGGAACGTGGAGGAAAGAAAAATTGATAAACCGCTTTCATAAACAGCAAAGGTTTCTTGCGAGCAAGAACAGAAAAAAAAGTGGGCGCATGCATGGGAAACATCAATTTCTGCCCTCGCGACCTCACTAAATCTTTGGGCCAGAAAAATTCAAGAAGCATGCGCTCCAGAGGGGAAACAGAGAACCTTCTGATGATATCTTTTGAAACAGTCCCTGGCCAGAATTCATTGACAAGGCGAAGCCCATAGGAAACAGATGCCTCAATGCGCTCTCTTCGACATATGGATAACACCTTATTCCAATCGAGTCCGCTAACTGTAGACATTTCAGCAATATCAGTAAACCAGTCCAGCCTGGAATAGGAATGCTGCTGTGAATGCAGGCAGAGAAGGCACAGCTCATATTCTGGAGAAAGAATCTGAGCGGGAGCTCCCTCCAAATCGATCCTTTGAACATGACGCCAAAGGTCGTGGCTCATTGAAAACGGCATATGAAGACCGGGAAAATTATAATGAAGCTCCAACTCGAGCCTTCCTCTTGTATAGACAGGCCTGTATGTCCAGTACATTTTCTCCCGCTCACTCAATTCATGATGCATATACTTGCTCTCCGTTTGAACAAAACCCAGCTTCTCAAGCACTTTGATCATTCTGGTTCTGTGGGATGGAAAAACTAATAGGTCCACATCAATAAAAAATCTGAGGCCGATATCTTCATATGTGGTTTTGGCTAGTCTAGCTCCTTTTATTACGGCTGCTTTGATGCCCGAATGATCAACAGCCTCAAGCACGGGTTTCAAAGAATTGAGAAGATAGAGATTCCGTGCAGAGTTTCTGATATAGATTTGATTCAGTCTTTTTAAAATGTCATCAGGGACTTTTCCTGCATAGGGCTTGAGATTTTGATACAAAAGGGGCAAAACACTTTCCTCTTGAGCTCTTTTCAGCACTTTTTCCCAATCTAAACTCCCGTCCAGTATTTTTTCCACTTCTGACCGCTGCTCTGGGCGCGGTTTCACCCTTGAACACAAAATCAAGAGCTCTCTTTCAGAGGACATAATTAAAAAAAGTGAAAGGCAAAAATAAAAAAATAGACTACAAGAACAGCAGGATACTGGAAATAAAGAAAATCTTTATTTTATTTTTTGATGGGGGTTACATCATCGGGGTCATCATCAGGGTCACTAAAAGTGATAGTCCCTACCACTAGAGCCGCTCCAATAGGAATCCAAAATATAGGGGGAATTCCCTTTCTTTTGACCAGATAGACCAGGTCGCCTTCAATAACATCTTCATCCATCCAGATAACAACGATCTGACCTTCCTGAGCCTTTTTAATCTGCTTGTCGTTTAAAGTCAGTACCTTGACACTCTGGTAGAAATCAGTTTCAGAAATATCTTCGAGGCCCAGAGCATGGATCTCGTCATCTTTTCTCAGTTCTCCTTTAATGATCTCAACTACCGCTAATTTGGTATTCGGTTCATAGGAAATGATTTTTCCGACCAGGACTTCTCCCTTGTTGTTCTGTCCTTTGTTGATATCTTCAGTAGCTTGTTGGGTCTGCTCATCATAAGTCTTAAGTGTTATGGATAATTTTTCTGTTCTTCCTGAATGGACACCGATGAGATCTTCAGCATTGTAATCACCGTTAAAAGATGAGACTCCCATGACATAGAGACCTTTTTGCATCTCTTCGACTTTAAACACACCATGATCGTCAGTTTCCGAGCTTTTGTAGATCTCTCCCGTTGAAACATTCCTCAGAGTGACCACAGCTCCCTTTAATGGAGTTGTTCCATCTTCGCTGAAAATAAATCCGATAAGCTTCCCTGTTGTTTGCCCTTCTGCTTTAGCTATATTTGGAAAATAAAGAAGCACAAGAGAAAAACACAATAAAACCATTGTGAGTTTTATTTTGGCACCTCTAAGCATTGTCTCCTCCTTAGTGTTTATTAAATATAGACTTGTTTCACAAATTTGTCAATATAAATTTTGTGCATTATTTGGACATATATGTCCTGCCTCTTTTGTTTTGTCTGCGTATCCTCATAAGTCTGATCGCTTTATTTAAAGGCTTAATCTCCAGAGTGTTTTCTCCCTTTTTCGTTTTAAGCTCTAATCCGGAAATACTCCTCCCTGCGAGATACTGTTCATCGACCACCTTTCCATTAAAGAAAACAGCCACCAAAGGTTCAGTAGAATCTCCCCCCAGTTCCAGATCTATATACTCACTTGATTCTCCCAGAAAAAGAAGAGGAATCCCGTATGTCTCCCCTTTTCTGATTTCCCTCTCATCAAATGTCATCTCATCAGGCATTACAATTTCCGAGAGCTTCTCATCCAACTCTTTTATCCTGTCCAGGTCATTAAGGCGCTTATAACTTTCACGCATTCTCAGCAGTGTCCCGATATTTTGAGGGTCCAGATCCAGTGCTTTCTGGTAAAATTCACTGGCATCATAGACAAAATCTATCCCCTTATAAGAATCACCCATTATCTGTAATATTCTTATCAAGTATTTATTGGAATCCGAAGCAGCTGTATAAAGCAGATCCTCAACCCTTTCCCTTTCTCTAATGATCTCTCTGTATCTGTGCTGCTTGAAATCAAAAGTAAACTTAAAATAAAAACGGAGAATATTCTCACTGCCCCCGGGAGTTATTTCAAGCAAATTCCTTTCAACAAGATACTTTTCCAGTTCTTCGATCCTGGTATCTTCATCTTCCATCTCCAGGTACTCTTTAAGATGTTCTTCAGCCTCCTTAAGCTCTCCTGTCCTCTGCAGTTTTAGCTTCAATAATCCCAAAAGTACTGATTTTTTTGTGTTCAGGAACTGTTCCTCATTGATAGATGACTCTCCTGTAAGTGACTGATAAAACTTTATGTTATCAAGCAATCTCAATCCTGAAGAAAGATGCCACTGGGCATTGTTCATATGATACATTCTCGCCTCGTTCAAGCCTTTCTTATAATGACTGATTGCCGAGTCGAATTCCATGCTTTCAGCTTTTGAAAGCTTTTCCAGCCTTTCTTTTAAGCTTAAAGACCTTCCTCCTAAATAATCAGCATACATGCGCAGGGATTCGGGTTTCTGGGGGAGAAGCTCGTTGATAACCGAATAATCTTCCACATAAGTCGCCCAGACCTGAATGACGTCCATCAAGCCTTGGCTTCCTTTCACGTCAATGACATTTTTCATCATCTTAAAAGTGTATCTTCTGTCATCTTCCCCCAGCTGTTCCCATCTTGACAGCATGATTTTCCCTATCTCAAAGTAAATATCATCATCATATGTCGTTAAAAGCGCGGCTTTCTTATACTGGTCATAATAATTGATTTCAACAGGCTCAAAATAATCCATGTAGGAAAGCGCCTGAGCCAGCCTGAAATGACTCGTATAAGCGCCTGGATTCAACCGGACTGCCTGAATAAAACTTTCTATGGACTTCTCCAGATTCTCATCCCTCAGCTCATTATTCCTGAAATTTCTTGTACCCAGGTCAAAAAAGGCTTTTCCAAGTTCATAGTACACTTTATCATTCATCGGATTTAATTTTTGGGACTTTTTTAGGAAAGAGATCTTCCTTTCTGAATTCGCCGTGTCTTCTCCTTGATAGTATAAATGGATACTCCAATAAATAGAGAAATTAAGCGCAATAAGCCCCAAAATCCCAACAATTAAAATGCTTTTTTTAAACATTTTCTATCTTCTGTTCAAAACCCAACAAAGCGCCACGATCACACTAAACAAAACCATATTAGCCGGAATGTGCAGATTGAAATCAGTTAAGCTGTGGACGGCGATCACAGCTAAAGAGACAAAACAGCCCATGCTCAATCCCTTAACCCAGGGATCTCTCTTCTTTCTCCACCGGACAAAAGACAAAAACACCATTAAAAGCACACCTCCTGCTAAAAAGGCAAATCCGATCCCCCCGAGTTCGGAAAAATATTCCAAATAATCATTATGAGCATGCCTTAAAAACCCATAGAGTCCTATATCTTCATAAACAGGATAAACCAAAGCGAATGTTCCCAAACCTGTTCCGAACACAGGATAATCCTTTACTATCTCCAAGGTATGAGCCCAGTACTGGGGCCTCTGCCCTCCGGGCAGACCTTCTTTTGAAAATCTTTCCAGCGTTGCATCAATACCCGCATAAACAGCAAAAATAATGATAAATACAAAAAATATTTGAATAAACTTCCTCAAGCCTGATTGTGATGCTCCACCTCCTCGGAAATAAAAAACAGACAAATAAGAAAACACAAGAAACATCACAATGATGGAAAAAACAGCGGACCGGGAGCGGGACAGAACAAGCCCTACTATCATTAAAATCACAGAGGCCCCCAACGCAAAATTCAGCGCAAACCTTTTTTCTCCGATCACAGCCATTTTATCTCTCAATTTAGCTCTCGATCTTAAAATGATATCCATTCTTGCTATGATCAATCCTATGACAACAGGAATGATCATCTCCAAATAACCCGTAAGATGATTCTGGTTTACAAAGGTCCCGGTCACAGCGTGCAGATTGACTTCTTTTTTATAAAAAAGAATCCTGGGATTATCTCTGTAAAGCTCAAACAACCCGTAGAGTGCTTCAAAAAAACCCATGGCTAAAAGCACAGCGAAAATCCGTTTGATTTGTACCCGTTCCGTAACAGTTTTGATGACCAGAAATCCCAGAATCACATAGGTAAAGATCTCCATTCCCTCCTGAAAAGTATGAAAAGGAGATATGGAAAGACTCATGAATTTATCTGCTTGAATGCCCAGTGAAAACTGCTCTCTAAAATGATAGGTTCCGGGGCTTATTATTTTAACAAAAGCCACGGGCAGAGGGAGCATCTGAAAAATCAAATACATGAAAAATCCAACAAAAAGAAATCTCAATTTTTTCATCACGTTTTCCTGTCCGGGGGGCAGGATTGGCCGGTGCTTCATCAGTACATAAAATCCCAGCATTGTAAAAACCGCTATCTCTATAACAAGAAGGCTCCACTCATATACGGATGCTGCGGGAAGAGGAGAAAAAATAAGTATTCCCAGAATCCCGTATTCGATTATTTTAGAGCAGATAAAGTCTTTTTTCGTGCCCGGAAAACCATAGACCCTTTTCTTCTTTTTCCATAGACGCGGCCTGAACCAGACATTATTTGCCGGCATGAATTTTATCATTATTTCTTTTTCATAAAGGAAGGAAGCTTGATTTTGAATGTTTTTCTCTTTGCTTCCGCTTTTTTGGGTTCCGGAGTGTAGGAAACCTCTTTATCTTCAACCACACACAGGGGATTATCCTCAACCAATTTTTTGGCACTGTCCTCCCCGATGACCCCTGCCGCTTTTTTCAAGGCTTCTGAAAGCCGAGGCGGGATGATCCATGTGTTATGACAGTCAGTAGCCAGAAAGTGAACATATCCGAGCTCAAGAAAGCGGAACACAGCTTCCTGGACATGTGTTCCGTATATACCGTTAAAACTCCCCTGATTCACCTGTGAGAGAACCCCCATTTCCAGGAGTTCATACAGAAAGTTCGGATTACGCCTGAAGACAGAATTTCTCTCAGGATGAGCGATGATAGGAATGATACCTTCGGTCATAAGTTCAAAAACCAGGTCCTTCGCACCTGAAAAAACATGCTCCGAAGGAAATTCAATAAACATATAGCGGCTTTGATTCAGTACGAGAAAACGGCGGTGATCCCTTATCTCATCAATGAGATTATGGGAAATATGTACCTCCGCTCCCACTAATAATTCAAGGGGAATATCATTTTCCTTGAGCACCTCTGTAAATTCTTTCCTGGCTTTTTCTATCTCCTCAAATCCGGAAGCAGAGTCACTGCCCCTGAAAAGATGAGGGGTGGCAATCATCTTTTTAATCCCGTCATCTACTGCCATTCTTGCCATTTCCAGAGCTGTTGCCATATCTTTGGCTCCGTCGTCGACTCCGGGAAGTATGTGGGAATGAATGTCTATCATTTACCTCTTCTCTTCATAATAAGTACCTAGATAACCGTGTTGTTCCGCAGAATAATAGCCCCTTCCTTTGAGCTTCATTTCATTGTAAACGATCCCGATAATATTGGCCTTTACTTTTTCAAGAGCTTTAATGCTGTTCACATAGGCTTTTCGGGTCGTTTTCCCGATTTTAATGATAAAAACCGTTCCATCAACAACGGATGAAACGATGGCTGAATCCACAACAGCAAGAACGGGTGGAGTATCAATAAAAACAAAATCAAAACGTTTTTTGACGGCATCGATCAATTCCTTCATCCTCGGTGTGTCCATGAGTTCAACAGGATTAGGAGGATGAGGTCCGCTGGTTATAACAAACATATTTTCTGTTTTTGTCTCTTTTACAGCTTCATCAAGATTAATCTTTCCGGTTAAAAAACTGCTCAATCCGTTTGTGATGTTGAGGTCAAACACTTTATGCAGCCTGGGCTTACGCATATCAGCATCGATCATCAAAACCTTCTTATTCAACTGGGCAAATGAGACGGCTGTGTTCACCAGAGTGGCGGTCTTGCCCTCCTGCGGAAAAGCACTGGTGAAAGAGATGACTTTGGGAACACTCCCTGCATGAGAAAAAAGAATGGAAGTCCTTAGCGTCCGGTAATTTTCAGAAACCGAAAGCTTCGGATATATGTGATTGATCATCTCAAAATATTCTATTTTCAGAGGTTCGTTCTGTTCTTCTGTCCCGTATGTATAGGATGTATAGGGATTTCCCCTCTTCATTCCGTCTTTTGAAACAAATGGAATAACTCCCAGAGACGGCAGCTCAATAAGCCTTTCCGCTTCTTCAGGTTCTTTAATGGTGTTGTCCACATAATCGATGAGAAAAGTCAGGCCCACTCCAATAAAAAGCCCCAACAAAAGAGCGAGCATTAAAGAACGGCTTTTATTGGGATAATAGGGAGCTCTGGGCACAAGAGCTGTATCAATGATCTTTATATTCGAAGACGTCAGCCCCTTTAAACGGGCTGAAACAAGAGTCTCATTCTGCCTCGCAAGAAGGGAATTCAGCAGATTTCTTTTATTTTCGATCTCAATTTTTAAACTGTTATAAAGAATGGCATTGTTGTTCATCTGTATCACATCTTTTCTCTGTTCATTCAGAAGTCCCTTCAGCTTGTTCTCCTCTTTTAACGCTGCTCTGTAATCTGACTCGGCCGCCTTGACTGCTTTTTGTATCTCCTCTTTGAGCTGATTCCGCATTGAATCAATTTTTGCACCCAAACTGATCATCTCAGGATAGCTGGGTTTAAATGTTTTTAGCTTTTCCTGATAGGAATTCAGCATCTGATTGTATTCGGTCTTGAGGCTCTGTATCACGGGATTATTGATATACTGAGGCAGAGAATCCACTTCTAAATCCCTTAGCTCCAGATATAATGACTCAGTCCTTATTCTCTCTATCTGAGCTTGAGTCAAAGCTGAATTCAAATCACCGAATTTCGACACCACCGAACTTTCTTTATCGCTCAAATAAAGAAGCTCCTTCTCCTCTCCGTACCGCTGTATCTCTCTTTCCTTGGCTGATAATTCTGACCTCAATGAGGCTATCTGTTCGTTCAAAAATTCAGATGCCTGCTGTGTGGCTTCATAGCGCATTTGTACGGAATAATTGATAAACTCCTCCACCACAGTGTTAACCACATCAGCAGCCAATTGAGGGTGCGGAGAACTGTAGCCGACTTCAACCAACCGGGTCTCTTCAATCGGGAATACAGAAAGGCCTCCTAAAACAGTAAACGCATACGCCTCGTTTGGATTCTGTTCAAAGACACCTTCAGAATCCTCCACTTCATCGGCAGGTTTTTTCTTAAACAGCCATTTTAAGGTGATAAAGTCTTTAAAAGTCTGAAAAATATTATTTCTCTCTTCCTGACCCGCTTGAAATTCCGGCCGATCAGAAAGACTCATCCTTCTTGCTACCCTCTCAGCCATGGAACGGCTGGTCAAAAGCCTCAATTGAGTATTGAAATAGGCTCCAGTGAAATCATATTGATAATAAGGTGAGGATGGATAGGTTTCATTGATATCGAGCATATTTGAACTCGGATTTTCAATGATAATGGTCGCGGTTGCTTTATATAAGGGGACCCGTGTGAACAGATGGACAGCCGTTATAATCAATATGATCAATACGGCTGATATAATGATCCACTTTCTCTTCAGGGCAATGCGCCATATATCAAGAAGGTCTATCTCTTTTTTTTGTTCTTTATTTGTATTTTCCATATCTTTCACCCTATTATCCTGACCTATCTAGGTTATTTATCCGTCACTCCTTCCTATACAGTCTCCCGTAATGACAAACGTTGTCAGAATATCGTCTCCGGCACAAACACAATATCGTTTTCTTTCAACTGGATATCCTCCTTACTCCCTCTCATTACAGCTTTTATATTCACTTTGATCTCTTCCTCGGCTCCTTCTTCGTTTTTACGTTTAATGACAACTCTTCCCTTGGCCGCGCGCTCTGAAAAACCTCCCGCCTGTGCAATAGCCTGTATGAGAGTGGGCAGATTCGATTTTTTGACTTCTATGGCTCCGGGAGAATTTACCTGTCCGAACACATAAATATGAACGACCATATCAATCGGAATATTCACAATATCCCCTGGCTCTAAAGGGATATTCAAACTGGAATCCCCCTTTAACACCAAATCATCTATGGATATCCTTAAAGATTTGCTTGTCCCATCCTCTTTTTCACGGACCACTATGATCTCATTTCCGGCCTCATTTGTCATGCCACCGGCCTGAGCGATCATGTGCAGTATCGTCTGACGCCCCAGGAGCTCATACCGGCCAGGTTCTGAGACAGCACCCAAAATAGAGACCCGTTTACTCTGATATTCTCTGATGAAAATAGTGACCTGCGGATCCTGAAGATATTTCTCTTCAAGAAGCCTGGTTAACTTCTGCTCTAATTGAGATTTTGTTAGGTCCCTTACTTCTATCTCCCCTAACAAGGGAAGTGTGATGTTTCCATCTTCTGATACCCTCACTGTTTTGTTCATCTCATCCAGGCCGAAAACAGCGATTTCCAGAAGGTCCTGGGGACCTATCTTGTATCCAAGAGACCGCTCCTCCTGTCCGAACAGCAGTAAAGCACAAGAAAAAACAAAAACCAGTACAGCTGCAGTCAATGATTTTTTCATCCCAAACTCCTTATAAAGTGGACCTATTCTTCTATATTAATTCTCTAATTTCATTATATTCTGTATATTACGGATATATTATAATATATTGAGGAAATTAATGGAATTCAAAACACAAATCAAGCCCTTTTATGCTTTTATCAATGTTTTTAAGGATGAAATGGAAGCTTTTTTCGCCAGCTCCAAAATCAAATCAACCTGCCAGTCGAATTTACCCCTCTCTCTTATGAGAGGAAACACTCCGTTTGACTTGGCCAATTGAAAAAGTTTTTCGACCTCTTTATCACCCAGCCTGCCGCAGGTTTTCCTTGCGTAATATCCAACCAGAAGCTCCCTTTTTATGGATTTCTTCCATGACCTCTCATATTCTGAAAGGCCAGATAATCCAAAGGAATCGGCCGGAAACTGCCGCAAAATCGTCTCTGCCGCGATTTTGGAACAAAGAAGGCCATAATAGATCCCTCCCCCGGTCGTTGTTTTGACCTGTGCTGCCGCCTCTCCGACAGCTATCACGCGATGGGAAAATGTTTTTGATACAGGCCCCTGTGCTATGATTTTACTCAGAATCCGCGCATTTTCCAAAGCAGAGGCTTTTTCAGGATACAAACCGGAAACAAGTTTTTTTAAGTAAAAAGCGGCATCTTTTTCTGTAATAAGCCCCAGGCGTGTTCTGTTCTTTTTAACAGGAATATTCCAGGCGAAGGCGCCCGGAGCGACCTTATTTCCTACCATTATGAAAGGGGCTTCTTCGTTGACAACATCCAGCTCAACCTGAGCTCCGTTTATAAAATTTTTGGGATATCCCAATCCTATTTTTTTATGAAGACGGTAATCGATTCCGGTTGCCAGAACCGCTATTTTGGCTCTATGCTTTGTCTCTCCTCTTTGTTTCGAAAAGGAGGTAACTTCTATATAATCTCCAGCATTTCTGATATTCTCCACCCTTGTTCCTGTAAGGATTTTGGCTCCGCAGGACAGAGCTTTATGTGCCAGATTCAGGTCGAATTTTTTTCTGTCCACTACACAGGCGAACACTTTTCCGTGGTCATAACACAGAGATGTCCCGAACGGAGAAATCATATTCATATAAGCAAGTTCGGACAAAATGGAATCCTCTTTGAGCCCGAACCGTTCGAATGCTTCTTTCCCGATGATTCCGGTGCACAGTATATCTTCACCTATCCTGTTTTTCTTCTCAAAAAGCTTCACATCCAGACCGGAATCAGCCAAGAGCCCTGCTGTGTACAAACCGCTCGGGCCTCCTCCGATCACAATAACATCGTCCATTTGAATCATCCTTTATTCATGCCCCTGGGATTATACAAAAAATCAAATAAAATTCAAATCAAATAAGAGCCTCACTTCTCTTCTTCCTCCCATTTGCCCCTAAATGAGATCCAGAATGACCGAAATATTAATTTGAGGTCAAACCAAAAACTCTGCCCTTTTATATAAAAAACATCATACCGGAATTTATCTTTCCTTGGCGCATCCGCTGGAAGATAGACCTGAGCGAGCCCTGTGAGTCCGGGTTTTACTTTCAACCTTTCCCTGTATCCCGGAATTTCTTTCAGCGCCACAATCTTTTGGCTATTGGGCTTCTTGCCCGATTTTTCGCCCATAGCTTCTGTCTCTTCGATCTCTTTTTGAAAGCGCAGCCATCCCGTCCTTCCTCTTTCCACTTCTGCCGGCCTTAACGCCCTGGGCCCTACAAAACTCATGTCCCCTCTGAAAATATTGAAAAGCTGCGGCAGTTCATCCATGGCCGTGACTCTGAGCAAGCGGCCGACTGAAGTGACTCTGTGATCGTCTTTTTCCGCCTGCACAGGAGTGCCGTCCTGTTCAGCATCCTTGATCATGGAACGAAATTTATAGGCCTTGAAAACACGGCCTCCCTTCCCCTCTCTTTCCTGCGTATAAAAGACAGGTCCTCTATCCTCAAGCCATATCAATGACCCGAATAGAAGCCACAGCGGAGAAGATAGAATGATACCAAAAGCAGAAAGAGCCACATCAAACGGCCTCTTTAAAAACAAAAACCTTTTATCCATTCCCCATTCACCATTTGCTGTTTATTATTCCCCGTTGTTGCGAGTTTCTGTTTGCTTCTGCTGTCATTGCGAGCGAAGCGAAGCAATCTCATTCCTGTTTTTGTTTTATTAATGATATGATAGAGATTACGACCAGCACCGCTACTGTGCCTATAGCGTCCATCATAATATCCATAAAAGATGCATTTCTGGGCTTAAGAAAACTCTGTAAAAGTTCGTCCATGCATCCATATCCGATGGTGATAAGCGCTGTGTAGCCTGCCCATGAATACTTCCAGATGCGCTTATCTCCGGATCTGAAAAAACGGTAGATAAGAAAAGACATCAAACCATAAGCAATCACATGTAAAGAACGCCTCAAATAAATATAATAAAGCCCTATTTTATACGGACTTATATCTCCCTTCAGCCATTCCCAGAATTTGATATTCAATCTATAGAGAACAGGCCTGCTCAGGAGCCGGTTCCACAGAGGGAAAAGAAATCCCATCCACAAAAGCGGGGGCAGCCAGTATTTTACCCTCTTCACTCCTTTCCTCCCAAAGACATAAGAAGGTCCTCATACTTTGTCAGCACCACATCCTTAGCATAATACTTTTCCACGTATTCTCTGGCTCTCTCTCCCATTTCTTTCCGTGTTTGCTTTTCCTTTTTTAGCATTTGAAACATCTCTGCCATGCCCTCAACATCATCAGGTTCTCTGTTCAAACCGCATTCCGCATCAGAAATGATATGGGCCACTTCCGACTCATCATCCGTAAATCCAATGACCGGACGCCCGGCAGCCATATAATTATAAAGCTTTGAAGGCACTGAAAGCTGGGTCTTTTTTTCATCCAGAGGCACCAGAAGCAGATCAGACGCACCGAGCAGAAGCGGCAGATCCTCATAGGGTTGAAAAGGAAGAAACACCACATTTTTTAGCTTCAACTGTTTGGCTTTCTCCTCCAGAGCCGGTTTTTTCAATCCCTCCCCTATTATAACAAGACGAAAATTTGCATCACTTTCTATCAATTTTGCTGCTTCCATGACCTTCTCCAGGGTCACATAACTGCTCAATGTCAGTGTGCCTGAATACATGGCCACAAACTTATTTTCCAGAGAAAAGCGGCGCGACACTCTATTATCCTTTGGATAAGGACGCATGAATCCAGCATCAACCCAATTGGGCACGATATGAAGCGTATCATTATTCACTCTTTTATTCAAAAGATTCTTCTTAAAACCTTCGCTGATCACAACAACATCATCGGCCTGTTTGTATATCCATTTTTCAAATTTCTGGGCAAAGTTAATGGCCCATTTTTTCCTTAAAAGGCCTGATTCTATGGAGAGGTCAGGGTGAATATCCTGCACACTCATCAAAACACCGGCTCCCTTCCATTTCCGGGCAAGCCATCCGGCCATTCCGATCTGAAGAGGAGGAAGCCTCAGGAAAAGAACATCGCCTTTCTGGACTCTTCTGAGGTTCAGTATGGACCAAAACGTATAAATCGTCCACGCAATAAGCCTTCCTATATGATGGACCGTGAAGTTTGTTCTGTACCGTTTTACTGTAAAACCATCTTCTTTTTCCGTTAGATAATATTTTCCCTTATAAGGCCTGTGATGGGGAGGCCTGGGAATGGTTGTCACGACCTCCACTCCATGCCCCCGTGCACTGAGATAGGAAGCCAGCTCGTTCATTAAAATGGGCGCACTCCCGTACTCCGGAAGATAATACATGGTGTGGATGTAGATAGTCATGGTTGCCGCAATCCTATGCGTTTCTCTTTTTAGCCCATACGTAAATATAAGCGGCAGCGGGAATAAAAAGCAGAAGGTCAACTCCGAAAAAAGCCGCCGTTGATTCAAAAAAACTGCGTGATGTAAAAAACCCAATAATGAGAACGGATTCAATAAGAAAAGGCCTGTTTGCTTCATCCGCATCTTTTATCCGCCTCAATACATTTTCTTTCAAAATCACATACCAGATGCTGAAAACAGCCGCCACAAAAAAAACAAGTCCCACAATACCTCCGTGCATCATGGCATGCAGATAGGAATTGTGCATATGCTGCGAGTCCAGAAGTATTCTGTCCGCATGAAAACCCCATCCCAAAAAAGGAGATTTTTTTATCTCAACCACAGCCTGCTGCCATGTAAACTGACGTCCGGTAAGGTCTACGAGCCTCTCCAGGCTGCCATGCGCCCGCTGCTGGAATCCGGCCCTCCATAGAACATACGCTGCAGCAGGGCCTAAAAAGAAAAACTGCCACCTGAGCCCCATGATGTAGACCAAAAGCACTCCTACAACAACCAATCCCAGGAGAGCTGTCCGGGATTGGGTCTGCATAAGTGTATAGGTTGACAGGATAAGGGGGGCAGCCCAAATGTATCTCCAGACAGTTTTTTTTGATATGAGCCTGACTCCGGAAATAATGATCAATACAAGAGCAAACCGGGCTACTCCATTGGCTCTCATTTCTCCCAGACCAAAAGGAAGCTCGTAAAACATAAACCTCATCTTCCCGCCAAATCCGTAGTTATATATATCCGGAAGAAGAAGTATGAAAATAAAGATAGATGCCGCATAATTCACAGAAAGGACCTTTCTTATTCTTTCCAGAATGTCTTTCCCTGAAAGTACTATCCAGACAGCCAGCACAGGAGCCAGATAGGCTCCTCCCCAGTAAAGGGCCGTGAGCTTTTCAGGTGAAAAAAAGGATACAGCTATTCCTACAAAGCAATAGTATAAGAAAAAACCAACAGGGTTTGAAAGAGAAGGGACTTTAGCTCCTTTTAAAAGCATCCACATCAAACATATATAGAGCGCCAGAAGCGGCATAAAAGCCCGGGCTCCCTGAAAAAATGCCAATGGATTGGAAAACATCTCCCCTGTTACATTATACGGACCTGTAAACAGGCCGCCCCATAACATGAACCATAGAAGGATAGAAAACATATCTCTAAGACCTTACCTTATATAACCCAGTGAACGCAGCCGTTCTTCGTGGCTCTTAATATCAAAGTTCTCAGGCTGGCTCTCATACTTCTTCTTATAAATGGAATACATGTCTAAAAAATATTCTTTTATTTCAGGATACTCAGGAGCCACATTCAATCGTTCATCCGGATCCCTTTTGAGATTAAAGAGCCTTACTGTATTTTTTTTCAGATTATAAACACATTTCCATTCTTCATCTTGAAGCGCTCTAAATTCAAATTGTAAAGAGAAGGCAAGTTCGGGATATTCCGGGTAGTCATCTCCTCGTATAAAAGGAAGAAGGCTTTTGCCGTGAGTGTTTTGAGGACTTTCGATCTTTAAGAGTTCACAAATCGTAGGCGCTATATCAAGAGTTTGAACCTGCTGTTTTATTTGAAGGCCCTCTGGAATTTCCGGAGGGTATCTAATGGCTAAAGGGACTTTGATTTCTTCCTCATGGAGCGCAATGGCATGAGTCAGCAATCCCTTTTCTCCTAACAATTCCCCATGGTCAGAAGTGATGATCACTATGGTGCTGTCCCAGATATCCAAAGATTTCATCTGGTCAAACAAATCACCCAGGTGTTTATCCAGATACTGCAGTTCCTGAAGATACAGATCATTGATTTTATCCCACTGTTCTTTTTCTAAATCAGGATTTTTCCAATACGGCAGATATCTGATAAAACCGTTTTCTAAGGAATACGGACTGTGTTCTTCTTTAGGTTCCAAGGGGAAATACGGGTCATGGGGGTCTAGATAATTGACGAATACAAAGAGATTTTCATTGCTATATTTATCCAGTAAAGGAAAAAGAACATTGTTCACATCTTCAGCCTTAGAATTCTTGTGGTAAAAAAGAATCTGGGGATTCATAACCCGATTAAAAAACAATCTGTAAGCCATCTTGTAAGTTAAAAAAAACTGATAGAGAAGAGGAGATGTTATATGGTCGATATAAATATCAAAACCCCTTATGAAATTTTTCGAAGTGACCAGTTCATTTGCAAACACACCCATGTTCAAATATCCCTCATCACTTAAAAGTTCAGTCAAAGTCTTCTCTACAGATATACTCATGATTTCACTATCCACGAAATCCCCGGAAATCATTGAAAGATGAGACGGCGCTGTATGCGAGGCCGTAGCAACCACATTTGTAAACAGGGCCCCCTCTTTGAAAAACTGATCCAAATGAGGCATATTGACCTTTTCATGGCCATAGGAATGCAGACTTTTCGCTCTCAGAGTATCTAAAACAATAATCATGATATTCGGTCTTTCTGTTTGGAGAGATGTGTGTTTTTTAAACGGCCTCGTGGGATTCATCAGCGGGTCAAGATCATGTCTGGAAATAAACCACCTGTTAAATCCTACAAAAAACAGTAAAAACAAAAGGATATACACAGGTGTCTTTAAGTCGAATAGCATTCTGGCTGTCTTTTTTATAATCCTAAAACCTGAAGGATTATCACCGGCAACACGTCCCTTCCCTGATAAAGAGGATAAAACAGCTCCGTAAATAAATCCTGCAATCAATGTGATCACGGAAACAAAAAAAGCATTTAATAAGGAAAACACAAAAAAAACAATAAAATTATGAAAAGACTGAAAAATCATAATATGGTTCGTAAGCACGATCTCAACACTGTTGACAAGGCTGATGATCAAACCCATACAGATGCCTATGAATATAAACTTTCTTTTTTTCATCATTTCCATTCTATGCGTTCTCTCTCTCACCTGATATTCCACTTTTCACTTTTTGGTATATCTCTTCCATCCTCTTGCCCAGCTCATCCCACACATAATATTCTTTAGCCCTTTTCCGGGCCGCTTTTCCCATCTTTCTTCTCAGAGGCTCATCCTTGTACAAAACCTCCAGAGCCAAAGCCAGTTCATTGACCAGCATCTCCCTTGTCCTTGGTTCGACTTTGATGCCCCACTCTTTTCTTATATGGAAACCAGGGCCTCCTGTATCCACACACACCACCGGTTTCCCCTGGGCCATGGCCTCGACCACAACCGCACCGCCACCGTCGCGAAGACTGGGAAAAAGAAACACGTCACATTTCCGCATCAGACCAAAAAGCTGTTTTCTTTCCATCCAGGGAGTTACTTTCACTCTGTATTTAAGGTCAAATCTTTCTATCAAATCTTCAAGATTCTCTTTCTCTGAACCGCTGCCCACGATTTCAAACACAGTGTTTTGATTTTCCTGGCAGAAGAGGTGAAAAGCTTCCAGAGCCATATCAAAGGCCTTTAACCTGTGGAGACGTCCTGCTGTGAGCACCAAAAATTCCTTTTTCTCTTCTTTTTTCTTTGGAACAGGCCCGATCTCTTTCTTATTGATTCCGTTTACGGGAAAATAATGCACTTTTTGATGAAACTTCTCCGGAATTTTTCGTTTTGTCTCTTTATTACAGACTAAAATCGCCCTGGCCTTTTTAACCAATCGTATCCGTGTCCAGAGTCTCCGTCCCACCCACTGGGCAGCCACTCTGCCTTTTTCAGCAAACCTTCCGTAAAGACTGAATTCTTTTAAAAGTACTTCGGGAACGGTCTGGCCTCCTCCCACCGGGCCCCAAACAAAAGGAACCGGCAGGAACGCTCCAATAAAACTGGGGATCCAGTCATTGCCGAATGTCACCTGATGGGCCAGGTCAAATCTAATTTTCTTATGAAGATGGCTGGCCTTTCTCCATGCAGCGAACTGCCAGATGTAATAATAGATGCGCTCTCCAAATCCGACCTTATACAAAATTTTCTTCAGCCAGGACAGATTGATAAAAATGATCCTGGCTCCTTCAAGCTCTCCTTTGGCCATCTCCTCCATAACCGCTTCCCGGTTATATCCGTGTGTGAGGATCCAGAGGTCATGTCTTTTATTGATCTGCTGAACAAGCCTCCATCCTACGAGGTCCTCTCCCGGATGAAGCTGCATGGAGCCTATGGGATTGCATGCATATGCTGAAATAAGAACTTTCATTTTATCTCTTTTGCATTATCGATTTTACAAATCCAACCGAATTACCAATAGCTCTTGAGAGAAAATAAAATTTTCGCTCCTTTAAAAAGAGCCACACGCTCATAAGCTGTCTTATCTTGAGAGCTAAAAAACATTTTAAAACAGAAAGCTCTTCGTGCTTTTTGACAAAATGCAATCTATTGAGAACTTCTTTCATTCCAAACTCATACCCGCTTCCTCTGCCCCCGGGAGCCGGATAATGATAATAACCTGCATCTGCCACAACAACTAATTTATATTTTTCCCCAACCGTATAGCTAAAATCCAGATCCTCAAGGTAACTGTATCCTGTATACCATTCGTCAAAACCATAGGATTCAAAAATATGCTTTCTCCAAACAGAAGCTCCACTTGAAAACCAATCAACAAATACGTTTCTTTTTACCTTTCCTATTAACGTCTGGAAACCAGCGGCCGTAACTTTTCCCCCTGTTTTTGAATAAAGACCCAGTTTTTCTGTTATCCTCATTGATTTGAATTTCTCTGCATAAATCTCAGGATGGTTCATAAGATTAAAAGCAGCACCTCCCACATTTTTATCAGCTATTTTCCAAAACGCCATCATACATTCTATGGCTCGCTCCTCAAGGACAACATCATC
>CAZUXT010000048.1:0-20004 GCA_964624145.1 uncultured Eubacteriales bacterium | reverse complement strand
TTCATTGGAGCCTGATCATGATCCATAATTATTTGAAAATTGCTTTTAGAAATATCAAAAGGCACAAAGGATATTCTTTTATTAATATTGCCGGGCTTGCGATTGGTATGGCCTGCACGATACTTATTTCTTTCTACATACTGGATGAAGTAAGCTATGATAAGTATCATGAAAAGGCTGACAGTATATATAGACTGGTTCAGGTGCTTGATCCCGGTGCGGAAGATGAATATGAGACTATCGTACAATCGGCACTTTATGCACCGCTCCTATTAGAAGAGATACCGGAGGTCAAGAACGCCGCAAGAATCTATGCCCCTAAAATCTGGGGGAAGAGTGTGCTGATTGGCTATAAGGATAAATCATTCTACACCCAAGAGTTGATTTTTGCCGACGCCTCTCTTTTTGAAATGTTCAGTTTTCCTTTTGCCAAGGGGAATCCTGAAACGGTATTTCCCGATCCTCAATCAATTGTGATCACCGAAAAAGTTGCTGAGAAATATTTTGGGGACGAAGACCCCATGGGCAAAGTAATCACTTATGATAATCAACACCCATTCAAGGTGACCGGTGTTTTAAAAAATATTCCCCGGAATTCACATTTCAGTTTTGATTTTGCCGTTCCCATAGAAAGCTACCCAATGGTTAAGCAAGAGCGGCTTGAAAAGTGGACCAACAGTGCGTTCCCCACCTATGTAGAACTCCCAAAAAATTATAACATCGCTGCACTGCAAGAAAAAATTCCAGCTCTTATAAAGTCACACCGGGGTAAAAGCGTCGATACCAAATTCTGGTTTCAACCACTTACCCGCATTCACCTCCATTCCCATCTCAATGATGAACTGGGGACCAACAGCGATATCCGATATGTTTATATTTTTATTGTCATCGCTCTTTTTGTATTAAGCATTGCCTGTATGAATTTTATAAATCTTTCCACAGCCAGGTCCACTCACCGGGCAAGGGAAGTGGGTATACGTAAAATGGCGGGAGCCAACCGGACTCAACTGATCAAACAGTTCCTCTTTGAATCCATAATCATCTGCCTGATAGCACTCGCCGCTTCCCTCTTCCTTGTCTGGGTATTCCTGCCGTCATTTACTAAAATATTCGATGTACAGATAGACTTCAGTTTTATTAGTCCCTATTCTTACATGGCCATTTTAGCCGTCATTACCCTATTTACCGGCGTTTTTTCCGGCATTTTTCCGGCATTTTTTCTCTCCTCCTTCAACTTGACCTCAGTGTTAAAAGGACGTTTTCTCACAGGAAAGGGAGGGAAAAACGCACTGCGAAAATGGCTTGTTGTGGCTCAATTCGCGATCTCTACCATATTGGTCATTTGCACCGGAATTATAAATGACCAATTGAACTATATCCAAAGCAGTGACCTTGGATTCAACAAAGAGTCGGTGGTGGTGATCCCCTCCCGCAGGGACGAAGAAGTCATATCCAAAGCAGGAGTACTTAAAACCACATTTGAAAAGGATTCCGGTGTTCTTAACGTTACCGCATCTTCACAAACTCCCGGTATAAAAATGTTTGGCCGGGATGCTCAGGCCGAAGGGGAGCCCGAAGACAAATGGAAATCCGTAAAATCACTTTGGGTAGACCATGACTTTATCAAAACCTATGAACTCTCTCTTCTGGCAGGCCGGTCCTTTTCAAAAGAATTTGGTACTGATGCGGAAAAATCCTTCATTTTAAATGAAACCGCGGTAAAAATGTTCGGTTTTTCATCCCCGGAAAACGCAATCGGCAAACAAATTAATCTGAACTATGGCCGGAAAATCGGTACCATTATCGGCGTGACCAGGGATTTTAATTTTTTATCTCTTCACAGTAAAATCGAACCTATCATCATGCACATTAATCCCGACCGCTTTTATTACATTTCCGCCAGGATAAACAACCAGAACATTCCGGCAACCCTGGATTATCTGAAAAAGAAATGGAGGGAAACCTTACCTCAGCGGCCATTTGATTATTTTTTCCTTGAACGCGATTACTCAAAACAATATCATTCGGATCAATCTTTCGGAACCCTGTTGAGCTATTTCAGTTTTATCGCTATCCTGATCTCCTGTCTCGGATTATTCGGTCTGATATCCTATTCTGTTGAAAGACGCACAAAGGAAATCGGAATACGCAAGGTTCTCGGAGCCTCAATATCAAAGGTTTTTTATCTCATTGCAAAAGAATTTATGTATGCCATAGGCATCGCGGCTGTTATTGCATGGCCAGTAGCCTATTTTGTTATGTCCAAGTGGCTGCAGAGCTTTGCGTACCGGATGAGCATCGGGCTAAGGGCGTTTATTTTTTCAGCAGCGCTGGCTTTGATTGTTGCACTATTCACAGTCAGCTACCAGTCCATCAAAGCCGCCACAGCCAATCCGGTGGATTCGCTGCGGTATGAGTGAAGAATAACGACTCAAAAAATCCCCCTTCATAAAGTATTTTAAAAAAAAGGCAACCTTTCTGCTTGACATCACGTCTTTGCTTATGTATTTATCATAAATATATATCGAGGTCTAAAATGATTGAGCTCACAAGAAACGAAGAACTCATCCTCCTTTCCATCTGGAAACTCAAGGACAACGCCTATGGTGTCACCATCAAAGAAAATTTCAAGCATATCACAGGGAAAACTCTGAATTACGGATCTCTCTATAACACCCTCTATCTTCTTGTCCGGAGAGGATTTATTGAATCCAAAGAGAGCAGGCCTGTGGCCAAGAAGGGAGGAAGACGAAAAATCCTCTACACCCTAACAACTGAGGGAATGCAAGCTCTGCAGGATGCCCAAAAAATCCAGAAGAAGGCCTGGGTAGATGTTCCTGAATTCGCTTTTAAAAACAGAAAATGAAAAAACAAGTGAACCGCATTCCTAAATTTTTCCTGTGGATCCTTTGCCATTTATCCATCTACGAAGATATGTTTGCCATATCCAGAGATTATGAGATCGAATATAAAAGGATATCAAACAGATACGGGCGACTCATAGGATTTTTCTGGCTTTTATGGAATACCATTCTGGCTGCTTATTATTATATCCGTCTGACTGTCAAATGGAGGCTCGTCATGTTTAAAAATTATCTGAAAACTACTTTTAGGCATATAAAAAGGAACAAGGTCTACTCCTTCATCAATATCGCCGGGCTGGCTGTGGGTTTTGCCTGTTTTGTTTTGATCCTGCTCTTCGTTCGGTTCGAGATGAGCTTCGATAACTTCCATGAAAACAGGGACCAGATCTACCGATTTTACAAAAAAAGAGAGGTATCGGGCACAAGCTACCTAGGAAACAGCTATTTCATGACAACTCCCGCTATCCTTGCCCCCACTCTGAAAGAGACCTTTCCTGAAGTCATCAAAACAACGCGGCTCAACGAGGCAGAAAACATGCTTCTGACCTACGAAGGCAAACAACTCTACGAGGACGGTATTTGTGCGGACAACGAGTTTCTAGAAATGTTCACGTTTCCTCTGGTCAGAGGATCGAAGGCAGACGCCTTGACGGAACCTTACAGTATCGTTCTGGCGGAAAGTCTTGCTCAAAAGATATTTGGCAGCGATGATCCTCTGGGCAAATCCCTGAGGATTCCGGCTCATGATAATGACTGTAAAATCACCGGCATCATGAAGGATGTGCCGGCTAACTCCCATCTCAAATTTAATTTTATAATATCTCTTATCTCTCTAAAAACTCTACCCAGAAATTTTGACGACTGGTACAGAAATTCCTACTATACCTATGTCCATCTTCAGGAAGGAACAGACTATAGGGAATTCGAGAAAAAAATCGCGATCTTTCTCGATAGATACGCCCCTAAAAGGTTAGCCCATTACACCGGCTATCTCCAGCCGCTGCGCAGGGCCCATCTTTATTCCCATTTTAACTTTGATCCGGCTGTGACCAGCGACATCAAAAACATCTATCTCTATTCGGCGATTGCCTTTATCATCCTCCTCATCGCTTGTATCAACTACATGAACCTCTCTACAGCTCGCTCTTCCCAGAGGGCCAAGGAAGTGGGAATGCGCAAGGTCGTGGGTGCCTCCCGCCGGGAGATCACAAGACAGTTTTTGGGCGAAAGCATACTGACCGCTTTTTTGGCCTTTGCGCTGGGGCTTTTTCTGGTCAAAACAGCGCTGCCGCTGTTTAATTCCTTCCTGGGCCAGACCATCTCCTTCGATCTATTGGAAAGCCCATCCTTGATCCTTACCCTCCTGATCATTATCTTATTCGTCGGGCTTTTTTCCGGAAGCTATCCGGCCCTGTTTCTGTCCGCCTTTCGTCCGGTTCAAATCCTGAAGGGCAAAATAGGAAGAACCAAAAAGGGCGCCGGGCTCAGAAACGGCCTGGTCACCTTCCAGTTCAGCATCTCTATCATTCTTATTGTCTGCACTATCGTGGTCTACAACCAGCTCAAATTTATCCGGCATAAGGATCCCGGGTACAACAGGGAGCATGTGGTTGTTGTCCCTCTCAGAGATATAAGGATGGGAGAAAAGCTTAAAATTATAAAAAACCTTCTAAATAAAAATCCGAATGTTCTGGGAGTCAGCGCCTCTTCTCACCTCCCGATCAATATAGGCAATCGAAACACGATCACTGTCTTGAACAACGAAGGAGAAGAGGATAAGATCTCCATGTACTATGCTCTGGTCGATTATGATTTCATCGATGTCTTCGACATAAAGCTAGTAGCAGGAAGGAATTTTTCCAGAGATTTTGGCACAGATCCCGATGATGCCGTCATCATCAACGAGACAGCAGCCAAGCGGTTGGGATGGAAAGATCCTCTGGGAAAATCTTACTCGAATCTAAAGGATTGGGATCAAAAAGTCATCGGAGTGGTCAGGGACTTCCACTTCCGGTCATATCATCTGGATATCGAACCCATGGCCCTTCTGATGAAAGGATTTTGGGCAAGCTACCTTTATGTCAAAATCAGACCGACGGATATCCCCGGCACTATCGCCCACATCCGGAAGGTGTATGATGAGCACAAGCTATACCACGCATTTGACTTTTATTTTCTAGATGAAGCATTTAACAAGGTCTATCAAGCAGAACAGAAATTCGGGGCCACATTCAGGATCTTTTCCTTTCTGGCTATCTTTATAAGCGCCCTCGGGCTTTTCGGCCTGGCCTCCTTTTCCTCAGAACAGAAGACCAAAGAGATTGGCATACGCAAGGTTCTGGGAGCATCGGTTTTCAGCATCACCTTTCTTCTTTCCCGGCAGTTCACGCGCTGGGTTTTAATCGCCAACTTGATTTCCTGGCCGGTTGCCTATTATTTCATGAACAAGTGGCTGCAGAACTTTGCCTACCGTACTGATATGAGTATTTGGATCTTTCTCCTCTCCGGCTTCGCAGCTCTAGTGATTGCCCTGCTGACCGTTAGTTTCCAGACCATCAAGGCCGCCACTGCCAATCCCGTGGATTCACTCCGGTATGAGTAACAGATTTGGAATCAAATCAAATAAAGGTCTTTTAAACCATTCTTCTATCCGTGCCCTTAACAAAAGTGTTAAGTCCGCACACACCCTGATATAAACGCCTGCAATTTTTTATCATTCACTGTAGGGAAGGAGGCATGAAAATTAACAACGTAATTAAAAAGTGCATTTTCAACTCGTTCTGTATGATAACCGTCTTGAAATGGGGCCAAAAACTGATCAGACCAGGGTTCCATTGAATGGTCAAACACGAGACCACATATATTCACAGTACATTCCGGTATAGAAAGTCTTACTTCAAAAGCCAGCATTTTCTTCCCTTTAACTTTCATCACCTTTCCGCTTACCTTATGAACGACTAGTTGGCCAGAGACATCTATTGTGGGGCAGCCGGTCTCTCCAGTAGGGCATTTGTACGAATAATTGATAATTTGCTTTTCAAATTCGGGTCGATCACGATCAGCAGGGACAAGCGGGACAAGAGGAAGTTGAATTTCACCGTCTTCCGATATTTCAAAACTTCCGATTATCTTTTTTCCCGTTATATTAAAGGGAGCATAACAGCTGTATACATGGGGGTTAGTCATCCCACATTCACAGCTTTTATAAATAATCTGTAAATATCCTGTTGTTTCTCCCTTTCCATATGCTATTCCTGTAAAATTGGAAATCATCAGGATTACAAGTCCTATGAACACACTTTTTTTGAACAATATCACCTCCTGTTTACTCTTTTACCAACTCCACCCTGCGGTTCAAGGCTCGTCCTTCCTCTGTCTCATTCGAAGCAACCGGGGCTAATGGTCCCACTCCATGGGCATCAAGACGATTCTGAGACACTCCGTACTTCTCGACCAGGGCCTGCACGACAGCCTCGGCTCTTGCCTTGGATAGCTGCATGTTATAGTCAATTTTCCCGACACTATCGGTATGCCCAACCACATATAAGCTCAATCCGGGATTTTGTTTTAAAAGCTTTGCTATCTCTTTCAGTATCGGCTCAGACTCCGGCTTAACCGTGGCTTTGTTAAAGTCAAAATGGATACCATAAACCGATACATGTCCTGTTGAGTTGATATCTGCTGCTAGGCTTTTAGCATCCGCTGTTACTTCCTGCTCCATTGCCTGCTTTTCTACAATGAGCAGTTCATATTCGCCGCCAGTTCTCGCATCTACATAGATCCACGTTATTTTTCCGGTCTTTTCCACCTTGAGCCAAGCTTGCTCTCCTGTTTCATAAATAATTGAACCTCCAATCTTTTTTATGGCGTTTTCATAATTCCTTAAGACTTGAAGTTTACCCGGAGCCTTCTTCCCTTCCTTGATCTCATAAAAAATATCATATATGTGTCCCTCGACTTCAATATCTTCCCCTTTATCATCTTTGAAATCAGCCGAGTCGAATTCTTTGTATTCATAGTCTGAGATGTAAAAATCAGGCATTCGGGTAAGAAGAGGATGATCTTTGCTGCCCTGTACATCCTCTTGTGCAACGGATAGAAAAGGTGCTGCTAAGAGTATGAATAGACAGAGACCTAAGATGGAGAAAGCATTCTTTTTCATTATATTATTTCTCCTTTTTCTATCACATTAATATTTATTTATTTTAACACTTTGTTTTTCAGATGTTAAATTGTTTGATTGAAGTGGCCCCGATTGGGTTATGTACTTCCCTACTTCCGAATATTTGAGGATTCGATGGTTTAAAGATAAGAAATTCCTTTTTGGCCTGGCTCCAAATCCCTCACAATTTCCCGGAATCTTCATCCACTGACACCCTAGAGTGAGATTATCACACCGATATTTATTTTAAATCACAATATTCTGCCAACCTTTTCCCGGTCCCGATCGTCTATATATTAGAATCCAATAAAACCGGAGGAGACATGAACATCATAACCCGGCTGGAAGAAGCCATCCTTATCGCCATATGGAGACTCGAGGATAACGCCTACGGCGTGACCATCAACAAATACGTCTCCCGGTCAATGAAAAAGAACTATTCCATGGGATCCTTATATTTTTCTCTGAATCAGCTCCTGAGAAAAGGCTATGTCCGAAAGACCATAACTCAGTTCTATCATGAAAAAGGCGGCCGCAGCCGCACTTATTACCTTCTGACAAAGGATGGGAAAAAGGCACTTCAAGAGGTTAAAGCCTATCAGAAATCACTCTGGAAAGGCATTCCGGAAATAGCCTTTGATGTGAAAAAGTCCAGATGAAAAAGAAAAAAGAAACACCTCCTGCTGCAGCTTCCTGGATATTGTCAAAAATGAATTCTCGTGAAGAGCGCCTTTCGATCCTGAGCGACTTTTTCGAGATCTATGAAGAACTGGCAGCTGAGGAAGGAACCTTCAGAGCCAGAAGATGGTACTGGACTCAAGTCCTGAGGTCCATCCCTATGCTAATCATAAATCATATTATCTGGAGTGTGGAGATGCTTAAAAATTATTTGAAGACTGCTTGGAGAAATCTAAAAAGGCACAAAGGGTATTCCTTTATCAATATTACAGGACTTGCCGTGGGCATGGCAGCGTTCATTCTAATCATGCTGTTTGTGCAGCACGAACTGAGTTTTGACAGATACCATGGAAATGCAGACAGAATCTACAGGGTGATAGAAGAAAATCCAGGGCAGGCCTCCCCTATTTCAGCGGAAATTCCTAGCCCTATGGCTCCTGTGCTGATGGATGAATATCCCGAAGTTATTTCAGCCACCAGAATCTTTAAGTGGGGCCGGGATAAAAAGTTATTTTTATATAGGAAAAAACTTATCTATGAAACACTTTATTATGCTGACCCTGAGACTTTTGATGTTTTCTCAATTTCCTTCATCCAAGGTGATCCCAAAACAGCACTGAATGATCCGTTTTCTATTGTTTTATCTAAAAGACTAGCAGAGAAATATTTCAGAAATGAAAATCCCATAGGAAAGGTCCTTACATTAAAAGAAAGCAGCGATCGGCATGCCGGAGCGGGAAACAATTATCAAATTTCCGGGATTTTTGAAAACATGCCTCAAAATTCTCATTTTATCATGGATATGATAGTTCCGTTTAAGAACTTAATCCTGTCTCATAATACAAGAATGACATGGGAGAAAGGGAATAATCCGCATACTTATATCCTTCTGGATAAGAGAGCAGATCCTAAAGATTTGGAAAAGAAATTTCACTCTCTTCTGAAAAAATACAAATATCAAAATACTGAAGCTGCAGGTGATCCCAAGGAGAAATACTCTTTACAGCCATTGACATCCATCCATCTGGATACTCATGTCAGTTCTGATATTACCTCTAATTATGATGTCAAGTATATCTATCTTTATTCCTCAATCGCCTTCCTTATCCTTATTGTTGGGTGCATCAATTACATAAATTTGACAACAGCTCGTTCAATGAAACGAGGCAAAGAAGTGGGAATTCGAAAAATTGTGGGAGCAAAAAGAGGGCAGTTGGTGAGGCAGTTTTTAAGCGAATCATTCATTCTCATTTTCATTGCTCTGACTGTGTCTAGTATTTTGGTACGAGTGCTTCTACCGCATTTCAACAGCATGACAGGAAAATCGCTCAGTTTCAATCCTATAAATAATCTACAGTTATTATTGGGATTTATATTTATCATATTTTTTGTGGGATTCTCTTCCGGGTGTTATCCTGCTTTTTATATTTCCTCTATCAAGCCTATTTCCATTTTAAGCGGTAAATTTGTTAAAAGCGCAAAGGGATTCGGATTAAGAAATTTCTTAGTCGTAGCTCAGTTTTCGATTACATCGATTCTGATAATCAGCACTCTCGTGGTCAACAAGCAGCTCAATTTTATTCAAAATAAAGATATGGGTTATAACAGGGAACAAATCATTGTGTCTAACATCGAAAAAAACATGGAATTGCGAAACAATATCGATGCCGCAAAAACAGAGTTGATAAAAAACCCGAATATTCTCTCCGTCTGTTGTTCAAGCCGGCTGCCAAATGATATTGGGTGGAAACCAAGAGGCCTCCCTGCAAAAAAACAAGGTGAGTTCGTTCCAACCTATACAGGAATTGTGGATTATGATTTTCTCGATGTATATGGAATAGAAATTGTCGATGGCAGAAACTTTTCGAGGGATTTTCCGTCTGATTCGGAAAGAGCCGTTCTTATAAATGAAATGGCGGCAAAAGCATGCAGATGGGATTCACCCATAGGGAAAGAATTCGAAATAATAGACTGGGATGGCCGCACAGTAAAAATTATCGGTATCATAAAAAATTTTCATTCCCATTCACTGCATCAACCGAAAAGTCCTTTGCTTCTTGGCCTCAGTTCTTCATGGAAAGCCCATCTTTCCATAAAAACAAACACGGCAAATATTCAGGAGACCATCGATTACATAGAAAAAACCCTGAAGGAATTTGCTCCGAATTATCCCTATGAATTTCAATTTCTTGATGAAATATTCGGAAGAGCCTATCAAACTGAGCAAGAAATGGGAAAAATTATCAGTACTTTTGCTTTTTTATCTATTTTTATCGGATGTTTGGGACTTTTCGGTCTTGCATCATTCGCCACTGAACAGAGAACCAAAGAAATAGGAATAAGAAAAGTATTGGGAGCATCTGTCGAAAGCATAATGTCCCTATTTTTAAAAAATATGACAAAATGGGTGCTCGTAGCTAATTTCATCACATGGCCTCTATCCTATTTTCTCATGCATAAGTGGCTGCAGAATTATGCTTATCGCATATCTGTCTATTGGTGGTTCTTTATTCTGGCCGGTGCATTGACATGCGGGATTGCCGTCTTAACAATTAGCTATAAAGTCATCCGAGCCGCCACAGCCAATCCGGTCGATTCCCTGCGGTATGAGTGAAAAATAACTACTCAAGAAATCCCCCTTCATAAAATTATTTTAAAAATATAGCAACCTTTCTGCTTGACATCACGTCTAATATACTGTAAAGCAGTATATCGATAGGAATGTGACATGAAAGATCTGACAAAAATCGAGGAGATCCTTCTCCTTTCCATCTGGGAGCTGAAGGATAAAGCCTACGGATTTAAAATTCGGCATCATGTATCAAACATTATCGGCAAGGATTTTACCTACGGTAATCTGTACAGTGCCCTTGACCGGCTCACCCGGAAAAAGTATGTCTCCAAACGGCCCGGAGAATCCACGTCTCAACGAAGGGGAAAAACACGCATGTACTACACCCTCTCTTCCGCCGGGATCGAGGCCTTAAAATCGGCTTGCGTCCTGAACCAAAAGCTCTGGGCTGGTCTCAAACCCTGTTCTTTTGAAACACAAAGCAAATGAAACCGTCTCGATCGAAATTCCCAAAATTCGGAGACTGGCTTCTCAGGCTTTTCGCCAGATATGATGTCAATCCTCATCTGCGCGGGGATTTTGATGAAGAGTTCAGCTTCATTTATGAAACCAAAGGATATGGTCGGGCTTGGTTCTGGTACTGGACTCATCTTCTGCGGTCGCTGCCTGTTTTTATAAAAGATATTCTCTACTGGAGGTTTGTCATGTATAAAAATTATCTGAAAACCGCCCTAAGAAGTCTTAAAAGGCACAAAGTTTTTTCGTTCATTAACATTATCGGATTATCAGTAGGGCTTGCCTGCTGCATTCTCATCCTTCAGTACATCAAGCATGAATTCAGCTTCGACAAGTTCCATGAGAACTCCGGGTACATTTATCGGATTCTCCAGCATCAGAAGGGAAATATTTATCAAGGAACGGATATATTCAACACAACCCCGGCGATCCTGGCCCCTTCTGCAAGGGAGGATTTTCCTCATGATGCCAAACTAACCAGAGTTAAAAATTATGAAAGACAGGTTCGATTTGATAATAAACAATTTTATGAAAAACGTTTCCTGTATGCAGAACAGGAATTCCTGGATATCTTTTCTTTTCCTGTTGTTAAAGGAAATCCGAAGACCGCTCTTAAAGAGCCAAATACAGTTATGATCACCAGGGAAATGGCTCAAAAGTACTTTGGAGAAAAAGATCCTTTGAATAAAATCATCAATATAGATAATAAACAGGATTACAGGATTACTGGCGTCCTGGAGAATGTGCCGGATAACTCACACCTTAAATTTGATTTTCTGGCCTCATTCAGTAGTCTGCTCAGCACCTGGGGTCAAAATCAACTTACCAGTTGGCAAAACAGTTCGGTTCGGACCTACATCAAATTGAATAAAAATTCCAGTCCCCAAAAATTCAATTCCCAATTAAAAAAATATGATACAGTAGGGTTTGGAGGGCATCCGGCCAGCTTTCACCTCCAACCTCTGTTAGATATCCATCTGGGTCATAAAGTCGCTTTTGATTTACCGGGAAAAGGAGATATGAGGTACATATACCTTTATTCTGCCATTACCCTGTTTATCCTGCTCATTGCCTGTTTCAACTACATGAATCTTTCCATTGCTCGCTCTTTTTCCAGAGGCAAGGAAATAGGTGTCAGGAAAGTTGTTGGAGCCAAACGAAAAAGCCTCATTTCCCAATTCTTGGGCGAATCTCTTGTGTTGTCCCTCTTCTCACTAGTGCTGGCACTTTTCATTGTTCGACTTGCCCTTCCTGTATTCAATTATCTAATAGGAAGAAATATTCAATTCGATCTTTTAACGAATATTGTCTTTGTATTTTGTTTGATAGGCCTTGGTATATTTGCCGGTCTCATTGCAGGAATTTATCCTGCAATTTTCCTTTCTTCTTTTAAACCGACCACTGTTTTGAAAGGACGCTCAGAATCCATTTCAAAAAGCACGACTTCCCTGCGAAATGCTTTGATAATCGTTCAATTTGCTGTCTCAGTTTGTCTGATCATCTGTGCTTTGGTTATCAATCAGCAGCTCCACTATATAAAAAATACAAAGCTCGGCTTGGATAAGGATTCCATAATAACCATTCCGATGCCTAATAAAAGAATGTGGGAGAAATACAATGTATTTAAGAGCGAACTCAGCCAGCAAGCAAACATCCTGGATATAACAGCCTCGAAAAGTCTCCCTACAGAAATTGATAACACGGCACAAGTAAGGCTGGGAGGCAAAAACCAGGGAGAAACGCTCAGAGTTTGGGTCAACTGGGTGGATTTTAATTTTATCGATTTCTATAAGATGAACATTGTGCAGGGAAGAAATTTCATCAAGGAATCACCTCAGGATTTGGAAAATGCATATATCATAAATGAAACCGCTGCCAAAGCCGTAGGACTTGAAGACCTCAGAGGGAAAAAACTGGGAAGGGGGCAAATTATTGGAGTTGTTGAAGATTTTCATTTTGCACCTCTGCACTCCGAAATCCAACCTCTTGTACTCATGCTCGATCCCGGGTCTTTAAAAGTATTGAGCGTGAGAATCAACTCTAATGATATATCCAATACCTTGTCTTTTATCCAAAACAAATGGAAAAGAATATTTCCCGATTTCCCGTTCGTCTTTTCATTTTTGGATGAAAGAATCGAGAGCATGTATGAGACAGAAATGAAACTGGGGCAGTCATTTAACTATTTTACATTGATCGCTATTCTCCTCTCCTGTCTCGGGTTGCTGGGCCTAGCCTCTTACATGGCTGAAAAGAAAACAAAGGAAATAGGGATTCGGAAGGTCCTGGGCGCAACCGTTCCAAATATTCTCGTCCTCCTGACAAGAGAATTCACAAGATTTGTATTCCTGGCCAATATTATTGCCTGGCCCATTGCTTATTTTGCGATGAACAAATGGCTGCAGAGTTTTGCCTATAGGATCGATATCGGCCTGTGGATATTTGCTGTTTCATCGCTTCTGGCGCTCTTCATGGCACTTCTCACTGTCAGCTACCAGAGCATCAAAGCCGCCACAGCCAACCCTGTGGATTCGCTGCGGTATGAGTGAAGAATAGGAAAATTTCTTTATTTTCTTTCAAAAAAAGCAACCTTTCTGCTTGACATCACGTTCTTATATATATATGTTTTTAAATTAAAAATATACATCATGGAGAAACACATGTATGAACTTACCAAACATGAAGAACTCATCTTACTGGCGATTCTAAAGCTCAAAGAGAATGCCTATATCATCACTTTGAGAAGGCATATAAAAAACATTACCGACAAGTCCATCAATTATGGTTCTCTGTGTAATACGCTCTCTGCTCTCATAAGAAAAGGATACGTCAAATCCAGAGAGAGTGATCCGGAACCAAAGCAGGGAGGCCGGAGAAAAGTGCTGTACTCATTAACTCCTGAGGGCAGAAGAGCTTTGAAAAAAGCCTATGAGATCCAGAAGCTGGCCTGGGATGGATTGGAAAAAACGATCATGGAATTTGAATGAGATGAGAAAAAGCACAAGAAAATCTCCGCCCCGTACAGCCAGATGGATCCTATCCCGATTATCCTATTATGAAAAAGAGCACGCTCTATCCGATGCCATGGATACGGAATACAGTGATATCCGGGCCCGATATGGAAGTATTTTGTCCTGGCTATGGTACTGGTTCTCTACATTAGGGATACTCATTCACTACATAAAATTTTCTTTAAAATGGAGGTTGATCATGTTGAAGAATAACATGAAGATAACGTTTCGGCATCTAAGTCGTCACAAGGTTTATTCTATGATCAATATTTTGAGTTTATCCATCAGTTTCAGCGTATTAATTTTTATTGCTCTTTTTGTAAAAAATGAATTGGACCATGATAAGCATAATGTAAATTTGAAACGAATATACACCATACTCATGGATAGACAGCAGTCGCTTATTTCCGCCGCAGGCCCGGAGTTGGCGGAGAACATTCCGGAGATTTTGAAATACACACGGTTTATTAGAAGAAATAACTATGCCTTGCAGTATCATCCTGGTAACGGAAAACCTGATCAGAGCATTATGATCAAGGATTTATCATTTGTCTGGACCGATCCTGATATGTTTGAGATATTTACGTATGAATTTGCATACGGGGATCCCGAAACTGCGTTAAATGAACCATACACGATTGTATTGACAGAAGACGTTGCGCAGAGACTGTTCGGCAGCGAAAATCCCATAGGAAAAATCATCACACTCAATAACAAACATGATGTCACTGTCACTGCTGTGGTGAAAAAACCGGAGCAGTCCCATCTGAAATACAGCGTATTCGGTTCTGTTTTGACTCTGCGCGTCATTCTCGGGCCTGAAGCAGATAGAAATTATGAAGATAACACCACTTACACTTATGTTCTTTTGCCGGAAAACTGCGATCTGGAAGCCGTGAACCGGAAGATTAACAATCACATGAAAAAGGTGTTTGAGCGTGTTGACCGGGAATCCAGGTCCTTTTCCTTATTGCCGGCCAAAGACCTCTATTTTTCCAATATTCGTTTTACGGGAAATCACGGCAATATGACCATGATGTGGATCCTTATAACGGTAGCTCTATTCATAATCATTATTGCAGCTATCAATTTTATCAATCTCAGTACGGCCAGAGCTTCGACAAGAGCAAGGGAGGTCGGCATTAAGAGAGTCGTCGGCGTCATGCGCAAGGATCTTATACGGCAGTTTTTGGGCGAGTCTATTTTTATGGCGCTTCTGGCGTTTGCTCTATCATTGGTCTTGGTTTTAGCGTTCTTACCAATATTGAACAGCTCATTATCTATCAATCTGTCCAGGATGAGTCTGTTTCAACCGCTTTTTATGGGTCTTATTCTCAGTATTGTCTGTTTCATTGGTTTGCTGTCCGGTATTTATCCGGCGTTCTATCTGTCTTCTTTTCTTCCCCTTAAGGTCATTAAAGGAGAAATTACTAGAGGGAGACAGGGAATACTTTTTAGGAAATCTATGATTATTTTTCAGTTTACTGTCTCTATCATATTAATCACCAGTACACTGACTATTTTCAAACAGATTCATTTTATGAACCACAAGGACCTTGGATTCAGTGGTCATAATGTCATGACATTTGCCATACCGCGATCTGAAGCGTTTTCTCAGCATGTCAAGTTTGTAAAAACAGAGCTGCTGAAGCATCCGGATATTTTGCGCGTTTCCATTTCTCACGGTTATCCGGGCAGACCATCGAATAATGAGAGCTTGAAGATTCATGATGAATTTATTGGCTTCACCCATTACAGTGCGGATTCTGAATTTATCAATATTTATAAGCTGAATTTACTTCAAGGCCGGTTCCTTGATACAGACAGACAGGCGGATCATTTAAGATCGGTTGTTTTAAATGAGACAGCGGTAAGGGAATTTGGTTTGACAAATCCGGTTGGTCAGCAACTGCCTCATGAAGTCCGGGGTTTGACGGCTTTTCCCGTTGATGAGCTTATCGTTTTGGGTGTGGTAAAAGATTTCCACTGCAGACCGCTGCACCGGGAAATCAATCCGGTCATCATCAGTTATAATGAGGAGTGGCTGTCTCGCTTCAATATCCTGTTATCGGGTAAAAATCTATCAGATGTTGTTGCGCATATCGAGACAATTTGGAAGCAGTTCGCACCGGGTATTCCTTTTGAATACATATTTGTTGATGAAGATTTTAAAAGTATGTATGAAAAAGATGTGACCTTTCAAACGATTTTCTTCTATGCTTCAGGTTTTTCTATTTTTATCACCTGTCTGGGACTTTTAGGATTGGTTTCCTTTATAACTGAAAAGCGAACCAAGGAGATCGGTATCCGAAAAGTGCTTGGCGCATCACTATCGAGAATTTTTTTTCTGATTTCTCATGAATTTTCAACAGCCATTCTAATGGCGAATATTCTGGCCTGGCCCATTGCTTATTTTGCAATGAACAAATGGCTACAGAGTTTTGCCTATAGGATCGATATCGGCCTGTGGATATTTGCTGTTTCATCGCTTCTGGCGCTCTTCATGGCACTTCTCACTGTCAGCTACCAGAGCATCAAAGCCGCTACAGCCAATCCGGTGGATTCCCTCCGGTATGAGTGAATAACTAGAAAATTTCTTTATTTTCTTTCAAAAAAAAGCAACCTTTCTGCTTGACAGAGCGTCCTTTTTATGTATTTATCATAAATATATATAAGGATCTGAAATGATTGAACTCACAAGAAATGAAGAACTCATCCTCCTTTCCATCTGGAAACTCAAGGATAATGCCTATGGTGTCACCATCAGAGAAAACTTCAAGCAGGTCACAGGGAAAGCTCTGAATTATGGCTCTCTCTACAACACCCTCTATCTTTTTGTCCGGAGAGGATTTATTGAATCCAGAGAAAGCAGGCCTGTTGCCAAAAAAGGAGGAAGACGAAAACTCCTCTACTCCCTGACAACTGAGGGAAAGCAAGCTCTTCGGGATGCCCAAAAGATCCAGAAAAAGGCCTGGGTAGACGTTCCTGAATTCGCTTTTAAAAACAAAAAATGAAAAAACAAGAAGGCCGTTTTCCTAAATTTTTTTCGTGGATCCTTTCTCATTTATCCATCTACGAAGAGATGTTCGCCATCTCCAGAGATTATGAGATCGAATACAAAGATATATCAAACAGATACGGCCGAGTTATAGGATTTTTCTGGCTATTATGGAATACCATTCTGGCTGCTTTTTATTATGTTCGTCTGACCATCAAATGGAGGCTTGTTATGTTTAAGAATTATCTGAAAATCATGCTGAGAAGCATGCATAAATATAAAGGCTATTCTTTTATCAACATTGCAGGATTGGCTGTCGGATTGGCCTGCTGTATCCTTATAGCTTTGTGGATCGATTTCGAGCTCAGCTATGACCGGTTTCATGAAAACAGCGATGATTTATACCAGATAATAACAGAACAAACCCTTCCGAACGGAGATCGCCTCTTTTTCCCAAATACTCCGGGAGCTCTGGCTCATGCTCTTAAAACAGAAAGACCCGAGATCAGGAATGTCTCCCGGTCAAATGATTGGGGAGAAGTAATGCTCGGCACCGCAGAAAATCGTTTTATGGAAAAAGTCAGATTCGCTGATCCCTCTTTTTTACAAATGTTTTCTGTTGAATTTATCAAGGGAAATCCCAAAACAGCACTATCTCGGCCTAACTCGATTGTTCTAACCAATACTATTGCCAAAAAGCATTTTTCTAAAAATGACCCGCTCGGGCAGGAAATTCTTCTTGGAGAGAACACAAGTCTCTTGGTGACGGGAGTCATAAAGGAATTCCCTGCAAACTCATCCCTCAGTTCTGTCTGTATGGTCCCGATGGCCATTTTGAGGGATCTGGGCTGGAGAATCGATGAATGGGGAGGAGGAAACTACGATACATATATTCACCTTGAAGAAAAAGCGGATCTGGAATCTTTTAAGGCCCAAATAAGAAATATTTTTAAAAGATATGCCGAAAATTGGGAGGAATCGAAATTGACATTAAGGCTGATAACAAGAATCCATCTCTTCAATATGAATGGCGGTGGGCCGATAGTCTATGTGTATATCTTTTCCGGATTAAGCATTTTTATCCTTTTGCTGGCCATGGTCAATTTTATAAACCTCACAACAGCCCGCTCTTCTCTCCGGGCAAAAGAAATGGGTGTGCGGAAAACAGTGGGAGCTGACAAAGAGCAGCTTTCCAAACAGATCCTAATGGAATCCGTTCTGGTGACAATATTCGCGGGATGTCTTGCTGTTTTGACCGCATATTTCTTACTGCCTGTTCTAAATCAACTGACCGGAGCCCGGATTGGGTTCAGCTTTAATGTCAAAATGGCGCTGTATTTAGCCGGGATTGTGTTTCTGACCGGCATAATATCCGGTATTTATCCTGCCTTTATCCTGTCGTCCTTGAATCCTGTTCGAGCAATAAAAGGAGCGATCAAACCCGGTAAAAACAGCCTTCTCCTTCGCAAAGTTTTAATCTCATTTCAATTCTCTCTGTCCATTTTTATGATTATCGCTATGATCGGAGTGAATAAACAGTTGAAATATCTGAAAAACAAGGATTTAGGATATAACGAGGATAATGTCGTCTATATGGGACTGGCTTGGGAAATTTCCAGGCAATATCGAACCATTCAAACAGAATTGATGCGAAATCCCGACATAATCAGCATGACACGATCCAGTTCGACAATGGATAAGGAATATACGACAACAGGGGGAGATGCTGTAAGATGGGAAGGGCAATCCAGTGATATAATTATGCCGAGAACACACCTGATGAGGGTAGATCCTGAGTTTATCGAAACTTTTAATATTGATATGGTTGAGGGACGTTTTTTTTCATGGGAATTCCCTCATGACCAGACAGAATCCGTAGTGATAAACGAAACGGCCTTAAAGACAATGGACTTGAAATCTCCTGTCGGGAAACGAATCACTGTATGGGGTCAAAATTTCCGGATCATCGGAGTTGTTAGGGATTTTCATTTTTACTCTCTTCGGGATGATATCCAGCCTTTGATCTTCATTAACAGATATGCTGATTTTAGAAACATATTTATCAAGATCGATTCCCGCAACATGTTAAAGACGATAAATTTTATCCAGAACAAACTGAAGGAGCTCGTGCCCGGTTATATTCCTGACTTGAGATTCTTAGACGAGAATCTCCATCATATCTATATCACCGAACAAAGGATGGTGACAGGAACAAGATATTTCACTTTTCTCGCGATTTTCATCTCCTGTATCGGCCTTCTCGGATTAGCCTCTTTTTCTGTCAGGCAGAGAACAAAAGAAATCGCGATCCGCAAAGTGTTAGGAGCATCAGAGGGGAATATTGTCTTCCAGCTCTTTAAAGAGACATTGATCTGTGTTGCTGCGGCAAATATCATCGTCTATCCTCTCGCTTATTATGTGCTCCGGAAATGGCTGCAAAATTATGCATACCACACGATTCCCGGGATAGGTGTTTTTGTTCTCGCCTCCGGTCTGGCCGTGGCGCTCGCTTTTCTGAGTGTGAGTTGGAATGTCATCAAAGCTTCCCTGGCAAATCCAGCGGATAACCTCCGGTATGAGTGAATAGAGGATTTCAATCACAAACTTTCTGTCAACCTTTATGGAACCCCGCTCGTCTAAATATTAGAATCCAATAAAACCGGAGGAGACATGAACACCATAACCCGGCTGGAAGAAGCCATCCTTACTTCGGTCTTTCCGAGAAAGATTCAATTCACTCAATTAAGGAGATAATCAATGAGAAAAAATCGTTTTTTCACGCATCACTTATTATTAACTATGGCGGTAGTGATTTCCATCGGCCTTGCTCATACTGCTTGTGGAAGCAGCAGCAATTCCAATGTAAAAGCAGATACTCATCAAGTTTCAGCCACAATTGATGAGATGCTGTCTCAGATATTTAAAGACGATGAGCCGGGCGCGGCTGCTGTCGCTGTAAAAGGGGGAGAAGTTATTTTTCGCAAAGCGTATGGAATGGCTGATATGGAATTAGGAGTTCCTTTGGAACCAGATATGGTATTTCGGATAGGCTCCATGACCAAGCAGTTCACTTCCATGGCTATTATGATATTAGCTGAACGGAATCAGTTGTCGCTGGACGATGATATAAGAAAATTTCTGCCTGATTATCCGACCCACGGACACACATTGACCATTGATCACCTTCTCACCCACTCATCAGG
>CAZUXT010000047.1:0-20741 GCA_964624145.1 uncultured Eubacteriales bacterium | reverse complement strand
TTTGGTTTGATACCAGATATTTCAATGCGAAAAAAATCTTTCTGGAATCCAATTTTTCTAGGTTTTTTTCTCCACTGTTTTAATTTTTTTTTATCTAATACCCAAAGAAGTCCATCTTTTTTACCTGAATTTGTGAAGTTTGCCAAATAAGATTGTGAAACATAGTGATATCGACGTTGAGATTTTGAAGATTTATTTTTGTCTTTATTATTTGACAAATTTTTTCCTTTCGTGAGATTTTCTCCCCCTTATCCTTCTATCTCAGTAAAAAATCACTCCTTTTGAGCATCATTAACTCTTATTTATTCATATTTCTCCCGCCTGGAACGAAATCATCTTTACACCATCTAATGAAGGTATTAACGTGTCGGAGATAAGTATCTGCTGTCTTTTTCGTTAATATCCCTTTCTTTCTTTTTTCCTCAACCTCAATTTCATATTTCTCTAATAATCTTTCAAATTGATTGATAAAGTTTTTATCCGCTTTCATGAAATCCTCCTTTTTACATTAGTCCATAAAATATTTCTATAAGGCTAAATTCCAATACCTTTGCTCCCCTTTTTTGTTCTATTCAAACTTATGACCGCAATGTTTACATACTTTAGCTTCAGGTTGAACTAGTTCGGCACACATGGGACATTTTTTCATCTGATTTTTTATTTCTCCTTCCAGTTTTTTATTGTATCTATCTGCACAAAGAAAACCGTCGATTATAACAACTACCCAAATTAAAATAGCTCCATAAGGATAAATTAAAAATATTAATCCAGCAAAAAAGAAGGCTCCAATCCCTAGAATAACTCTCCCACAATATATATATCCAGCACCCGGGAGAACTACATTAAGTCCAGCAGCCAAAAGTCCATTTTTCTTTTTTTTCTCTAAATCCTTTACTGAATCATTCATTCCTTTTCTCCTCCATAGAGATTTCTGTGAACATTATTTTTGCTTTATTAATTCAGATTATACTTTGTTTGCTTTCTTCAACTTCCACCCTATAAGCTGTTATATTTATAATACTACAAAGAACAAAGATATGAAGTCAATAAAAAATCCTGAAAGATAGATAGTACTAGAGACTCAGCTTGTAGAAAGCATAAAAATGGGGTTCATAATCTAACATTATAGAAATTCAGTCTGCTTGACTCCACAGGGATACTCTTATATTCTTAATAGAAGGTAAAGGGAAAAAATTTTAACCAATTTAAACGGACAAAAAGAATGAATTTTGGGATTTAATATGGATTTAGGGCTATCAATATTTTTATCCTCATATTTTTTGGGAATAATACTTCTTTTTATTTTTACGAAAGATAGATGGAATTGGAAAAAAATCGTTATCAAATCGGTGGTAATAATTCTAGTTATATCTTTAGTTTCTGGGCTAGCAATTTTTGTAGTATATAAGATATCAAATACCCCAAGAAAAATGAATGAATTTATGGGGATATCACTGAAGGATACAAAAGATGATATTTTGTTTTTAAAAGGAGAGCCTTCAGTCATAGAAGAGGAAGGAAGAATTTGGATATATGAGGAAGAAGACTTTTATATTGCGTACGAAGAAGACAAAATAAGACTTATTTTTTCCCATTCTAGATACGCTTCTATACTAGGAATAAAGACTTTCTTAGCCTCAAAAAAAGTTATTAGAAGATTTGGGCCTCCATCAACAAAATCAATTTCAAAGAACAAAACGAGTCATATATATTCTTATAAAAAATACAATATAGTTCTTCTTTTGGAAAAAGATAGAGTTAAATGGCTTGGAATATATAATCCAGAATTCGGACCAATTAATTTTTCAGACCTATAAATCAAATTTTTTCAATGTTTAACAATATTGCAGTATTTTTAATAAAGAGGTGGAAAATATGGAATTAGAGGAAATTTATGATTTAAGGGTCAAATTAGAAGATGCTTTGACAGAAATAAAACTATGGGGACCAGAAAGGGAAGAGCTTAAAAAAGAGGTCAAATCTTTAAAAGGGCTGATAAAACCGACTTTGAAATTAATGAGGATGTTAGAGTCAAGACTAGAAGGTCTTGGCTCTGAAGGAGGAAAAGCTCCTATGGGGGATGAGCAAGCTAAAAAGGCGGCAGATGAATTAGAGAAAGGAATTGAATTCTGTTTGAATAAATATGAAGAAGTTCGCAGGCTCATAGAGCAAGAAGAGGAGAAAAAATGAAATGGGTAGCTAAAGAATTAGAAAAAACCAGAGCGGATATTGATGTTATCTCAAAATTGATTAATAAGGTAGAATGGGAAATTGATTTAGCGAATTTTGAGGATGCATTATCTCAAGTTGAAAATGTATTTAGTACTATAAAAAGTGTAAAGTTGCATGTGAAAAAACTTAGAAGGACAATAAAACAAGAAGAGGAGTTATTTATTTCATTAAAAGAAATCTCTGAAGCAAATAGGGCTTGGAAAAAAGATTTGGATGAAAAAGCCCAAAAATTAGGATTAAGATGGATAGAGCCTGAGCCAGTTTTAAAGGGAAATGAAAAAAGAAAAAAACAGGAAAAAAATAAGAACTATCTTAAAAAGAGTCCGTTTTGGGGTAGCATTCGGGTTGAGATAAATGGAGAATATTTCTATACAGATAAAGAATTTGTGGAACCATCTGAAAAAATGGAAGAAAATTTGATTGAGTCAGAAAAAAATAATGACGAACATGATTAAAATTAAAAGAAGAAAAAATGAAAAAAAGAATAAAAGATAAAAATAAATTGGTTTCAAATAAATCAAAATGATAATCAAAGAGATTTAAGAATGTTTGGATTGAATATTTTTGAACTTGTTATAATAATTATTGCTATAATCTTTATAGTAACTTGGATTTTTGGTGTTAGGACCCATATAAAGAGAGGCAGAGGTATTCAACAACAAACCTTAAACACTATCCTTCTTTTTATAGTGTCATTACTTTTAACTATATTTTTAAAAATATCACCATTACATTTGCTTTGGATGTTTCCAACAAGCTGGATTCTGGGAGTATTATCTATAGCGTTTCCATTATCATTATTATCAATTCCTGGTAAATTAATTAGATTTGTTTCTTGTATTGGTTTGGATATGAACGAAATGCAAAGAAGAAGAGAACTTGTTGAGGAACGTGTTTTGAAAATGATGACACTATCAAAAGAAAAAGATATATCAATGGAAGAGGCAAGAGAAATATTAATCGAGTCAGGGGAATGGGGAAAAATGTAAGTGTATTAGTAGGCATCCCTGATACAGAAAAAAGGGATGACAAAGAAATAAGCATTTTATTAGTAGACCTCTCCCCATGTCACAAATATGTCACATATTTTGACTAAAAACGCCCAATTACGGCTATAATTGGTTAAAGGCTTTTAACTGACTACCCCATATAACAGAGGGAAAAAATTGACAAAATATCTGATTCGTAATCAGTAGGTCGGAGGTTCGAATCCTCTCGCTGGCTCTTTTTTGGTCTCAATAAGTGGATGATTTGGCTTAATGCCTTCTAAAAAACGGTCACAAGGGATACACAGCACATTATCAATCAAAAGCCTTTCACTTCCTCTATAAACAAATACAAGCTTACACTCTGGATAATCCTGATGAAATGTTTTAAGAGATCTAAGTTCCTTTCTGCGCACTTTGGGAGTGTTTTTAACTTCAATGGCCCAAAAGCATTCATCCCCATATATAATGAAATCGACCTCAGTGCCGGCTTTTGTCCTCCAGTAATAAAGTTTTAATGAGGATTGACTGTAATCGATCCAGGCTCTAAGATGCTGGGCTACAAGTCCTTCAAGAGCAGCCCCCTCGATTTCAGTCGGCTGATCAAGAGGGCCTTTAGGTCTTAATGTGCGGAAGACGCCTGTATCAAAAAAGTAAAATTTAGGGTGTTGGATCACAGCTCTTTTGGCTCTTTTAGTAAAAATTGGGAGAGAATAAGCCAACAATAAATCATAAAGAACTTCAATATATCCCTCTACAGTCTTCCTTTTTACTTCACATTCCCTGGCAACATTACTGACATTAAGGACAGCCCCATGAGAAAAACTAATAGCTTCCAAAAATCGAGCAAAATTTCCAATGTTTCTAACCAGACCTTCCATCTGGACTTCTTCATTCATATAAAGAGTTATATAAGCCTCAAGTGTTTCCTTTGGATTTTTTGCTGATACCACAAGAGGAATTAATCCGAATCGGAGAGCCTGGTTGAGATAAAATTCATGCTTTAACTCAGAATGCATAAACGGATGAAGAGTCCTTATAAGCGCTCTCCCTCCAAGAAGGTTAATTCCACTTTGTTTTATTTTCCGGGCACTCGAACCAGTAAGAATAAACTGCAATTTGGGTTTGTTTTCCATTAGAGAGTGCACCACATCCAGTAATTCCGGAGCTTTTTGGATCTCATCAAGGATAATAATTCTTTCGTCAGGATTCCCTTCTATAAGCTCCTTGAGACGCTCTGGCCGTGCCTTATACAAGCGGTATGTTTCAGGTTCAAGAAGATCGACTTTCAGTGCATTTCTAAAGTTGTGTTTTAACCAGGTTGTCTTCCCTGTTCCCCTTGGGCCAAAAATGAAATAACTGCTCTGAGGGCCTTTAAAATACCGTCTTATCATTTTCATGTTTTTGTCTTTTATTTGAAACGGTTCAGCCATTTTATCTCTATTTATGGAATTAATAATTCCAAAATATCAGAAAAATAGGGTCTTGTCAAGCATTCTTTGTTTAAAAGGTTCAGCCAGAAAAAGGTCGGAGGTTCGAATCCCTCCCCCGGGCTCTCTTTTTTTTAATTTTGACTTTTCTTTATTAACTCTTCTATACTATAATATATAAAGTAGCTGGCTGGAGAGGAATCCTCCTTAGCCCCGCTTCCTTTTCTAAACCTTGGCGCCTCTACAGCCAGCCTTTTTCTATTATGGGGTTTTCTTTTCCTCTTCCTTTTTCTTCTTTTTTATGCTCTCCATGATTTTTTCAGTCCGCTTCTTTATGTGCTCTTCATGGTCAAGGTGGGAGATCCCTTGTTTCAGCCAGGCCGGCGCTGGTTTTCCGAGAAGATGATGGTCAAAGAACTCACGCATCCTTATGGTGTAGTCTTTGAGATTGGCAGGCTTTCTGAGCCCGTGATTTTCTCCAACATATTCGAGCATGACCACCGGTTTTTTAAGCTGGCGCAGCGTGTTGAAATACTCGATTCCCTGATTCCAGTCCACAGCTCCGTCCTTGTCATTATGGAGAATAATGAGAGGTGTGTTTACGTTTTTTGCGTGATAGACCGGGGAATTCCTGGCATAAGCATCAAGATTTTCCAGATAATTCCCTTCGAAACGGCCCTGGCTTGATTCAAAAATGGGCTGATTGGCTGAACCTGAATTCCAGTAAATGGAGCTGTACATGCTGATCATGTTCGTGAGAGGGGCGCCTGCGATAGCGGCTGCAAAAAGGTCGGTCTGGGTGATGAGGAAAGCTGTCTGGTATCCTCCCCAGGAATGGCCGTGTATGCCCACTCTCTCACTATCTACGACTCCGGTATCAGTAGCGGCTTTGATCGCGGGAATGACACAGTTGACAGCCGATATCCCGGGATCGTTGATCTCATAGACGATATCAGGCATCAGAACAGCGTATCCTCGGCTTGTGTACACGGATTTATTAAAGCCCCTTGCTGAGGGAGAGAAGTAGTAGTTCATGCGTTGTGAGAGTTTTTCATAAATGTAGACAACAGTGGGATAGCTTTTTCCTTTCTTGTAATTTGCGGGCAAAAAGAGCGCTGCCTGGAGTCTGTCTCCGTTTGTGCTTGTGTAATCCACGAGCATCGAGCCTGAAGACCAGAGAAACTCATCCTGCTGCGGATTGGCGTTTGTTATTCTTTGGCCGTCCTTGAGGGTGTGGTCTGTGACATAATAGTCAGGATAATCCTTATAGGTCTGTCTGGTATAAAAATACACATCCGCATTCTTTGCTTTGCTGATCGAGAAGGCAGCATCGTCCCAGAGAAGCATTTGAGCTCCGGGATCGTCTTTTTCCACAACCGCGATGCCTCCTTTTTTGGTCCATTCGCCGTAAGCAGAGAAATAAAGCGGTTTTTCAAGGTCAATGCCTTTTTCCTCCGGATCCAGGCGGATGCGCCAGGGGAATCGGATCTGCTCGGTTTTCCCAGTTTTGGTTAGATTGATGCCTTCTCCTCCGTGTACGGGAATATTCCAGACATCCCAGTTGTCATGCAAAAGCACGGATTTGCCTTGTTTCTCCCAGCCTATGGGGTATGTGGGAGGATCAACCACATTGTGGTCATCTTCCGTATTTATGAAGGAAGTGGGAACATCTTTTGTGATGTTGTACTTTTTGCCGGAAGGCATTTCATATGTGTAAAAGTCACCGTCCTTGTAATAGAGAAAATGGGTTCCGTCCGGAGAAGGGAAGAAGTACCATCTGCATTTTTCAAGAGCCAGCTCTCTTTTTCCGGTCTTTACATTGATGACATAGATATCCTGGTATCTTCTTCCGTAAAGATTTGAGTCCAGCTCATATTTTTGCCTGTCAACTCCTACGGCCCAATTGTGTTTGGGAGCTGCCGAGACCTCTCTGACTTGTTCATCAGCAAGCCGGATGAACTTTTTGCTGTCTGCATCGTAGAATGACAGGAAGCTGAAATTTTTATCCCTGCGCTCCTGAACCTGCTGCATGGACTGGAGCCGGTTATCCTGCCAGTGCCAGATAACGAGGTCCGGAAGGTCCTCTTTGTCGATCTCAGCATCAGGTTTTTTAGGAGCGGGTTTTTCATCTTTTTTTTCTTCTCCTTCCTTCTTTTCCCCTTTTTCTTCTTTATCTTCTTTCTCTTCCTTTTTTTTGACTTCATGGATTCCGAAAAGCAGGCCGGAGAGGTCTTCGGTCCATAAGGGATTTCTGTTGGGGCTTATGGTCATGCCGTCCGGGAAGTTTTCATCTTCATGCGGATCATAGATGGTTTTTACGGGTTTTTGGGAATCAAATCCCTTGAAGCCCAGCACACTGTAGAGGTCATCTTCATATTTTTCATCTTTTTTCCCTTTGAGAACAGCCAGTCCGTCTCCTTCTTCTGTCCAAGTGAGCTTCACGTATTCGGCCTCATCGCTTTCCAGAGGAAGGATGACCCCGGTTTTTGAGCTGCGCAGCTGGACTCCGTTTCCTGTTTTTCCTTCCGCATCTATGGTGGTGGCGAGCCATCTTCCTTTTTTATCAAAAGAGAATTCCGAGACATTCCCGATATTTAGTTGATCGGATGTTTTCAGGTCATAAAGAAGAAGGTCTGTTCCTTTCCATGAGTCCTTGTTTTTGGACTGTTCCTCTGAAGCGTATTTATGGAATGCGATCCAGGAAGGATTTTCTCCGGAAAAAGAGAAATTTCTGATTTTTTCAAATTCCTTTTTCTCTCCGGACTCAAGGTTTAAAAGGGCGGTTTTGTTGTAGACCTGTTTCTTTTGTTTTTTGAGTTTTTTTGCCTCTTCTCTTTTTGGGTATACGGTAAAGGCAAGCCAGCCGGAGTCTTCGGAAAATCGGATGTCTCTTGAAGACGGGTATCCGGCGGGTTCTCCGATGGGAAAGCTGAATTCTTTTTCCTCTTTCGTGTTTGTTACCATGAGTTTCCCATCTCCTTCCTGCGGCACAAGATAGTAGGCAAACCAAGTGCCGTCCGGAGAGACAGCAGAGCTCCGGATGCTTTTCCATTCTATTATGTCTGCAATATCTTCAATAGGTTTCAGATCATTCTCTTTCGAGTAGGCGGGATGCTGCGTGATGGAAATCGAAGAAAGGACAAGACATAACAGCAGAACTAAAACGTGTGAAAATTTCTTCATATTAAAACCTCCTTATTATTTAAACTAAACTATTCATAAAAAATGAGCGATGCTCGGCTTGTTCATCATCCAGATTGGTTTTTATACTTTGTTTCTCACCCTCTAATTGAGAGTAATCGAATTCTGAGCCCAGAAGGCTGTGAGGGATGAGAAAAACAACCAGCATGACGCAGGAGGCAGCCAGTATCCACCTGCGGGATGTTTTCCGGCTTTTTTTCCTGGACACCCAGAGCGCTAAGATCCAGAAGACAAGAGCTATAAGTGTTTTTGTGTCTGTAAGGTCTTTGCCAAATGGAAAACCGGTCCAGAATGAGCCGAAGGAAAATTTTTGCATGACAGGGCCGAATATCATCCCTCCCGCAAAAAGGAACGACGTGGCCCATAAGCCCAATTTTCTTGGATCTGACCCCGTGATAAGCGCCTCAAGCCCGGCGCGGATCGAGAAAAGAAAGGCCGCAAATATGGTCACAACATGGATAACAACAACAAGCGTCGGGACTTTTCCTTTAAAGCGAATGACAACAGGAGTATCGCCTGATAAAGATGTTTCTTTATACAGGTCCTTGAGGATGACCTTGTACTCCAGTTTGCCTGCGGCCGGCTGCTTTGGGATCTGTCCTTTGAGAAAATCTCCCTGCCGGATAAGTTCCTGTTTGGTCCATTCATTTCGAGACCTGAATATTCTGTATAAAAGAAAGCCCTTAATATTTGTATCCGGGACGCTGATTTTTAATTCATAGTCCTCGGTGTTCACATGGCTTCGTTCAAGCCTGTAGGATACATCCGAGTTTCCGACAAGGGTTTTCCCCTCAAGGGGATAGGTGGGGCCTGTAAGTCTTTGAAACACCAGTACAAAAGCTGTTATGACAAAAGCCAGAATCCATAAAAGAATCTTTTTCATTGTTTTAAAATGTGTGGATAATACATGTTATTATACAAATATTTTCAAAAGGAACAATAATGGTTTTGAAAAATATGTGACATTGTTTTAAAATATATACGTAGATTATAATTTGATGGAGTGAATAAGGAGGTTTTAATGAAAAAAAGCATAAAAACAGCGTGTCTTTTTCTTATGGTTTTTTCGATTTCCGTAAGTGCTTTTGCCAAAGACGATATGTTTCAGAGCCGATGGATCAATGAGAAGATCATGATGGACGGATCTGATGAGGATTGGGCGCCGGAAATGCTCCAGACTTATAAAAAATTCGGTGTGGATTATGCATTTAAGAACAACAAGAATTATATGCTGGCTCTTTTTGTATTCAAGAATCCGCAGTATTTAACTTCTGTTAAAGAGTCAGGCATCATAGTCTGGCTGAGCACGGATGGAAAAAAGAAAAAAAGGTACGGCATAAGATTTTGGAACATGAAGATGACCGCAGAGCAGTATATCAAGCTTCTGGAAACGCAGCAGGGACCGTTGTCAGAGGAACAAAAGAACGATATACTCGTCAAACAGACCTATGATATTCCGGATATCAAGGTCACGAACAAGGATGCAGCGTCTGAATTAAAGGAAGAGGTCGAAGTAAGGCCGGCGGCGTTTGAGACTCAGATCTTTGAAGACAGGATCGTTTATGAGTTTGCCATTCCGCTGGAAAGGCTTTATGACATGGCTCCCGGAGTGGGAACCGTACCGGGTGAGACCGTTAAGGCCGGATTTGAATGGGGCGGAATCACTGAAGAGATGAAGGAGCAGAGAGCGAAATTGGCCGCTGCCATGGCTTCCAGAGCCAGAGACCAGGGTGCCACCGGTGACCTGACTGATGAAAGAGGTGTGAGCAGCGGAATGGGCCGGTCTGATCAAGTAAGCAGCTTTGCCCGTTCTATGAGAGGGAGCACTCCTCCGGAATACACTATCTGGGTGGATGTCAATCTGGCTAAGGAGGAATCAACCAAGTAAGACCAGTACGACACCGCAAAGGGCAATGCCCAGGGCAAAGATTTTTTTCTGGGTCGCTGGTTCTTTGAGAATAATCACTCCCAGAACGAAAATAAAAACAGAGTTCATCTGATTCAGTACGGATGCTTCTGAGACCGAGGCGTATTTCATCCCTGCCATCCAGGCAATAAGAGCCGCATACCCTCCCAGAAAAGAGCCTGAAAGCATGGGCTTCCAGTTTTCAGAAGAAAAAACGCTTCTGTATATCTGACGGCGCCTGGAATGAACAAGGATGGCCGGAAAAAGGAATGCCAAACCGCCTACAGTCCTTACAAGAGTCGACCATAAAATAGAGGAACCCGAAAGAATCGGTTTCATCAGAACAATGCTCACAGCCATGGTAAGCATAGCCAGGAGCCCCAGTATGACACCGACGATAAAGTCTTTCCGCAGGATATGATTCAATCCGTTTTTATGCGCAATCATGACCACTGCCAAAATAATGAAAGCAACCCCCGCTAACTGCCACAAAGTCATTTTTTCAAAAAGAAAAAGAGCCGCCAGTATGATGACAAAAGGGCTGTAGCTGCAGTCCACAATCGCAGAAAGGCTGGCTCCGAGCCTGTTAAGGCTTTCGAAAAGCAGTGTGTCTGAGATTCCGATACCAATGATGCCGCTCAATAAAAGCAGTCCGTAGCTTTCCAGGGGCAGGGACGGGACGACAGGTTGGTGCAGCAGCCAGAGCGTGGGGAGAATGAGCGAACACGAAACAAGGGATTTAACGAGATTCAATCCCAGAGGATGAACGGTGCGGCCGCTTATTCTGAAGAGGATAACGGCAAAAGCCCAGATCAGCGCTGAACCAAGCGATAACAGCTTGCCGAGGAAAACGAGATCTTGTGGCTGACCCATAGTAATGACAGACTTAAAAGGAAGAGAAATAGCTGTCAGCGGGCAGCTCTCTTAGGTAATCAGGAACGGCGCTAAGAGTCTGATTCTTCTTTGTCTTCATTCTGTTTGACTTTGACTTCAGGGGGTTGTTTGTCTTGTTCGGATTCTTCTTCAACTTCGATTTCCACTCCTAACAGCCTTGCGGCTCCTTCATACAATTGCCTGAAGGATTCTTTGGATTCCTGCAGTTTTGCCAGCCGTTCTCTTGCTTTTTGAATTTCTTTTTCCATTTCTTCGTCTATGGTATCCAGTTGGGATTTCGCTTCTTCCATTGTCTGCCTGTAAAGCTCTTCTTGTTTTTTAGTAAGCCCCATGGCTCTCTCCTTGATCCATGTTAATAGTACGGTTCATTATATTGTATTTATAATTTAATTCAAATGACAATCACCTTTAGAGGTGAATTTTGCCTGTATATCATCTGCTGTCTATTTTACGACCCTTATCCTGGCATCATGGGCCAGTGTGAAGTGTCCTTCCACCGCGACTTCTTCTCCTTCCTTTACTCCGTCAAGGACTTCGGCATAGTCTTCGTTTTCAAGGCCCAGCTCAAGATACCTCCATTTAGCCAGATCTCCCTCCACCACAAAGGCTAATTTCCGGCCTCCTCTGAGCAGTATGGCTTCCTGGGGGATAAGAAGCCTGTCCTCGTAAATATCGGTTATGATCTCGACTTCAGCATGCATTCCCGGTTTGATGACTTCATCCGGATTGCGCATGACGACGACCACTTTGCATGTTCTGTCTTCCGGGTCGATGATAGGGCTTATGGATTTGACCGTGCCTTTGAAGTCCTTTCCCGGATAAGCGCTGAAGTTCAGGGTGACTTCCCTGCCTGTTTTCATTTTTCCGATCTCGCTTTCCAGGACTTTGGCATGCACCTGGATCTGGTCTATATTGACAAGAGTGAAAAGCTCCTGCGCGTTCGATACATGTTCTTCCAAGGCGACCTGGATGTCGCAGATAATACCTGAGAAAGGAGCAAAAATTTTTGTCTTTTCCATGTCCATCTGTGCCTTTTTCACCTGAACATCGGCCTGAGTGACCCCTTTGGCCGCTTCTCTTATTTCACCTTTGAGTTCTCCTGATTCGATGAGAACCATCTCATATTCTTTGCTGGCTTTTTCGAATTCATCCGTTGAAATGAGCCCTTTGGCATAGAGAGCGCTCGCTTCGTCAAATTCTTTTTTTGCCTTTTCCAGTTCAGCTTTGTTTTGAGCGGGTGCGGCTTCTTGATCCTGTGAAAACTTTTGTTCCATGAGAAGCTCTGAGAGTTTTTGCAGGTAGGAGGCTCTGGCATTTTCCAGGTCTAATTGATACTGTCTGTTGTCAAGTTCCAGGAGAAGGTCTCCTTTTTTGACATGCTGGCCCTCTTCAATATTGAGGTTTTTTATTCTGCCCGAGACTTCTGCTTTTAAAATGATCTTTTCTCTGGTAAAAGCCTCTCCCGGTGATTTGAGCTTCATTTTCAGGTCACCTTTTTGAGCGATCATTGTTTTGATTGAAACCGGAGCATCACTGACTTCCTCACTCCCTTCTTTTATGGTGTCCGTCGATTCTTCTGCAGGAGTGGAATCAGGGCTTTTTTTGAGGAAAATAAAATAGACTCCCAGAAAACAGATGATGAGAACCAAAAACAGAATCAAGATTTTTTTTGGAATTATTATTTTATTCATTTCATACTCCTTGTTTTGCGCATATTTAAAACCGTCTCCAGGATTCTTTTATTTCCAGGGATTTATCTTTCAGCCAGTTTTTTATGTTATCCCCGTGATAGTAGAAGACAGGAATGGCAATGAGAATAAAGAGGGTCGAACTGATCAAGCCTCCCACGGTTGACAGGGCCAGTGTCGACCATATCTTTTTTCTGCTCACTTCGACCTGAATGAGGATCATGGGCAGCATTCCAAGGACAGTGGTGCTTGTGGTGAGAAAGATGGGCCTTATTCTTTCTCTGGTCCCTTCCAGAACCGCCTCGAGAAGGGGCAGGCCCTTTTTTCTTTTGAGATTGATGTGGTCGACCAGAAGAATAGAATTGTTCACCACAATCCCTCCCAGAAGAATAACCCCCACGTAAGCGGCCGAGTCGAATGAAAAATCAGCAATGATAAAGGCAATAAACACGCCTATGAGAGCCAGAGGGACCGCGAGAAGAATAAAAAAGGGCTGGATAAGGGACTCATAAAGGGAAGCCAGGATCATGAATATGATGATGATGGAAAAGATAATGGCAAACGTGATCTGCCCCTTTTCCTCCTCGGTCATCCAACGGGTCCCTTCAAGTGTGGCGGAAAATCCGGGTGGAAGAGAGAGGTTCTCAAAAACACCTTTTTTATAGTTATCCGCGGCTTTATAAGGGCCCCTGAATTCCCAGCTCAGGGTCTGCTGGAACTGCTGGTCTTCCCTGTCTATGCCGCCGGCAATGGGTCTTTCCTCGATCTCGGAGATCTCTCCCAGTCTCAGGTATTCGCCGTCCTGGGTTTGGAACATCATATCCTGAAGCTCTGTGAGCTGAACGGAGTGAGATTGGGGGAATTTAATGGTGATATCCATTTCCTGGCCGCTCATTTTTGCTTTAAGAGACGCTCTGACCTGTCCCCGGATCAATGAGCCTATATAGGAATAGAGATACCGGGGATCGATATTGTATTTTTTTATTTTTTCCTTTGAGATCTTGAGGATATACTCAAATGAATCAAGGCGCCACCATCCGTATCTCGATGAACTGATTTTAGAATCTTTTATTCTGGGATTTTCCTTAAGAGTCCTCTCCAGGTTGTGTGTGATGTTGTTTAATTTTTTCATGTTGTAGCCGAAAAATTTGATACTCGAGTCATAAAATGTGTAGCTTCCGATGCTCGTGGAATAGGACTGAGGGTCGAATCCGTAGATCCCGATAGAGATACCGGCATAGTTTGTGGCGTGCTGGATCAGTTCTTCTTTCAGCACATAAGGGCGGTAAGAGTTTTCGATTTCCACAGGAAAAGTGATTCTGATGTAGGCCCTCTCTGCCGTGACCTGGGTGTCTGCTTCTTTTTTATAATCTTTTTCCAGTATTTTTTCTTCGAAATGTTTCACCACTTCATCGGTCTGCTCAATATCAGTTCCGGGCGGCATACCAATGCTTACTATAAGCTCTTGTCTTGAATACCAGCTCATCCATTCCCCTATGGTGACTTCGGACTTGAACCATTTGTAGGCCCCGTAAAATATCAGAACCAGAACGAGAATGACCTCCAGAGGGTGTTTGATCAAAAAGCGGAATGTTTTTTCAAAAAGTTTTTTCTGTCCGGCCGGTTTTTTCTTTTTCCCTCTTTTCAGTAATTTCGGGCTGAGAGCCGGTATCAAAGAAAAGGAGACCAGAAGCGATGTACCTAGAGCAGAGGTCATGACAATGGCCAGAGGGAGATAGTAGATTTTAAGGCGGCCCTGAAAATAGGCAAAAGCGAAAAACACGCTCATGGTCGTCAGGGTCGCTGCAAGAACCGGGAGAAAGACTTCTTTTGAGCCGGAAATAGCTGCTTCTTTCGTGGAAAGGCCTTTTTCTCTTTTTCTCAATATGTTTTCGAAAACAACTATGGAATTATCCACGAAAAGACCGATGCCAAGGGCCAATCCTCCCAGGGTCAGCATATTGAGGGAGATATCGAAAAGATAGATAAGGTTAAAAGTGATCAGCACAGAAAACACAACCGATGAGATCACGAGAAGTGAGGGCTTGAAGTTTCTGAGCACTAAAAAGACCAGAATAAAGATAACGGTTATGATGATCCCTACCACGATATAAAGCTCTCTCAGGTTCTCATGGATCTCCTCGCTTTCATCGCTTACGGTCCTGTAGACCAGGTCAGGGGGGAGTTCTTTTTTCAGGTCATTCAATTTGTTTTTGACTTTTTTGACCAGCTTTAAGGTACTGGTTCCTTTTTCCTTTTGAATGGTCAAGGTGATGGTCGGCTGTCCGTTGATCCGGTTGATGTAATAGATTTCCCCGAAGGTGGGGTTAATCTCTGCAACATCTCTCAAACGGATGACGTTTTCGCCGGAACGCCTGAGGATGGTATCTCCCAGGTCATGGATATCCGCAATGGAATCAGACACCTTGAACAGATATTCCTGCTCTCCTTTACGGATTTTTCCTGCCGGATAGGTCCTGATTCTTTCCTGGATATTGTAATAGACAAGATAAGGAGGGATGTTGAGAGCATCCAGTTTTTCCTTGAGAAGAATAACCCCTATTTCCGGGTCAGCTCCTCCTGTGACAGAAACGTCTGATATCCCTTTGACAGAGCCTATTTTCAGCTCGATTTTTTCCTTTACCATCTTGCGGAGCTGGTTGAGAGAATAATCTCCGGAAATGGTGTATTTGAGAAAGGAGTCTGTCTGGAATTCTTCAGGGACATAGGGTTCTATCCTGGGCCTGACGTTTTCCGGCAGTTCCTCTTTTATTTCGGATATTTTTTCTGTTAAGGAGAGATGAGCGAATTCCATATTGACCTTGGGATCAAATTCCAGTGTGATCCGGGATTGTCCGTTGGTGGAAGAGGACGTGATTTTTCTCACACCCTTGACCGCAGAGGCTTTTTCCTCAATAGGAGAGGTGATTTGAGTCTGTATGATTTCGGGCGGAATACCCTGCCATGTGGTGTTGATGTTGAGCTGCGGGAATTCTTCCTTGGGCGCCAGTTCAATCGGGATATTGATATAGGAATTGACCCCCAGTATCAGAAGGGCCAGAAAAAGCATGGCTGTGGCAATGGGGCGTTCAATAAAGATTTTCATTTTTTCGAACCTGATCTGGCTCTTTCTGCCAGTTCATAAGACAGGGGAATAAGGATCAAAGTCAGAAACGTTGCCAGTATCAAACCTCCTATCACTGAGATCGCAAGAGGCTGCTGGAGTTCTGAACCCCTTCCCAGCCCCAGGGACATAGGGAAAAGGCCGAAAGCGGTGGTGACCGTGGTCATGAGTATGGGCCGCAGTCTCACTTTGCTGGCCTCCAGTATGGCCTCTCTGATTCCCATTCCTTTTTTTCGAAGCTGGTTGGTGTAGTCTATTTTGACTATGGCATCGTTGACCACGATTCCTGCCAGAACCACCATTCCGATGATGGATATGACATTAAGGGTCTGCCCGGTTATAAAAAGCGCCCATATGGCGCCTGTGAGTCCCATGGGCAGGGTGAAAAGTATGAGAAAGGGGTGGAGCAGGGATTCAAACTGGGCGGCCATGATCATATAGACAAGAAGAACAGCTAAGAGGAAAGCAAAGCCGAGGCTCCGGAATGACTTCTGCATCTCTTCCTGTTCTCCGCTGAAGATGATCCGGTAGTTCTTCGGGAGAGAGATTTCGCCTATTTTTTCTTCTATCAGGGGCACGGCCTGACTTATTTTTATGTTCCGCACGTTTGCTGTCACAAGGATTTCTCTTTCCTGGTTCTCTCTTCTTATTTCTTTAGGGCCTTTGGAAAGCTGGTAGGTGACCAGTTCCCGCAAAGGGATATTTCCTCCTGCATAGGGGATCTGTTCATTGAGGAGTTTATCAATGTCTTCCCGCACCTGATCTTGAAAACGCACTCTGATATCATATTTTTTCTCGAGCTCTTTAAACTGTGTGTCCACGCGTCCCCGCACCGCATCCACCAGGAAACCCCCGATTTCCTGAGGGGAAATATTGTATTTATCCAGCGCCTGTTTTTTGATCTGGACTAGGAACTCGGGCTTGCCCTCACCGATGTTTGTGGTCACGTCAGCGATTTCTGCGATTTCACCCATTTTTCGGACCACATCTTCAGCTATATTTGTCAGAACATTCAGGTCTTCGCCTTTTATTTTCAATCCGACTTCCGCCGTAGAGAAAGCAAGAAACTCTCCTATGGTTGACTGCTCTTTGACCATGGAGAACTGAAGGTCGGGAAATTGGCTGAGAAATTTTCTTAAGCCCTCTATGATCTGTTCCATTTTGGCGGGGGATTGTGCCTGGATGCGGATTTGAACCGAATTTAAGGATACTTCAGGGTTCAGGCTTTCCATTCCGCTGACGATCCCGATCTGAGAGAAGGAATCCACCACATCCTTTTGCCTGAGCAGCCATTGTTCTATGGTAGCGGTCAGGTCTGCGGTCTGTTCCAAAGAGTAGTCTATAGGAGTGGTCAGATGAAGGTCAAAGGAGGAGGTCTCTGGCTTGGGCATCAATTCACTGGGTATTTGGGTGGCAAGGAGAAGGGTGAGTAAAAGAAAAACAAGAGATATGGATATGACTCTTCCTTTGTGATCCAGAGCCCAGATAAGAAATCCGTGGTAAAAGGAGGCAAACCCGTCATAAATTTTATTAAAGACCTTGAATACGAACCGGGCAACCGGCTTAAAGGGAAGACAGATATAGTGGAAAATAAGGACAAAGAGCTGAATGAAAAAGCTGATGATGTAATTCAATGCTTTAAAAATGACCTTAAAAATAAAATAGATAAGCTTTTGTAATCCCTTAAGAGGGAGAAGCAGGATCTGCTTGAACGATTTCTTTTGTTTTGGGGATTCTTGTTTTTCCGTTCCGGTTTTTTCAGAGGGGGGGACTTTGACTTCGAATTTCCTTGACGCCAGCATAGGAAGCAGAGTCAGGGATACGATCAGAGAGGAGAGAAGGGCAAAGGTCACGGTCAAAGCCTGGTCCTTGAAAAGCTGTCCGGCCACTCCATGGACATAGATGACCGGAAGAAAAACCGATATGGTCGTAAATGTGGATGCTGTGACAGCCATTCCCACTTCCTTGGTTCCGATATAAGCTGCATCTCTGAGGCCTTTCCCCAGGCCTTTGTGCCTGAATATGCTCTCCGAGACCACAATGGAGTTGTCCACAAGCATTCCTACGCCCAGAGCCAGCCCGCCCAGGGACATGATGTTCAGGGTGACGTTCATGAAAAAGAGAAGGTTGAATGTGGCGATAATGGCAATGGGGATAACAGATGCGATGATAAGCGGTGTTTTAGCGTCCTGAAGAAACACAACCAGGACAAGAAAAGCCAGGATAGCACCGAATAATATGGAGTTAAGAACAGAGGATATGGCGTCTTCGATATATTGGGCCTGCTCTGAGACGACCAGTATATCTATCTGTTCGTTCCTGCGCTTTATCTCGTCTATCACTTCCCGTGCGGTTTGCGTGACCTCGACCGTGTTGGCCCCGGCTTCCTTCCTGACCAGGATTCCAATGCTTTCATTCCCGTTGAGCCTGGTGATACCTTCGCGCTCTTTAATGGAGTCAATGACCTGAGCCACATCTTTTACCCGCACCACTCCTTTTTCTTTGGTGGTCTTAAGAATGACCTCTTCGATTTCGTCGATTTCCTCAAACTCGCCAATGATCCTCAATGCATATTTGAATCTTCCTTTTCTTATGGAGCCGCCCTGGAGATTGCTGTTGAACTGTTCGATTTTGTTGGATACCTGTGCGATGTCAAGGTCGTAAAGAGCCATAAGATCGGGGTCGATCTCTATATGGATCTCTCTTTCCACTCCTCCGGCTATTTCTGCGGAGCCTATTCCGTCGATTTGTTCCAGGCGGGGTTTGATCAGTTCCTCGGAAAATTCTTTGAGCTCCAGAAGCGACCTTTCCCCTGAGACAGAGAGGACCATGATGGGTTTGCTCTGAGGGTCAAGAGGAATAATGGTGGGATCTTCGATATCTTCGGGAAGCTCCACACTGTCCAGTTTTTCCCTTGTGTGAAGCATGGCAAAGTCCATATCCGTCCCCCAGGTAAATTCAAGGGTCATGTACACTCCGCCTTCTTCGGAAACCGTTTCCACCCTTCTCAATCCCGGGATCCGCATGACTGCAGATTCGAGCCTCTGGGTGAGAAGAGTTTCCACTTCTTCGGGCGCCACTCCGGGATACCGTGCGGAAACAGATAATTTGGGATAGCTGATGTTCGGAAGAAGGTCTACGCTGAGCTCCCTTAAAGAGACAAATCCAAGAAGAACCACAGCTAAAAAGAACATAAATGTGGTTACAGGCCTGTTGATGGTTAATTTTGCTATTTTCATTTTTTGTACGCCTGACTGTTTATAATAATAACGTCTCCCCCCAATGATTCGTTACCATAATATCAAAAAAGTTGTAAAGATTAAAGAATTTTTCACTTATGAATCCTCTTTAGTAATACGTTAAGAGGACGGATAGAGTTACGGTTTATTCTCAATAAGCTTTATTTTATTGCGTTCAAGATATCAACGATAAATTCTTCCATATCCCAGCCCCCTTTGGTGGTCCATCCCAGCCTGACCACAACAAGCTGTTTGGATGGGATCACGGTTACGGATTGGGAGTTGTGTCCCAGACAAAAAAAGGCATCTCTGGGAAGGTCGGGATATGTGCGGTCTTTGGGGTCTTCAGAGCTTCCTTTGTTAAGCCAGAATTGGGCTCCGTACTGGGCTTTCATTGAAGCCGGTGCCGGCGTGGTGGTGTATTCAACCCAGCCTTCGGGAAGAACCTGTTCTCCTTCCCAGACTCCGTTATTGAGATAGAGAAGACCAAACCGGGCCCAGTCCCTGGCTGGGGCATAGCAATAGGAAGCACCGGAAAATGTGCCAGAAGCATCCGGTTCAAACACAGCGTTCCGCATGCCTATCTTGTTGAACAGAGCCTGGCGGGGAAAGGTGAGATAGTCTTCGTGAGAGTCAAAAGAATGCCGTATAATCCGGGAGATGATGTTTGTGGTGCCGCTGGAATAGGACCAAACAGTCCCCGGCTCTGCTTCAAGCGGAAAGCCGGCTGCAAAACCCCCCATATCCTGTTTGGTGAACAGCATGGTGTTGACATCGGAGAGGGGGTCGGACTCATAGGTCTCGTCAAATTCCAGGCCGCTGATCATTTGCAGCAGATGGTTTAATGTGATGTCTTTACGGGGGTCATCCGGATTCTGCCATTCCGGAACCGGTGCCGGAGCATGAATATCCAGTTTTCCCTGCTTTACCCTGAGGCCAGCAAGAGCGCTGGTTATGCTTTTGGACATGGACCATCCGATCAAAGGCATGTCTTTGGTGATACCCGGGGCATACCGCTCCGCTATGAGATCTCCCTTATACACCACGGCCACGGCTCTGGTTCTTCGCGGCTTTTCAGGATCGGGTTCCTCGAAAGCTTTATCCAGGGCTTCGTTTAAAAGGGAGAGGTCTATTTCATCCAAGTATTCTGATTCGGTCAGGAGGTCACCGGTGGGCCAGGGGATTTCTTCCGGATTCACAGGCTGCGGTTCCGGGATGGAAACAGGCCAGGACCGGATGCTCTCTTCCGAAGCTCCGCTGAGAAGGATCCCTCCCAGTCTGTCAATATACACAGCTCTGCCTTTGACCAGTCCCAGAAGTGAAGTGTTCACTGCTTTTTGGTCATAGTCGACTTCGGCTTTTATAAGGTCAAAAAGCGGATGGAAGACCAGATCCTGTTCCAGAACAGACTGAGCGTCTCGCCCTGAGACAAAAACTCCGGAGCACAGGATCTTAGCCTTGTACCCGCATCCTATAGGGCCCTGCTGGAGATAAGGATAGTAGGTGATACCCAGATAAACAAGCAGTCCCGCCAGGATGACCAGAATGCCGATCCAGACTCTTTTTTTGGTGAAAATTTTCATTTTTTATCCCTCTTAGAAATAGTTTTTTTTAGTTTATATTTTTTTTATTCCTTTTGCCAACAAAAAATCGCTAATTATTAATTTCACACTACCTTTTTACCTCAAGAAATTCAGGTATAGCCTGTGCTCCCTTCAGATTTTTAACGCCATTCTTCTTCATTTTTCTCGGCTCCTGCGTAACTCCCCCCGTCCGTGGGTCAGACATACTCGTCGCCCGGCTTTGCCGGGTACCCTCGAAAAGCCTCATCCGAAGGCTAAATCTTCAATGTCGCTTCAGCCACACCCGAATTTTATTAGGACTGCGCTTTTCTTGTTAGATAAATAACATCATGCCTAGTCCAGACTTTCAGGCAGGCTGGCTGGTTCTGAAGTCATCCGGAGGCGAGCGGGCATGGTTCCTCGAAGAGGGGAGCGAGCCGAGGAATAAGCTGATTTTACTCGCTGGGAAAAATCAGCGG
>CAZUXT010000046.1:0-21119 GCA_964624145.1 uncultured Eubacteriales bacterium | reverse complement strand
GTGAATAATATAGGTTAAGTATTTTAAAAGGAGATCGCGAATGGCTGGATTCGAAGGCGTTAAATGGGCTTCCAAACAAATGAGGTATCTGCTTGATAAAAAAGAATTTGAAATTTTAGACGGCAGTGCCAAGGTCTATGCTGTGTCCCGCTCTGTTCACTATGGTCAATTTCTTGCCTTTGAAGGAATACGTTTTTTTTGCAGGAAAAATAAAAAAGGCCGTATTGAAGTGACTTTTTTAAACTGGAATGATAATCTCAAACGTTTCCAGAGGGGGATAGCCTTTAATCTGAGCAAAAAACAGCAGAAATTTGTCCCAAAAACCGAGGAACTGGAAAACATCTTTATCCATCACTATTTTAACCAACCGGATATGAAGCGTTTCCTGGAAGAGATGGCAGAGAAAAAGGCTCAGGGTTACCTGCGTCCCTTTACGGTTGATGAGGAACAATCCATCGGGGTCACATTTCCCGGAAAACCATCCATAAGAGCTGTGACCTGCCGCTATGACCGCTACCTGGGGGAGCCCTTCAGCGGAGTGGTTGTTCCGAATCTCGTGCGCGCCGTGGGAATAAATAAAACCGGATGCCTTAAATTAGGAATAAACTATCTGATCAGTGTGAAAGCTATTGATGCCGCCAAACAAATAGACCCTGAAGCCGCCTCCGCCCTTTTTCTTGACGATAGGACAGACGAAGAATTGGGGAAAAGGCTCATTACAGAATGGGATTCTTCCTGCTGTCTTTTTGCCCTGCGTGACAATACAGTGGTCAAAATACCGGAAAACGAGCTCATCCTCCCCTCCGTCACCATACAGGGAATAGTCCGGATCTTAAAGAAAATGGGTATAGACGTGAAGGAAAAATATATTTCTTACCAGGAGCTTGTCGAAGATGTGCAATCAAAAAAACTCGTAACCATCTGCAGCGTAGGGACAGCAGGAATACTCAATAGATGCAGCAAGCTAACCTTGGTGGATGCTCAAGGAAAGACTCTGGACGTTCACAAACCTGACCAAAACCACAAACTTTATAAAGCATTGGGAATAGCCCGTTCCCATTACTGGAATATCTATAAAGGAGAGGCGGATATCCCTGAAGGTATTTGCTTGAATAAGTATATCCTGTAAACAAAAACAAAAAACTATGGAGTGGGAAACTAAAGCATCCCTTATTAAAAGGGCTGTGAACTCAACCAAGCCCGGTCTTCAAAGTCAATTGACTATGGTCACAGATCCCAGGCCGGGTCATAAAACCTACGCAGAGATGAAACACAAGGGTAAAAAAGCTGGTGTTCTCGTCCTTTGTTTTCCACAAAAAAACGCACCCTATCTTATACTAACCCGAAGAACGGATAAAGTGCAGTATCACCCCAACCAGATATCTTTTCCAGGAGGGCAGTGTGAACCGGAAGAAAACCATCTGGACGCAGCCCTAAGGGAAACGCATGAAGAGCTGGGGATAGCCCCTGAAAAAATCAGGATCCTCGGCGAACTCACTCCTCTTTACATTCCCCCAAGCAACTACTGTGTTTATCCGGCTGTCGGCATCATGAACCACCCCCCAGCGTATAATCCCAGATCAAAAGAAGTGGCAGAGGTCATCGAGATCCCCTTGGCTCACCTGCTTGATGATAAGAATTTACTCAAAGAGATTTGGCTATTGCACGGCAGAAGCATTACGGTCCCTTTCTATTCATACGAGAACCACAAAATCTGGGGGGCCACAGCCATGATTCTAGCTGAATTTCTTGATGTCATCCGCCCGGCATTTACAACACGTCTCTGAGTACCTCCAGGGACGCTTCGACTTTGCCAAAGGGCATGGAGACCTGTGCCCCGGCCAAATGCTTCCTCAATTCCTCAAGAAGCTCCCTGGCTATCTGAATCCCGGTTTTCTGTGCTTCTTCCTTATTCTTTGCTGCCTTCATGCGCTTGATAATCTCCTCGGGAACAAAAGCTCCGGGCATCTCATTATTTAAAAATTCAGCATTTTGGACGCTGACTAAAGGCCAGATGCCGGCAACAATAGGGATCCTTACATGCTCGATCCTCTTTAAAAATTCAGTGAACTGCTCGGCATCAAAAACAGGCTGGGTAATAGCAAATTGAGCCCCGGCTTTGACTTTCCATTCGAACCGGCTGATCTCATAATCAAGGTCAACCGCACTTGGATTGACTCCTACCCCTATGAAAAAACCCGTCGGATTTTTCAATGGGTTTCCTCCCAGATCCATACCGCAGTTTAAACTGTACACGACATTTGTGAGGCCGATGGAGTCTACATCAAAAACAGCTGTTGCATCCGGATAAGTGCCCATCTTAGGAGGATCTCCTGTGATAAGAAGGATATTCTTAATCCCGGCACTGTAGGCTCCAAGGAGATCTCCCACCATACCAAGCAGATTCCTGTCTCTACAGGCATAGTGCTGGATGACTTCCATCCCGATTTTTTCCTGAATAGCGAGGGAAAGATAGCTGGAACTCATGCGGGAAAGGGCGCGGGGGCCGTCGGGGATGTTCACTACATCCAATCCGGCCTGTTTGAGGGCCTTTGCTTTTTCCAGTTCATTTGAATAATCAATGCCTCTGGGCGGTACGATCTCTACTGAAGTAATAAATTCGTTGTCACTTATCTTCCTTGCCAGCTCAGATCTCTGGCCTGTAGGAATTTCTTTTTTCAATTCTTTCTCAGCAACAGCTTGGGGGCGGACCCTTATCCTTTTTCTGGGTCTTATAGACTGGATGGCTTTCTGCATCTCTCTGGTAAATTCGGCATTGGTTCCGCAGCAGCTCCCGATGACCTGAACCCCGGCTTGAGCAAAACGCCTGGCATATTCTCCAAAATATTCGGCTGTTGCAAGATAGATGTTCCGGCCATCCACATTCTGGGGTATGCCCGCATTAGGCATGACGCTTACAGGAATATCAACCGCAGCAATCATCCTTATGATCGAATCCAGCATTATTTTCGGCCCTACGCTGCAGTTCAGGCCCACGATGTCAGCTCCGAATTCCTTCATTTTGATCCCCAAACGTTCGGGCGGAGTCCCAAACAGAGAATTCCCGTCATCACCGATGGTCATATGAGCCATTAAGGGAACATCATACTTTTCCTTTATGCCTATAATAGCCTGCTGGATAAGATGAAGGTCTGAAAAAGTCTCCAGGGAGATGATATCCACTCCTCCGTCTAAAAGAGGTTTTGCCTGTCCCTGATAGATCTCTCTTGCCTCCTCCTCTGAAAGTATGCCCCACGGTTCCAATCGTTCGCCCAAAGGCCCCACGGAACCAGCTACGTACACCTTGTCCCCTGCCATTTCCCTGGCGATCTTTGCACCCTGATAATTGATGGCGTGTATCTTGTCTTCAAGCGAATGTTTCTGCAGCTTGATCTTGTTGGCACCAAAAGTATTTGTCTCAATGATATCAGCACCGGCTTCTATATAGGACCTGTGTATTTCCTTGACCATCTTAGGATAGGAAAGATTCAATTCATCATAGCAGGTGTTAATAAAAATCCCCCGGGCATAGATCTCCGTTCCCATGGCTCCGTCCATGAGAGCGATGTTTTCCTTTATAAAATCAAGAAAAGGCTTTTTCATTTTCTTCTCTATCTTAACAAAATTACCAGTTCCATGCGAATTTTACCTCTCTTTGAATCAGATTTCCATACATCAGACGGCATCATCTCTGATCCTGTCATGAATTTTATTACAAGGTGCTTGATTTCAGGTCTCTTCCTGATATATGTTAAGATTTTAATACAAACAAAATGAAAAAAGGAGAATTTGTCATGAAACGCGTTATTTTTATCTTATTCACTGTTATATTCTCATTTTTCAGCCTATCCCCTGGTTGGGCGCAGGATAACTGTTCCAGCTTCCTGGTCACTAAAGGAGCCTCTAAGGATGGCTCTGTAATGATCACCTATACGTGCGACGGCGAGTTTCTTCCCCATCTTGAGTACGTGCCCGCACAAGACCATAAAAAAGATGAAGTCATAGAAATAAGAGGCTGGAGGGGAGAAGTTATGGGAGAGATCAAACAGGTCCCCCATACATACGCCGTGGTGGGACTGATGAACGAGCATCAGGTAGCCATCGGAGAGACCACATTCGGGGGAAGAATGGAGCTGAGAAATCCCAAAGGCCTTCTCCACTACTTCACTCTCATGAATCTTGCCCTGCAGAGAGCCAAAACAGCCAGGGAAGCCATCACGGTCATGACTGACCTGGTCGCTGAATATGGCTACGCGAGTACAGGTGAATCCTTTTCCATCGCAGACCCTCATGAAGCATGGATCATGGAAATGATAGGACCGGGAAAAGGGGGGAAAGGAGCCATCTGGGTGGCACTCCGGATACCGGACGGATACATTTCAGGCCATGCAAACCAGGCACGGATAGGAACCTTCCCTTTAAATGACAAAGAAAACTGCCTGTATTCCGAGAATGTGATATCCTTCGCCAAGGAAAAAGGATACTATGATGAAAGCTCCAGCGAGCCGTTCAGCTTCAGAAGAGCCTATGATCCTTTGAAGCCATCCTCTTTAAGGACCTGTGCTGCCAGAGTGTGGAGTATGTTCCGAAGATCCGCCCCCTCCATGAATCTTTCCCCTGATTTTCAAAGAGGCGTTAAAGGCGCCGAACGCTATCCTTTGTGGATAAAGCCGGACAAAAAGCTCTCTCTCCAGGATGTAATGAACATCATGCGGGATCATTACGAAGGCACTGACTATGATATGACCAAAGGGATTGATGCGGGACCGTTCGGATGCCCTATCCGCTACAGAGACCTGACCTGGAAAGTCGATGATGTGGAATACTCCTGGGAACGGCCTATTTCCACACAGCAAACCGGTTTCTCTTTTATCTCTCAGTCCAGAAGCTGGCTTCCCAACCCCATAGGAGGCGTCTATTGGTACGGAGTGGATGATACCTACACCACCTGTTATGTGCCCCTCTACTGCTCGATCAACGACCTTCCCGAACCGTTCACAAAAGGAGATATACAGGATTTCTCATGGGACTCTGCATGGTGGGTGTTTAATTTTGTATCTAACTACGCAAACCTCCGTTATTCAGATATGGTTAAAGATATACAAAAAGTTCAATCCAAGCTGGAAGGTCAATTTCTGTCCCTTCAACCCGTCATAGAAAAAACAGCGGTTGAGCTGTACAAAACAAATCCGGAACTGCTCGCAAGCTACCTCACAAATTATTCTGTTTCCCAGGGTGAAGAGGTCGTCAGACAGTGGATCGACCTGGGAGAATTCCTTCTTACAAAGTACAATGACGGGTATGTCAAAGATGATCACGGGCGTCCGAGAGGGCTCGGATATCCCATAGAGTGGCTCAAAAAAGTCATAGAGTCAAAACCAGACCAGTTCAAATTACCAAAATGGGGAGATGAAAACAAAGACGGACGGCTTCACTAAGAAAAAAATTTCACCTGCGGTATAGACTGCAGACAAAAAAACGATTATAATATTCAACAGATCAATCGGAAAATTGGGTTGTATTAATTAACCTTAAAAATCAATAGATAATTTTTCCTGAAAATCTAAATTTTATTAATGAGGTCCTATTTTTATGAATACAAGTATCGCTCAAATGAGAAACATCGGAATCAGCGCCCATATTGACTCCGGTAAGACCACTCTAACCGAAAGGATTCTTTTCTACTGTAAAAAGATCCACAAAATCCACGAAGTGAAGGGGAAAGACGGTGTGGGCGCCACTATGGATTTCATGCCGCTGGAAAAGGAAAGAGGCATAACCATCACATCCGCATCAACAAATGTGAAATGGAGAAACCACTCCATAAATATCATTGATACTCCCGGACATGTTGATTTCACTATTGAGGTCGAAAAAGCCCTGAGAGTGCTTGACGGAGCCATTTTGATGCTCTGTTCCGTGGGAGGAGTCCAGTCCCAATCCATAACCGTTGACCGCCAGTTAAAAAGATACCGGATCCCTACCATAGCTTTTATCAATAAATGCGACCGGGTAGGTGCTGACCCTTATAAAGTAAAGAACCAGATCAAAGAAAAACTGGGCCAAAATGCGGTGCTCATGCAGGTCCCTATCGGACTGGAAGAAAATCACCGGGGAGTCATAGATCTGGTTAAGATGAAAGCTTATTACTTTGAAGGACCTGATGGAGCAGAGGTCCGGATCAGGGACATTCCAGAAGAACTAAAAAAAGAAGCCGAATCAAAGAGGGAGGAAATGCTGGATGCCGCCTCCATGTTCTCTGACGAGCTCATGGAAGCTGTCTTAGAAGGAAAGGAAACCGAAGAACAGATTTGCAGAGCGGTTAGAAATGGGACCATTTCGCGTGAGATGACCCCTGTGTTTATGGGCTCGGCATACAAAAACAAAGGAGTGCATCTCATTCTCGATGCCGTGGTCGATTATCTGCCAAATCCCTCTGAAGTCACAAACCACACCGTAGATATGGATAATGGAGAAAAACACGTAGAGCTGAAACCGGATCCTTTTGCTCCCACAGTCGCCCTTGCTTTCAAGCTGGAAGACGGGCCTTACGGTCAGTTGACATATATCCGAATCTATCAGGGAAGTATCAGAAAAGGGGACCCGCTTACCAACACGCGGACAAAAAACACATTTAAAGTGGGGCGGCTCATCCGCATGCATGCAGACACCATGGAAGACATCAATGAAGCTGTAAGCGGGGATATCACGGCTCTTTTCGGCATTGACTGTATTTCAGGGGATACCTTCGTCAAACCCGGTCTTAACTACTGCATGACCTCCATACATGTGCCTGATCCTGTCATCTCCCTTGCCATCAATCAAAAAAACAAAAACGCCTCTGAAAAAATGGCCAAAGCATTAAACCGGTTTATCAAAGAAGACCCGACTTTTAAAACCTATGTTGACCATGAATCTAACCAGACCATCATCGAGGGAATGGGTGAACTTCACCTTGATGTGTATATTGAAAGAATGAGACGGGAATACAACATTGAAGTGGAAGCAGGCCGGCCCGAAGTCGCCTACAGAGAAAGCATACAGCAAAAAGCTCCCTTTAACTACATTCATAAAAAACAGACCGGAGGAGCGGGCCAGTTCGGTCAAGTCATAGGATATATCGAACCTTTTGCAGAAGGGAAATATGAATTCAATAATGAAGTCAAAGGGGGAAACATTCCCAAAGAATTTATTCCTTCTTGTGATGAAGGATTCAAATCAGCCATGGAAAAAGGCTCTCTTATAGAGCATCCTATAACCGGTATCAGGATTGTGCTCACTGATGGACGTTCTCATGCAGTGGATTCTTCAGATGTCGCCTTCCGTGCCGCTGCAAGGGAGGCTTTCAGACAGTCTTATAAAAAGGCCTATCCTCATATCCTGGAACCCGTGATGAAAGTGTCTGTGGACGGCCCATCTGAATTCGCAGGAAATATTTTCTCCTCACTCACCAAAAGAAGAGGGATCATCATCAGTTCAGTGGAGGACGGTATATTCGTGAGAGTGGATGCAGAAGTTCCTCTCAAAGAAATGTTTGGTTATTCCACGGCTCTTCGCTCATTGACTCAAGGTAAGGCAGAATTTACAATGGAGTTCCTCAGATACTCTAAAGTTCCCAAAAACATTGCCGAAGAGTTGATCTCAGAATATGAAGAAAAGAAAAAGAATAAATAAAGAAACGGAGTGAAAAAGAATGGTTAAATCCGAGCTTTTAAAAAGGAGCCCTTTGAGAATACTTGAAAAATCACTTCAAGGAGGGCTTAAAAAAGGGGAAATCGGTGTGCTCGCTTCAAAAAAAGGCGTCGGGAAGACCGCCTGCCTGGTCCATATTGCCGTAGACAGACTCTTCCAGGGAAAATACGTGATCCACGTCTCCTATGCCAGCAGAGTCGACTATATAATCAACTGGTATAAGGATATATTCAAGGAGATCGCAAAAAAACAAAAAATCGAGCCATCTCTCGAAATACATAATGAAATCATAAAGAACCGTGTCATAATGAATTTCAATCAACAGGGAACGCGTACAGAACAGGTCTTAAAAAGCATAGAAGCGATGATCAGGCACGGTGATTTTGCAGCCGACACCGTGATCGTGGACGGATTTGATTTTACAAAATCAGCTCCTGAAGACTTTGGCAGATTCAAAGATTTTGCACAAAAAACCGGTGTCGAGATCTGGTTCAGTGCCTCACTAAAAGAGAGAAAACCCCTTTTTGACGAAAAGGGATATCCTACGGCGCTGGTAAATTTTATTGAAAAAATTGACGTGCTTCTCACCTTAAAATACAAGGACCGTTTTATCCGCCTTGATGTAGTGAAAAACCGGGAATATCCGACTACAGGAAAACCACCCCTGCGTCTTGATCCGGCTACTTTTCTGATGGCCTAGTGCTTATCTTAAATCTTTGACTTTTATTATTTCTCCGGCTGCCCTTTCTCCGTGATCCTGGGCAATATATAGATATCCCTCCTCGTCTATGGTGATCCCTTCTTGTTCGTCCCCCAGAAAAGCATATTCCTTGATGATCTTTCCTTTGAGGTCAATCTCAACCAGAATATTATCCGCATCACTCACAATGTTCAAGAGTCCTGACCTGGAATCAAAATGCATGGCTGCCGGGTCATCCAGTTGTAACGGCAGAACCCTTAAAATCCTGGCTTCACAAGTTTTTTCTTGACAGGATCTTAAGGGAACGAGCACTTCCATGATACAAGGAGGATCCCACTGATTCCCCAGATAAAAAGAACCTCCTTCAGGATGTGATTTGTCTGGAATAAATTCGATAGACTCGATCCCATTATCATAACCTTCCTTTTTCTGGATATACTCAGGATCGCCATTGTACATTCTATTTAAAGGAAAAGTCCGGGTGACTTCCTTTTGATCCGGATCGAATTCAAGAATCACGTCATCACCTTCAATGACTATGTAAAGAAGACCTGTTTCCGGATTCACCGTCACTCCTTCTAGATCACCAGGAACTCCCTGTCTAAAAACAGGAGTTCCATCTGTCTGCATCTCCACCACCTCTCCTTCATCACTGACAACAAATAGAGTTTGTCTTAAGGGATGATAACAGATACCTGATGGCTCAGGAATACCCAGTTGGTCAATGTTTCCCCCATACCCGGGCTCATCCAGCCATTGATAGGGAAACCGTATGGATGGAGAATACTGATCCGTTGAACAAGCCCCTAACCAAAAAAGTAATACAGCTAATCCTGCTTTTAATCGCATGCTTTTCCTCTCATGAGATCAATCCCTTTTTAAACAATTCATCATTATCTATATAACTTTATACCTCTGTTTAATTTTCTATCGTTTTATATGTGTTAGGTCAACTCCTAATTTTTTCGTAAAATCATCCATAGAAATTCCATTTAAGTGAATACCCAGGTCATTCCTTAAATCCCCTCCCATGGCTGCACCCAATAGCTGAGGATACAGAAGAACCGGGATATTGTAATTTCTATTGAATTTTTGGTTGAGTGATTTCTGTTGACCTCTATACATAAGATAACAGGTTTGACATTGAACAACTAAAAAATCTATTTCTTTTAACATCAAATTATCAATTTTGCGTTTTACTAAAGACCGGGCGATATCCTCAGACACAGGAAAGCTCTTCCCTCCACAGCATAAATTAATGGTCTCATAATCAATAGGATAAGCTCCAGTGACAGATATAAGATGATGAAGAGTCTTTGGATTATCCGGATCGTCAAATCCTTTGAAGGCTGATGCCGGCTTTAGATAATGACAACCATAATGAGGAGCAATCCGCAGCCTGGATAAATCGATTTTTACTTTTTCTTTGAGCCGGTCAACACCTATATCTTCATACAAAATCCTTGAAATATGTTTGACTCTGACTTTGCCTTCATACCTTAAATCAACTGTCTTTAGTTTGCTGTTTACTCGATCCCTAATCTTTGGATCTTCTAATTTTTCGATGGCTTCGGCTAACTGCCCTGTACACGCGGCACACAGAGTCAATATATCCAATCCTCTTTTCTCAGCCAGGGCTAGATTCATGGATGCTAACAATAATCCTGCTTCTATACTTATATTACTCTGGTTTATTCCGCAGCAAACAAAATCCTCGATATCAACCAGTTCAATCCCCAACTGTTTACAGATCCAACGGGAAGAAAGCTCATATTGAAGAACCTGGGTGGGTGTGGTGCAGCCTAAAAACAAAGCATAACTTCTCATTTTATGCTTTTCCTTGGTCCTTCACCTTATCAATACCTGTTAATTTAAGGATTTTTTTGGCTCTCTCCCCATCATATTTTAAGGCCGGGAGAGATAAAGCCCTCCTCTTTTCTTTTAATTCCTCGGTTATGGAAAATATGATTCCATTTTTCATAATTTGTTTTGTCTGTTCAATCCATGAATGAGGCGCATATCCTTCCTTCGCTGCCATGTTTTTTAAAACATTTAAAATATCAAAAAATTTGACATTCTGGGGACAGCGCTGCTCGCAATTATGGCATGTGGTGCAGTACCAAATATAAGGGCTGGCTAAGACTTCTTCTCTCATCCCCAGTTTGACCATTTTTGCCAGTTTTCTCGGATCATATTCATAAAATATCTCATGGATGGGGCATCCAGCAGTGCAAGTCCCACAAGCAAAACAGAGATTCAATCCTTCAGCTTCTTTATGGCTCATAACCTCTATTTTGAATTCCGGATCAAGCTCAGATAATTTCATGTTTTATTCCTCTCTTTCCATCTCCTCTAAAATGGCATTCCTTAAGTCTTCCTTTTTGGGAACATCGATAAATTTAAGAACCCCGTTAATGGCTATGGCCGGAACAGACATAACGCCGTATTGGCTGGCTCTGGTGGTATCTACCGTAATATCCACTTCTTCAACTGTTAATTGATCTCCAAATTCCTTCGATAAATCCTCAAGCATATTTTTAACCGCAGGGCACCCCACACATCCAGGGGACATAAATTCCTCCACATAGACTTCTCCCATTTCCTATTTATCTCCTTTCTTTAATTGACTTGCCCTCACTAACGATTGAGGAAGTTTTATCTTGCTTTTCCTTAATTCACTATCAGCACAAGAAGCCGCTGCCTTGGCTTGAACAATAGAGTCAGGAATATCTTTGGGACCCTGAGCAGAACCGCATATATAAATCCCACGAACATTTGTTTCGACCGGACGTAGTTTAGGATGCATTTCTTTAAAAAACCCATATTCATCCAGCTTGACACCTAAGATCTGAGAAAGTTCTTGGGTACCTGAGGAAGGAACCGTAGCGCAGGACAAAACAACCAAATCGGCATCCAATTTTAGAAGTCTTCCAATCTCAGGGTCGTCCACTTTCATATAAAGATTTTTTGTTTCCGTGTTCTGAACAATCTCACTCGGTCTTGCCCGGATGAAAAGGACTCCCAACTCTCTGGTTCTTCTGTAATATTCCTCAAAGCCTTTTCCTACAGTCCTCATGTCTATAAAACAAATGAAGATCTCAGCTTTGGGTAAAACCATCTCCTTAATGATCTGTGCATGCTTTAAAGCATACATACAACAAATATTGGAACAATAAGGATTGGCTTTCTCGTCTCGGGAACCCACACATTGAATCATTACAATTCTTTTCGGCTCTTTCCCATCACTCGGTCTTAAAAGCTGGCCATTGGTTGGACCATCTATATCTAAAAGCCTCGCCAACTGAAATTGGGTAATGACATTGCTGTAGCGGCCGTATCCATATTCGCTTTTAGGGGACGGATCATATTCATCAAAACCAGTCGCGGCAATGATCGCCCCCACTTTGATCTCCACTGAATTTGCTTTCTGATCAAAATTGATGGCATCCGTGGGGCACTGCTTTTCACACAAACGGCAGACTCCTTTTTGAAAATAAAGGCAGTTCTCTGCATCAATAACCGCTTTTTTAGGAATGGACTGGTCATAAGGGATGTAAATAGCTTTCCTTTCTCCTAATCCGGCTGAAAACACCTCATCTTTTACCTTGATAGGACATTTTTCAACACATTCCCCGCATCCAGTGCATTTATCCAAGTCTATATACCTGGGATTCTGAAGGATATTGACATTGAAATTCCCCACATGACCGGATACGCTTTTTACTTCTGAATTTGTGAGTAAAGTAATATTAGGGTGTATGTTTGCGTAGGCTGTTTTAGGCGCTAGGATACAAGGAGCGCAGTCATTGGTAGGAAAGACTTTATAAAGCAAAGCCATCTTTCCCCCGATTGTGGGGAGTCTCTCCACAATATAAACATTATATCCTTTGTCCGCTAAATCCAATCCAGCTTCCAGACCAGCAACTCCTCCTCCTATCACCAAAATCGATTGTTCGGCTTTTATTTCTGCCATAGGAATGAGCCGCTTCAATCTCATCCTTTTTACAGCAAGTTCAATAAGACTTTTCGATTTTTCGAACGCTTCCTCAGGATTTGTTTTCTGGGGACTTCCGTGCATAGTCCACTTTCTAATATCGACCAAATCCACAAATTGAGGCTCTATTCCCGCTTTTTCTCCACATCTTTGAAAAGTCATAAGATGCAGAGAAGGAGAGCATGCGGCGACAACAACCCTATCCAATTTCTGTTCATGAATAGCTTTTTGGATATCTTGCTGCCCATCTTCAGAACAAGAGAACTTATTCTCGGCAACAAAAGATACCCCCTTTATCTGCTTTGAGCTTTCAACCAAATCTCTTATATTCAAACCCCCGGCGATGTTTTTCCCGCAGTGGCAGATAAAAACGCCGATTCGTTTTTCTTTCTCAGCAGGCATTTTTCATGAAGTTTGATTATTCTGCTCTATGATATCCAAAACAGCCGCCGCCCCATGGGCTACAGCTGTAGACACAAGCTTAACCGCGCAGTCAGTCACATCTCCTGCTGCATACACATTTTTGATATTTGTCCTGTTCTTTTCGTCAACTATGATATATCCTTCATCATTCACCTTAACACCTGATTCCTTGGCTATCTGACAGTTTGGAATCCCCTCCAACTGAAAAAACACTCCATCCGTCTCTATTTCTTTGGTGTTTTGAGTTTTTTTATCAGACAGTACAATACTCTTAACATTTACTTCGCCCTTGATTTCTTCCAGTTCCATTCCTTCTATAACCTCGACATTGTGTTTTCCAAGACTTTTGACCAAGATGTTCTCTGAACACAATTTATTTTTATGGCAAATTAGTTTTGTATCGGATGCTATGCCAGAAAGGAAAACGGCGACTTCTGCGGCTCTATTATCTCCTCCCATCACAACCACACGCTTGTTTTTAAAAAAGGCTCCATCACATACAGCACAATAACTCACTCCTCTCCCTCTAAATTGATTTTCCCCAGGTACCTCAAGGACTTGAGGATGTGTTCCGGAGGCAATGACTAAATATTCGGTCGAATATTCACCTTTATCTGTTTTGACAATCTTTTGATTTCCTTGGAGATCCATTTCCATCACTTTTTCAAACTGGTGTATTTCTCCTCTTTTCTCTTCGCACTGCCGGATCATCCTATCGGTCAGTTCTTTTCCCGTCATTCTCTCGTCACAACCTGGGTAATTTTCAACAAAAGGAATCTCAGCTGCCTCTCCCCCTAAATTTTTTTCTTCAAAAATTATTGTATTCAATCCATAATAATCAGCATAAAAGCACGTGCTGAGACCAGCCGGGCCTGCCCCAATCACCATGATGTCATCTTGCTTCATTTTTTTTCTCCTTCAATCACACGCAATCCAAATTAAAAAATACACATCCATCTATAGAATGAAATAAAAGGTATAAATAAAAAATAACAGATTCTGCTTTATATCTTTTTTAAAAATTCATTGAGTAGTCGAGACAACTTCTTGTTCGAATTTTCTATTTCCTGTGCTGTCTGTAATATGCTGTTGTAAACAGCTCTGTCTCCCATATTTTCGTATTTCTCATCCCATTCCTTTAATTTACTGGCATATTTTTTGTTATGTTCAATCCATAAAGTTAAAATTTTATTGAGTCTTCCTAATTCATCAACTGGATAGTTATTAAGAACTTCATCGACTTTAGAGCGAATGGTTTGCTCTGGAACCGCACCTAAAATTTCACCCACCTTTTCACCATTGACGAAAAAAATCTGCATAGGTATGCTCATAATCCTATATTTCATAGCGGTCTGCTTGTTTTCATCCACATTCATCTTGCAGAATTTAAAATCTTTGTATTCTTCTACAAGATTCTCATATATGGGGGAAATTACATTGCAGGGAGCACACCAGGGAGCCCAAAAATCCACCTCTACGGGAATGTCAGAATCTAATACCTCTTCTACAAAATTTTTATCAGTAACTTCTCTGACTTTACTCATTTTTTTTATGACGAATTATTTTACTCCTCAGTAAATTCCAAGTCAACACCATCCAGGCTTGATTTTCTATTAATCTTTAATCTTTTCTTAAAAAACTTAACTCTTTTTCAATGATCCTTCTTGCCCATATTTCTGCGGTTCCACCGCACAGCATCACCACCACTCCGGCCATCTCGGTAATTTCTTTGGCACTGGCCCCTGCTTTTACGGCTCTCCGGACATGCAATTTGACACATGGCTCGCAGTGGGCGGCGATCGCAACTGCAGCTGCTATGATCTCTTTGATCTTCTTAGACAGGGCTCCGTCTTTCACAGCTTCCTCAGCTTGTTTGAGATACAACTCCCATACTTTAGGAACATACTCGTCTAAATATATTTTTGCCATCAATCCTCCTCCATTTACCTGCCCTGCTCAGGCCAAAGCAATCCGGAAACACTGTGAACAGTTCAGGCTCTTTACATCACTGTCTTACTTGGTAAAGCCAGAGATGAATTATATTGAAACGAATCAAGACAATCAACACAAAGTTCGAATCAAAAGATGATTTATCTTTGATAGTGAGCTGGATTGAACTATAATGCTTTCATAGAGTAAGCCGTAAAAACCAAAAAGACAGGAGCTGAGAATGAATTACGAAGGAAAAGCACTTACCATTGCAGGCTCTGACTCAGGAGGAGGCGCAGGAATCCAGGCTGATTTGAAAACATTTCATTCTTTCAATGTCTTTGGCATGTCGGTTTTGACTTCCATCACCGCACAGAACACCCTCGGTGTCCGCGCTGTCCATGATATCCCTTCCGATATCATAGGAAAGCAGATCGATGCGGTTATGGAAGATATGGGAGCTGACAGTGTAAAAACAGGAATGGTTTCCAGTAAAAAAATCATAGAAGTGATAGCGAACCGGATTAAGAAATACAGGATCAAACTGTTAGTGGTGGACCCTGTGATGATCGCTCAAAGCGGGGACCGCCTCCTGCAAAAAAAGGCAGAACTTTCACTGATAAAGGACCTTTTGCCTTTGACTTTCATTCTCACTCCCAATGTATATGAGGCAGAACTGATCAGCGGCATCCGGATAGGAAATATAGAGGATGCTAAAAAAGCCGCTCAGATGATCCATGCAAAAGGTCCTGAATTCGTGCTTCTTAAAGGGGGGCATCTTCATGATAAAGATGAAGCTACTGACATTTTGTTTGACGGAAAAGATTTCGATTATTTCAAAGCAGAAAGGATTGACACAAAGAATACGCACGGAACCGGCTGCACATTTTCCGCAGCCATAACCGCCTGTTTATCCAAAGGGATGGACGTGCACAGTGCCATTGAAACAGCCAAAGATTATATCACAAGAGCCATTCAAAACGCACCCCGTGATATTGGAAAGGGAAGCGGACCTCTTTATCACAACATCACACCCCTTTCCCCATCTGCCTTTCAAGAAGAGGCTGAGGACTTTGATGCGTGGTTTGACAAAAACAGACAGATATTTGAGTCAGAACTTCTCGCAGAAAAACAGTTCTTAACAAATCCGGAAAATTCAGTGAGTATCGGAGTGGGAAGCGGTCTTTTTGCTTCCAAACTGGGAATCAAATACGGTGTCGAACCTGCCAAAGGCATGGCGGAATTGGCAAGAAAAAGAGGGATCAAAGTAAAGATCGGAACAGCTGAAGATATTCCTTTCCCTAAAGAAAAATTCGACTCGGTCCTTCTCAGCACTGTTTTAAGCTATGTGAAGGATGCCCAAAAAGCCGTCAATGAGGCCTACCGTATCCTCAGACCAGGGGGACATATTGTGGTTTCCTTTTTACCCAGAGAAGGTTCCTATTCCATGATGTATGATTTGGCATACCTCAGAGGTAAACATGACACTTTGATTTCACCCAAGCATCCCTATCCGGTTAAATTTATCAGAGGAACGCGCTGGCATTCCACTACAGAGGTCACTAAACTGCTGCAGGAAGCCGGTTTCATCGACTTGAAATACGTACAAACTCTTACCAAACACCCGAAATACACAGATGAAGAAATAGAAAAACCCCAAGAAGGATATAAAAGAGGTGATTTTGTGGTCATAAAGGGGAGAAAACCGTGAAAACATCAGACAGGCTGAGAAAAGATACGGATTTCATCTGGAAGAAGATCCTCTGTCATCCCTTTGTAAAGGAATTATACAAAGGAGATTTGCCTCTGGAAAAATTCAAATTCTATATTCTCCAGGATTACCATTATCTTATCACGGCTATAAAGAACTTTGGGATTATTGTCTCCAAGGCTCCTACAGTCAGAGCTATGAGAGAGGTTGCTGACATACTGGAGCTGGAAGCAAAAAGTGAATTTGAAGGATATAAGGATTTTTTAGACCGAATTGGCTACACCGTCCAGGACGCGGCAGAAGTGGAGCCTATACCGGTTAGTTTATCATACAGCAGTTTCCTTCTCTCCACAAGTTCCCTGCAATCTTATCCTGAAGCTATCACCGCTGTTCTTCCTTGCTTCTGGTCCTATGCTGAAATCGCAGAACATCAAAAAGATAAGTTGACAAGTAATAAAAACCAATTGTACAAAGATTGGGCCTATGCTTATCTTACTGAATCCTATCTCCATCTGGTGGAAAAGATTAAAGATTTGGTCAATGAAGCGGGGAAAGATTTTCCCTACCATAAACTAAAAGAAGTGTTTGCCAATGCGAGCCGATATGAATATCTATTCTGGGATGCTGTTTATCACCGGAAAAAGTGGCTGGATTCATAAAACTGAGGAGCTAAGACATGGTTGATGAAAATCAGATGATAGCATTTGGACCTGTACCCTCAAGGCGTCTGGGGAAAAGTATCGGTGTCAATAACATTCCCCCAAAAATATGTACTTATTCCTGTATTTATTGCCAGCTTGGAAGAACTCTTAAGTTGCAGATCGAAAGGAAGCCTTTTTATAATCCAGAAACTCTCCTCGAGGCTGTAAAGGAAAAAATCCAAAGGGCTAAAGAAAATGAGGAGTCTATAGATTACCTCACCTTTGTCCCTGATGGTGAACCCACACTGGATATTCATTTAGGAAGAGAAATAGAACTTCTCCAAAAATTAGGTTTTAAAATTGCTGTGATCACCAATGCCTCTCTTATTTGGGACCTCGATGTTCAAGAGGATTTAAAAAAGGCTGATTGGGTTTCCTTAAAGATCGATGCTGTGGATAAGGAGACATGGAAAAAAGTGAATAGAGCTCATGGAGAGCTTAAATTTGGAAAAATCTTAGACGGGATATTGGAATTTTCTTCTCTTTTTAAGGGAGATCTCACCACTGAAACAATGCTTGTTCAGGGTATCAACGACCAAACGGAAAAAATTGATCAGGATGCTGATTTCATAGCTGGATTGAATCCGAAAATAAGCTATATTTCCATTCCCACTAGACCCCCCGCAGAAAATTGGGTAAAATCAGCATCTGAATTTGCCATCAATTCAGCTTACCAGATTTTCAAAAAGAAAAACATTGATGTCGAGTATCTTATCGGTTATGAAGGAAACGCTTTTGCCTATACAGGAGATGTGGAGAAAGATTTGCTGAGCATTACTTCAGTCCATCCTATGAGGAAAGAAGGAGTCAATAATTTTTTAATTAAAGCCCGGAAAGATTGGAATGTTGTTGAAAAATTGATCAAAGAAAATAGAATGATAGAAATCAAATATGAAGACAATCAATATTATATGAGAAAACTCCCAGCAAAAACTTAAACATAATATTTCTCTTTACTTTAAATCTTAGAGATAGTCGGGATGACTCTTTTCCGGCTATAATCAGCTACTTTTTTTACACCCATAAGAACTCCGGAAGGAATGGGCACTTCAATTTCTCCTGTTTTATATGGCAGATCTTTAAGTCTAACAATATTCATGAATAGTCTAAATGGCTCATTTTCACTTCGGGTCATGATCATATTATCTGCGGCCCTTTCCAAATTTTCGATTTCTTTTTTCTTTGTTGATGTACTTGTGGAGAAAAGGTAAGTCCGGGTCTTATCATTAGCTATTGTATCGATCATTTGATTCAATATCTGCTTCTCATAAGTAGGAGAAAAGAGCAGGAGATTTAAGGCAGAGCCAAAAACCAAAATACCAGGTTCTTCTTTAGGAAGAAATGTGGATGCTGTTTCGATTGTCTTAACCCATATATCTGGTTTTACCATATTAGCTTTGATTTCATTAGGACTCACTTCATTCATTCCACTAATAGCCGCATCCAACTGAATGAAATAGGAATTACTTCTATAATGAGATAAATCAATTTTCGTTACCTCTTTTAGGCTGGTGACAACAAAATCTTTGTTGGGATATTGGAGCGACATGAACACAACGCTTCCGCCTGATTTCAACCAGGCTGCAGCAAAATGATTCCCGATTAAGGGCTTTCCTGATCCTCCGGGTCCAGAAATTATGGTCGAAGAATCCACTAAAATCCCTTCAGGCATTAAATTATCCAACCATTTCACACCAAGCTTTATTTTATTCATTTGAAACACCTCCTAATATGACATTTGCCAATCTTAATTATATTCATAGCTGCATCAATCATAATGAATTCCTGTCTCTCAAAAATATTTCATGTCAAAAATTTGTTTTATTCCTAAAATATAATTATACTCCTCTCGTAAAGTCCTCCAAATTTTTATAAAAGAAAATCCTAAAACTGATCTTAAACTTCAGATGCAATCCGTAAAATCTTTTAGTTAATTCCTGGCAAATGTGACCTATTGACACACATGTCTTTTTTCCTTATTATCAATCTTTATAAAAGAAAAAATAAAAAGATAGTTAATCGATAGTATAAAAAAATTCCATTAAAATGATTGAATGGCTAAAAGAAGAAAAAGACTTTGAAAAAGTAAAAAAGAAAAATAAAAATTTTTTTATGCTGTTTTTTTACGGTGATTTTTCCTCAGCCGCAAAACGTTCTCTCTCTGAAATCAAGGAGTTTAGCAAAGAAAATAAACAAGTGCCAGTCTACATTATTGACGTTCAAAAAGTATCAGGGATACACAAACAATTTGGAGTCAAAAATGTTCCCACAGTTCTGGCCATACAGAACGGTAAAGTGACTAGAAAGATAGAAGGAGTTGAAAATTCAAAATACTACTCTTACGCTATTTCAGGAATCCATTCCTCACGTCAAAAAAAGGGTAAAAAAACAGGTTCTCTTAGAGTGATCGTCTATGTAGGTCCGGGTTGTCCTGCCTGCGGGACAGCAAAGAATTATTTAAAACGGCAGGGTGTTCCCTTTAGAGAAGTGGATATATCTCGGGATCAATATGCCGCTGAACGACTTGCTCGACGCTCTGGTCAAATGGCTGTCCCTCAAATTGATATCAATGGCCACTTAGTGGTAGGATTTAATAAGGCAAAGATTGACCGGCTTCTTTCACTTTAATCAGGAGGTTATGAGATGAAATTAGAACCAATCAAAGGACGGATTTTAGTAAAACCTATAAAAGCTAAAGAAGAAACACACCACGGTATATACCTTCCGGATACATCTAAAAAGAAGGCTAATGAAGGAAAAATTATTGCTGTGGCCAAGGATGCTCCAGAAGAAATCGCCGTGGGTGACCATGTGATTTTTAAAGAATTCAGCGGTACTGAAGTGAAAATTGAAGGGAAAAAGTATATTCTGCTTAATGAAGAAGACCTTCTGGTAAAGTACGTAGAATTGGATGAAATTCCAGAATAATAAGGAAACCTAAAGTTCTCATCTGTATCTATCCAGCCCTGCTTTATAATAAAATCTATCTCATTATTTAATTTCTAGAAAGCTGTTTGTTTATCACCACAAAAGATGTATAATAGATTGCAATGATACTTTTTATGAATTTATGTTACCTAAAAGAGAGGGAGCCGGAAAAATAAAATTTGAAAGCATAGGTATCATTCATACTCCTTATGTCGATTATGCTCCCTATCAACCAGTGGAAAATGACGGGGGAAATTTCCGGATAGTTATTAAACCCCAATATGCAAAGGGACTCTATAAACTTTCTGATTTTCGCTATATTTATATTCTTTATTACACTCATCTTATAAAGCAAAAATTGTCAATGAGGGTTTCTCCTCCTTGGACGGGAGGATTAAAAGTAGGGGTATTTGCCAGCCGATCACCTGTTCGACCGAATCCCCTTGGTCTCAGTATTGTTCGTATTAAACAAATCATAAAAAATGAGATCACAACCTCTGGCATGGATGTATTCGATGGAACTCCGATCCTTGATATCAAACCATATATAAAAGACCTGGATACAAAATCTGATGCAAATTATGGCTGGCTTGAAGAAATGGAAGATTACGAACATCTTCTTTTACACATGAAAGGCATCCCTCACGACTACTAATGTATCTCGCTCAAACAATAATCCGAAAATCAATGATGACGGACATTTTAAGAACTTCTGTAAATTAATGATGAAAAAAATAATGACTGTTTTTCCTCATTTCTTTTTCTAGTGTATTCTAAAGAATAGAATATAAGAGGAAACAGCTTCTTCTATAGATGATGCAGGACTAAATTTAAGTCTTAGATTTCTATTTAAAGGATGTGTGTCTATGGACGGTAAAGAAAAAATTAAAAAAGTCAAAAAAAGAGATGGCCGAGTGGTTCTTTTTGATCGTCAAAAGATTATCAATGCTATTTTGAAAGCCATGAAATCTGTAAAGGAAGGAAATCTTGAAAAAGATCCTATCCGAGTTGCAGAAAAAGGGGTTAAAGAATTAGAAAAAA
>CAZUXT010000045.1:0-21157 GCA_964624145.1 uncultured Eubacteriales bacterium | reverse complement strand
TTAATTATTATTTTTTTTAATATAATATATTCCTCTAATAGAGTATCAAAAAAATTAATTTATTCAGAATCGGATTCAGATAATGGTCGATTGATTAAGAGAGAGACACAAAAAAATTCTGATTTTTACAATACTTTATGTCCAGAAATAACTATGACAACGACTGATGGCAATGTAATTCATTTAGATGATATGATCGGAAATGTCATAATAATAAAATTTAGTAGGTTTTATAAAAAAGATTTATCTTCTCTTGTTTATCTAGATCATATGTTTAATAAATTTAAAAAATATGGTGTATATTTGTTTTTTGTGCATTCTTATGGTGAATATGATGAAAACAAAATTAGAAAAATCTGTCATCTTTATGCTCCTGTTGTTAATGATTTTGGAAGGATTTCTTATAGCCTTAATTCAGCTCCAGATGATATTATTATAATAGGCAGGGATTTTAGAATAAAATTCAAACTGTCTACCTCTATAAACTTCGATAAACCCCTAGTTTATAGAGAAGTTCTTAAATGGATTTCCAATGAGACATCGTTTCAATCTCTTGAAGATTCTCCTGAATTTTTTTCAAAAATGAATTATATTTTTTATGAAGATGTATTTAAAAATAAGGAATACAATTTAGCTAATCAAATTCGCAGGAAAAAAACTATTTTAACATTATATACATCAATTTGTGCAGGTTGCGATGAAGGATTAAGGATTGAGCTTCTTAAGGAATTCACTTTAAGAAACAAGGATAATAATGTAATTATATTATTTGGAAAGGGGAACAATAAATATGTAATTAAGCAATTTGCTTATCTAAATAATTGGAATGAATATCCTTTTTCTATAGGAGTGATAAAACCTATAGCTAGTGATGTAGAGGAGGACTATTATTCTCTTTTTAATCTTGAGGTTGATCCAAGGACATTTATTATTAATAAAAATGGGAAAGTTATTTTTGCCGAAAGTTTAAGAAATTCAAAAAAGTTAAATCCGGAATTCCTGAAAAAAGCGAAATGAAAAGTATTCGTTATTTTTTTCTTATTTGTATTTTAATGATATTTCAAGGTTGTAAAGAAACAAGCTCAGGGCCATCTGATATTCAATTAAATGAGATTGTATTAAAAGATTTAATGATATCAGAAGAAATTAATGTATCTATAATTGAACATCCAGAATCTAAGAACAAAAATATTACTTATCTTCGACTATGTAAGAAAATTGAATTAAATTCATCTGATAATAGAGATAATTATTTTGTAAATATTACAGATCTTTGCATTGATAGGAACGATAATTTATATGTTGCTGATTCTACTCTCCATAAAGTATTTAAATTTGATAATAAACAGGAATTTATCTTGTCATTTGGAGATTCTGGACAAGGTCTTGGAGAGTTCATAGGTATATTAGGAATCAATTCAGGAAATGATGGGAAAATATATATATCAGACAATAGAGGCCTTAAAATTTGTATATTTTCTCCAGAGGGTAACTTTATAAGAGAAATTCATCTGGAAAGTAATCCATTTGATATTCCTGTAGTTAATTCTAGAGGTGAAATTTATTTGCTATCAGGAAGTGGATTTGAAATTATCGATATTTACGGATCTGACTTTAACTTCTTACAATCTTTCTTAAATATTAAATTTAACCACTACTTTCCATTAGAAAAGCCTTCCAAACCTATTCTAAAAAGGATATTATTATATCCACCATCATTCAGAAGTGTACTTAAAGTTATGGCGCCTAATAACCACTATTATATTATCCTAAATAATTCCCTTTTGGTATTTCATTATAATGATAGAAATATACTTGAGCTTCTATTTAAAGCTTATAATCCCAGAATTTCTGAAGATTTGATAAAAAGATATAATACTGTAAAGAAAAAAGGAGGTTGGATAAATTGTTTTGGTGCTGCATTTTTAGATAATAAAAATTTGCTTAATTTAGTCTATTTTAATAAAGCTATAAATGAACCGGAAATTTATAGATTTAGAAGTACGGGTCAATTTGTAGATACCTTAAAAATCTTAAATCCTGAATACAAATCTAACAGAATTGTAGAAGCATGTGATAGTAAAGGTAACTATTTTGGGATAAATAATGAAAAATCAATAATATATATCTATAGGACTTATTAAAATTGGAATTAAGTTTAAAATTAATTTAATTAAAATGAGGGGAGGTAAACATGAAAAAATTTACTAAAATGCTAGATATCTTACTTCTTGTCACTTTAATATTCCTCACCATTATTAACCTGGCATTTACAGTAGAGGCTGCGGGAGCCTGTTATATAGCAAGTGATCTTTGTGAGGCAGAAACGATGATGGTATGTTGGAAGGCTTGCCGTCCACTTGATTGTTCATATGTCGCATTTTATACTTATCAATGTGTGATAAGTGTTTGTAAACAAGGATGGTATTATGAATGTTCTGATGGTTCCTATGATTATAATGACTGTACTGCAGCTGATCGTTACTGCCCTTGGTAATAATTTCAAAAAGAATGATATAATTCCATTTAGAAGTAGCATAAGCAGATTTGGATAGAAATCTGACCGTTATATAAACACAAAGAGAAACCTATATGAATAGTATGAAATTCGTAGTATATATAAACGTCTTATTATTATTGGTTTTTAATATCGGGTTCCAAAATATCCAGCATGAAGCGGTGGCCATCAACATCGAAGTCCCTGTCCGTGTCTATAAAGGAGATGCCTTCATAGACAGTCTGACCATTGAGGATTTTGAAGTCTACGAAGATGGGATTTTACAAAAGATCGAAGCGGTTTATCTCATAACAAAGACAGAGGTCCAGAGAAAAGAAAAGGCAGCGCAGATAGAAAAAATCCCTGTTCCCGAGGTTTCGAGGTGTTTCGTACTTGTATTCGAAGTCATTAACTGGCTTCCCCGGATCAATGATTTGATCGATTATTTTTTCGATACGGTTTATCAACCTGGAGATTACTTGATCGTAACAAGCCCTGTCAAATCCTATAATCTGAGTGAAAGAGCTTTGAAGCAGATGCCCAAAGACCGGATCGGCAGTCAATTGAAGAGCCTTTTAAGGAAAGACATCATAGAAGGAAATATGGGATACAAGAGTCTTATGCGGGATATCATTTCTTTTGAAGGTCTGACAGGAAGAACAAGCCTAATGCTCGTTCAAGATATGTTCAAAAGGCTTAGAGATTATAAATATTTTGATGAACATAAAATGGAAAATGTTTCAAATTTTCTTAAGCACATTCAAGGGCAGAAGCATATCTTTCTTTTCTATCAAAAAGAGGAGATTCCCGTGCCTACAGAAATTGAGGAACTGGAGACGCTTGAAAGCATCCCGTTTGATATAAATAAAATAAAGCAAATCTTTGCTGATTCTGAAATAACCACTCATTTTATCTTCTTAACAAAGGAGTTGGTAGGTACGCTCGATATTGAACAGATGGGGGGATTGCATATGTCTTTCTCTGACATCTCCATGGATGTATTCAGTGCTTTTTATGAAATCGCCAAAACCACAGGGGGCGAAACCTATGTCTCAGCTAACGCTTTCTTGGCCTTCAAGCGTGCTTCAGCCGCATCTGAAAACTATTATCTTCTCTACTACACTCCCAAAGATTACAAAGCGGATAATAAGTTCCACAAGATAGAAGTGAAAGTCAAAACAGGCCGCTTCAGGATCACCCATAGGGCAGGATACATAGCTGATTGACTTATGAGATGTTTGGATGACCTGCGCCTCGCATCTGCAGCGAGCTTGACTTGTGAATAACCCAGGATAGAGGTCAAATCGAGAGTTATCAGTGATAAAATGTTAAAAGTATAATGCAGCTCTAATATTATTTTTTTTTGGCCCATACCATGATGCCGTATCCCCTCTGGAAAAAGAATATTTTATCTATTCGCGTAAGAAGCCAGATTAGGGGGTAGATCAGCGAGTAGAGACCGAATGCTTTTTTACTCGAGGCGAACTCGCTTGAAGTGGAGGGCCGTATGTTTCCGTCTCTCAATTTGAGGGATTTTTTTGACAAGAACAACTTTATGTACAGGAAGTTGAGCAGAAGCTCAATGAGCTCTGTGAGAAATCCGGAAAAAGAGCTGTGTTTTATGAATCGGAGGTCAGCTTTTTCAATAAGAGTTTTTAATCCTTTTAAAGAATATCCCTCTCTTTTATGGCCGTAAAATTCCAGCTTCATCCCCAGAAGAGGACGGAGGTAATTAAGGAGGAAAATTTTTCCTGTTCTTGGAGTCGCTGCGATGAATTCACCCTGTTTTTTAAGCACCCTGCATATCTCATTCACACACATCTGGTCATCTTCGAGATGTTCCAAATAGTCAAGACACACCACTTTATCAAGTGATTCATCTTTAAACGGAAGGGGCCCGGGCTCCAATTGAATGAGGTTTTTTTTGAGGATTTTTTTACTGGATTGAACATTTACAAAATCTTGATCCGCGCTTATCCAAAACCCTCCTTTTTTCCTGAGAAAGTAACTGAGGATGCCCTGAGCGCATCCAAGATCTAACAGGCGGTCATGAGGATTCACCTTTAGATGTTTGTTTATGAGACTGATTTTTTCCTTTTTTTTAAGGGATTTGTTAACGAGCTTGAGCTGCCAGTCTTCTTGTTGCATTATAAGGGATTATATAGATATCACTTGGGTATGGTCAAGCCGCTTCATAAGTCAAAGAAAAGGAATATGGTGAGGGTTAGAGAATATGTATGTGACGGCATTGAAGAATCAGCCTTCTTGACTCCATCCTTGCTCTCTAATAATATAGAGATATCGTGAAAATTGAATGGATCGTGGTCGGGCCCCTGGAAACAAATTGTTTCCTTGTCTATTCTGTGGATAATTCAGAATGTGTCATCGTTGACCCGGGAGCTGAACCAGATAAAATAATAAAGGGAGTCAAGACAAAAAACCTGAGACCTGTAATGATAGTCAACACACATGGCCACGTGGATCATATCGGAGCGAACAAGACCATCAAAGAGGAATTTGATATTCCCCTGTATATACATGAAGCTGATTTAAAACTGCTGAAGAATGCTCTTCAGTCAGGATTCGGACTTATGATCGGTGCGCAAAAATCTCCTCCTCCGGACGGATTTCTCAAAGAGGGGGATACCATCGAGTTAGGCGGCTCTCATCTCGAAGTGCTTCACACGCCGGGTCATTCACCAGGAAGCATCAGTCTGTTGGGTGATGGGTTCATACTCTCCGGGGATACGTTGTTCCGGGGAGGAGTGGGCAGGACCGATCTTCCCGGAGGCTCCTGGGATAAGCTTAAAGAGTCAATAAAAAATAAAATTTTCAGTCTTCCTGCGAACACACTGGTTCTCCCAGGACATGGTCCTTCCACAAACGTTGGCTTTGAAAAGGACTCCAATCCTTACCTAACATGAGTCAAATCTTTAGTTCCCGCAGTAATGCCTTAAAAGCGTTTGTTGAATTTCTTTCCGTTGAGAAAGGTCTCTCTCAAAACACGGTTGTTTCTTATTCCCGGGATTTGGGAAAGTATTTCACTTTTCTTAAAAAAAAGAAGATCGGCTATCTCAAAGCAAAAGAACAGGACGTCACGGAATTTATCCACGGGTTGAGCCGTTCCGGACTTTCTCCCCGTTCCACAGCAAGGATAATTTCATCCATAAGAACTTTTTACAGGTTTCTTGTGCTGGACAGGGCTGTAAAAACAAACCCGGTTGAGAACATAAGCTCTCCAAAAGCCTGGCTGTATCTTCCGCAAGTGCTCAAGGTGAGTGAAGTGGAACGTCTTTTGAATCAACCTGATGAAGAAAAAGTCCGTGGCATAAGGGATAAGTCTATGATGGAACTTTTATATGCCACGGGTTTAAGAGTGTCGGAGTTGGTTCAGCTGGAACTGAATGCTTTGAATTTTAAGGATGGTTTTTTGATATGCAGGGGAAAGGGAGACAAACAAAGAGTCGTTCCTATAGGCGGTTCTGCTGTGCTGGCGTTAAGGAAGTATCTTGAATTCTCGCGTCCCAAGCTTTTAAAAAGAAAGAGCGAATTTGTCTTTTTAAGCCAGCACGGGAAGCCCTTTACCAGACAGGGCTTATGGAAGATTTTAAAAAGATACGCTGAAAAAGCCGGTCTTGAAGAAAATGTAAGCCCTCATATTCTCAGACATTCTTTTGCCACTCATATGCTGGAAAGAGGCGCAGACCTCAGGTCTGTTCAGTCCATGCTTGGCCACAGTCAGATAACAACGACTCAAATCTACACTCATGTGAGCCGGAAGAGGCTGAAAATGGTGTATGATAAATACCATCCGAGAGCCTGATCAAAATATTTTCATCTTCGCCTTGACATAGAGGCGAACCACTGCTATACTACACGGCTTGTTTTATGATTAAACTAATAAGTTTAGTCAGCAAACTATGAGGTATCAAAATGAGCGATTTTGATTTAAGAAAAAAAAGAGAATTAAAAAGAAGGCTGGAAAACAGAGGAAATATCCTTGATGTCGCAGAGAAGCTGTTTGTGAAAAACGGATATAGAAAGACATCCATGGATGATATTGCTGCCGAGGCTCAATTTTCCAAAGCCACTGTTTACAGATATTTTGATGGCAAACTGGATATATTGATCCATATAGTAAAGGATTCAATGAGTGAATACAGTGATAAAATGATGAATATCATAAAAGAAAATATTTCAGCAGAGCAGAAAATAAAGAAAATCATCCATTCAATCCTCAGTTATTTTCAGAAAAAAAAGAACCTGGCCCGAGTCTTCTTGGTGGAAAGAGATCTTATGAAAAAATTCGTGAGTGTGGAAAAAGGCGGTCATTTTTTCCATCATTTTAAAAAGAAAAAGGTGCCTGAAGATTTAGAGACCCTTTTTGAGGAAATTTTCAATCAGATGTGCAAAGTTATTAAAGAGGGGATTTCCTCAGGTGAATTCAGAAAAACGGATCCAAGAGAAGCCACGTTCCTTCTGAATTCTATGGTAAGGGGATTCCATTTTCAAGGTTTTAGCGGGAGAAAGGAATATTCAATTGAGAAAAACACTGAATTGATCAGTGATATTTTTATAAACGGAATAAAAAGAAAATAGACTGGGAACGTTTTAAAGGAGAATTACATGAAGAAAGCAGCGAAAACACTCATAATCGTCAGTTTTGTTCTTTATACAGGAAGCCTGGGTTTTTCTCAGGAAAAATTAAAACTGACTTTAGAAGAGAGCGTTGCATTGGCTCTTAAGCAAAATCCCCAGCATCTTGCCACTGGGCAAAGAGTGGATGCAGCAAGGTCCGGAGTGAGAGAAGCCGTCTCCGCCTTTTTCCCCTCGCTTAACGGGCAGGGCCAGAGAACCCTGAATGAAAAAGTGATGGAGCTTGAGTTCCCGTCCATGGTACCGGGAGAACCACCCCAGAGAGTGGAGATTGACTTCACACGTGATTATCAGTTCACCTTTGCATTATCAATGCCTCTCTACACGGGAGGACAATTGGTTTCCGGCTATAAACAGGCAGATTATAATCTGAAGTCGTCAAAACAAGAACTGAGGCAGTCCCGGCAGAGTACGGTTTTCAATACAAAACAGGCCTTCTTTGGGATTCTGTTAGCTGAGCATTTTGTTGAGGTTGCCCAGGGTTCGGTAAAGGATGCTGAAGATTTCTATGAAAATGTAAAGATCCATTATGAAGTGGGAATGGCTTCTCAGTTTGACCTGCTCCGCTCAGAAGTGAGGTTGGCCAATTTACAGCCTCAATTGATCAAAGCAAAAAATAATCTGGAAATAGCCAAGCTCAATTTGAAGACAATTCTTGGATTGGATCTTTCAAGTGAAATAGAAGCTGAAGGAAGGCTGGAATACATTCCTTCAGAAATAGACCTTGAAGAGTGTATAACCAAAGCTTTGAGCAACAGGCCTGAATTAAAGCAGCTTAACTTTCAAAAGAGAATTGCAGGAGAAGGGCTGAAGATGGCCAGAGCTTCGGGGCTCCCATCCGTTGCTGTTTCTGGCCAGTATAATTACTGGGCGGATCAATTCAATTTCAAAGATGACACATGGCAGAACTATTATTCGCTCAATCTGGTTTTAAGCATACCCGTTTTTAACGGATTATCATCTTCAGCCAAGGCAGCCAAATCCAAGGCTGTGATCAAAGAGCTGGAGCTGACTCAGGAAGGACTTATTGAGATGCTGAAGTTTGAAGTAATGCAGGCGGTCTTAAAAATCAAAGAGGCTGAGCAGTCCCTGCTTTCACAGGAAAAAAATGTGGAACAGGCTCAAGAAAGCCTGCGTATTGCGGAGTTAAACTATAATGAAGGCCTTGTCACAATCCTGGATGTACAGCAGGCACAGACCGCATTGGCCCAGGCAAAGACAAATTATTCCCAGGCACTTTATGACTATTCGGTTGCACGTGCAGAATTGGATAAGGCGTCGGGAGTGGACAGAAATGAATAAAAAGGCAAAGGAAAATAAAAGAGAACAGGAATTTCAATCATTCGGGAGAATTCAATTGAAAACACAAATCATATCAAAAATTTTTATTCTGGTTTTAGCTGCTTTTTTCTTATTTGCTTGTAATGCCAAAGTTCAGGAAGAAGGAAGTGAAGAGGTAGTGAGAGGAGCGGCTCCGGTCAAGGTCACTGAGGTGAAAAGGCAGCAAATCTCTGAAAAAATATATTACACAGGCCTCATAGAAGCAAGAGAAAAAATCGTTATCACACCTGAAGTGAGCGGGAAAATAGCAAAGATCAATGTAGAAGAGGGAGACAGGGTTAGGAAGGGAGATGTTCTTGCGGAAATGGATACAAGAACAGTCCGCCTTCAACTCCAGCAGGCGGAAGCAGGAATGGCAGTGGCACAGGCTAATTACAACGATGCCCGCAGAAACATGGAAAGAATGGAAAGGCTGCGGAATGAAAATGCCGTATCCGAACAGCAGTATGAAAAAGTCAAGCTGGCTTTTGAATCGGCTGAAGCCCAGCTGAAACAGTCAAAGGCGGCTCTTGATCTGGCTGAGCATAATCTGGATGTCTCTATAATGACAGCCCCATTTAACGGAGTCATAGCCTCTAGAAATGCCGAGGTCGGGGATATCATCAATCCCATGATGAGTGGAGGCTATTCAACAGCCAGCGGAGTTTTAACTTTAGTGGATTTTTCCGTAGTAAAGATAAAAGTACAGGTTTCTCATGAAGATGTAGTCCGGATTAAAAAAGGCCAGAAAGCCAGCCTTATAGTCACGACGTTTCCTGATAAGGTCTTCCCCGGAAATGTGTCGGTGGTCAATATGGCTGCTGACCCTGCAAGTAAAAAATTTGGTGTGGAGGTTCAGGTCCAAAATCCGGAACTTTTATTAAGGCCCAATGTTTTCGGTGAGCTTGTGTTAGAAGTGAGCACTCATGAAGATGCTTTGGTCATCCCTCAAAATGCAGTTGTGGAAGACAGTTATGTGTTTGTGGCTGAGGATGGCAGGGCCGTAAGGAAAAAAATTATCATAGGGCTCCAGAACACCAACCTTTTGGAGGTTCTTCAGGGATTGGATGAAGGAGAATCAGTTATTGTGGAGGGCAATTATGGTCTTGAAGATGGTGCTGAGATTGAAGTCAGTGAGGTACTAAAATGAAATTACCAGAATTTTCTGTGAACAGAAGAGTCACCACCATAATGCTGGCTCTGATACTGGTCGTCCTGGGAATGCTTTCATTCACCAGATTGGGATTGGATTTTTTCCCGGATCTTGAATATCCTACAGTTTCCGTTGTCACCACTTATAGCGGAGTATCGCCAGAAGATATTGAGAATACCATTACCATTCCCCTGGAGCAGGTCATCAATTCAGTGAGCAGGGTTAAAAATGTGAATTCAGTGACGTCAGAGGGGGTATCAGTGGTCATGGTGGACTTTGAATGGGGGACCAATCTGGACTTTGCGGCTCAGGATATCAGAGATCAGATAGGACTTTATCAGGCCTATCTTCCTGAAGATGCTTCTGATCCTCTGGTTGTGAAGTTTGATATCTCCCAGATGCCCATTATATTTTGGGGGGTCACTTCTCCGATGCCGACCTATGAGCTCAAGGAACTTTTTGATGAGGAGGTAACCCCGCGGTTGGAAAGGATCCAAGGAGTGGCTTCCGCCCGGGTCTACTCCACGGATATAAGGGAGATACTGGTGGATCTGGACAGAACAGCTATGGAAAGCCGCATGCTGTCATCAGAGCAGATCATCCAGGCTTTAAGAATGGAGAACCTGAATCTTCCGGCTGGCTATATTGTGGAAAGGCATTCTGAATTTCTCGTTAGAACTCTGGGTGAATTTGAAAATCTTGATGATATCAGAAGGACTGTTGTGGGCAGCACCCAGACAGGAGAGCCCATTTATCTGGAGGATGTGGCTGAGGTAAAGGACACCCTAAAAGAGCCCCGTTACCGTGCCCGTATTCAAAAAGAAAATGGAGTTTATCTTTTCATTAGTAAAAGGTCCGGGGCCAATACAGTCACTGCAGCTGAAGCGGTCAAAAAGGAGCTTGAGGAGATAAAAAGGACTCTTCCTGAGGGAGTCGAATTCTATGCTGCCATGGATCAGGCTGATATGATCCAGGGTGTGATTCGAAAGACCGGAGGAAATGCCCTGGCAGGGGGAATCTTGGCCATATTTTTCATATTTGTTTTCCTTGGCAATTGGCGTCCCACAGTCACGATTGCTGTGGCCATTCCTTTATCAGTCATTGCCACCTTTATAGCTCTATATGCCGCAGGCTACACTTTAAACCTTCTTACACTGGGAGGTCTTGCTTTGGGAATAGGCATGCTGGTGGACAATGCCATTGTGGTTATTGAAAATATATTCCGCCATCTTGAAGAAGGCAAGGATAGAAAAGAGGCTTCAAAAATTGGGGCATCTGAAGTGGGAATGGCCATCACAGCTTCTACGTTGACCACCATTGCTGTCTTTTTCCCAATGGTTTTTGCTTCAGGGATAACCGGAAAGTTGACCAGAAGCCTGGCACTGGCCATTGCTTTCTCATTGATCGCCTCGCTTTTTGTGGCTCTCACCATTGTTCCTATGCTGGCTTCCTATATATTCAAACTGAGAAGGAAAAGAGAACAGGAAAAGTCTAAGAAAAAATTATTTTCCATATTAAGAGATTTTTATGAGAACACCCTGCACAAAGCACTCCGGCACAGAGGTAAAGTCTTAGGTGGAGCTGTTGTGCTGCTTTTGCTTTCGTTTGCACTGGTCCCTTTTATTGGAACTGAATTCATGCCCAGTTCAGACCAGGACATGCTCCTTATTAAGGTCAAGATGCCTATCGGGACATCCCTTGAAGAGACAGACCGGGTGACTTCTCTGGCTGAAGATATCCTGCTCAATGAACCTGAGGTTGATATCGTCTCGGCTCAAGTTGGGAGTATGTCTGAAGAGGATGCTTCGGATGCGGCCTCGGGATTCGCGGCTTCCGGAGTTCACGAGGCTCTCTTATGGGTCGGATTAAAGGAACAGGAAGAGAGAGATCTCTCGGATCTGGAGGTACTTGAAAAAATAAGAGGAAAACTTCCACAGTACAAAGGAGTGGAATTTGAAGCCATTGATATGAGCCAGATGATGACAGGAAGTTCTGAATCTCCCATTGAAATAAAAGTATTCGGGAAGGATTTATCCAGACTGAAAGGAACAGCGGATAACATTGTCAGCAGAGTAAAGGATGTCGAGGGATTGAGAGACGTCAGGCATTCTTTGGAAGAGGGAAAGCCCGAGTATAGAATTAAAATTGACAGGGAAAAAGCAGCCCGGATGGGATTGTCAGTCGCTCAAATAGGAAACACAGTACAGACGCTATCCTTGGGAAAAGTGGCCACGCAATACAGGGAAGAAGATGATGAATTTGATGTAAGGGTCAGGCTTCAAGAAAAATACAGAGATGACCTGAGCGACATCAGGAATATTCCCATAATGACTTCTATGAGCAACATGATAAAGCTCAGCCAGGTCGCTCAAATAACGGAAAGTGAAGGGCCTATTGAAATAAACAGGGAAAACCAGGGACGTGTGGTTACGATCAACGCGAACATTGCCGGGAGAGACCTGGGCAGTATTATGGAAGACATAAAAGACAACCTTGCCGGTTTGGAAAGAGCCCTCCCCACGGGATATTTCATTGAATACGGAGGCCAGTATGAAGATATGCAGGAGACTTTTCTTATTATGATAGGTGTTTTTCTTCTGGCAACTCTGCTTGTTTACATGATCATGGCTTCTCAATTTGAGTCTTTCCTTCATCCACTTATCATTATGTTTACCATTCCATTAGGACTTATCGGAGTGGTGATAGGCTTACTGGTAACCGGAAACACAATAAGCCTCGTCTCCCTCATTGGATTTATCATACTCGCAGGGATTGCGGTCAATAATGGAATTGTTATGGTCGATTACATCAACCAGCTGTGGCGAAAAGGGATAGACAAAAGAGAGGCTATTTTAAAGGGTTGTTCAGTCAGATTGCGTCCTGTTTTGATCACGGCTCTGACCACCATGGTCGGGATGCTTCCCATGGCAGTAAGCACGTCAGCAGGCTCTTCAATGAGAGCTCCTATGGCCATAGCTGTTATCGGAGGATTGTTCGCCACTACTCTGTTGACTCTTTTTGTTATTCCCATAATATACAGCTTTTTTGAAAAGGTATCTTTCAAAAAACTTGACAAATCCGAATCATGAGTTATCTTGAAAACAGGTGGCAAATTCCTCATTTTTTAAGTATTTAACGTCAATGCATTCCTTTCACACGACATTATTTTTTTAGGAGGCCTCATGAAACTTTTAAGCCGGGAGCAGATTGAAAAACTGGCGGAATTTGGAAGTGAGGATTATTTTACGACCTCATTTTTTCTTGATACAAGCCGGGATAGGATGGTTAAAAAAGAGATCGAGCTTTCCCTAAAGAACCTTATAGGCCGGAGTCAATCCAGGCTTGATAAAAGAAATTTCGAAAGCAAGAAAAAGGAGTCCTTATTTAAGGATTTAGAGAAAATCCAGGCTTACTGTTCCCAAAAAATTCCTTTTTATGATTATTACGGATTGTCCATATTTTCCTGCAGCGGGGAGGATTTCTGGGAAGTTTTCAATCTAGTCAAATCCCCAAGGAATCTGGTGATATTTGATAGAAATCCTTATGTGCGGCCTTTGTCTGCAATCCTGGAGCAGTATCACAGGATATGTGTTTTGGTCATAGACCGCAAAACAGCTAAATGGTATGACATATATATGGGAGAGATCAATCTTATTGACAGCATAGAGACCGATCTTTCTCTGCATAAGGGAGAAAAGGGAAGAGAAGGATTTGGCTCTCAGAGTCTGGAAAAGCATCTTTCCTCTCTTTTCCAGACCCATATTAAAAAAGCGTCAAATGAGACGTTTGAGCTTTTCAAAAAGAACGGCTTTGACTGGCTTTTTATCGGAGCTTCAGAGGAATATCTTAAGGGGATTGAATCAAATTTCCATCCTTATTTAAAGGAAAAAATAAAAGGTGTCATTAAAGCCAAACCGAATGACAGCACAGATAAAATCCTGAAGCAAGCCCTTAGAATAAAAGAGGATTTGAAGAAAAAGGAAGAGAAGCAGATAGTGGAAGATTTTGAATCAGAACTCAAAAGAGGGGGGCTGGCTGTTTCAGGAATAAGAAATACTCTGAGGAGCCTGAATAAAGGAGAAGTAAAAACACTTCTTGTTACAAGGAAATTCTCAAAACCGGGAAGACTGTGCCCCAAGTGCCGGTTGCTGTATCTGGAGGAGACCGAGTGCCCTGCATGCAAGGTCAAAACAATTCCGGTCATTGATATCATCGACGAATCTGTAGAAGCAGGTATGAATATGAGCTGTCAGGTAAGGCATATCAATCCTCCTTCCAGGCTAGACAGGTACGGTGGGATCGGAGCCTTTTTGAGATTTAAATCCTGAATTTCATTAAGCTCTCTTAAACCTCGACTTGTTCATCATTCAGGTTAATGAGAAGATTTTTGTTAACTTTCATTAATGATGCAACATAAGATGGGAAAATCATGTTTAAATATTTATAAAGAAAGAGGCATAAAAACAAGGATATGCTTATACTTTCAGAGAAGAAGACAAGATTAGTTTGACCTTAACTGGAATATAAAATAAACTTGTTCACTAACTATTGTTTAATTGTTTACCAGATGACAAGGAGATGACATTGAGGAAACGGATAGGCAAGCTTTTTGTGATTTTTGTATCCACTTTGAGTATAACTTCTTTTTTGATATCCCAGCCCAGCACAACAGGAATTTTAAGCGGAGTCATAAAAGACTCTGATAACAATCCGCTCTCGGAAGCTACTGTGATTTTAGAAGGACCTCCCTTATTGGGAATGATTCTTTATGTAACAAAGGAGAACGGAAAATTTCACTTTGGAAATATCCCACCAGGAGAAGGTTATTCCCTTTATGTTGAGAAACCTGAATATCAGACAAAAAAGTATATAAACGTGAATATAGATATAGGAGAGGAGAGCCGGATCTCTGTGGTCCTGGAACAGGACCCTCAAGAAAGCAGTGTAGTGATTGGGGACAAATCACCGGCAATTGACACAAGGGCAACCAACACCACTATCCGGTATTCAAGTGATCTCATCCAGAGCCTTCCGCTCCATAAAGATCTTTTTGATGTTCTCAACTCCATTCCTGGTGCGGTTCCGGAGAATCCCAGAATCCGCCGCGGGTCAAGTGTTTCCGGAGGATCTGTGCGTGGAAACAGGGTCATGATGGATGGTATCGTGTTGGATGATCCTGTGACTTCTTATCCTGACACAAGTGTAAGTACGGATACATATGGAGAGATAGAGTTTGGCATTGCAGGCCATGGCCCGGAGGTGACGAATGTGGATGGCGGTTATGTGAATATTGTAGCAAAGTCAGGAGGGAATCAATTCAAAGTGGGCCTTCTTGCCGAGTATTATGACAGGTCCATGCAGACGTCCTTTTTAAGCGATGAGGATCTGGATCTGTTAGGATTGTCAAAACCAGCTGAATTCAATACGTGGAGAGACCTGTCTTTTCATCTCGGAGGGCCGGTTGCCAGGGATGTGGTGAATATGTATATAAACGCCCGGTATTCAAATTGGGTCAAAGATTTTAATCATTTAGACTGGTCTGAAACACAGGAGGAAGGCCAGGAAGTGTATGCCCGGCATGACGCCCCTCATCAGGAATACAATGTGTTTGGCAAGGTTACCACATTCCTTCCACTGGATATTCATGCAAGTGTAACGTACAATCTTTCTTTGGTAAGCGAGAAATATGATATCAATCAGATCCAGAAGTTCCGTGACCAAACAGCGATGAACAAAAGGGATGGAGAGATATCCCATATCTTTAGTGTTCAGGGAGATTATACTGCGGATCCGAATCTATTTTTTGAAGGAAGAGTCACCTATTTTTTCCGGAAAATTCCTCTTACATACAGTGAATACGCCCTTACAAATGAGCCCCGGGCTTATGATAGATATTTCAATATGTACGGAAACAATCCTGAGTTTCAACAAATATCTGCCGTTCAAAAGTTGAATCCTTCGGTTAAAGGCACTCTTTTTAATGATAAGTTTTTAGGCGCAGAGCATAAATTCAAATTAGGGCTCGAGTATGAATGGAACTATTTGAAGTGGGATTTTTGGAGAGAAAATCCATTTTATTTCGATTATTATCAGGGGGATATCTATTCTTATCCCACTGAATCCTACCCTAATAGAGGAAGGATCTATGCTTATACATGCGGTTCAGTTGAAGGCGGCTCTATTCTGGAGAACGAGACGCACAGAATCGGTGGATTCTTGCAGGAGAGCCTTACGATTGCCCGTCGTTTGACCATAAATCTGGGGGCACGCGTTGACTTCAGTTTGTCTCTTTTCCCTTTAGGTTATCAATTTGGGAGCGCTGACCCCTACGAGATTCTTGATGTGCTTCCCGGTGTGGAAAAACAGTACGGTTATATTAGTCTCAACTCATTAGATGTTATGAACTGGTTCAATATTTCGCCGCATCTGGGGATTGTGTTTGATGTTTTTGGCAATGGAACATCTTCGATTTCAGCCAACTATTCACAGTATCACGAATCCATGGCCATACGGTATTTTAACAGAGTCAGCCCTCTTTACCCCCAGTTAAGCTCCTGGTATTGGATCGATACTGACTATGACCAGGAACCGGATGCCGATGATACCTACACATTGATTGATGCTGCGGAGAATGCGGATTCTGTTAATAAAGCCAGCAGACTCGACCCGGATGCGAAATCCCCTGTTACAGATGAATACAGTTTCGGCCTTGAGCATGAGATCAGTCCGAATTTAACCGTAGGAGCCACTTTCATCTACAAGCACAAGAAAAATATTCTTGAAAGAGTCAATGATTATGGATTAGGAGCGGAAGAAGCTTGGAAAGGATACAGCACGGAAAGTCCTTATTGGGAAAAATTTGAGTTTACAGATCCCGGTGATGATGGAGCCTTCGGTACAGAGGATGACTTGAATTCTTATTGCTATGCGGAGCTTGCGGATTCTCCCGGAGACCGGAACTGGTACTATACGAATATTGAGTCTGCCTATCGAAAATACACGGCTCTTCAACTTGTCCTTAATAAAAGAATGTCGCACAGGTGGCAGCTTTTAGCCTCTCTGGTGTGGAGCAAAGCATGGGGCAATATAGGGGGTTGGGACAGCGCCACTGACCTCAGTTCCGTTTATTTTGATACGCCCAATTCCATGGTCTATGCTGACGGCCGCCTTGATTTTGACCGGCCTCTTAATGTGAAGGTCCAGGCCTCTGTCTTACTTCCCTATGGTTTTGACCTGGGAGGTTATTATAATTACAGGTCGGGCATACCCTGGAACAGGACGCTATCCGTTTATGTTCCGGAAGATGACAGGTATTTGGATCCGGGGGCGTGTTATACCGTTGCTACAGAAGAAAGAGGCTCAAGACGCACGCCCGCGCTTTCCACACTTGATCTCAGACTGCAGAAAAAATTTAAGCTCTCGGCCACTCTTTCCATGAATGCCTATTTGGATGTATTGAATGCTCTGGGAGGAAGAAGTTATTATATGACCTCCAACCCGGGAGGTTATGTGGATTACAGAGACCCGGATAATCCTTCATTTGAAAGATACGGGGATAACATAAGTTACGGAACATACAATAACAGAATATTTAAAATCGGTATTCACATATTCTTTTAATCTATGACACTTTGATTCTGAGGACTTTTCTTACAGTTTTTCCGGATGTTCTGTTTTTCAGAGTGGCGAAAATCCTGCTTCCCCCTTCTTTCAGCCGTTTGATCGTGTTCTCATCTTCAAACACAAAAGGGATCTCAAGCCGGTGACTTTCTTTTTTTTGGCTGAGCAAGCTCTCTTCATCGGTCTCGATGTTGATATGGTCTTCATATTTCCATAAGGACTCGTCATGGGTTCCTATGATCTCCACGACCACATCAATCAAAGTCCTTAGTTTACTTCCTTCTTCTGTAAACCACAGTTGAGCGCAGGGAATATTTATCTCAATGGAGCCTTTGATCATTCCCGGTTCCACAGTCATATTTTTGATTTCCCAGTTGAAATCAAAAAGAGCCTCGTCATCCCGCAGGGTTTGGGAGGCTTCGGATTGAGCGGAGGCAAGCTCACTCATGTATTTTAAATTCATATGACGGATCGGGCTGAGGTCATAAGTGACCAGCTTAAAGTAGCCTGTACAATACGTATCAACGAAGACGACAGGGAAGTTTCCGTAGTACCATACCTCTCTGCATGCATTATTGAAGCTGGAAAGGGAAGAGGTCATTCTTTCTGTAGGAGGGCCGAACAGAATATAGATGTGTCCCCGGTCTGTAGCCCAGCCCGGTCTTCCTTCGCCTATGAACAGTTCGTCGGCTTTTTGGATTCTGTTGAAGTACGTTATCTTAAATTCATTTTCCTCAGTACCGGGGGAAGGGTCACGTTTTTCCCAGAATTCTTCCTGAAAGGCTTTTCTGTCAGAATGAGGAAGCTCGAGAAAGACCTTTTTTTCCTGTTGCGTGATGATATACCTGACTTTGTTGTAAAATTCTGCGTCGTCGGGTTCCAGATTTTGCTCCAGTTTATAGGTATGACAGGACGGAAGAAAGAGAAGCGCCAGCAAAAGAACAGAAAGATAAAGAGAATTGGCTGGATTCATTGGTTGTTGAGTGTCTTTATTTTTTCCTTGATTTCAGGCTGGTCCGGATTTATTTTCAGTGAATTCTCCCATGTTTCAAGGGCTTCTTTTTTCTTGCCAAGCTGCAGCAAACACTCTCCCAAGGGGTTGAGGAGTTCAGGGGATGCGTTGTGTGCAGATATGGCTTTTTTATAAATACGGACAGCTTCCTCAAATTTTCCCAGTTTCTTATAAGACAGAGCTAAAAGAAAATAGGCCGGCTGTTTTGGAGGCTCCTCATTATTGATATAAGGGGAAAGTAAAGAGATGACAGGCTTATAATTTTCAGTGGCTATGTGAATGCGTGCCAGATTGAGGGCGATCTCCTCGGAGTCCTTTTTATTTTCATAGGCGTTTTTCAATTTGGGGAGAGCCTTTTCTAAATGACCGGAGTTAAAATACTGCAGACCAAGGGTGTAGGCAAACGAAGGGTCCTCCTCTTCTGTCAGGCGGAGGAAATAGTACCAGGGTCTGGGGATGCTTTCGGAATGACTTATATCAAATTCTTCTTCAGAAGATACCATTTCAGTCCGTCCGTTGAAAAGACTGACTCTGAGCTTATAGTGGTCCGGAGTGAGATTTTTTAGAGAAATTTTCTCTGCAAACAGGGGCCTTTCCGGATACTCTGTGATGTCTTTTGTGAATTCAATATGGGGGGCTTCGTTTTTCAAGAATTGATATTTAAGCTTGTAGTTATTCTCGTCTGCATCATCCAGTCCGTGTATTTGAAAGGCAGTGACAAGCAGACCGTCTTTAATGAAGATGCGGTTTACGGGCGGATACAGTTGGTAATCCCTTATTTGAAAGGGACGGATCAGGGTTTTTTCCGCCTTGTCTTTTTTCATTTCATAAGCCAGCATCAGGGATGTCATTTGGATTGCGTTTTCCGGGTCCGGGATAAAAACGGTTCTTTCCATGGATGTAAATTCTTTTGAAGTGATATTTTTCATCAGAACCGATATTTTAAATTGGCCGGGAATAATGGGAAACACATCCATTATATTGAAAGGTCTGTCCTTTATGTGATTGATCTGGGTTTCATTGAATTCCAGAGGGATCTTTTTTTCGAACTGATAGATAAGCCTGTCCTGCATATCAGTGACAGTTCCGTAAATTTCTAAAGTCGTATAGTATTTATCCTGATAATTATCAATGGAAAGCCTTTGCGGTTCCATGACATACTGGATAAAGTCCACGCCGTTCGTGTTTTTTTTTGTTTTCACCAGGGAAGAATTCCCCATGTAGTTGGTGGAATACTCCACTTCGACACTATCTTTATATTCGAGGTATTTTCGGGCGTATATGTCGTTTACATGCTTTTGAGGAACGGTCTCGATCTCATTAAGAAGACGGACTGAAGACATATTGGGCCTCCCGTAAGATGCCGGCCTTTCTCCCGGTATCAAGGTCAATGAAGCATCAGCAAGAGAAGGTTCGATCATTTTCATTTTCTCATAAGCCGAAATGTAATCGGTCGGGTCTTCTTCAAAGGTAGTGAGAAGCGCCTGTGGGCCGTGGTTTATGGGATTGTAAAGTTTGTATTCTCCGTGACCTTTGTCCTGAAAGAACATGAGTTGGAAAGCAGGGGGAAGCCCCCTGTCTTCCATGTTCTGATAGAACCAGGTTTCTACGGGATAGATATCGATCTTTGCGTCAAAAGTCTGGACGTCACCGGGTTCTCCCAGAATGATATATATTCTGCCTCTGTCTGTTTTCCATCCGGGTTTGGGGATCCCTTTGCCAAAGTATCGATTCGCATGCTCTATGCGCCGGTAGTGTTCTTCTTTAAATTCGTTTTCATCGGTGCTGGGAGTCGGGTCCCTCTGCTTCCAGAAGGCTTTAATGAACAGGTCCTGTTCCCGGTTTGAACGGAGCTTGAGAAAGACGTCTTTCTCCACCGGAGATATGATGTAGACAACCTCTTCCTCCAGCCATTTTTTGTAGGGTTCAGGCAGGTCTCTGGTGTCAGATATCCCCTGGCTTAATATCGTAATGAGCAGCAAGGGCATCATCAGTATCAGCTTGTTTGTATTTATCACTCAACATCTCCTCTTTGTCTGGTATCAGGTTATTAAACTCTTTTTATCTAAAATGGTTACCTCTATTATTATAGTGCATTAGTCTGAATTATTCATAAAAAAATGGCGATGTTTTCAGCGAACTGAGGTGAAATTCAGATATGGCTAAATCTTCAATATCGCTTCAGCCATATCTGAATTTCGTAAGGTTTCACATTGGATTGGCCTGTACTCCCTTCAGATGGCTGCGGAAGACCGCAAGGAAGTGCGGCTGTCTTATTGTGCCGGATGGAGCCTATTTTTTAATGTGTCAAATTCTTCCGGAGAAATATCTCCCCAGTAATAGGGAGCCGCCAGTTTGTTATGAAGCAGAGGGTCGTCTTTTTCGCTGAGTTTTTTTTCAGATACCAGTTTGTTCCAGTCTGATGTACGGGGAACCGGAGAAAAATAGGCCAGCCTGGGCCGTAATCCCAGTTTTAAGACCTGTTCTATGCTGTGCTTGACGCTGGGAAATTTTTGTCCAGGAAGCCCGGTCAGCAGGTACACATTGATATCTTTTTTTGAATAGCCTGCCCGCTCCAGGTTTTCCACAGCTTTCTCCAGGTCTCCGGGGCTTACTTTGGGGCAGGAGTTTTTTATGATGTCCGGGTCAAAAGTCTCCTGGCTCAGAAAAAGCGATGTGAAGTCCGCCTTTTTAAAAAGTTCGGCTGTCTCTCTGTCGATATCTTTGATATGAAGGCCGTTAGGCGTATGAAAGGAAGCCTTTATGTTTTTTTGTATGAGTTGTTTCAGTATGGGATGGATGTGTTTTTTCTTGTTGACCAGTAATGCATCGTCATAAAAAGCGATATTTTTGGTTTGATAGGAGCGGGCCATGTGCACGATTTCTTCTGTCACGGAGC
>CAZUXT010000044.1:20959-22279 GCA_964624145.1 uncultured Eubacteriales bacterium | reverse complement strand
TTCTTAGATTATATTACAATAAAGCGAATTTTGACAATCGATTAGTGCAAAGAGGCAAAGAGTGGGTCGGGCCCAGGCATCTTCAATCATATCAATGATATAACCCCACTTTTCCACAGTATCCCGCCCTGAAGAGCCGCTATTTTTAGGGGCAGAAACAGTTTGATCTTTTGCCCTATTTTCGGGGAATTATAGTCTTTCAAAAAGATTAAGCTGTGGATTTTCTCTCAAGAAATATTTCTTTACCTTCTTCCAGAATCTTTGTGCAGTGAGATATATGTTTTTAGCTTCCTCTCCAGTTATGAAAATTTTTGGATCATAAATACAGTTATTTCTTTTAATTCGATATTTCTGTATCTTCCTAATCAGATAATCATATTCACGCCCTAGAATTATACGTGCAGCTGAAAATGTAGTTTTATGTTGTTCTCCATCTGAAGGACGGAATCCGTTTAAAAGTAATATCACTCGTCCAATTTGAAGCAATCCATCATAGCACAGTTTAAACGCTGCTTCATCAATGTTTCCTTTGACTAGTTTGGAAGCTTCAAAATTTCTTTTTGCTGAATAGATCAAATTATTTAGATAATTAATGTCTGTTCTTTGTCTTTTTAGTTTTCCTTCTTCTACCAGGCTCTTCAATGAGTTTTCTAAATTCATCCCTGCTTCCTTTTATCAGGATGCGATTATCAACAATGTCTTTATAGAAATATCTGTTCTTTAAATTTTCTATAAATTCTTCTTTTCTCGATATATGATAGTTGATTTCTCTTTTGATTTTATCTTCAACTTTTTTTATCGCTTCATACACATGATCTTCATTGGGTTTGCCTACTATAAAAAGGTCTATATCTGAATCAGATTTAAGTCCTCCTTTTGCGTATGAACCAAAAATGAAAGCAAACGCAATGTTTTCTATTCCTTTTAACAGGCTTTTTAGTTCAACTTCAATACCAATAGTTTTCTTGACTATTGACTCAACTTCTTTGAGAAGTGCATATTCTTTATTCAATCTATAGACGTTAAGACCCCCTCTTTTTCTCATGATAATGAGATTTATTTTCAAAAGTCGGTTCAATTCTCTCTGTGCTGTTCCAGGAGAGGTGTTAATAAATTTTGCGATTTCGCTTAAATAATAATCTTTATCTTGGTTATAGATGAATAGGATGATGATTTTTTTTCTAATTGTGGATTTTGTGAGCAGATCTAACATTTATTCAGTCTTGAGTAATATTTTACTCAATAATGAGTAAATGTCAAGAAGTTTGTTAATAGAAAGGTTATTAGAAAGGGGGACGGGCCCACATTTAAAAGGGGGAC
>CAZUXT010000044.1:11206-20859 GCA_964624145.1 uncultured Eubacteriales bacterium | reverse complement strand
TTAAAAGGGGGACGGGCCCGGGCATCTTCAATCATATCAATAACATAACCCTACTTTTCCACAACTCGCTACCCTGGAAAGCCCCCATTTCTAGGCCCCAAATCAGCGTTTTTATTGGTATCTTTTTGAGAATTTCTTTATAATTTTCCCGGATGTAATACCGAAAGGTCGTTAATTTCCCATGCACAGAATATCCGTTGAAGACATCCTTATAGATGTCGTGAGAAAAGACATAAAACACATGCATCTATCCGTCCATCCCCCTGATGGGAGAGTGCGGATTTCCGCGCCCAAAAGAATAAATGATGAAACAATAAGGGCCTTCGCTGCCTCGAAAATAAAATGGATCAAACGCCATCAGGGAAGGCTTCGGAAACAAAAGCGCCCGCTACCCCTGAAGTATATTTCGGGCGAGGGTCATTATTTCAAAGGAAAGAAGTATGTGCTGAACGTCATTTATCAGCCCCGGCCTTTGCCGAACAGAGTCACGATCAGGAATGAGCACTATTTAGACCTCTTTATCCGAAAAGGCAGCCGCAGAGAGCAGAGGAAGCGGGTATTGACAGAATGGTATAGGGAGCGGTTGAAAGGCATGATGCCTCCATTAATTCAAAAATACCAGGGCAAGGTCGGAGTGAAGGTCAATGAGTGGAGGGTTAAGCAGATGAAGACCAAATGGGGCACGTGCAATCTCACAGCCAAACGCATTTGGCTGAATCTGGAGTTAGCCAAGACACCGCCGCGTTGTCTGGAATATATTCTGGTTCATGAATTGACACACTTTCTGGAGCCTTCCCATAACGGCAGATTTGCTTCCTATATGGGCCAGTTCCTGCCGGATTGGAAAGCTAGAGAGAAAGAACTGAATACTTATCCAATAGGCCCTATTCTTGGGGTCTAAATGAGCCCCAATTTCTCTTTGATATCCTTGGGGATTCCGTCTTTATGAACCATCACAGCCAGAACCCGGGCTCTGAAATAGTTTTCCGAGTAAAAAGAAGGAGGTATCAGCTTCATTTCTTCGCCCACAGAATCCTTGATCAAGTAATACGTTTTTCCGGATTCGTCGTGTGCGATGCCGATCAAATGGAATAAATGGATATCTGAGGTCAGCCAATTGTCGAAAAGTTCGTCTCTGCGATCCTGTGTAACGACCTCATCTTCCGTGTAATCCGCATAATTTATACTGGGATCAGAGTAAAGCTCCGGTGTGATATGAATATCCACTGCGACTGAATAACCATGATTGATCGCATAATTTATGGTCTTTATGAAATCATCGATGGAGAGGTTATAAAAGTCGTGATCATGCAGCCAATTATCCCTCACCAGAAGCTGGCCGGGTTGGTAGTAGGGGATGTATGAATAGGATGTGAGCTTCACATACTGGTTACAATCAAGATCCATAACGCGGTGCGCGAATTCAAGTGGCGTATATTCCCGGCCGTTATAAGTGAATGTTTCCGGGAAGACGCCCATATGTTTTGTCAGGAGCTCTTTTAAGTCTTCCAGCCAGGGTCTTGTGATAACGCCATCCTTCCAGGTGATATTGAGTTCGTTTTTTTCTGCTTTTTCCCAAAGCTGTTTTCCAAATTCCCGGGTGAGCTCTCCAAACAGGTTGTTGTAGTTGGCGATATCTTCTTTTTTCAGAGTCCCTTCATAGGCATCATAAGGCATGGCGCCGTATTTTTTGATGACCCTCAAAACGTCACCGAAATGCCCGCCCTTTCTGAAAAGATTGGGTTCGCGGAACCTCAAGCACCTCTGCATCTTCTCGATATAGGAATGATAATGACAGTGCTGCTGCGACAATTCCAGTTTGGTTTGATGGAGGCGGTATACTTCTGATTCAAGAAAGGAGATGACACTGTGTATGGAACAGCTGCCTCCTGAGCCTTGTGATTTATAAGGAGAAGCCCAGACTTGTTTGTCCAGAGTGATCTTTTTTGGCTGCCCGCTCTCTGTCGGCTCCTGAGCGATAGCATCCACAGTGAGAAAAGCCATCATGAACAGGCACAGAAAAAACACAATTGTTCGATTTGATATCTTTTTCATTTTTTCCCTCTGATATTTTAAATTAAGACGAAAGATGATTGAAAAAAGTTGCCTAAAGGGAATTTGTTCATTTGCCTATTTTATCTTTTAAGATATTTTTTTATATCATCATGTGTTCCTGCTAACACAAATTCGACAATATCAGCTCTCCAACGGAATATAATACGTAACTTTAGCCCTTTGCGGATTTCCCAGAAATTTTTTTGAATATTCTTAAGTCCCAAGCAGGGAGAAAGTTCACGATCTCCCGAAAGAACATCAATTAAATATATGCACAATGCTTTTATTTCTTGTTTTTCCTTAGGAGGTAATGACTTAACAGATCTATCAAATGATGGTTTGAATTCATACTTCATAAGGATTTGATATGCTTTTTGGCTTCCTCAGAAGTCTTGTAGGCTTTCCCTTTTTCAGCTACCAGCTTTTTGATTTTTTTCCATTCTTCTTTGGTATAAATCGGCTTTTCTCTTACTTCACAAGGGGATAGAACGACACCGTTATCAGTGACTTTGAACATCACTGTCGATCCTGGTTCCAGTTTAAGGATATCTCTGATAGTTGAGGGAATGGTCACTTGGCCTTTGGATGTCACTTTTGCAGTCTCCGTATAATTCATGTAATACCTCCTTAATGTATTACAAACTTACATACTTACTTTATAAGTATAGATAGAATAGCATATCCTGTCAAGATTATTTGGGATAAGAGGGACCTACCCTGAAGAGCCGCTGTTTTTTGGCCCGCTCCTGTGCGCCAGCTCAGGCGGACGGCACTCTTTTTTAAGGGATCAGAATTATAAAAAAAGCCTAGAAATCAGGATCGTAACCAACCCTTTGCGCCCAATTTCTCCAAACTTCCCCTAACTGCCGCACGATTTCTGGGTAATCTCCAGACAGATCACGAGTTTCGGTCCGGTCTTTTTCCATGTCATACAGCTCCCATTTGTTTTTCTTCAGACGCACCAGTTTCCATTTGCCGTGACGAACGGCTGCGTTATGTTCGTGTTTCCAGCAGATGGGTTCGTTATGAAGAGGTGTCTCCCAGCCTTTAAGATAGGGCCGGAGGCTTTTCCCTTCCATAGGCAGAATGTCATAGCCGTTGTACTGATACGGATAGACAGCTCTGCCGGCATCTGTGAGTGTGGCCATGATATCCGGAAGATATCCGTAATGGTGTATGATGCGGCCGTTGAATTTAGAAGGGATGCCAAGAGGCCAGGAAACAATCAGTGGAGAGCTGATGCCGCCTTCGTGCATGAAGTGTTTGAAGCGGCGGAACGGAGTATTGGAAGCATGAGCCCAGCAGTCCCCGTAAGCGGGCTGGCCGTACCCGGTGCGGCTGCCGGGAGGATGCTGGTCATAGCTGCCCAGCACTTTTCCTTCAGCACAGGCGCCGTTATCAAAAGCTATAAAGAAATATAAAGGGGACGGGCCCGGGCATCTTCAATCAAATCAATAACATAACACCATTTTTCCACAGCCCCCCCACCCTGAAGAGCAGCCTTTTTTGGGGGCAAAATCAGCTATTTATGGGTCTTTAATTTCGTCCAGAGATTTGATCGGGGAATAAAATCCTATCCCTATCATTTTTTCGAGGATAAGCTGCCCTTCACCAGGATTAGCGATTTTGTTTTTGACCGCTTTTTTTAGGATGCCGAGTGTGCCGGTGAGTTTCACTCTCAATAGGCTGGATTCTCTTCTTGCGGCTCTGTCATCACAAGCAAAGATAAATCCTCTGGATTTGGCCGCAGCAATACTGGATGCCTCACCGTGACCAAGGGAAACAGAAAGAATCTCATAAAGGGATTTTTCCTTTGCGGACTTTAAAACGACTTCTTTGAGCCATCCATGCCGTAGAGCCTTCCGGATTTCTCTTAAGTTATGATGTCCCTGCTGGATTCCTGTTAAAATTTCGGCTGACACCAGATTAGTGATAAAAGCTGAATTTTTATATAGATCTTTCAAAATGAACAGAGAATCAGAAAGAGCAAAATTCGAAAGACTGCTGCAGTCGAATATGATCTCAGGCCTTCTCTGCATCTTGGATTAAATCTTTAGGTTCCATGGTCTGGATGGGGACTCCCTGTTCTCGGAGGTAATTTCTGGCACTTATGGGGTCCAGCCCTAAAACCTCAGCCAGTTTTCCCAGACTGATAAATCCCTCCTGGTAAGCACTCAGAGCCACCTGCCTTCGTTTTTCGAGCTTATCCTTTTTTCTATAGACCTCATCCAGCGCATCTCTCACCAATCCCCCAAGGGTCCGCCCTTGTTTTTTGGCATAGCGTTTGAGCTTTTTATGCTGGTCGTCATCGAGCATGATGTTGGTTCTTTTCAAGATCTGACCTCTTATCCTCTTATATGTGTAACCTTATGTGTATATTAGATCTTTTTTGTCAATCTGTCAATGGTTCTGGCGTTTTGTTTAAGGCCGCCATTTATAAATCATCAAAAGGGAGGTTATAAAAGTCGTGATCATAAAGATGACTATGGCTCTTTCATAACAGCGAACCTGGCTCTTTCTTTAAGATGCGCCGACAGGTCGACTCCGATCTTTAAGATGATAAGAAGCGTTAATCCGGCCTCTGGTGCCTTGAATTGGATAATGAGAAAAGCTCCGAAGATCAAGGTCAAATGAAGTATGATAATTCTGGAATAGGGTGTTGTCATCAATTTATTGATAGTAGCCTTTTTGCGTTCTCCTTTTAGAATATAATTATAAATAAAAGAAAATCCGTGGCTTACAAAAAGAGCCAACACAGCATATATGGCTTTCTCGTCTATGAATATATCATGAATAAAGTTATGGAAGTCGCTGAGATCCGCGTTTGCCCATTTGCCGAATAAAGAAATGACAAAAACACCATGGCCTGCACAAAATCCACCGTAATGAATCATGAAAAAGGGCACGGTATAGGCTTTGGTGACAGTCTTTTTTTCTTTGCCCTGAGCAAGAATGAGTTTAAAGATATTAAAGAACCCGATGATGAGATTTTCCGTCCAGAACAGAAATATGATCAAAAAAACCGACCAATCAAGCCAAAGGGCCCCGATCAGGGGGAAAAGATTAGCAGCGATCAATGACAGAGCGGAAAAGGAGAAGAGCCTTTTCCATTTTTCTTTCCTGGCGGCCCTTTTCTCCATGTCCATCTGACTTCATATTATCTCTATATTTACTATTTTCTCAATCAGTTTAATAAGAACTTGACATCTTTCCTGTTATTTTGATATTTAACCTTTTAAGGAGTCATAATGTCTCATAATAAAAAAATTACTGAAAAGCCTCAAACGACTAAGATGAAGAGAAGGGAGGCGATAAAGCTTACCGCAGCTGTCGCCGCGTTCGGTTCAGTGCTTGGGTTTACAGGTTTATCCGCTTCTCCTTCAGCCCAGCGTCTTAAAAGGGATAGGTACTATCTCAAACTCTGGATTGAAGGGCAGCCGAATTGTCTGCATTCCTTTCAAATGCCAAGTTCTATTGTGGATGTGGTTGAAAAAGGGGAGAAGATTTTGCTCAAATGGTATAGGAATGATGACCAAGTCCACAATCCCCCCTTCAGTTGGGGTTAAAGGCCCGAGAGAACTGAGAGTTGCCCGATTCCAATCCGCATCGGCCTCTAACGTTTGAACTCGACCGAAAGAGCCCGTTTTCCTTCATTTGTAAAGCTTGCAGCAAGTGCTGTTATCAAAAAGCTATTAAAGTTGCACCTTATGAGGCTCTGCGCCTCGCCAGAAATCTGGGGATAACGACAACAGAATTTTTTACTCGTTATACTGAAGGAGGAGGCACTTTTCTCAAGATCAAGAAAGACATGAGCTGCATCTTCCTCTCAAATCAAGTCTGCAGCGTTCATTCTGACCGTCCGCTTGTCTGCCGCCTTTATCCGCTTGCCCAAACCATAAACACAGAAGGAAAAGAAAGATTTGCGCGGATGCCGCCCCAGCCAGATTGCCAAGGGGTATACAGCAAAGAGGGCACAGTGGAGGACTATCTTGTTTCTCAAAAAGTGGCCCCCTACCTACAGATGGAAGAACGATATACAGCCCTTTATCGCCGGATGGAGACCAAACTGGCTCAATTAAATAAAGAGACAAAGAGCAATGAGCAATCGGCCCCACAAAACACCGAAAAGGCCGCCAAATTATCAGGACAAACTCTGTATTCGCCCCTACTGGATATTGATGCTACCCTGGAAAGCTACTGCAAAAAGAAGGGGATCAAAACGCCGGTTGACCTCGAAGAGATGGTCAATCTCCACATCAAGTCTATTGAAGACTGGCTGGACAAGCTTTAGGTCAGCCTTTTTTTTTTAATAAGAATTAGGGGTCGGGCCCGGGCATCTTCAATCATATCAATAACATAACCCCATTTTTCCACAACCGCCCTACCAGGAAGGGTGCACTTTTTGGGGGTCAAATCAGCGTTTTAATGAGATCAAGAAGCTTGAAAATGTAAATGAGTAAAAAAGCGCTCAATTTTTAAATTTGGAATAAATAATATTCTTGATTTTCTTTAGCAATATTAGTAAATATCGTTTTAGAGAGGTTTCATTTTAGGTAAAAATTATCATCAAAAGGAGGAATTGAATGGGAGTATTTAAAAGAAATAAATATCCAGATATAAGCAAATTAAGAGAAATGGGAAATATGAGTGGTATAAAAGGACTCATAAAAGCTTTGCACCATGAAGAATACACTGCTAGATTTGGAGCGGCAGAAGCATTAGGCTCTCCTTTTTATTGGGGAAATAACTTTAAAAAAGGCACTCATGATAAAGTGAGAGCATTGATAATAAAGAACCTTATCCCTATGTTGAAAGACGAACACCAGGATGTACGGATGCATGCTATAAAATCGCTTACAAAACTATGGAGTTCTGTCAGTATAAAAGATGATTTTCCAGATAAGACTATACTCCACAAAAGTGCCTTGGATGCGGCTCTTCCTCTCTTAAAAGATAAAGAATCAAGGGTCCGGCTGGAAACCGCCTATTTATTAAGCGAAATAGGAGACCCTAATGCCATAGAACCTATAGCTGAAACACTATTAGAAGAACCTTTAGATGATCAGGATGAGTATTATCCATTTAACTTGACGCTCGTACTAAAAGGTATGTGCGATGATGCATGTTCTCACATAGTGGGGCATCTGTGTTCGGCATTAAATGAGGAGAACATAAATTATAATAATGATGAGATAATGGAGACACTTCAAAAAATAACAGGGGAACATTTCTCTCAGGTGAAAGAATGGAAGGAATGGTTTGAAAAAAACAAAAAGAACTTCCAGTAGCAGTAAAAGAGCCGCCATTTTTGGCCCCAAATCAGCGATTTATGAGTCCCTAGTTACATTTAAAGATTTGACTGGCTAATAAAATCCTCTTTCTCTTAATCTGCCAACAATTCTCTTGTTTTTGTTAAAATTGTTTTCTTGACATGTATTTTTTCTATGGATATATTTTGGCCGTAAGGGCTATCTCATAATCATTATCTGGAGAAATTGTCTTCCGCCCATGAGTGAGGACGATCCTTTATGCAAGGTATTTTTAACAATGCAATGTTCTCAATACAAAAAGGGGAGATGAAAATGAAAAAAATAATTTATATTTTCCTGTGTTTTTTTGCCTTATTTCTCATAGAAACCTGCAATTCAGGCAGGGTTCAAGATATTAACGCTTTGTATCTTGTGTGTAAGGATGGGAAATGGGGATATATCAACAACAGCGGGGACGTTGTGATTGAACCTCAGTTCGACAGGGCGTTCTCCTTTAAGGATGGGCTGGCCTGTGTTGAGCTGTATGATCAGTGGTGCTACATCGATGAATCCGGAGAGAGTGCGATTGAACCTCAGTTTAAAAAGGCGTTGCCATTCTCAGAGGGATTAGCGCCTATCAGAATTTATACGGAATGGGGCTTTATAGATAACACAGGCCAAATTGTCCTTGAACCTCAATTTGATTTTGCCGCTGATTTTTCCGAAGATCTGGCTTTTGTTGAAATCGAGGGGGAAAGAAAATTTATAGATAAAGAGGGCGCCACTATCATAACAATTCCTAATAGGGCTGCCGGCTTTTCAGAAGGCCTGGCTCCCGTAGAGATCGGAGAAAAGTGTGGCTATATGAATGCGCAGGGAAATATGGAGATAGAGCCGCAATTCAGCATGGCTGGATTATTTCATGAAGGTCTGGCTCCTGTAGAGCGGAATGATGAAATTGGCTTTATTGATAAAAAAGGGAATCAAGTCATAGATTGTCAGTTTATTGATGCAGGAGATTTTTCCCAAGGTCTTGTCCGGGTAAGAACCAATGAGGGATGGGATTATATTGATAAGGCAGGAAAGAGGGTCACTGATTCGCAGTTTAGTGCCGCCAGGGATTTTTCAGAAGGCATGGCAGCTGTAAGGGCTAACTACAAGTATGGCTTAAAGTATGGTTATATCAACGCAAAGGGGGACATGGTTATTGAACCGCAATTTGATTTTGCCGGTGATTTTTCTGGGGGTTATGCCCCTGTTCTGGTGGATCGCGATGTGATTTATATAGATACAAATGGCGATAGATTTAATGAATGGCCAAAGGCCAAAGAATCACAAACCGAACTCCAACCACCACCTCCAGAACTGCCTCCACCTCCGGTGCCACAGAAGAAAAGAGTCACAAGAGTCTCGGCTCGGACCAGACTGATGAACCGTTCTCAATACATCCCGTGTGAGGCCTTCCCCTTTTCAGAAGGATTGTCTAGAGTCCATATAGGGAATAAATATGGTTATATGGATAAAACAGGGGATATAATCATAGGACTGACGTTTGATGAAGCCGGGGATTTTTCAGAAGGCTTGGCAGCCGTAAAGATGAAAGATAAGTTTGGTTTTATAAACGCAGCGGGAGAGGTGGTTATTGAGCCGCAGTTTGACAATGCTCGATCTTTCTCCGAAGGACTGGCCGGTATAGAAGTTGGCGGAAAATGGGGTTTTATCACCAAATCCGGGAAGATCGTTATGGAACCGGAATATGACCAGGCATCGCTCTTTTACAATGGACTTGCTGAGGTTCAGTTAGATGGACAGACCGGTTTTATTAATAAAAAAGGCAAATGGGCCGTTCCACTCCAGTTTGATGTTTGCAAGAAAGTCACTGTTTCGGATATACGGAAAGAAAACGCGGAGGAAATTGCAAAAGTAAAATTCCTTGAAATGAAAATCGAAGAAATAATAGAAGATGAAGTCCCGGGCGGAGTCGAAGGCGGAGTCTTGGGTGGCGTGGTCGGAGGTGTCCTTGGTGAAGAGGATGTGGAACCTGTAGCTCCTGTAAGAGCGGTAGGAGAGATAAGGCCCCCTAAATTAATCAGACAGGTCGATCCCGTTTACCCGGAAATCGCCGTAAATGCAAGAGTGGAAGGGAAGGTTATACTTGATGTAACGACTGATATTTACGGCAGGGTCCAGAATGTAAAGGTCCTTCGGTCTATTCCGCTGCTGGATAAGGCGGCTGTTGATGCGGTGCGTCAGTGGGTCTATGAACCTATGGTCATTAACGGACTTCCAAGGCCTGTGATTTTTACAGTGATAGTCCCCTTTGAACTGAAAGATAAGAAGTAGTAGGGG
>CAZUXT010000044.1:0-11106 GCA_964624145.1 uncultured Eubacteriales bacterium | reverse complement strand
TGTGATTTTTACAGTGATAGTCCCCTTTGAACTGAAAGATAAGAAGTAGTAGGGGCGTAGTAACCGTAGTAGGCTGGATTCGGATAGTAGGGGGGCGGGCCCGGGCATCTTTAATCATATCAATAAGTTAATCCTATTTTTCCACAACCCCCCACCCTGAAGAGCCGCCATTTTTAGGCCCCAAAATCAGCCGTTCAAGAACCGCATTCGGAGTAATAGAGTAATAGAGGGGACGGACCAGGACATCTTATTTTTTATAAACAACTTAACCTCCCATGTCCCCCTATTTTTACCCCTTAAAACCGCCATTCAGGGCGCCAAATCAGATGTATAAGGGCGAATCAGTCGTTAAAGAGAATATTCCGGATTCATTCACAGAATTAAAGGTATGCTCTACAACATTTCCTGAAATGGGTTCTGGAAGCCAATATCGTTGTGTGGCCTGTGGCTAATTTTTTCATACTTTGCCTCTAAAATTAAAAAAAACCTCCCTTTTTATGGGAAATCATATTGATCCAAAAAATTTTGACCAATCTCACAGCTCTTATAAATTCTTTTTTGGAAAGAAATTATATGAGAATCTTATCTATAACATTATGGGATTGCAATTCCTTAAGAGCTTAAATTGAAAGTCCGGACTTAAAAAGAATCAGGGGAATTGGGGGAGGGTGTCGGATTTTCTCTTCCCCTTTCATTTCATGTTGACTGGAATTGTTTTTTATGTGTAAGATTGGGGGCGAAAGTTAGAGATTCGGTGAAAGAGATTTTTTCGTTCTCACCATTGATGCCAAATATTTACCGGCTGCGATGAATATCCTCAAATTTAATAAAATAGAAGGAGTTTTCCAATGAAAAACAAAAAATGCATGCTTTTATCCTTTTGCTTTTTTATCGGCATTATCTTCATGTTAGCTTTTACATCGGAGGCGGCATCCACCTTAGGCTATTACCGGTATCCAGCACTGCACAGCGAGACACTGGTATTTGCGGCAGAAGGAGATATCTGGAAAGTGGATTTTCAGGGTGGTACGGCCAGGAGATTGACCACCCATCCCGGCGAAGAAACCCACCCTGCCATTTCTCCCGACGGACAAATTTTGGCTTTCTCGGCAACTTATGAAGGGCCCAGAGAAGTGTACACTATGCCCATAGACGGAGGAGTTCCCACACGCTGGACCTATGAATCCAGTTCCTCCTTGGTTGTCGGATTCACACCTGACGGTCGCCTTATCTACGCCACAGAGGCCTATTCCACCCTGCCCAATCCCCAGCTCGTGACCATTGATCTCAAAACAAATCAAAGGGAGCTGATCCCCCTTCACCAAGCCAGCGATGGTTCCTATGATGCGTCCGGAAAGAGCCTCTACTTTGTAAGGCCTGCCTTCCACAACAATAACACCCAAAGATACAAAGGAGGAACGGCTCAAAATATCTGGAAGTTCACGGGCGGTCAAACCGAAGCCCAAAATTTGACAGCCGATTTTATAGGAGAGAATTTTTCTCCCATGTGGTGGAACGGCCGGGTCTATTACGTTTGCGAGCGGGATGGGACCTGGAACATCTGGTCCATGAATGAAGAGGGAAAAGACCTCATGCAGCACACCCGGCATGAGGGATGGAATGTGAAATCCCCGTGCCTGGATGACGGCCGGATCGTTTACCAGTTAGGGGCCGATCTCAGGGTGCTGGATGTGCAGAGCGGTCAGGATCAGCCCATTCCCATTTCTCTGGCATCGGATTTTGATCAACTGAGGGAAAAATGGGTGAAGGAACCTTTGGAATACCTGACATCCGCCCATGTTCATCCCAGCGGAGAGAGTGTGGTTTTGACCTCCCGCGGCCGCGTTTTTGTGGCTCCGGCGGGCGACGGCCGCCTGGTGCGCGCTTCCTTTAAAGAAGGCATCCGCTACCGCGATGTCGTCTTCATGCCCGACGGCAAAACCCTTTTGGCTCTCTCTGACGAGAGAGGTGAACTGGAATTCGTGACCATGCCAGCCAACGGCGTGGGAGAGGAAAAAACTCTGACAAATGATGGAAAGATCCTTCGGTACAAGGGAAATCCCTCACCTGATGGAAAGTGGATCGCTTATGACGATAAAAACAGCGATCTCTGGCTTCTGAATAAAGAAAGCAAAAAGAAAACAAAAATCTCCTTATCACGGGAAGAAATCGGAGATATATCCTGGTCCCCTGACAGTAAATGGCTGGTTTATTCCCAGTCAGCCTTTAACACGTTTATTCAGATCCATCTGTACTGCATTGAGACAGGAGAGCAGATTCCCTTGACCAGCGACAGGGTTAACAGCGTGAGCCCGGTCTGGAGCCCGGATGGACGGTTCATCTACTTTCTTTCGGACCGAAATCTCCGGTCTGTTGTGGGCAGCCCATGGGGCACCAGACAGCCGGAACCTTATTTTGATAAGCCCATGAAAATTTACTGTCTCTCCCTTCAAAAAGGTGTCCGGTCTCCGTTCAAGCCTGAGGATGAGTTTTATGAATCATCCGTGACCAAGGACAAACAGGATAAGGGCTCAACCAAAGAAATCTTTGTTCAAATTGACAGGGAAAATATCCAACAGCGCATACGGGAAGTCCCGGTAGCCCCTGGCAATTTAGCCCAACTGGAAGTCAATGACCAGGCTCTCTTCTGGATCGAAAGGGGTGGAAGCTACCGCTCCCCAGCCCATTTGAAAGCAGTGAAGATCGGGAACAAGGACATCAAAGCTGTGACCGTGATGGAAGGGATCCGGAACTATGAAATGACGCCAAATGGGGAAAAAATGATGGTTCGTAAGGGAGATTCTTTTTATGTCCTGGATGCCGGTCCCAGAAAAATCACGGATTTAAAAAAAGGGGAGGTGAATCTTCAGGGATGGAGTTTTCCCATTGGTGTTCGTGAGGATTTCCGGCAGCTTTATATCGATGCCTGGCGGTTGGAAAGGGACTATTTTTGGGATCCCAACATGCACGGTGTGGATTGGGACGCCATGCGGGACAAATATCTTCCTCTGGTCAGTAGGGTCACAACCCGCCGGGAGTTGAACGACTTGATAGGGGAGCTGGTGGGCGAGCTGTCAGCACTTCATGTCAGTGTCAGGGGCGGCGATCTTCGACAAGGGCCTGACCAGATCAGAGTCGCAACGCTGGGAGCCCGGTTAGAAAGGGATGAATCTGCTGGCGGTTACCGGATCGACTACATCTATCAATCCGATCCGGACTATCCCGAGGAGCTGTCACCTCTGGCAGATCCTGACTTGGACATCAGGGATGGGGACATCATAACAGGTATCAACGGTCAAAGCACCTTATCGGTCCGGCATCCAAATGTGCTTCTCAGGAATCAAGCAGGACAGCAGGTCCTCATCACCATCAAATCAGGAGAGACGGACAAGACCCGGCAATTGATTATCACTCCCACAGGGAATGAATACAACCTCCGCTACTGCGACTGGGAATACACGCGCCGGCTGGAAGTGGATGACAAAGGAAAAGGGGAAATAGGTTATGTTCATCTCCGCGCCATGGGGGGAAGCAATATCACTGAATGGTACCGGAATTTTTATCCTGTTTTCAAACACAAAGGTTTGATTATCGATGTCCGTAATAATGGGGGAGGCAACATCGATGCGTTTATCCTGGAGAAGCTGATAAGGAAAGCTTGGTTCTTCTGGAAGCCGCGCGCTGGTAGTCCCTATTGGAACATGCATTATGCTTTCCGCGGCCATATGGTGGTGTTGTGCGATGAAAACACCGCATCGGACGGGGAAGCTTTTGCTGAGGGATTCAAGAGGTTGGGCCTAGGAAAAGTGATAGGCACCCGTACCTGGGGCGGCGAAATCTGGCTCAGCAGCAACAATCGACTGACAGATTGGGGGCTGGCAAGAGCCCCTCAAGATGGCGTTTACGGGCCGGAAAGAGAATGGCTGATCGAGGGGCATGGCGTGGATCCGGATATTGTGGTCGACAATCTACCCCATGCAACTTTTAACGGCAAAGATGCTCAATTGGAAGCGGCTATTGATTACCTACAGGAGCAGATCCGTGAACATCCGGTAGACATCCCGGAGCCCCCTCCGTATCCGGATAAGTCATTCAAAACCAATAAAAAGAAAGATTATTTATAAATTAAATTAGTAAATTAGGGGAGTAAATTAGGGGACGGGCTCGGGCATCTTCAGTCTTATTAATAACTTAGCCCTACTTTTCCACAGTTCTCTACCCTGGAAGGCTGCTATTTTTGGGGGTAAAATCGGCAATCTAAACAAATGAGGAAGAGAAATCACCAGAGAAAGACGTGAATGAACATTGTGTCCCTGATTTTTCTTTAAAAACGTATTTCCGTTTCATAAAATCTATAGATAAATAGGAGTCATATATCAGGATTGCAGAGACCATCGTTATTGCTGAACCTGTAAGGAAGAAGAAAAAGAAAGAGGAAACTGAAAAACAGAAAGAAGACTAAGATTGAGCGAAGTTGCGCTTTTTTTTGGTCATGCAGAGTGTGCCTGTGAGTTTCGGACTTGATAATCCGTATATTCTTCTTCTGGGTAGGAGTGAGTCGGGACAGGGATTCTTTTTAATGGGTAAGGTGTCTCAGTTCTTGCTTCTGATCCTTGTCTTCCAGTATCATAATGAGGAGATAAGGAACTAAGGCCCTAGTGAGGAGGAAAATATATCTGGGAATCTACAAATAAATCAGGTACGGTTTACTTATTTAGCTTATTTTTTAAATATCCTTGAGAGATTTTATTGGGGAATAAAATCCCGACTTTATCATTTTTACCAGGCTGATGAAACCCTCCTGGTAGGCGCTGAGTGCCACCTTTCTCCGCTGTTCAAGCTTATCCTTTTTTTTATAAACCGAATCGATCGCATCTCTTACCAATCCTCCAAGTGTCCTGCCTGGTTTTCAATTCCGGATTTCCAAGGATTATGATATCCCTGGTTTTCTACTTGACAGCGAGATTTGTTCTGTAATAGGTTTATAGAGGAGAGACAATGGATTTCACCTTTAATACGTGCAGTCGAAGGGATTTCATCAAAGTGTCATCCACAGTGGGATTGGCAGGGCTTCTCTCCAGCTGCGGTCTGTTTCCCTCACTCTCCGAAAAACCAAATGTTTTGTTTGTGATTGTGGATGATTTGAGACCAGAGCTGGGATGTTACGGCAATCCGGAAATCAGAACTCCTCATTTTGACCGCTTTTCCAAAGAGTCTGTTCTTTTTTCCAGGGCTCACTGCCAGGCAGCAGCCTGTGCTCCCTCAAGGGCCTGTGTCATGACAGGGAAGCGGCCGGATACAACCCGGGTATGGAGTTTGGGAGATAAGTTTCGAGAACTCAATCCTGATATCGTGACCATTCCCCAGCATTTTCACAAGTTTGGTTATCATACGGTTTCCATGGGAAAGATATTTCACAACCACATGCCGGATCCTGTGTCTTTTGATGAACCGGATTTGAGGCCCCCGAAGTTCAACACACCTGAACTCAGGGACCGGGATCCCGAATCTTTTTATCATGATGAAGAGTTCAATAGGGAGCTGGCAGAAGTCAGGAAAAAGAGGCTGGAAAAGAATCCCAATGCCTATGCCGGAGGATGGGCTTATGGACGGGCTACAGAATGCTATGATGGTCCGGACAGCGAGTTTTATGACGGAGCCCAGACCGATCTGGCTCTTAAGAAATTAAAAGAGCTCAAAGGCAGGAAGGAGCCCTTTTACCTAGCTGTGGGTTACTACCGGCCTCATCTGCCTTTTGTTTCGCCTAAAAAATATTGGGATTTATACGATCGGCAGGAGCTTTCTCTAGCTCCGAATCCGTTCCTTCCCAAGAACGCCCCCTTATATGCCATGAATTCCGCCTATGAATTGACCGGCTGTTATGACCTGGAGTGGGTCAAGCATCCCTCTGTTGAAAAGCTGCCGGAAGAAACCGCGCGGCGGCTCAAACACGGGTATTATGCCAGTGTGAGTTTTGTGGACGCCTGTTTTGGGAGATTGATGGACGGATTGAAACGCTTGGGGCTTGATAAGAGTACTCTAGTTGTGGTGTGGGGCGATCACGGCTGGAAGCTGGGAGAGCATGGAAGCTGGTGCAAGCAGACCAACTACAATGTGGACACTCAGGTTCCTCTTTTTATTAAAGTTCCCGGATATAAAACCATGGGACGGGCGTGCGGCAGCCTGGTGGAGCTGGCGGATCTTTACCCCACTCTGTGTGATTTGGCGGGAATCAGCGCGCCGGATGATATGGAGGGAGTCAGTCTGAAGCCTTTGCTCAAGAACCCGAGTGTTGAAGTCAAATCAGCTACGTTCAGCCAGTATCATCAGCGGCCCAAAGTCACTCCGGATGGGGGCCGTTACATGGGATACTCTATGGTCACCCGCCGCTATCATTATGTGGAATGGTACACATGGGATAATAAGCTCAAGCAGCGCGGGCAGAAGGTGGGGGTTGAGCTTTATGATAACCAAAATGATCCCCAGGAAAATATCAATATTGCGGCTGAACCCAAAAACCAGGCTCTGGTGCAGGACCTGTCTGCGCAGCTTAAAGCCGGATGGCAGGGCGCCATAAAAAAACAGTAACACAGAAAACAGTGCCGTCTTACCCGTTTACTTAGTTTTTATTCTGACAAAAGAAGTTGTGTAGGTTCTTTTATAGGGCTCTCAACAATACAATCAGCGCAAGAATGACCACAAGCGCTGAAAGCCCGGTCTCTAACCAAAAAGGTTTGATTTAGGTGAGATTAAAGTCAAATACTGAATGTGACCAGTAAAACTGGGCCAAATCAGGTGCAAAGAATTCTTGTGATCGATATCACAAACAAAGTGATCAAGAGATATGATGAATCCGTATCTTTTCGGGCGGATTGCGTATTATCAGGGCTGCATTGCATCACTTCTGGGTGAAAAGGAAAAAGCAGTCAAGCTTCTTCAGGAATCTGTAAACCAGGGAGGCGTGTTCGGCCCTTGGGGCCGCTATCATCCTAATTTCAGTTTGGAACCTCTGTCCGATTACCCGCCCTTTAAGGAATTCATCAAACCCAAAGGCTAATATTTAATTTTATTTAATAGGGGGACGGGCCCGGGCATCCTTTTTAAAATCAATAACATAACCCCACTTTTCCACAGCTCTCCTCCCTGGAAGGCTGCAATTTTTTAGGGCAAAATCAGTTGATTTCAAATATGGAAAATTATAGGATAATAGTTCTATTTTATTTAAAAAATACTAAACAGAATCACCTATTAATGGTGCTGCATATGAATAGGCATGCGAGTTTGACGAAAGGATCTCCATGACAAAAAAAATGAGCATGTGGGGTACAAGTCCAATTTTTACGGTTCTTTCCATCTGTTACGGAACAGTGATTGTGGTGATAAGTTGCTGTTTCTATCCTTTCTTTCAAATAAAATTTTTACCATACTGGCTTCTTGTTATCCCCGGGATATTTCTTATAGCGATAGGCATACCCTTTTTTATCGTTTCAGCTAAAATGGTTACGCTCGCATACAAGGCTGATGAGCTTGTTACCAATGGTGTTTACCGATGCTGCCGCCATCCTTTGTATGCCTCATGGGTGTTTTTTATTATCCCCGGGATCTCTCTTTTGGTAAACAGTTGGATCTGGCTGACAATACCCGTATTCATGTACTTCATATTATGCAAGTTGGTTAAAAAAGAGGAGATATATTTAGAATCAGTCTTTGGTTCCGAATATCTTCATTACAAACAAAGGATTCCCTGTCTCTTCCCAATCGGATATCTTAAAAAGTGAATACTAATTAATGGGAAGAGGCCTGATGTCGGAAACTGGAATCAGACTATGTTTGACCGCAGAAAATTTTTTTATATCAACAATTCAATCTTATTAAGCCCGTCTTTTTTCAACAAAAGGTATCCATTTCCGTGATGAACCTGGGGGCTAAATAAACAGCTTTAGTTCATCTGCTACTTTTTTCGATTGACTGGATCTGTTTTGAGTGTGTATGATAATCCGTTCATTTGATAAAAGAGAGGAGGCATAAGAATGTTATCTCGCATATGGATCCGGTTAGCCTGTGTGGTACTTTTAATGCCGTTTGTATTTGGAGGAATTACTCAAGATAAAGATTCCGGAACAAGAGCTCATCTCGAGCGGCTTTCCCAGGCCTACAGGACCGCCTATTTTCAGCTCCAGGAAACCAAGCAGGAGCTGGTTGAACTCCGCTACCGCTGCACCATGGATCAGCTCAACAACTGGGCCAAGACCATGATCAATCAACTGCCGGGGATGGTGGAGTACATGGTCGGGTTACCAGGAGCCTCAGACCTGATCGGAGACCTGTGCACAGAGCTTATTGTGGGGGACATGCCGCCAAAAGCCCGCTACGGCATAAAGATGCTGGCACAGAAACACGCACAGCGCCGTGAGAGGTTGAGTAACCTGTCCAATGCGCTTCTGCGGGCCATGGAACTGCCGCTGAACCGTTTTGATGATGACAGGGGAGCGCTGGCTCATGCCCAGGAGGTCTGGAAAGAAGGCGATGGCAAACCCGACGATAACCTCGAACTGGTCACAAGAAGGTTGAATGTCCTTCGATTCCTGAGCGACAAGCTGATAAAAGCAGTTGAAGAGGAAATGCAGAGCCTGGTTGCAGACCGCCGGGAAGTGGTCACTGCGTTAGGGCAGATAAGGACTGCTGAAGCCTCAAAGCCTGATTCCTCCCGCGGAAGAGAACCATACTTGTCCGCTTTCCAGAGTTTCTATGCGGCGTGGGAACACAGTATCGCCTGCTGGGCAAAATACGAGGATTCAACGAACGACCCGGATACTGATTTTGACGGAACGCAAGCCCTCAAAAGAAAGGCAGAGGCGGCAACAGAGGCGTATACTTTACAGCAGGGTAAGTTTTACGGGACGAGATGGAACGAAAAGTATCCTGCTCTGAATCATCATGATATGGTAGTGGATACTCTAAGCCGCATGAAGGCGCAGATTGACGCATGGTCGGGTCAAGAGACAGATGAAGCACAATCCGGGATGTCGAAGCTGAAAACAGTCTACCCGAGTATACAGGAACTGGCAAACGAATACGACCTTGTCTATGCAGAGCTGGAAGCTCTAAAAAAAGAGCAGCAGGAGTTTGAAGAGCGCTTCAAGATGGACAGGGATATGAAAAATTTTGCTGCGCTTTCAACGGGTAGACAGAAGAAGATTTGTCTTTTGCATGAAGAGGCCTACAGCCTGGCCCTTGAGATCAAGGAGCTTCTCACCGGCATTATTCCTTTTACCTTTTCCTTTTAGTCCTTTTAGGCGGTCCTTTTAGGGGTCGGGCCCGGGCATCTTCAATCATATCAATAACATAACCCTATTTTTCCACAACCCCCCACCCTGTAAAGCCACTATTTTGGGGCCCCAAATCAGCCATAAAGAAAACAAGGAGATTTCTAGCAGAGAGATGAGTCATTAGTAAATGAGGGTGCTGTGTCTGATTTTTCTTTGTCCATGAATTTTCTTTTAAAACGCATTCCCTTTTTATAAAATCTATAGACAAATAGGAGTCGTACCTACGTACCATTCATGACCGGATCGCAGAGGACATTGTTATTGTTGAACCTGCAAAGGAGAAGAAAAGAGAAAAACAAAAAGAAACTGAAGATTGAGTGGAATGGCGCCATTTTTGGGGGGCAAATCATAAAAATGCCTGACTTGACAGGAAATCCTTGTTTTTTTATATTGTTGGTATCAAAAATACAGAGGATATAAATAAAGCAAAAAGGATGAAAACGATGAGATGCAAAAGATTCAAACTTTTTTTGGTGTTTATCCTCCTTCTATTGTTTCCGATTATCGGAAAAGCCGAAGAGCCCAAAGTGATCACCCCTCTGAGCGGTGTCACCTGGGTGATGGGAGAAACCTACACTATAGAATGGAGCGGATTTTCAGGCAGTACCGTTGATATTCTCTTATACAAGGGTGAAGCCATACAACTGGAGTTGAATGATGTCTCCAACGATGGCTCTCTCTCCTTCGAGGTCCCGATTTACAGCGATGGAACAGATTATCAGATCATTATCTGGTCCAAAGACCGCAAGCAACATGCAAGCTCCGGAGATTTCACCATTACAAAACCAGGTGAGGAGGGCAATCAAATAGTCTTAACGCCCGAAGAGAATGAGCAGTGGATCATACATAAAGAGTACCAGATCACATGGAGCGGGTTTTCCGGTTCGGCAGTAGATATTATTCTCTATAAAGGCTCTTTACAGCAGCTAACAAGAAAGGATGTGCCGAATACGGGCAGCTACTGGTTCACTGTTCCCGGCGTAATGGAGGGAAGCGATTACCGGTTGGTTATTCTGGCAGGGGATCAACATGCCGGATCCAAATCATTCGGCATCGTTCGTCGCCCTGTTGTGGTCAATCCCCACAAAGATGATGTGTTGAATACAGGCAGTATTTGCATGATCGTCTGGGACGGATTTTCGACAGGTTCTAATGTGGAGGGCATGAGTGTGGAGTTATTCAAGGAGCAGGAAAAGATAATGACCATTGCCAGTACGACAGACACTGTGGGGCGCCATAATTGGCGGGTGCCCTCTGATTTATCCGGATCCGGCTATCAAATAAAAGTCAGTTCTAACTTCAATGACGAAAAAGCTGTCTCAGATGAGTTTGAAATACGAGTCAAGCTAACCGTCAGCCCTGCTGTCACCACTCTGGAGCAGCACAAACCGACCTTAAGAGTTCTGCCGGCTGTAACCAGCCCAAAGGCAAATGCAAAGTGGAAAGCAGGAAAAAAGCATGAGATCAAATGGGTGGGGATCAAGGCCCAAACAGTAAGGATTGAGCTTTTTCAGGGAGCTCAAAGAAGAATGGTTATAGCCAGTTCTGCAGTCAATAAGGGGTTTTTTAACTGGCATATCCCTGTTCGTTTCAGAGGGCCGAATTTCCGGATCGTCATAAGTCCAGGGGGCTACGCTAAAACAGCAGCCCGCATAAATTCCCCCAACTTTACGATATATTAACATTATTAAGGGGACGGGCCCGGGCATCTTCTATTAAGTATATTAAGGGGACGGGCCCGGGCATCTTCTATTATATCAACAAGATAAGACACTTT
>CAZUXT010000043.1:14901-24930 GCA_964624145.1 uncultured Eubacteriales bacterium | reverse complement strand
TTGATTTGTCAAGTAATATTTTCTCCGGGTTGCAAATAAAATCAGTTATTCACTCATAACGCAACGAATCCACCGGGTTGGCAGTGGCGGCTTTGATGGTCTGAAAGCTGACAGTGAGCAAAGTGATCATTAGAGCTGCAAAGCCGGCACAGCAGAATAAGTCAGTTCGAAAAGGACTATAAAAGCAGTGAGTATGGATAGAGTCTTTTTCACAACCAGTTTGACCATCTCCCCTGTTAAGGGCTCCTTGCTTATTTTTATTCATTCCGGGATATATAAAAACCGGATGCTTATGTCAATACAAATAAGAGGAGGATTTAACTCTTTTCCAGTGCTTGTTCCACCTGGGCTTTTACCCAGGGATAGGTGTGCCCGATCCCCTCTCTGAGCGAGTATCTTGATTTCCATCCAATAGAGCTGATCCTTTCGATGGTAAAATTTCTTGCTTGGACTCCCACAGGGCCTTTGACATGTTTTATTTTGATGTCTTTCCCGGCCACACCGGCTATGGTCTTTACCATCTCATCCACGGACACATATTCCTGGCGTCCGATATTGACCCCATTCTCAAGGTCTGAATGCATGAGCAAATAGATCCCTTCTACCATATCATCTATGTATGTATAGGCTCTCATGGCTTTTCCGTCTCCCCAGACTTCGATCTCCCCGCCGTCCGCTGCTTCCGCGATTTTCCGGCTCAAAGCCGCAGGAGCCTTTTCTCTTCCGCCCCGCCATGTGCCTTCAGGCCCATAGCAGTTCTGGAATCGGGCCAGCCTGACTTTGATGTCATACTTACGCGCATACGCCATGGCCATGCGCTCCGCATAGAGCTTTTCCCATCCGTATTCATTATCCGGTAAAGCCGGGTAGGCTTCTTCCTCGGAAAGCTCGGGCTCACCCGGTTCCATATCTCTGTAAACACACGCAGAAGATGAAAAAAAATACCTTTTCACTCCGGCTTTGGCGCTGGAATGGACCATGTGTATGTTGATCAAAGCGCTGTTCCTCATGATTTCACACTCTGCGGAATGAATGAACCCCATACCTCCCATATCAGCTGCCAACTGGTAGACCTCATCAAAAGGCCTTCCTTTCCGCGAAAGAACCGCTCTCTCACAGTTTTCCTGCTCTCTGAGATCAAGCTGTATGAACTCATCTGCTTCTGTTTCCGAAAACTCGGGTCTTTTAAGGTCTACGCCTCTCACCCAATAATCCATTTTCTTGAGTTTTTTGACCAGGTGACTCCCTATAAAACCTCCGGCTCCGCATACTAAAGCTTCTCTCATTTATTTCCTTCCTTCAAATTTTTTTTATCCATGATAATCCCGTGTCCCACAGGATAAAGGTCCGGTATCGATACCGGCAACCGTCCCTGAAAACCGATCTCTCCAAACAAAGCTCTGGCTGCTGCTTTCTGAGCTGAATCCGCCTTCCGGTACGCACAGATACAGGCATCCACCTCCGGAAAACGCTTTATAAAATAAGGGCTTCCGAATGATATCACGATCAATGGGATCTTATCTGCGGCTAACCCGTTTATAAGCTCAATGTGTCTTTCATTAAGCCCCACACTCCCCTTCCCCGAATACAATCTGGAGAAAAGAGTGATGATGCGAAGGTCAGCTTCTTTCGACTCTTCAACTGCCTGCCTGATAAATTCATCTCCGGTCAAAGCATCCGCATAGAATTCCATGGTTTCCGGATATCTCTCTTTGACTTCTTCTGCAAAAATCTGTCCTGCAAAAAAATCTCCCCTGTCGCTGCTCAGGGAAAAGACCGCGATCTTTTTATCTTCACCGGATACGGGCACGATATTTTGATCGTTCTCCACCAAGGTCACGGACGCTTCAAAAGCCTTTTCAGCCTGTCTGATATGGTCTTCCGATGCTAGGACCCGCGTCAAAGCTTTCACGTCCACCTCTTTGTTCTTATGAAGCCCCAGTTCTGCCTTGGCCCTTAAAATTCTCCGTACGGATTCATCGATCCTTTTCTCGCTTATCCCTCCGGCACGCACTTCCCCGGCCAGCGCATCTATGACCTTTTCCGTCTCAAGAGGAAGAAGAAGGCAGTCCACGCCGGCCTTGACCGCTAATATGGCTGCTTCCTCCGGGGAATAAAGCTCTGTGATGCCTCCCATCTCCATGGCGTCTGTGACAATGAGCCCGTTAAAGCCCCATTTGTTCCTTAAGAGTTCGCTTATGATGATTGGAGAGAGCGTGGCCGGCATGTGGGGTGACGGATCAAGGGCCGGAACATGAATATGAGCGGTCATCACAGCCTTTACTCCGGCTTCAACCGCTTTTTTAAAAGGATAAAGCTCAACCCGGTTCAGTCTTTCCAAATCAACATTAATCGAGGGAAGCTCTGTGTGAGAGTCCACATCCGTATCTCCGTGACCCGGAAAATGCTTGGCTGTGGCGATAAGTCCGTTTTCCTGACAGCCTCTGATATAAACCTCAGCCAACCGGCTCACCTGCCCGGGATCCTCTCCAAGGGAGCGGGTGTTTATGATCGGGTTCTGCGGATTGATATTCACATCCACAACCGGAGCATAGGTTATGTGTATGCCCACGGCTCTGGCCTCTTTGGCAGTGACCTTGCCCATCATATACGCCAGCTCTTCGGAGCCTGAAGCGCCTATGGACATAAGCGGAGGAAAAAGAGTGGTGCCCTGGAGTTGGCATCCCAGCCCTCTTTCCAGGTCAGAGGCAATAAGAAGGGGTACTTCGGATCTCTCCTGAAGCTCGTTTATCAAATAGGCTGCCTCAAAGACATCTCCCCCGAATATGATCAATCCCCCTATTTTTTGTTTTTCAATAAGAGACTCCAGGTTCTTTACATAACGGCTTTCCCGGTTGTAAAAATGACCGGAAAATCGGCAGCTTATCATCTGGCCTATTTTTTCCTCGAGGGTCATCTTCTTCACGGTTTTATCAGCCCATCTCAATCCGGATGGAGAAACCATGAGGCCGGGCCTTAGGGCCTGCCGGGCGCAGTCAGTCAGAAAAAGCAGCATAAGGATGGAAACAGATAAAAGTAATATCTTTTTTTTGCCGGTATTTATGTTCATAAGGACCTCTTTCATGGATTATTGGTTCTTAAATTCCTGTGTCATTTTAAAGGTTTCCCGGATGCCTGCCTTTCCCACGGCTGTTGAAGCCAGTTTGAGGCCGAAGCGGACCGCTTCCCACACATCTTTTCCTTCCTCCAGCCTGGATGAGGCAGCCGCGCAAAAAACATCCCCGCATCCTGTTGTATCCTTCACCTCAGCGGATTCATCCGGTTTCATTTTTTTGGCTCCTTCAGAGGTTAAAACCAGAATCCCTTCTTCTCCAAGAGTCACGATAAAAGCCCTGACTCCTCTTTCAAGAACCGATTCCCCGAAAACAGCGATCTCTTTTTCATCCGGATTTTTATCCGGGCACCCCATCATACAGGCTGCTTCCTGCCGGTTTGCCTGTAAATAGTCAACACCCTTCGCCCATTCCGGCCAATCAGGAAGCGGGATATACCTTCTGACCTTTCCCAGTTCAGGCGACAGCGCCATAGAATGGATATCCATCCACACAGGGCATTTGGCTTTGTCTTTTACCCGGTTCCAATCCTCCAGTGTGATATCCATACCGGAGATCATCAAAAGGATGAGAAAATCAATACCAGAAAGCCTGTCTGTGACCCTCTCAGGCTCTAAAGAAGGCACGACTGATTCCAGGATCTCCTGTCTTTCTCCTTCACTCCGGTAAAAAAGATTCACCCGGTTTCCTCTTCCGGGAACCGTTCTTACCCCTTCGAGATTTATGGTCGGCCAGTCTTTGAGCAGGGCATTGACCGGGGCAGCCAGTTCCTCTGCAAGATTAGCTATAAGATAGACCTCTTTTTCGAGCCCGCATAAAACAGAGGCCGGATAAAGCACGCCTCCCAGTCCGCTGTCCTTTTCCCCTGAAGGAAAAGTGATCACATCATGGGTGATGCTTCCTATCAAGCCGATTTTTTTTCCTGAACTTTGCATAGGCACTACCCGGATTCATCGAGCCTTTCATTTATTTTATATAAAATCCAAAGAATTTCACGTATTATTTGGAATTTATACGGCTTTTCTATATTATTGAAACAATGAAAAACATACACTTTAACCTGGGAAAAACCGATTTTTCTTTCCGGGTGCCAAAAGAATCGGATATCTTCAAAATGGGAAAAGTCATGCTTCCGAAAGATCCCCGGAAAATAATCAACAAGGCGCTTTCCGATCCCATAGGCACTCCTTCTGTTAAAGACCTGTTCAGGGAAAAACTCAAGAACAATCCCGAAGCTCAAGCTGTTGTGGTTGTATCAGACAACACGCGTCCTGTGCCTTATAAAGGAAAACAGGGAATCCTCTTTCCCCTTATCCGGCAAATGACAGAAGCAGGTCTCCCTGCCTCCCGGATACTCATCCTTGTAGCCACAGGGATACACAGACCCATGAGTGATAGAGAGCTCAGGGAGTTTCTGGATCCGCGGGTCTTTGAATCAGGGATCCGCATCATCAATCATGACTCCAGGAACAAAGACGAGCTCATGTATGTGGGAGAAACCGACTTCGGAGGAAAAATCTATCTGAACCGGTTCTATATGCAGAGTGATATCAAGATCTGTACGGGTCTTGTGGAAAGCCATTTCATGGCCGGAGTTTCCGGGGGCAGAAAAGCCGTCTGTCCCGGTATTATTGCTGAGGATTCCACCTATCTTCTCCACAGCGGGCCCATTCTCGCCTCTCCTATGGCCAGGGATTTAGTGCTTGAAGGAAATCCTGTTCATGAAGAAGCTCTCAAAGTCGCCCGGATAGCCGGCTGTGACATGATCGTCAATGTCACACTGGATTCCCAGTACAGGCTGACAGGGGTCTATGCCGGAGATATGGAAAAAGCCCACCTCAAGGCTGTGGCAAAGCTCCATGAATACGTCTCCATCCCAGTCCGAAAAAAATACGACCTTGTCATAAGCCACAGCGGATTTGTGGGGGTCAATCATTATCAGGCTGCCAAAGCAGCGGTCGTTTGCTCTTCGATCATAAAGGATGAAGGCTTTTGTGTGCTGGCTTCCCATCATACGGATACTGACCCTGTAGGCGGTCCTCTGTATAAAAAAATGCTGCGGCTTTTATTGAAAAGAGGCGCCAAAGGCTTTGAGAAGCTGATCACAGACCCTTCGTGGGAATTCGTGCCGGAGCAGTGGGAAGCCCAGATGTGGGCGCGTCTTTTTCGAAAAATCCCTTTTGAGAATCTCCTCTACGGCTCATTTGAGATACCGGGACTGGATTTCTCCTGGCTTCCGGGAACAGACGCCCGGACACTAGCGCCAAATGCCTCCTCTTTGAAAGAGCTTATTGAACAGGCTGTCTTATGGGCTCTGAAAGAACTTCACAGCCGCGGCACAGAAAAACCGGAAATCGCTGTGCTTGTGGACGGCCCATACGGAATACCGGTTCATAATGACCGGATGCACATCCACACACCTGAATTTTAATCGCAGTCAGTTTGGCAGCCTCCGTTTTCCTCCGTGTTTTCTATCTGGAATGTGGTGTGGCTGATCCCGAATTTTTGATTGAGCTCCTTCTCTAACTCCACCAGGAACTCATCCATATATCCCTGCGGCATGATAAGGTGGACGGTCAGGGCGACCTGCGTGGTGCTAATGGCCCAAATGTGCAGATCGTGTATGTCTTTCACTCCTTTTTTAGATAAAAGGAACTGACGAACTTTACTGGCATCAATATGTCTGGGCACCGCATCCAGTGCCAGATCCAGAGATTCAATGAACAATCTCCAGGTCCCCCAAAATATGACTATAATAATCAAGAATGTTATGAGCGGATCGATCCACTGTTTCCCTGTGAATTTTATGAGCAGCCCTGCGATCACGACTCCAAAGGATACTCCCGCATCCGCAGCCATATGAAGGAAGGCCCCTTTTATGTTTAAGTCATGCTTCTTTCCTTTTAAAAACAGCAAGGAAGTGAGTGTATTGATAACCACGCCGATACCAGCCACAATGATAATGTAAGTGCTTGCTACGGGCTCGGGATTTTTTAACTTGCCCACAGCATCCCAACCTATGAAAATAACAGCTCCGAAGAGCAGCAGCGCATTCAGGATAGATACAAGGATGGTCGTCCGCCGCAGTCCGTAGGTGTATTTCCCTTTTGGTTTTATTGTTGCAAGCCATGCGGCTGTCCAGGCAAAAACCAAACCCAAAACATCACTGGCATTATGACCTGCGTCAGCCAGTAAAGCTGAAGAATTGGCCAGAAGCCCGAAAAAAAGCTCAACAGCCACAAAAAGGATATTCAAACCAATGCCAATGGCAAAGGCCCTGCTGTAGTTCTTATGGACCGCGCGGCTTTGATAATCGTTCATCGGATTTCTTCCGTTTGTTTCATGGAATACTCGCATCCGCAGTATTTCTGCCTGTAAAGTCCCAGAGCTTTGGACAGTTCCACACTGCGTTTGAATCCATCTTTTTTCTTAAAATCAGCTTCCAAAAACATCACTCCGTATTCCTCGGACAATCCCCTCCCGATCTTAAAAATCGTATCCGATGATTTATGAGGGGATACGGTCAAAGTGGTGGTGAAAAAGGAAATGCCCATTTCCAGAGCCTTTTGAGCCGTGGCTTCAAGGTTGTGACGGAAACACTTTTCGCACCTCTTTCCACCTTCCGGTTCCTTTTCCAATCCCCTGACGGCTTTGAGCCATTCTTCAGGATTGTATTCGGGCACGATGACCTTAAATCCGAGTTCCCTTCCTGCTTTCAGGGCATTTTCCCCTCTCTTATGGTATTCCTTTTCAGGGTAAATATTGGGATTATGAAAGTAGCCGATAACTTCATACCGGGGATTTAATCTTTCATAAACAGCGGTCGAATCAGGGCCACAGCAGATATGGAGCAGAATTTCAGGCTTGTTGTCATTCATCCTGACTATAATTTTATAACAATATCCGCTCATAATCCATTTATTGACTTATTAAACTGTATTGGATTATTATTTTATCAATTCCCGGAATATTTTTATGAGCCTCTCGATCTTACAGCTTGCCAAACAAAGGATCGTGCTTCTTGACGGAGGCATGGGAACAGAACTTATCAAAAAAGGATTTGCAGGCGGAGGTCCTCCGGAAGCATGGAATATTGAAAAACCTGATATTGTTAAAAGAATTCATAAAAGATATTTTGACGCAGGCTCTGACGCTGTGTTGACCAACAGCTTTGGAGGGAACAAAGTAAAACTCGCCTCGTTTGGAATGGAAAAAAAATGCTTTGAGCTCAACAAACGAGCGGCAGAACTTGCCTGTGAAACCAAACCCGAGGGAAAATACGTAGGGGGAAGCATGGGCCCTACGGGAAAATTTCTCAAACCCTACGGAGATTTCACTGAAGACGAATTCACAGATGCCTATTCTATCCAGGCGGAAGCCCTCTCCGAAAGCGGAGCGGATTTCCTTCTTATTGAGACCCAGTACGACCTCAAAGAAGCGCTCTGCGCTTTCAAAGGAGCCCAAAAAGCGTGCGGGCTCCCTCTTTTCGTCACCATGACGTTTAAGAGCACTCCAAGGGGTTTCTTTACGGAAATGGGAAACAGTGTTCCACAATGCGTAAAAGAGCTTGAAAAAGGGCCTGTTTCAGCACTGGGAGCCAACTGCACTCTTGACAGCAGGGAAATGGCCGAACTGGTAAAAATAATAAAGGACAACACATCACTCCCCGTTATTGCCCAGGCAAATGCCGGACAGCCTAAAATAACTACAGGGGGACAATTAAAATACTCCCAAACCGCAGACAACTACGTAAAATATGTTGAAAAAATAATTGAGAACGGAGCGGACATCATCGGAGGATGCTGCGGTACCAATCCTTCTTATATCCGCAAAATGGCCAAATTAATCCGCATGAGGCATTCATAAGATAAGGATCAGGACCGCAAATGAACTGTGTATTAGGGTTTTAATCTTTTAAAATAAATCATTAAAAATGAAGGAGGTTTTCATGATTAAAAGAATGAGACTTTTCTCTATCCTTTTGCTCATCTCTCTATTGATCATCCCATCCTGTAAAGGCACGAAGACAGGCGAAAAAGCCTTGAAAATCGATTACGAGAAATACACCCTTGACAACGGACTTGAAGTCATACTCCATGAAGACAAATCAGATCCTATCGTGTCCGTGGCCATCCAGTATCATGTGGGTTCCAACCGCGAAGAAGTCGGAAAAACAGGTTTTGCTCACCTTTTCGAACACATGATGTTCCAGGAATCAGAACACGTGGGCCAGGACCAGTTCTTTAAAAAGATCCAGAATGCGGGAGGGACTCTGAATGGCGGAACAAGTAATGACGGAACCGTGTATTTTGAAGTGGTCCCCAGGAATGCTCTGGAGATGGTGCTCTGGCTCGAGTCTGACCGGCTTGGATTTCTGCGCAGTAAAATAACCCAGGAAGCCTTTGCCAATCAGCAGAGTGTGGTTATGAACGAAAAACGTGAAATGGTGGACAACCGTCCGTACGGACACACTGACTACATCCTGGGAAAGCTTCTGTACCCGGAAGGCCATCCTTACTCATGGCAGGTCATTGGTTCCATGGAAGACCTGACCAATGCCACATTAAAAGACGTGCATGAATTCCATAAAAAATGGTACAGACCCAACAATGCCACACTGGTCGTTGCCGGAGACTATGACCCTGTGCAGGCAAAACAGTGGATAGAGAAATACTTTGGCGAGATCCCCTCTCCCCATGAAATAACAAACCCGGAACCCATGCCTGTGACACTCAAAGAAACAAAAACCGCTTCTTATGAAGATACCTTTGCAAAGTCCCCGGAACTCACCATGGTCTTCCCGACCGTAGAGCAGTATCATCCTGATTCCTACGCGCTCTCGTTTCTGGGGCGGCTTCTGACAAGAGGGAAAAAAGCCCCTTTGTATAACGTCATCGTAGAGGAAAAGGAGCTGGCGCCTTCTGTAAGGGGATATCAGATGAGCAGTGAGATAGCCGGAGAATTCATGTTCCGCATCAGGGCCTTTCCTAACACGGACCTGTCTGAAGTCAAGGAGGCTCTTTCCGAATCTTTGACAAGGTTCGAGGAAAAAGGCTTTACTGAAGAAGACCTGCAGCGCCTGAAAAACAGCACAGAGACTAATTTCTATAACAGGCTGTCAAGCATTCTCATGAAATCATTCCAGCTTGCCCGCTACAATGAATACGCAGGTTCTCCGGATTTTCTGACAAAAGATCTGGAAAAAACCCTGGCTGTCACCAAAGACGACATAATGCGGGTCTATGAAAAATACATCAAAGACAAACCTTATGTCATGACCAACTTTGTTCCAAAAGGAACCATCGAACTGGCTGTGGACGAAGCCACCCCCTATCCTGTTATCGAGGACGCTTCGGAAGCCCCGGCTGCAGAGGTTTCTCAAGAAGAAATCGAAATAGAGTCAGTTGAATCTTCCTTCGACCGGAACATGGAACCCGCATTAGGGCCTGACCCTGAAGTGTCTATCCCCCCTGTCTGGAAACATGAGCTTTCCAATGAAATGAGGGTACTGGGGATCGAACACACGGAATTACCCATTGTCCATTTCTCGCTATCTCTCAAAGGTGGCCACTTCCTAGACCCGCTGGATAAACCCGGAACCGCTTACCTTGTAAGCCAGTTGATGATGGAAGGAACGAAAAACAAGACTCCGGTGGAACTTGAAGAAGCTATTAATGACCTGGGCGCGAATATAACCATTTATGCAGGCACAGAGGACATAACCATTCGGGCTAACTCCCTGGCATCCAAATTCTCTGAAGTACTGGGACTGGTCAGTGAAATACTGCTCGAGCCCAGATGGGACGAGAAAGAATTCGGCCGTATAAAACAAGAGACACTGGAGAATATCAACAGAAACAAAGCAAATCCTCCTTATGTAGCCATGAATGTGTTCAACCAGCTTGTCTACGGTGAAGACCATATCTTCGGCATGCCCTCAAACGGGACATCCGAA
>CAZUXT010000043.1:0-14801 GCA_964624145.1 uncultured Eubacteriales bacterium | reverse complement strand
GCTTGTCTACGGTGAAGACCATATCTTCGGCATGCCCTCAAACGGGACATCCGAATCCATAGCAAACATCACGATCGACGACTTGAAAAAGTACTACGATGAAAATTTCTCGCCATCTGTCTCTTATATGTGTGTGGTGGGTGATATTTCCAAACAGGAGGTCACAGAGAATCTCACGGCTATTGAAAACCAGTGGCAGCCCAAAGACGTGGCTTTCCCTGAGTTTGAAATGCCTTCTCTGCCCGAAGAATCAAAAATATATTTTGTCGATGTCCCTGGAGCCAGACAGTCTGTCATAGAAATCGGAAGCTTAGCCATACGCTACAGCGATCCTGATTACTATCCGGCAACGGTCATGAACTATAAGCTCGGTGGAAGCTTTAACAGCTTTCTGAACATGATCCTGAGAGAAGAAAAAGGATATACCTACGGAGCGCGTTCCGGATTCTCCGCAGGAATCTATACGGGCACATTCTACGCCTCCTCCTCCGTTCATTCCCAGGCTACATTTGATTCGGTCAGAATATTCAAAGAGGAAATGGAAAAATACCGGCAGGGCATATCAGAAGAAGACCTGGAATTCACTAAAAACTCCCTTATCAAATCAAATGCGATGGAGTTTGAGACCTATTATGCGCTTCTCAGCATGCTTGACCATATCGCTTCATACAAGCTTCCTGACGACTATATTAAAAAGCACGAAGATATCGTAAAGAACATGACAGGGGAAAGAATAAAAGAACTGGCCCAGAAGTATATCCATCCTGATAGGATGATCTATGTTGTTGTCGGTGATGCGGCCACACAGCTTAAGCCTCTGGAAAAAATCGGATTTGGTGAACCCGTACTGATCACTCAGAAATAGATAACTTCATACACTTTCATTAGAGAAAAAAAGGAATCAGAGCTTTTCTTTGGGAGGGATATTCAGGAAAGGTCTCTTTATACCATTTATGATTTGCCAGAGCCCTGGGAGCCAGGTTAGCGATGGTCCACAAGGCAAAGGCGGCTCCAGGGAGAGACCATGTGGCTACAGCCCACCCGGTCCATTCCGCGATCTCTCCGAAATAATTTGGCGATGAGATGTAACGGAAAAGTCCTTTGCGCGGTATTTTATAAGCCACTTCTCCAGGTCTTCGCAAACCTCTGAGGATGCTGTCCGAATGGATATTGATAATAGTGCCACTGAAAAAAAGAACCGCTCCGCAGATGAACCTCGCATCTAAAAGCCAATCAATCCCATAGGGACCGGCCAGCGTAAACAGAAAACCACTGTTGAGATAGCTGTTGATTATATTAAAAAACAAAGCCAGAAACATAACGAGTAACGGCATTCTGTAAGGACTTTTTTTCATGACATAGGGAAAGATAAGGGTGCGCTGAACATAGTGGACTTCCCACATAAGCAGAAACAGAAAAGCCGTGATATCCTGGGTTCGGGGACTGAAAAAAAAGAAAAGAAAAGGCAAAATTAGTGAGGGTGACTCCATGATAAACCAACCCCATTTAGGATTGATCGTGCGGCCCCACCCTCTCCTGGCATACCGTCCGTAAGGAGCGTTCATAAAAAAAAGGCTTATACACACAATGACAGCCAGTGCTGTCCAGAAAAGCAAAATCCAGTGGAAAAGATAAGCTCCAATCAATCCAGAAGCCCCTTTTTTTCAAGCCATTTGAGAGTGTCGTGAATGGTAACCTTGAGAGGTCTCGGGCTGTAGCCCAAAAGCTCTTCGGCTCTTTCCCGCGAGATCAACTGATGCGTTCTCAGCGCTCTCAGAGCTTCGGAAGTCAACAGAGCGTTTCTTTTACACAGCACAGCAGCCGCTTCTGAAAAAGGAGCTGCAAGGCGAGCCAGCCACATAGGAGCTGTGAAACGGGGAGGCTTTATCCCTCTCATATCTCCGATCATTTCTGCGATTTCACGGAGAGACGCCCAGTGCCCAGAAAGAATGACTTGAGAACCCGCCTCAGCTCTCTCCTCTGCAAGAAGCGCTCCCCTGACAACATCACGGACATCCACCCAGTCATATCCTTCTTTTATCAAAGCTATGAATTTCCGGTTGTGTAATTTTATCAGCACCTGGCCCATGCGGGACGGTTTAAAATCATTCGGACCGATCACAGCTGTAGGGGAAATGACAACAGCATCAAGGCCCCTTTTTACTGTTTTCAGGACTTCCCGGGTACTGTCTGCTTTGGAGCAATCATACGCAGGAGAGCGGGCATTTGAAAAAGAGCGGGTTTCATCTACCGGTTGATCCAGGGGAAAAGGGCAGTATGCATGGATGGAACTGAAGTGAATGAGACGCTTGATGCCGCATTCAAGACAGGCTTTGATGACATTCCGGGTCCCTGTAACATTGATCTTCCTTACTGTTCTCCGTTTGTCACCTATTATGGAGATTCTTGCTGCAAGATGATAAACAACATCACAGCCTTTCATGGTTCTGATCAGACCGGGATAATCAAGGATATCTCCCTTGACAATGTCTATGTCAAGCCCTTCCACTCCCCTTGTATCTTTGTGCACAAGAGCCCGTACAGGCCTTTTTCGTCGAATAAGTTCCCTTACCAGATTCGCGCCGATGTGTCCGGACGATCCTGTTACAAATACCGTCATATTCCGCCTGAATCCGAAAAAGAGCTCTCTACTCGTGCCTTTTCATCCACACGGCCATCTCCCCTACTCCCCTGTGGGACCAGGCATAATAAGGGACAGCCATCAACGGTTCCCCGTTCCGGTCTTCTCCGATCAAAACAGGAACGCCGTTTAAAAGGTCAGGCTTGAATTCCGATTTGAATTCCGCTCTGGTTTTGATCCCCCGGTCCAGCACATGCCCGTCATTGTCAACGCCTTCAAAACAAAATACCAGAGGTCCTCTCTGGAATGCCACTTTTCCTCTGTCAGCCTCGACCTTTTCATAAGCTGTGATTCTTCTTACGGGCATGGGTAAGTCGAGTTCTATGACATCACCTTTTTTCCAGGTTCTTGATATTTTTGCATAGCCTCTTTCCATTACAATATCGACTTTTTCCCGGTTCACTTTAAGCTCCGGTTCTTGATCAAAACTTTCAGCAAAGGAATAGAGACTTCCCGGGACAGGCTCGTTGCGGGCCCATCCGGGCACTCTTACATACACAGTGAATTTGCCGGATTTTTCTGGCTCAAGGATTATTTTTATGTTCCCTTCCCATGGATAATGTGTTTCCTGGGTTATTTTCACTGTGTTTTTTCCCATATCCAAAACGCTTTTGTCTCCGACAAACAGGTTCACATAAAGGGAATCATCCGTATTGGCGTACACATAACCGGGAAACGATGGAAGGAATCGAGATATATTCCCGGGACAGCACGCACAGTCAAACCATTCTTTCCTGGTTGCTTCTCCCTGGTTGAATCGAAACTTACCGTCAGACTCGAGGGGGTTGGGATAGAAAAATTTATCCCCGCTTAAAGAGATCCCGGACAAAAATCCATTATAAAGGGTGCGCTCAAGCACATCTATATATTGGGCGTGACCGTGCAGCAGGAAAAGACGGTGGTTCCAGAATATATTCCCGATGGCCGCACACGTCTCGTTATAAGCTGTTTTATTGGGAAGGACATAGTTCTCTCCAAAGGCCTCTCCTCTCCCGCTGGCACCTATGCCTCCGGTTATATAAAGCTTTTTTGTAACAACGTTTTCCCATATCCGGTCTATGGCATTGATATAATCCTCATCTCCTGTTAAAGCCGCCACATCAGCCATCCCGGAATACATGTAAGTGGCTCTTACCGCATGACCAATAGCTTCTTCTTGTTCCACGACCGGCTTATGAGCCTGCAGATACCAGTCCTGGTTGTAGATAGAAAAGGGAGAGTCTTCCGGGAACTTCTTTGGGTGTTCGATCCTCCCTCTCTGGTCCAGGAAAAATTTAGCCAGTTCCAGATACTTATTTTCTCCCGTGACCCTGTAGAGCTTCACAAGTCCGATCTCGATTTCCTGATGTCCCGGGAAGCCCTGCTTTTTATCAGGCCCGAATGTCTCGGCTATGAAGTCTGCGTTTTTTAAGGCAATATCCAGAAAATTCCTCTTTCCGGTTGCCTGAAAGTAAGCCACGGCCGCTTCATACATGTGGCCCACATTATAGAGCTCATGGCTTGAACCCAGGTTTGACCACCGTTCCTCTCCGGCTCCTGGAGGCGGATTTTCCGGATCTATGGTTCTGGCTGTGTAGAGATATCCGTCTTCCTCCTGTGCTGCGGTGATCTTTGTGATGAGCTCATCCATGTATTTTCCAAGCTCAGGGTCCTCCCTCAGGCTTAATGAATAGGCCGCTCCTTCCATGATTTTATACACATCGGAATCATTGTATCTGATTCCTTCGAATTCTCCTTGAATAAGACCGCCCGCTTTCTCGAAATTACTAATCCTTCCGGTCTCTTTACATTTTTTAAATGCATATGGAATAGTGACTTTTCGGTTGGTCTCCATTCTGGGAAGCCAGAACGAATCCGTGACCTGCACTTCTGTAAAAGGAACAGGCTTAATGGTATAATCCTCTCTCATTTCTTTCTGGCAGCTTACGGAAAACACCATAAAAAACAAGCCTATCAGGGTAAAGAAAATGTTAAAAGACGGGTTCTTCATACCCTAATCCTCCTTTTTGTTTTGGTTATCCAGTTTTTTCCTTGAGCCTGACATAGAAATGCGTAGCTCCCTCCTCTTCCTTGAACTTCATGTCAAAGAGTTGGGAATTGGACTTAATGAGCTGGGAGAGCTGCTTGTATCCGTAAGTGCGCGGATCAAAACTGGGATCGAGCTGGTGGAGATAAAACCCCATGGTGGCTAAACTGGCCCATCCGTCCTCCTGTAGGGCCATATCAAAAGCTCCTTTTAAAAGAGGAACAGGATCAAGGGATTTTGTTTTTTCCGGAGCGGTTTTTGTTCTTGTCTCGGTTTTTTTTCTTTTCACAGTCGTTTTCGGAGCCAGATTTTCCGTGTAGATAAAGAGATTACAGGCATTAATAAAAGCCTTGGGAGTCGTTTTCTTCCCTATTCCCATAACGAATATCCCTTTTTCTCTTATGCGCGTGGCCAGCCTTGTGTAATCGCTGTCACTGGAGACAAGACAAAATCCGTCCACAAGATTGCTGTTCAATATATCCATGGCGTCAATGATCATTGCGCTGTCAGTAGCATTTTTTCCGATTGTGTATCTGAACTGCTGTATAGGCTGTATGGCCGCATTATTGAGGGAGCTTTTCCATCCTTGCATATTTGAAGTGGTCCAGTCTCCGTATATGCGTCTTATCGTGACAGAACCGAATTTTCCTGCTTCTGCCAGTATTTTTCCTATCAGACTGGGCCGTGCATTATCCCCGTCAATGAGCAAAGCTATTAGCTTTTCGCTCGTTTCTTTTGATTTTTTTATCATTTTACTTTCTCTCGTTTTAACCTGACCTATTCATAAAAAAATGGCGATGTTCCTTTTGTTCATCACTCAGGTTAATTATTTTATTTTATAGATTTTACATTTAATGTGAAATTATAGCAAATATTTGAGTGGGCTTGAAAATCCGTTTGTTTACTCGTATCGCAGACTCTCGACCGGATTTTGCCTGGCTGCTTTTAAGGAAAGGTAGAAAATGGTTAAAACTGTGATAAAAACAGATACAATCCAAGCCAGGATAAAGTAATGAAAGGCTATACCGACCCTGTAGGGATAATTTTGGAGCACTCTTTTCATGATGATAAAGACCACCGGCCAGGCGATGACATTGGCTATGGATATCAGAAAAACAAATTCCCTTGCTGCTAAATACATGATCTGTCCTGCGGTCGCTCCCAGCACTTTGCGGATACCGATTTCTTTGATCCGGCGGCTCAAAGTGATAGAGGTCAAGCCAAAGATTCCCAGGCAAGCAAGCAGTATGCTTAAGGCTGATGCGTAACGAATGATCGAACTCCACCGCTTTTCCTGATTATACAGACTTTTTAAAGCATCATCTTGAAAGTATGTGATGAATGGCTTGTCTGGTTGGATTTTTTTCCATGCGTTCTCTAAAAATTCCATGGTATCCTTTAATTGTCCTGTTGACACACGGACAATAATCCTGCTGAACCTGTTTCTCCTCGGGGATGTTCCCTGTCCAACATAGAGGATCAATGGTTCGATCTCATTCCTCAGGGATTCAAAATGACAGTCCTCTATGACCCCGATTATTCTTCGGTCATAAGGGAAACCTTTGGACATATCTCCCAGGGGCTCACCCATTTTGAATTCAGAACTCAGCATTTGTGTGAATTTTTTATTTACGATAAGGGTATCTCTGTCCGCTGCAATATTCGCCGAGAAATCCCTGCCTTGAATCAGTTTGAATTTCATAGTCGAAAGAAAATCGGAATCTACCCGATTGAACCTGTAATGGATTTGGTGTCCGCCCAATTCCATAGAACTGCCAGGGAGAAACAGGCCGAATTCTCTGTTGCTGGCAGTTAATCCCTGAACCTGACTGTGGGAGATGACTTCGCTGCGGAAACGCTGGCAGAGCCTCTCGGAGTCCTGCTGTTCGTTTTCCTGAGTCATAATGACTACCAGGCCTTCGCTGACATAACCCGGATCCCTGTTCATCAAATAGGAGACCTGTTTTCCCAGGATGAATGCTGAGATACCAAGGATCACTGAAAGCGTGAACTGGAGAACCACAAGTCCCCTGGAAAGGGTTGTTTTGCCTCCGACCTTTAGCTTTCCTTTCAAAATATCTGCCGGTCGAAACGCAGACATGTAAACGGCGGGGTAACTCCCGGCAAGAAGGGCGGTAAAAACAGCCATCCCAAGCAAAACCAACCAGTGCGTACCATGGAAAAGCGTTGTCAAAGACAGTGATTTTCCTGACAAGGCATTGAACCTTGGCAGCATGAGCTCAGTGAACAAGAGCCCCATAATGATGGCAAAAAGGCTGATCAACAGGGCCTCACTCCAAAACTGCGCCAAAAGCTGCCGTTGCTCTGCTCCCAGTACTTTTCGCATCCCGACTTCTGTAGAGCGTGTCGAAGACGATCCAATGGAAAGAGTCATGAAGTTCACACAGGCAATCAGCAGAATAGCAAAAGCAATGACAGAGAGGATGTATGAAGTCGACAGCCCGGCAGTTCCTGTGACCCGTGTGTCAAGATGCATGTCTTCAACTTTTTGAAGGCCGAAAGTAAAGGGATCGTAGCCTTCATCGGCATACCTCTGGATCGCGACGCTGTAGTGACTCTGACAGAACCGGTCCAATCCCTCTTTTGTCTGTTCCGGGGTCACATCAGGCTGGAGCTGAACATACAGGGGACAATACCAGCGGTTCCACTCATTCAATATTTCCGGATTATCCAGGACCACAGGTAAATTATTGAAGTGAATCAGTATATCGAACCGGATCGAAGAGTTGGAAGGAACATCCTGTGCCACACCGGTCACCATATAATCTCTTTCCGTATGCCCGAAGGTGAGGGTCATTGTTTGGCCAATAGGATTTTCTTCTCCAAAATATTTTTCCGCCTCGGATCGACAGAGAACGATGCTGTGTTCATCTGATAGCGCTGTTTCGGGGTTCCCATCAATCAGAGGGAAGGTGAACATTTCGAAAAAGGCTGAATCCACCAATGTAAGGGTTTCTCTGAACATCTTCTCTTTATACCGGAGAACTCCTGTGCCGTTCACATATCTTGTTTGAAATCTCACCTGAGGGATGGATTGGATCAGTTCCGGACCCACCGGTGTGGGGATGAACGGCTGGAGCCCTGTTTCCTTCCCGGATTCTTTATCGAACTGGACCTGGACAAACCGGTAGAGATATTCTCCGTTTTCGTGAAACTTATCGAATGACAGCTCATCGGCAACAAACAAATAAATGAAAATACACGCAACCATTCCGACCGACAGACCGAATATTTTTATAAAAGAATGGACTCTGTATTTCAGTATATGCCTGGCAGCGATCTTCAAGTAATTAGCAAACATGATCTTCTCCTTGCTGTGTATATCATTAAATATGTTATAAGGAGATGCAAATAATATGTTTATTTTAGATTTTTCAAGGCTTTGACCGCATCAATAACTTTGTAACCCGATTCAAGCTCTCTTCCGGATTTCAATAAGATCTCTCTGATCTCCTGCGGAGTCAAGTTCGGATTCAATTCCTTCATCATGGCAATAACCCCGGAGACAAGTGGTGCCGTTCCGGAGACTCCCCAAGTCATAGGAAACTTATATTCGTCGATTAAATTTGTCCCGATAACATACATATATTCCTTTCCTGCGTAATAGGGAGCAAATTCGATCGGTTTGGTGACCACTACGTCATTTCGCGTTCCCTGGTAATGGATATAGACCAGAGTTACACCTTTTTCCGCGGCTTCCTCAACAGCCTGATCAAAGTCCTCTTGCCTATCTGAAGGGAGAGGCTGGTGGCTGATGCTGATTATATCTGCTCCGTTCTCCGCTGCATACTCAATGCCCTTGATATAAAGATCAGCTTCGCCGTAACGCCCTCTTCCACAGAACCTGACCGGCATGATCTTAACATCCGGAGCAACCCGCACTAACTCCTGGGCCATCCAGGTGCCATGCCCGAGTTCAGTCTCATGATCGAAGACAGGAGCGCCTTCGATTACACTACCGGGCTTGATGACTCTCCCTTTAAGGCTCCAGTCCTCAGGTTCAAACATATGATCCAAGATCGCTACCGTCACACCTTTTCCAGTGGCAAATTTTTGAGCCTTGGATACATTCAATGCTTTTCGTGCCCATTCACCGTCAACCATCGGCTCGAGTCCCATTATCAAAGCCGCATCAAGACAGCAGGCCTCGAAGGTTTCAACAATTTTGTGGTTATTCTCCCGGAGCTTTTTCTCTTCTTGCCTGAGAACTTCGTCGTTCAAGACAGGCCAAGCTCTCAGCCAGTCTTCATCCTCTCTCCACTTTACATCGGATACGAACCAGATGACCTTTCTCCCTCTTGTGATTAAGATATTTTTAATTTCCTCGTTTTTGAGTTCAGGAAATTTGCTTCTCAGTAAAGCCGCCGCTCCCGCTGCAAGATAAGAAGGTTTTTCCAGCTCGCGCTCGATAAGAGGCTCTGTTCCCCACAGTCTATCGCCACTGACTTCGTCATGGAGGGCAAAGATATCAACCGGAATTTTCTTCCAGAAAGACAGATTTCCCAGTTGATACATCATGCCATGGGCGCCGACAATGACGGCTCCATTTTCCGAAGCTCTTTTGACAAATTCCCGCCAGCGGCTGTAATCCTTTTCCTCTTCCATCGGACCAAAATAGGCCGGCAGAATGAAGACAATATCTTTTTCTCCGCATTTTTTTATTGATTTGATGGCTTTATTATAGTCGGCCTCCTCGATAGATTGTCCGAGGAGAATGACCTGATATTCAAAAACTGAGCTGTCACCGGCTAAAAAGGCTTCCCTCTCAACACGAACCACGTCCGATTCAGGCGCCAAGCCGGAAACTTTTTTCACCCAGTTTTGGACATCCTCTTTCTCGTTAAAAACAATCCCTATCGATATGTTTTTTCCTTTTGATTCACTCCAAGCATGAGGAAAATTGCAGAAGTTGATACTGAAGTCCGTCGCCGGCTCAATTTGATCGGAACAAGCCGAAAAAGCCATGAGTATAATTACAACAAACAAAAAGTAGAACCGGAGACTTCGGTCTCTTTTTTTGAATTCCATACACTCATATCCTCTCTTTGTATTTAAAAATCTATTAAAGCATTATAAACTTATTTTTTTTATGACACATCTCATTCACTATTGTTATAAGCAATAAACATGCCAATTTCAACTCCCCAGGATTTTTCAGATCTACAAAAAAGACATGTATTATTTGTTAACAGTCACTGTCCGAATGCGAACACAAATAAATATTCCCCACACATCGCATCTGCAGCAATCTCGACTCGTTCATCATCCAAGGATTAATGAGAAATAATGGTTATTGCATCAATATAAATGATACTAAAGATGTATTTTGTTCATTGACATTAATCACTATGTTTCATATTATTTGAAGCATAATGAACGATCATTTGATTTTTATGGTTAATATACGCAGTGTCCCTCCAGGCACCTCTCAAGAATACCATAAAATACTTAAAACACTAATTTCATCCTGTTCTCATCAATTCAAATCACATCTCCTCTCCCCCTACTCCATCACCATAGGCCATGAGTTCCTGGGCATTCCTTCAAATTTAAAATCCGCTATTGATTCTCTGCTGTATTTCGAAGAAACATCCCTTGACTGGAGCGTCCCTTTCAAAATATCTTATATCATAAGACACGGTAAAATTTCCTCCAAATTAAGCAAAAAAACATCCATCCATTTAAGGGGAGAGGGCATCTCTGAAGCACGAAAAGAACTCCTTTCTAAAAAAAGTACGGATCCAAGGATTCTGTTTCACATAAAGCCGGAATCCCTGTCCGAGCAGCTCAACAGGCTGTTTATGGTGCTTGATTCCATCACATCCAGATGGAATCCCAAAGATTTTCCGCTCATATCGGATATGCTCCAAAACGAAAACAATGAAGAAGTGGCTGTAAAGCACAGAAAAAACAGAAGCCAGATATGGAAGCGAAGAAAATCGCTTCTCATAAGCGAATACAAAGCTCTCAAGCAGATCATATCAGGGATTATTTGACTTTTAGCCTACTCTGATGTAAACATGTTGTCTGTGATATTTCATTTTTAAGTGCTCCCGTGATTGATAAAATTAGAGACACCGTATCAAACCAATTTAAAACAAAATTCAATGCAAAACCTTTAATGGTCCGCTCCCCCGGACGTGTGAATCTCATAGGAGAGCACACGGATTACAATGAAGGATTTGTGCTGCCCACAGCCATTGATAAAGCCATCATCTTTGCTGTCTCTCCGAATAAGGACCGTCTCTACCGGATTTATTCCGTGGACATGGACGAATATAGAGAGGTCAAACAGGGATTTTTAAAAAAAAACAGCGCTCAATGGGCTAACTATTTATTGGGAGTCGTAGACCAGATAAAAAAAATGGGATTTGAAGTCCCGGGATTCGACTGCGTATTCGGTGGGGACATCCCAATAGGGGCCGGACTATCGTCCTCAGCAGCCATTGAAGCCGGGCTGGCGTTTTGCATCAATGAAATATTCCAACTTAATATCGATAAACTGGATCTGGTGAAATTATCCCAGAAAGCTGAAAACGAGTTCGTGGGCGTCCAGTGCGGCATTATGGACCAGTTCACAAATATTTTCGGCTCTCCGAATAAAGTAATGAAGCTTGACTGCCGTTCTCTTGAATACGAATACTTACCCTTTGATTTTAAAGGCATCCATATCGTGCTCTATGATACGCGCGTCTCTCATTCTCTGGCCTCATCCGAATACAACATCCGCAGGGCTCAATGCGAAAAGGGAGTCGCTTATCTCAAAAACCACAACCCCCGGATACAAAGCCTCAGGGATGTCGCATCCGGTTTTCTGGAATCGTTCAAAGACCAAATAGACCCTGTGATATACAAGCGCTGTCATTATGTGGTCAAAGAAAACGAAAGGCTTTTAGCTGCCTGTGATGACCTTAAAAACAAAGACCTTGAATCATTCGGGAAAAAAATGGTTCAGACCCACGAAGGGCTTAAAAGCGAATATGAAGTGAGCTGCACAGAACTCGATTTTCTTGTGGAACACACACTGGAGGAGAACGCTGTTCTGGGTTCGAGGATGATGGGAGGCGGATTCGGAGGGTGCACCATCAATCTGATAAAAGAAGATGACATGGACAAAGTAAACCAGAACATCAAAACCGCGTATTTAAATGAATTCGGGAAAGAGCCGGGGATCTATAAAATAAAAATCAAAAAGGGAACGCATATAATTTGAACAAAAAAAACAAACATAAGGAGCTGTAATGATAGATAAGAAAACATTACTAGATATGAACCGGGCTGTCGTTGAAGGAAATAAGGAAGACGCACAGAGTCTTGCCAGACAGGCCATTGAAGAAAATTGGGATCTGAATGAAGTGATTGAAGAGGGATTTGTCCCGGGAATACAAAAAGCCGGCGATCTATGGGAAAAAGGAGATTATTTCCTTCCCGAACTCATCACCAGCGCTGAGACCATGAAAGCGGTCATGTCTCTGCTCCAGCCTGAGCTTAAAAAAAAGAACCTGACAGCAAAATCCCTTGGAAAAGCCGTCATAGGCACCATAGAAGGCGATATTCATGACATCGGCAAGAACCTTGTTGCCTCTATTCTCTCTGCCAATGGATTTGACGTGATCGACCTGGGAGCGGACGTGAAGATAACAAGCTTTATAGAAACGGCCCTTGAGCAAAAGGCGGATTTTATCTGTGTTTCAACGCTCCTTACCACTACGATGCTCAAACAGAAAAATCTCATAGAGCTTCTTAAATCAAAAAATCTCTACGGAAAATTTAAAGTGCTTGTGGGCGGCTCCCCCGTAAACAGCAAATGGGCGAAGGATATCGGAGCGGACGGGTATGCAGAAAACGCCATGGCTGCCGCAAAAATAGCGAAATCGCTCATACGGACATAAGGAAAAAAAAATGATTAAAACACAAAGACCGAAATACAGGCTTTTAAATGAGGCATTCGTAAAAAAAATAATAAATGAAAGTTATCAGCTCCTGGAAAAATACGGAGTGTTCGTAGAAAACAAAGAAGCGTTCACGCTTCTCAAAAACGCAGGGGCAAAAACGAACGAATCGGAAAACAGGGTTTTTATCCCGCAGGAACTGGTCGAAAAATCATTATCCAAGACTCCGCCGGTCATTGAACTGTATGACAGGGAGGGTGAACAGAAATACACCGTGGGCAACGATGAGATCCATTTTGATCCGGGGTCTGCGGCTGTTACCGTGCTTGACCCTGAGTCACAATCACAAAGAAGAGCTAAAACAGAGGACCTTATCCGGTTCGCCAGAGTGACGGACGCTTTGGAAAACATCGATTTCCAGAGCACAGGCATCATCAGCAGCGATATCCCGGAGATCATAAGCGACAGCTACCGTCTTTATATCGGGCTTCAGTTCTCTAGAAAACCGATTGTCACCGGCACTTTCAGGATCGAAGGATTCAAGCCCATGTGTGATATGCTGGCCGCTGTAAGAGGAAGCGCACAAAATCTTGCGGATAAACCTCTGGCTATATTTGACGCCTGCCCCTCCCCTCCTCTTAAGTGGAGCAACCTTACCACACAGAGCCTTATTGACAGTGCCAGAGCCGGTATCCCATCAGAATTGATATCCATGGGCATGACCGGTGCCACCTCTCCGGTCACGCTGGCAGGCACCCTGGTGCAGCACACAGCGGAAAATCTATCCGGCCTTGTCATCTGCCAGCTGGCAGAACCGGGCTCTCCTGTTGTTTTCGGCGGCTCTCCTTCCAGTTTTGATATGCGCAAAGGCACTACCCCTATGGGAGCCATAGAGACCATGATGATCGATTCGGCCTACTCCCAGATAGGCAAGTATTTGAATCTTCCCACACATGCGTATATGGGGCTCAGTGATGCCAAACTCAACGACAACCAGGCCGGCCTTGAATCAGGAATAGGCGCTGTCCTGGCTGCTCTTGCCGGGATCAATGTTATATCAGGACCCGGCATGCTGGACTTTGAAAGCTGCCAGAGCCTTGAAAAACTGGTGATAGACAATGAAATATGCGGCATGGCCCTGAGACTGGTCAAAGGAATAGCCCAGAGAGACGAGCCTCTGGCCGTTGACCTTTTTCAAGACATAACGCCCGAGTCTCAATTTCTCTCCAAGCCTCATACAAGAAAATGGTACAGGGAAGAGCATATTTTCCCCGGTATTATAGACAGAGACACCTATGATGAATGGGCAGGTAAAGGGAAAAAATCCAATGCTCAAAGGGCTGCGGACAAAATCAAAGAGATCCTGGACCAACCTTTCTCCGGGATTGATGCCGGCACTCAAAAAGAGCTCAAGAAAATCATGCTCTCAGATGCTGAAAAAAACGGACTCACCTCTCTTCCCGAGATAAAAGGATAAGATGGCTTCATCACTCTATTCTTCGCAATGATATCTTTTACCTGTTAGCCTTAAAACCTATTTGATATTAAGACCTCTGAGTCTTCTCACGGCCTCTTTGAGCGTGTCCACTTTTTTAGCGAAATTAAATCTCACGTGAGATGTTCCTTTATCGGATCCCGCATAAAAACTCGACCCCGGAACAACCGCCACGCCGATCTCTCTTGCCAGATATTCGGCAAAAGCCCTGTCCTCTGTCCAATCCTTCCGCATATATCGGTCCTTTTGCCACTTGATTCCGGAAAAATCGGCCATAACATAATAAGCTCCCCCGGGTTTATAATATTCCATGCCTGCCTCGTCAAGGGCAGCCAGAAGTGTCTTTCTTCTTGATGCGTATTCCTCTCTTATTTTTTGATAATAGCTTTTGGGAAGCCCCAGGGCTTTAATTCCTGCGGCTTGAAAAGGCGCCGGAGCACACACAGTCAGATAGTCATGGACTTTTCTTATGGGCCCCGTCAGATCAGGAGATGCCACGATCCACCCTACTCTCCATCCGGTCACAGAATAAGTCTTGCCCAAGCCGCTTATGGTCACGGTCCGCTCCCTCATCCCGTCGATGCTGCCGGGGCTCATATGCTGGTTGTTGTCATAATAAATGTGTTCGTATATCTCATCACTGACCGTTATAAGCCCGTATTTTTCGCAGAGCTCTGCCAGATCCAAAAGCTCGTCTTTGGAGAAAACCTTGCCGTTCGGATTCTG
>CAZUXT010000042.1:0-25411 GCA_964624145.1 uncultured Eubacteriales bacterium | reverse complement strand
GAGCCGAGGAATAAGCTGATTTTACTCGCTGGGAAAAATCAGCGGGCTGAAGAACAAGCTTGCCTGATGAAAGTCGAAAGTACAAGCCATACCTGAATTTCATCCTATTTTTTTATTGACATAAAACCTGTGAGATGCGAAAATTTTGAGACTCAAGTTCATATGGTGAGCGTAGCTCAACTGGTTAGAGCACCGGACTGTGGATCCGGAGGTTGGGGGTTCGAAGCCCCTCGCTCACCCCATCTACTGCTGTTCGATGAGTTCCAGCACATTGGCTGAATCGCGCCATCTCTTTTTCACTCTCACATGAAGGTCGAGAAACACTTTTGATTTCAATATCTCCTCTATCTCTTTTCTGGCCTCCGTACCGATTTTTTTTATAAGAGAGCCGTGTTTCCCCAGTATGATTTTGCGGTGGGTGTCCCTTTCCACAAAGATGTCTGCGTGGATATAAGTCAGAGGTTTGCCCCTGGTCTTTCTCTCTTCGATCTTGTCCAAAAGGACCGCTGTCATAAAAGGAAGCTCCTTTTCCACATATTTGAGCATCTTCTCCCTTATGATTTCAGAGAGCCAAAACCTTTGGGTCTGGGTTGAAATCTCGCCTTTGGAAAAAATCCTGTCTGCTTCCGGGAGGTGCTGGTAGATGCTGTCTTCCAGCACATCCACATTGGTTCCCTTTAAGGCAGAGACAGGGATGATCTCGGCAAAAGGGAAAAGGTCCTTGTATCTGTCTATAAGCAGCAGGACTTTTTGCTTTTTGATGATGTCCACCTTATTGATGAGAAGAAAGACCGGAGTAGAGACATTTTTTAGATTGTCGATCACGAATTCGTCTCCGCCGCCGAATTTGAGAGCAGCATCTATGAGAAGGCATATGAGATCCGCTGTTTCCAGGGATGAATAAACAAAGCTCATCATTCTTTTATTAAGCCCGTGGAGGGGCTTATGGATGCCGGGATTGTCTATGAAAATGATCTGGCCTTTCCGGGTTGTTTTGATCCCCAGAATGCTGATCCGTGTGGTTTGGGGTTTATCGGATATGATAGAGATCTTCTGGCCTAAAAGTCTGTTGAGCAGGGTGGATTTTCCCACATTGGGGCGTCCGATAAGGGATACATAACCGACTTTTGTTTTTTCTTCTTTGCTTTTATTCTTTTTCATTTTTTCTTTTTGAGCATCAATTTTCTTATTATTTCTTCTTCTTCCTCCAGGCCTTTGGAGTGCTCAAAGCCCAAAAGATGGAGAAATCCATGGATCGTGAGTATTTTGAGTTCTCTTTCCAGGCCGTGAGATGTACCGGAGCTCTGATCAAAAGCACGGGGAACGGATATGATGATATCTCCGAGGTAGAAGGCCCCGTCAGCTTTTTTTTCATTGAGGGGAAAACTCAACACATCTGTCACTTCATCTTTTCTTAAAAATTTTTTGTTCAGCTTTTTTATTTCCCTGCTGCTGACTAAAGCGAGCACGATCTCAGGATTTTTAAGCTCGTAGTGCTTGACTAAACGCTCCAGCAAGTTCTTAAACTCGTTCTTTTTTAGTTTGTGTCTTTTTTGTTGATTGAGGACTTCTATCATTTTTTGGTTTCTTTGGTTTTGGTCTTTTTCTTTGTTTGTTTTCAAAGTTGAATCCCGGATATTCGATTCTGGGGTGGTATACGGTATCAAGCGTTGATAAAAATGAAGAGGCTATGGTTTTGAGCTCTTTGAGCGAGAGGTTGCTGTCGTCAAGCTGGCCGTCGAGAAGATAATTATTGAATATTTCATTAATAAGTCTTTTTAGATTGTCCTGTGTCGGCTTTTCCAGGCTTCTGGAGGCCGCTTCGACCGAGTCAGCAAGCATGACCAGCGCGGCTTCTTTTGATTTCGGTTTGGGACCTGCGTATCTGTAGCTTTCTTCACCTACTTTGTACATCTCAGGATCATATTCTTCTTTGGCTTTTTCATAAAAATATCTCATTAAAGAATCCCCATGATGCTGGGCAATGATCTCTTTTATTTTTTTGGGAAGCTTCAACTGATTGGCTTTTTCAACCCCTTCTTTAACGTGGTTTATGATGACCAGGCTGCTCATGCTGGGCTTGAGGTCTTCGTGCATATTGCTTTTTCTGGTCCTGTTTTCAATGAAATATTCGGGTCGTTTGATCTTCCCGATATCATGATACATGGCACCGGCTTTGACAAGAAGCGGGTTTATTTTTATTTCCTCTGCCGCTTTTTCAGAAAGAGAGGCTACAATAAGGGAATGATGATAAGAACCGGGAGCTTCCATAGCCATTTTTCTGAAAATAGGAAGATCCGAATTCGTCAGTTCATTGAGCTTTGATTGGGTCAGTATGCCGAATGTGTTCTCAAAAAGGGGGATGGACACAAAGGCAAAAGCACCGCTCACTATTCCTCCCATAACTCCCATTATGATTTCGCTGGAAAAAACACTTACAGGCCCGATGGTTTCTCTCAGAAGATGGAATATGATTATGGTCATAAAATTTATCGGAGCGACCAGAAAAACACCTGCTTTAAAAGCGGATATCATGGATCTTCCGTAATGTTTGGTTCCGAATACAGCAGCCACGCCCCCCACCATTGTGAACAGCATAAGATAAAAATTGGCTTTGAAAAGCTGCCCCACTATGATGCTGTTGAGCAAAGTGAAAATCAATCCCATATGGATTCCCAAAAGGTAGGTGAAAAGGATGCTCCCCAATTGAAAGGGAAGGGCATAGTTAAGGCTCTGGGAATTTTCCAGCATAGGGATATTGGAATTCTGGCTGATAAGCTCAACCAGGAATATTGAAAACTTATAGAGGACAAGACTGAGGAGAGCTAACACCCCTGTCATGATGTATTTATTAAGGGATCCTTCCTTGTTTTTTCTGTATATGAAATAAGATACCAGAACAAGAAAAAGAATCCCGAAAAGAATAAATGAGCCTAGAAAATTGGTGAGCCAGCTGGGCTTGTTGCTGAGATTCTGATTTATGATTTCTATTTGTTTGATGATGTCAAGTTTGGCTTCATCTCCTTTACGGAGAAGCACTTTTCCTTTTTTTATGGTATAGAATACAGTCTCTACGTTTGATCGCGCGTTTACTCTCCGGAGCTCTGTTTCGATGGGATTATAGGTGATGTTTTCCCTGATAAATAGATTTGAGAGAGATTCCAGAAGAGATTTTTTCCTGTTTGAGATATCCATTCCGGATATTTCCTCGGAAAAGGCTTCCCTGCATTCTTCTATCTCCAGAATATCAGATATTTTGACTGTTTTTTCCTGACCCGTGCTTGTGATGAGCGTGAATCCTCTTTCCTGTTCATTTTGGGAGAAAAGACTCTTTGAAGTGATGATGCCTGTTGTCGAATATTTTCTGATAAAAGTAATGAGATTTTCTTCCAGTTGGGTCGAAAAGCCTTCTTGTACCAGGGATCCTATGGAACTTGAGGAGATATCTATCCCGTATTTGTCTGCGTATTCCTTTTTAAGGTTTTCTATCCGGGAGCTGGTAGGTCCTTCTTGGATCAGATCTCTTCCCGAGTTAAAAAGATCCCGGATTTTTTCTTCTGTGTTGAGGCTTACGTTTTCATCCAGTGTATAGACGGGCAGAACCGTATCAGCCGCTTCTTGTTTGCGCTTTTCAGTCGTTTCCGTATCTTCTATGGTCATATCAGAAGGAGCCACTACATTTGACGAAGCGATTTCTCCTTCTTCAAAATTGGGAAGAGAGTGGGAAGGTATGTATGTCGTCAGTATGGATATGGAAATAGTAAAGATGACAAAATAAAAATAGGGACTTTTGATTACTTTTTTTAAGAATCCGACTTCTTTTTTCAATGTTGCAGGGATATGGTTGTTTTTTTTCTTTTTTGGAGGAGGATGAGGAGTGTCCTTTTTAAAGAAGTTGAATTTTTTTATGTTGAATGTATCCATGTTTATTTTCTGTTTTCAGCTTTTTTATAAGCTCTGATTATCTTTTGGACCAAGGGATGTCTCACCACATCCTTTTCGTTAAACCGGACAAATAAGATTTCTTTTATATTTGAAAGAATTTTCATAGCGTGCAGGACACCGGATTTTTTAGGCTGTGGGAGATCGATTTGTGTGATATCTGCAGTGACGACAAGCTTGGAACCAAAGCCTGTTCTCGTTAAAAGCATTTTCATCTGCTCTTTGGTTGTGTTTTGCGCTTCGTCCAGAATAATAAAAGCACTGTTTAGGGTGCGTCCCCTCATATAAGCAATAGGAGCGATCTCTATAATGTCTTTTTCCATTAGGTTAGTAGCCTGGTCATAGAGGATGAGGTCGAAAAGAGCGTCATAGAGGGGTCGAAGATAGGGATTTATTTTTTGCTGGAGGTCTCCCGGAAGAAAACCCAGTTTTTCACCGGCTTCGACTGCTGGTCGCGTCAGAATGATGCGGTTGACCATTTTATTCTGAAGAAAAGAAAGGGCGAGAGCCATGGCCAGGTATGTTTTTCCGGTCCCGGCAGGCCCGATTCCGAACACAAGATCGCTTTTTTTTATGGCCTGGATGTATTTTTGCTGGTTTAAAGACTTGGGAGTCACGGATTTTCGGGATAATATAAGAGGCTCGGCCGGGAAAAATTTGTCCAGTCCCTTGGAGCTGTCTTCCTCCAGAAGGTCTAATGCTATGCTGAAATCTTCTTTTCTCAAAGGCCGTCCCTGTGCTTCATATTTTTTTAGCTGGTCGAAATAATATTTTGTAAACTCTATCTTTTCTTCAGGTCCGTCAATCAATATGGATTTTCCGCGGACCGAAAGCAGTACTCCCAGCCTTTTCTCAAGTTTTTTTAAGTTTTTATCCAGCACCCCTGAAAAGGCACTATTATCAATAAAGGGGTTTTCGATTTTTTCCATTTTAATAATGTATTAAATATAAAGGTGGGATTTGTTTGTCATCTTTTCATGTAGATACATAATAAACATGATATTGGGTTCTTTGTCAAGTCATCCTCCCTCCCGGATTCTTCATAAAACCGGTATGTCATCAAGAGGAGCGGAGCGATGTGGTGATCTCATTCACGAGACACACATCATGATGGGACAAATTTATCTTGCAGGAAATGCGTTAATTAATTAATATAGGAGTTGTTATGGGTTTAAAAAAAGACACAAATTATATTGTTTCCGGACTGGAACGTTCCGGCACATCCATGATAATGCAGATTTTGCATGCGGGAGGAGTCCCGGTTGCTTTTGATACCAGCTCCAGGCCAGCGGATGAAAATAATCCTAAAGGATATTTTGAACTCGAGGGAGGAAAGGTCATAAACAAACTGATGGATAGCACTTTTCCATTAGAAATGTATCTGGGGAAGTTTATAAAGATAACGTCATTCGGGATGCGGTTTCTTCCCAAAGGAAAGTATAAAGTTATCTATACACAGCGTAATATAGAAGAAGTATTGTTCTCAATGGAAAGGATGACAAAGAAAAAAGACGATAACAGAGCTGAGATCAGGGACAGTTTTCTTAAGCTGGATATGTTTGTAAAGGACATCATAACCAACAGAAATGATATTGAAGAGCTTTTTGTCAATTATAACCAGATAATAAAAAATCCGAGAAAAAGCATAGAAAAGATCAGTCATTTTATAAAAGAGGAAGAAGTGAATCTTGATAAAATGATCGAAAGTGTGGATTTAAGCCTTTATAGAAACAGAGGAATCAATGATTGATCCGGATTGTTCACAAATCATGTTTTTATAGAGACTCCGGGTCTATAAGAGTGGAGGGAAATATGGCTAAAAACAGAAGAAAAATATCAATTCCTGTTTCCACATTTGAGCAAATAAAAAAGCTGGCCGAGAAAGAAAAAGTGGATTCAGTTGAGGAGTATATTGTTAAGCTGCTTGAGAAAAAAATTTTAGAGGGCCAGAATAAAAGCCATGATTTCAGTAAAGAGGATGAAGAAAAAGTTAAAGAGCGGCTTAAGGCTCTTGGCTATATGGATTGAATCTAAATATATTTGATCGTACCCTGGAAGAGGGGGATTGATACTCCATCCCATCAACGAACATCAAGGAGCAAAGAAATGAAGATAGGTGTCATTGGAACGGGTTATGTTGGATTGGTTACAGCTGTCGGACTTGCTGATTTGGGGCACGATGTAACAGGGACTGATAAGGTCACGGAAAAAATAGAAAAAGCCTCAAAAGGCATAGTCCCTATTTACGAGCCGGGCCTTGGTGATTTATTGAGAAAGAATCTCAAGAATGGAAACCTGTGCTTTAGCTCCGATCTTGAAGAAACCATAAGATCTTCTGATGTGCTTTTTGTGTGTGTCAATACACCCCAGAGGAAAGACGGGAGTGCGGATATGACGTTTGTAGAGGGAGTGTCGCGTTGTATTGCTGAAAATCTTAATGGATACAAGCTGATCGTTGAAAAAAGCACGGTTCCTGTCCGAACATCTTCCTGGATCAAGCGCACAATAACGCTTTATAAGGCCGGTGAATGTTCATTTGATGTGGCCTCAAATCCTGAATTTTTGAGAGAAGGTTCTGCTGTATCGGATTTTCTTAATCCTGATCGCATTATCATAGGAGTGGAAGCTGATAAAGCGAGGGATATACTTTTAAAAATCTATGAAAAACATAAGGACAGGATCTACATCACAAATATAGATACAGCTGAACTTATCAAGCATGCGTCAAATTCTTTTCTTGCCATGAAGATATCTTATATAAACTTGATTTCAGATTTATGCGAAAAAACAGATGCGGATGTGGAGCTTGTTGCTAAGGGGATGGGATTGGATTCTCGCATCGGGAAGCAGTTTCTCAGAGCCGGATTGGGATATGGCGGATCCTGTTTCCCCAAAGATGTCCGGGCTCTGGTTAAAATGGGAGAAGATCTGGGGATTGATATGAAACTGTTGAAGGAGGTCGACAGAATAAATATGGCGAGAACAGACATGTTCATAAAAAAAGCAAAGAACGCCCTGTGGATACTGAAGAACAAGAAGCTGGCTGTTCTTGGGCTGGCTTTTAAGCCCAGGACAGATGATATTAGAAACGCCCCCAGTATTCATATCATTGAAAGGCTTCTGGAAGAGGAAGCCCGGCTTTCCTTATATGACCCGGAGGCCGTAAAAAACATAAAAACACTTTTCCCTGAGGACAAGAAAGGAATCCATTATGCTGCGTCAGCTTACAAAGCATTAGAAGGTGCGAATGCAGCCCTTTTTGTGACCGAGTGGGAGGAGTTAAAGAACCTTGACTTGAAAAAGACCAAAAAATTAATGGAGAATCCCATAATCATTGACGGCCGTAATATATTTAAACCCGGGGATGTGAGAAAGCTGGGATTTGAGTACTACTCCATCGGCAGAAAATAATCTTATCCATTCATAAAATCAAAATTAGAAGGCTCCTTTTTGGGAGAAAAGGACTCTGAGGCTTTTCAATAATATCACGATGTCCATCCAGCTAGACCAGTTTCTAATATAATACTCGTCAATCCTGAGCCGCTCATCAAAAGGGATATTTGACCTGCCGCTGACCTGCCATAATCCGGTTAGTCCGGGTTTGACTCTGGTTATCGTGCTGAGGGATTGGTCGCTGTCTTTGACTTCCTCTGGCAGATACGGGCGTGGTCCCACAATACTCATATTCCCTTTAAGAATATTAAAAAGCTGGGGAAGTTCATCCAAACTGAATTTTCTGATGAATCGGCCGACCCTGGTTATCCTGGGGTCATAATTTTTTAACTTTTTGTATTTTTTCCATTCATCTCTTGCTTTTTTATTTGATTCCAAATATTTGTTAAGCCTGGTTTCATTGTCATTATACATGGAGCGAAACTTATAAAGATGGAATAATTTTTTGTCTTTGCCGATTCTATCCTGGACAAAGAAAACATTTCCCTTTGTATCCAGTTTTATCATGAGAGCTATTATCAGGAGGATTGGCATGGTTAAAACAACCAGGAACAGGGCGAAAAGAGTCTCAAAGAAATTTTTGATAAAGAGGTTCCAGGGTTTAACAAGATTTCTTTTCAGATAAAGGGTAAATATGTCGCCGATGACTTCTATATTGATCCCTTCTGTAATAAAATCGCCGCTTCTTGGTATGATCCACATGGATTCGGAGTTCTGTTCACAGAGGGACAGTATTTTTTTGAACTCTTTGCGGGATTTATGAGGCGTTGCCACCATAATATCCTTGGATTGATAGGCTTTGGATATCTCTCCGATTTTTGATACAGGCCCCAGTACTCTTATGCCGGCGAATGTCTTCCCTATAAGTTCCGGGGAATCTTCGATAAGGGCTGTCACTTCATAACCCATCGTCTTGTTTTTCCTTATATTTCTGATAACCTGAAGACTTGTTTCATGGACCCCGACCATTATCAGTTTCTTTTTCCACAGATTGAATCTTATAAGACCTGTTTTTACTGTAAAACGGAACAACGGAAAGAGAAACAAACTGAGTATCCATGCAAGCATAACCGTAGTTCTTGAAAAGTTAATCTCGGCTTTTGCCAGGAAAATAGCGATCATTATAAAGGCAGAGGAGATAGAGGCGCTTTTAGCGAGTGTTTTGACTTCTTCCCAAAAAGGAAACCGCTTGGTATAGAGCTTATCGTAGCTGAAAATCAGGATCCAGACCAGAACCATGAAATAACGGGAAAGATATGTTGAAAAAGGGATCATAGCCATGCCGCGGTATCTCTTGAAAATCAAAACAAGTATTTCGCCTCTTATGAGATTGGCGAGATAGAAACTCAAAAGAACAACGATGATGTCGGTGAGAAGAAGAGCGAAGAAGGAAATGAATTTTTTTCTCATTTTATTAATACAATACAACAATCAAAAAAAAGTTGAAAGATGCATGACAAACTAATAATATCCTAAATATATCATGGAGTTCAAACTAAAACCATTCCTATTAGCGTTGGTGACAGGGACTGTTTTTGTATTCATATATATAAGGTATTTGCCTTTGGTTTTTCCATTCCAATATATTATGATTTCTCTCTGTTTGCTGGTTTTTTTGGTGACTCTATTCAATAAGACCTTCGGAGCTCTTATCATTGTATTTTGTTTGCCCATCACAAACAGTCTTCCGTATTTTTTTTCTCTGAAAGCATTGAATCCTTTGATTTTCCTGTTTTATTCTTTTTTTATAGGCTTTTTGATCCATCAGAGCTTCAGCGGAGATTCATTGAGCACAAAGAGTCCTTTGAGACTTCCCATATTTGGAGCCGCTGCTTTAATCGGGATATCTGCCTTTTTAACCTTCTGGCGGTACACCAATTTTTTCCCGATATACGATAAAACTGTCTATGACCTGACTATCAATGTTATTGAAGTAAAAGCAGGGGGAGCTCTTGAAAGGATTGTGTTCGATACTTTGAATTATGCAGCGGGATTCATCTGGTTCTTTATAATCATATATATCTTTAAAAATAAGGATGTCATAAAAAAAGCTCTGATTCTTCTTGCCTCCTCTGCGTTCCTGTCATTTTGTTTTGGCTTGTATCAGTCATATTCGAATTTGGATCTGGGAAATATTGAGTTTTTCATTTCGATCAAGCGGGCTAACGCTCTTTTTTCTGATTCGAATGCTTTGGGAGTCTTCATTGCCTTTAGTTTCCCCATTTTTATAGGTGGTTTTTTGTCTTTTAAGAAATGGATAAGACTGATTTTTATCCCCCCTGTTCTCGCTGGGATCTTGCTTATTCCCGGAAGCGGATCCAGGAGTTGTTTTTTAGGGACAGTCCTTGCTGCGCTGTTCATGACTGCCTTTTACATTAAAAAAATGAAAGCTTTCAGAAAAAGCAATCCCAGGCAGTTCAGGAAATCTGTGGTATTTTCTTTGGCAGCTGTTTTTCTTATTGCATTGTTTTTTATTGTCCTATTAACCGGAAATTCTACTCTGAGTCAAAGATTCAAAGCCAACATTGCGTATTTTTCAGAAGAAAATTTTTTAAAAAAAATAACCAAAGGAAGAACATCTATCTGGAAAGCTGGATTTATGATGGGGAGGGAAAATCCTTTAAGTGGTGTCGGATTGGGCTCTTTTACAGTGGAACTGCCTAACTACTACAAGGAATATAATATTATGGAGGTGAGATACAACGAAAAGGACGGCACTCCCGAAGTGGCTGTGGATACGGCGGGTAATTTCTATATTCAAATCTTATCAGAGCTTGGGATCATCGGATTGATTTTATTTTTATGGATTTTTTATCTTATTATCCGGCAGGTCTTTAGAGAAGTATACAAGAAGGATCTGAACGGTGGGCTCAGGGGGGTTTTACTCGGAATTTCCGCTGCATTAATATCCATGTTTGTGCTTTTTCTGTTTGGAATCCATACGCTGCAATTTGAGATCCAGTTGGTATTTTGGCTTGCTGTTGGGATCCTGTTTTCACTGACATCTAAAGAGGAAGAGGAAAGAGATAAATCCTCTCTGAAAAAGGGTATTGTTGTCTTTTTAATAGTCTTTTTTACAGTATCTCATGTCTGGGGCACTTTCAGTGCTTTATCCCTGAAAAACAGGAGTGAGAAGTTTAACCTCAGCAGCCATTTTGGTTTTTATAATCAGGAGATGATGCAGCAGAGACCTTTCAGGTGGACGAAAAAGAATGCGGGATTGACCGTTCACATAGACAAGCCTGTTCTGAGTTTGTCTGTTCTTGCCTCCCACCCTGATATTCAAGAGGATCCCGTAACCCTGGAATTGTACTTCATAAAAGAATTATTCAGAGAAAAAAGATTTCTGGACAGGGTCATAATCAGAAAAAGCAGCTGGATCAACTTGAAATATGATTTTTCCTCTGAGGTAGGATCAGAGGGGATCCTGCTTTTTAAAGTAAGCCGGACATGGCAGCCCATGAAAATGCTCGGAACTCCGGATCCCCGGTCCCTGGGCGTGGCCGTGAGTGGGTTAGAGTTTAGAGACAAATAAGACCGGTTACTGAGAAGGTGGATATTTGTGGAGAAATCAGTTTTGACCATTGAAAACAAAAAGAGAGAGAGGTGATTATGGCTAAAAGAACACGCTTTCCCTTTGTTTTTTGGACAGCAAATGCCGTTGAGGTATTCGAAAGATTCGCTTATTACGGGATTTATTTCGGATTTGGGATCTATATGGAGCATTTGGGTTATTCCGAAGGGCAGTTGGGAATCGTACAGAGTATTTTTTTACTTTTTTCCTATACCATTCCGGTCATTTCAGGGACATTTGCAGATAAGTACGGTTTCAAAAAAGTCTTGATCGTCTCTTACCTCGCATATCTGCCCTCTATCCTGCTTCTGCTCATAACCAAGTCTTTCTCTGGGATCGCCCTGACTATGCTGACCATTGGCCTGGCCGCAGGAATTTTCAAACCTCTGGTTTCTGCTACGGTAAGGGCTGTAACCGATAAGACCAATAAGACACTTGGATTTGGGATCTTTTATGCTATGGTGAACGTGGGAGCGTCCTTCGGACCTCTGGTGGCCGGCAAACTGCGGGCGATTTCCTGGAACTATGCCTTTCTGGGCGCAGCCATCTCCATTGCAGTCATGCTGTTGATAACCATCTTTTTCTATAAGGAACCCGAAAGGGAGATACAAGGCATAACGCTCCGCCAGAAATTTAAGGATATGGGAGTGGCTCTATCCGATCTGAAATTCGCGGTTTTTTTGGTTTTATTGGGCCTTTTCTTCTGGCTTCCTCTCTGGGCCTTTTTTAACTTATGTGCCATATATGTGGACAAAAATATCGATACGGCCCGTCTTTATTTGGATATTAAAAGTGTGTTTGGAAGCGGACTCGCCAATTTTTTATCCCGTACAGATGAAACCGGAACCCGCCGGATTCTGGGAGAAACCATTTCCCATTCCGGCTATATCATTATGATCTTTCAGGTATTCATCTCCTGGATCTTTGAAAGGTTTAGAGCCATACCTTCCTTTCTGCTCGGTATGGTTGTGGCAGCTACCGGGTTTGTTGTGCTCGGTTATGCGGGGATATCTGCCCCGGCTTTGATATTTTTAGGGATATTTCTGTTTGCCTGCGGGGAGATGATCTCATCACCACGGATCCAGGAATACATCACCTGGATCGCGCCTAAAGAAAAGGCCGGATTGTATATGGGGTCAAACTTTTTGGCCCTGGGTATCGGATCGGCTCTAAGCGGTGTTGTCTATACAACCCTTTACGGAGTCTTCCGCGGCCAGGGACATCCCGAATATGTCTGGTTTACCATAGCAGCGCATATGATTTTAGGTGCGATCGTCCTGTTTGCCTATTCCCGCATAGCAGGGGAGTTCAAAGAGCAGGATAAATAATCTGGACTATTCATAAAAAAATGGTGACGTTATTTTTTTGTTTTGCTTTCAAGGATATACATGCTTTATACAAAAATGGTAACTGAAGAGTTTTTGTTTGTTATCGCTTTCATTTTAATCGCCATTTTTTTACCTTCCAGGCGAGCCAATGTGAAATTCAGATATGGCTTGTGCTCCCTTCAGATTTTTAACGCCATTCTACTTCGTTTTTCTCGGCTCCTGCGTAACTCCCCCCGTCCGTGGGTCAGACATACTCGGAGCCCGGCTTCGCCGGATTCCCTCGAAAAGCCTCATCCGAAGGCTAAATCTTCAATGTCGCTTCAGCCACACCTGAATTTCAGTAAGATATTTTCAAACTTGACTCGTGAATAGTACAGATCATAAATAAAGCTTTGTAAGGAGGGAAAAGAATGCTTATCAAAGAAAAAGTCGAGCAGGCTTTAAAAATTTTATCGGAATATTCTGTGGACTGCTGGATTACTTTTGTCAGGGAGAGTGGAATCACCCGTGATCCCATGCTGGATTATTTGATCACAGCCGATGTTACGTGGCATTCCGCGTTTATTGTAACAAGAAGCGGCGAGACCTATGCCATAGTGGGGCAGATGGACAGACAAACCATTGAGGATCTGGGCGTGTATAAACACGTTCTGGGTTATGTTGAGGGAATTAAGGCGCCTCTTCTGGAAGTGCTGAGAAAGATCAATCCCTCTCAAATCGCGGTTAATTTTTCAAAAGGGAGTGAGGTCTGTGACGGATTGACCCACGGTATGTATCTTACCCTGCATGATATTCTGGCCGAGATCGGATGGGAAGAGAGGATGATATCATCGGAAAAAGTTGCTTCGAGCCTTAAAGCCAGGAAAACCTTTACCGAGACCAAAAGAATGAAAAAAGCCATAGAGCACACTCTGGACATATTTGATATGGTTTCAGGCTTTATCAGGCCCGGGCTGACCGAGAAGGACATTGCCGGTTTTATGATCAATGAAGTCGAGCGCCGGAATCTGGGCTTTGCCTGGGAAAGGAGCCACTGCCCGGCTGTTTTTACCGGACCGGCAACAGCCGAGGCCCATTACACCCCTACGGACAGAAAAGTCCGGAGAGGGCATATTTTGAATATGGATTTTGGCGTTAATTACCAGGATTATGTCTCTGATCTTCAGCGGACCTTTTATGTTTTGGAGGAAGGAGAAAAAGAGGCTCCTCCTGATGTGAAAAAAGGTTTTGAGACCATTGTTAAGGCGATCGAACTCTCGGCTGAGGCTTTAAAACCCGGAATTCAGGGAAAGGATATAGATGCGATTGCCCGCAACTACATTGTTTCCCAGGGATATGAGGAATTTCCCCATGGACTGGGGCATCAGGTGGGACGTTTTGCCCATGACGGGACCGCTCTTCTTGGCCCGGCCTGGGAGAAATATGCCCAGAAACCCTTTGAGCCTTTGGAAGAAGGCATGGTCTTTACACTGGAGCCGCGTTTGAAAGTGCCGGAACGCGGGGTCGCCACTATTGAGGAAATGGTCATTATTACCAGAGACGGCGCCGAATTCCTCTCAAAACCACAGAAAGAATTAATCCTTATAAATTGAATTTAATGTTTCGTCCTTAACGTCAGATTCACCAATAAAGATGTGGTGTATGCTTTCGACTTTCATCAGGCAAGCTGGTATGAAATTCAGGCGTGGCCTGAGCTTGCTAAAGATTTTTAACGCCATTCTTCGCACTGTATTCTCCGCTTCTGCGCAACTCCCCCCGTCCGTGGGTCATACATGCTCAAAGCTCAGCTTTGCTGAGTTCCCTCAAATACAGCACTCCGAAGGCTAAATCTTTAATGTCGCCACGGCCACACCTGAATTTCTTAAGGATTACGTTATTCTTGTTAGACAATAATATTCTGCACCATCCCGACTTTCAGGCAGGCTGGCTGGTTCTGAAGTCATCCGGAGGCGAGCGGGCATGGTTCCTCGCAGAGGGGAGTGAGCCGAGGAATAAGCTGATTTTGCTCGCCGGGGAAAATCAGCGGGCTGAAGAACTTGCCAGCCTGATGAAAGGCGGGAGCACAAGCTACATCTGAATTTCATTCTAACATATTCTTGGCAAGAGCTCTGAAGTCAAAGGCTCCAGAAGTCTCAATCCCCCTGAAAGAGTGGAGAGCAGAAGTTCACCGGGTCTGCCTACTTTGTCATCAACGCGGCCTATGACCTCAGCTGTGTCTCCATTCTTGTTTTTACGTATTTCTTTCAATACGCTCTCTGTTTTTTCTTCTTCTACGATAAGGAGGGCTCTTCCCTCACAGGCCAAATACAAGGGATCAATACCCAGAAGTTCGCTTGCAGCCTGAACCGGGTGGGATAGAGGTATTTTTTCTTCTTCGATAATGAGTGAAAAAGGAAGTTTTTCTGAAAGCTCTGAAAGTACTGTTGCAAGCCCGCCTCTTGTGATATCGCGCATCCACAAAGATCCCTTTTTCCATAGAGGCAGGAGAAAGTTCAGAGGAGCGCAGTCACTTTTTACATGGGCCTCTATTCCGAATTCTTCCCTTGCCAGCATGATCGCGAGACTGTGTTCTCCGAGTGTGCCCGTTGTGATGACCGTGTCTCCGGATTTGATTTTTTTGGGGGATGGTCTGGCAAAGAGGGAGCCCACCCCGGCGGTATTGATGAAAATTTTGTCTCCCTGTCCCTGTTTGACAACTTTGGTATCGCCGGTGGCTATAGAGACGTGAGCTTTGTCAGCGGCTTCTTTTACTGATTTCAGTATTCTTATCAATGTATTCAATTCAAGCCCTTCTTCTATGATCAAGGAAAGAGAAAGAAATTCAGGCTTGACTCCGGAGACAATCAAATCGTTTACAGTGCCGTTAACGCTGAGAGACCCGATGTCCCCGCCGGGAAAGAAAATCGGATCAACGACATAACTGTCCGTCGTAAATCCAATCTTATTGGGCAGCAGAGCGGAATCAGCCAGATCATTGAGAAAAGGATTGCTGAATGTCTTGACAATATAGTCGTCTATAAAATCGCGCATGATTTTTCCGCCGCTTCCCATTTCCAGACTGATTTTTTTCACCTTTGCCTCCTTTGTTCCGTGCTTTGTGTTTTTGTTTGGCCGGGTTTTATTTTCATTCAATCCTTATCTCCATACTTAAAGGAGGCCAGGCAGGCCCCCTCATAAGATACCATGCAGGGCCCCTGAGGAGAGTCTGGTGTGCAGCTCTTTGAAAAAAGTGGACAATCAGCCGGCGGTATTTTCCCTTGAAGTACATCACCGCAGCGGCATCCGGGAAGGTCATGACTGTGAGCTTTTATCTTCATTTTGTATTTATATTCAGAATCAAAATCCTTATATTCCTGTTTGAGCTTTAATCCGCTGTCCGGGATGGGTCCGAGACCGCGCCAGTGGCTCTCTTTTTTCCGGAACATCTCTTCCATGATTGCGACCGCAGATGGATTTCCGTTCGGTCTGACCGCTCTGGCGTAGGTATTGTCAACGATAGGACTTGAGTTTATTATTTGATCTTGTATGGATAAAAGAGATATCAATATATCTCCGGGCTCAAAACCTGTTATGGCACCGGGAATCGAATATTGCCCTGGGATGAATTGGAATGGTTTTTCACCAATGATCGCACTCACATGACCGGGATAAAGAAATCCCTGGATTCGATTGTCTTTGGATTCCACAATTGTTTTGAGTGGAGGTGGAATCAGCCAGAGAGCAGAGAGAAGAGAGAAATTATTCAAATGGTTCTGGACAGCATACTTCACCGTGACAGCAATAGAAGGAATGGTTGTTTCAAAGCCCACTCCAAAAAAAACAACATCTTTTTTCGGATTTTTTTTTGCTATGCTTAAAGATTCAAAGGGAGAATAAACGATTTTCACCTGGGAGCCTTTTTTTGGCACTGTGGTTTGAATAGAGCCTTTGCTTGTGGGAACTCTGGTCATGTCTCCAAAAGTCGTTAATATAAAATTTTCGTTTTCAGTGATGAGATCAATGGCTGCTTCATGTATTTCATTAGGGGTTATGCAGACGGGGCATCCCGGTCCTGAAAGCATGGTGATTCCTGCCCGGCTGAGCATTTTTTTGAGTCCGTATCGGTGTATGACCATGGTGTGTGTGCCGCACACTTCCATTATTTTTAAAGTGCTGGGGAGAGAGCGGGCTCTTTCGTTGATGTCAGACAGAAGCCCTCTTATGACGTTTTTATTGCGTAATTCTCTCATGATTCATTATAGGGCAAAAGTGCAAGCCTGGATTTATCTTTTTTCTCTTTTGTTCTCAGAAAATTCCATGTATTCCTTGATGAGTTCGAGTGTCTCTTTGGCCTCTTGTTCATTGAGTTTTGATATGGCAAATCCTGCATGGACAATCACCCAGTCTTCGGGTTTTACATCTTCCAACAAAGCAAAATTTGTTTTGACCCTGGTGCCGAGATAGTCTATTTTACCTTGTTTGTTTTCATCCACACTGATTACTTTAGCTGGGATTCCTAAGCACATTTTAGTTATTCCTCTTTATTCGCCATCCTGACGTATTCATAAAAAATGGCTCTGAAATTCAGATATGGCTTGTGCTCGCTAAAGATTTTTAACGCCATTCCTTGCACTGTGTTTTCGGCTGCTGCGCAACTCCCCCCGTCCGTGGGTCAAACATGCTCGCAGCTCGGATGCGCCGAGTTCCCTCAAACACAGCACTCTGAAGGCTAAATCTTCAATGTCGCTTCAGCCACACCTGAATTTCATTTAGCTCTATTCAACCTCGACTTGTTCATCACTCAGGCTAAGTCAGGCTGTTCTATAAAAAACTCCTATGTATTATAACTGAGGAGGGCTCATCCATCAACTCTTTAGCCTGACCTATTCATAAAATAATGGCGCTGAAATACCGGTTAGCTGACTCTGTCTTTGACAAGAGTGATAGCAGTTTCTATAATGACCCTATGATTGAAAGTTTGAGAGGATTTATCAAGCCGGGAAGCGAAGAAGAAGCCCTGGCTCAAAAGATTGATTTTTCAAAACTCCCCAAACACGTTGCTGTGATTATGGATGGAAACGGGCGTTGGGCGAAGATGAGAAATTTACCAAGAGTGGAGGGACATAAAGCCGGCTTAAAATCAGTGAAGGAAATTGTTGAAACATGTCCCCGTATAGGGATAAAATATTTGACTTTATATGCCTTTTCTAAAGAAAACTGGAAAAGGCCGAAGAAAGAAGTCAAAAAACTCTGGGAGCTTTTAACAAATTATTTGAAAAAAGAATCAAGTGCTCTGGTTGAAAATGAATTCAAACTCAATGTCATCGGACAGATGGAACAGATTCCGGAAAGAACAAAAAAAGAACTCGTGAAAGTCATTGATATGACCAAGAACTCTGACAGATTCGTTATTAATTTGGCCCTCAATTACAGCGGTCGTTCTGAAATCGTTGACGCTGTTAAAAAAATACTAGATACAGACGGGATAAAAAGAAATGATTTAAATGAGGAGTTGTTTTCAAAATACATATACACATCTGGGATCCCTGACCCAGACCTTCTCATAAGAACAAGCGGAGAGCTGAGGATATCGAATTTTCTTCTCTGGCAAATTGCTTATTCTGAGATTTGGGTGACTCCTGTTTATTGGCCTGATTTTAATAGACGGCATATGATTGAAGCCATATTGGATTACCAGAATCGAGAACGGAGATTTGGAGATATAACGGCTGGTTGAAACAAGATTTTAAAAAGAGGAGAAAACAAAAAAATTTCAATTCCCATCTGAATCTTTATTTTTTTTAGTATTATAGTTATTTATTATCTGTGACTTATCAGATATGATATGGGAAATAAAAGAGAAAAATGAATATATTAAAAAGAACCCTGACAGCACTCGTTCTTCTTCCCCTTCTCTTTTTATTGCTTCAGTTTTCTTCAAAAGTGTTCTTTTTTATAGTGATACAGATAATCGTGCTCTTATCTCTTTATGAATTCTATGGCCTGTCCCGAAAAAAAAGAGTATATCCTCATAGAGTTCTGGGCATGATTCTTGCGCTGCTCATTGGGGGGACTTTCCTTTTTGATGACTTTCCACTGGAACTGGCTCTGCTGGCCGGGCTTTTGATTTTAACGGTCGTGTATCTTGTCTCAATAAAAACACTTGAGGGATTGATGGCTTTCCCGGCTGAGGCAGCACTGACTTTTTTCGGTGCTTTTTATTTGAGCTTCACTCTGAATCATGTTGTTCTTCTCAGACAGGATTTTGGGCCTTTCTCTATTTATTTTTTATTAACGATTGTGTTTACAGGTGATACCGGAGCTTTGTTTATAGGGAAAAAATGGGGAAAACATAAAATGGCTGCTTTGGCAAGCCCCCATAAGACTTGGGAAGGAAGTGCGGCCGGTTTTGTTTTTGGCATTGTTTTTGGTGTGGCCGTCGGATTCGTGCTGTTCGGAAAAGACCTTTTGCTATGGAAGGCTGTTCTGGTTGCTTTTATGATACAGGTCGTTGTTCAGTTGAGCGATCCTCTTGAGTCTCTGTTTAAAAGAGCGGCGGGAGTCAAAGATTCTTCACATATTTTACCCGGTCACGGGGGGATGCTGGACAGAACGGACAGTCTTGTTCTGGCTATTCCGGTTTTTTATTATGTATTGAAATATTTCGGAATAAGCTGATATGGGAAACAAAGACGGTATTCAAAACGTATCCATTCTCGGATCAACCGGTTCAATCGGAAGAAGCACACTTGAAATCATATCTCATCTCAAAGATAGTTTTCATGTCGTTGGTCTGTCCGCGGGAAGGAATAAAGAACTTCTTTATAAACAGATCAAGGGTTTTGAGCCAGAGATTGTTTCACTGAGCCGTGAAGAAGATGCGGATGAACTCAAGCAAATGACATTCAACCATAAGGTGAAAATAAGATACGGCCAGGAAGGCGCAGAAGAAGTGGCCGGATATTCCGGGAACGACATCATTATCTCAGCCATAACCGGAATCAAAGGGCTAAAGCCTACGATGGCAGCTGTCAGGAGCGGAAAACGAGTCGGTCTGGCAAATAAAGAATCAATGGTGGCAGCCGGAGCGCTGATAAATAAAGAGGCATTCAAATCAGGAGCTGAAGTTATTCCTGTGGACAGCGAACACAGCGGGGTTTTTCAGTGTTTACACAAGGAAAAAATTCAAGAGGTCAAAAAAGTCCTCCTTACAGCTTCCGGAGGGCCTTTTTTCCATTTGAGCCAGAGAGACATTAAAAATCAGTCTGTGAAAGACGCCCTCAATCATCCCAGATGGAGTATGGGAAAAAAAATTTCCATAGATTCTGCCACAATGATGAACAAGGGGCTGGAGCTGATTGAAGCCAAATGGCTGTTCAACCTTCCCCCTGAAAAACTGGATGTGCTCATCCATCCGCAGAGTATTGTGCATTCTTTGGTTGAAATGAGAGACGGATCTGTGCTGGCGCAGTTAAGCCTGACAGATATGAAAATTCCCATTCAATTCGCTCTGACATACCCGCACAGAAAGGAATCTTGGCTGCCTTCGTTGAATCTGAGTGAAGTAGGGTCTCTGGATTTTTATGAAGCGGATTTAAATAAATTTCCCTTGCTCAGGCTTGCTTTTAAAGCTTTAAGAAAAGAACAGTATTTTTCAATAGCCGTCAGTGCCTCCAATGAAAGTGCGGTCAATGCTTTTCTTAAGAAGGAGATCCATTTTTCTGATATATGGGAATTGGTTATTGAGGTGGCAGAGGAGACAAAAAAAATGGAAATTAAAACAGTGGAAGATATCTTAAGGTTGGACCAGGAAACCAGGGAGAGAACCCGGGATAAAATCAGGCAGAGGTACTGAAATGGGACCAATAATCGGAACAATAGTAGCCTTTATCATTGTATTTGGGATTCTTGTCTTTGCCCATGAGTCCGGTCATTTTTTCATGGCCAAACTGGTAGGAATCAAAGTGACCGTTTTTTCATTCGGTTATGGAAAAAGACTTTTTGGTGTTAAAAAAGGGGATACGGATTACAGGGTGAGCCTGATTCCAATGGGAGGATATGTCAAGTTTGCCGGAGAGGAAGCCATGGTGGAAGGCTTATCCCAGCCCCAGGAACTCAAACCCGGCGATTTCCTCAGTGCTAAAAGATGGCAGCGTTTTCTGGTCATATTGATGGGTCCTGTCATGAATATCGTTCTTGCGATCGCCGTCATGTCTTTTATAAATATGGTCGGCGTTTCAGTACCTGTCTATCAGGACCAGGCCCCTGTTATCGGATGGATCGAACCAGGCTCTCCTGCGGAAGAGGCGGGTCTTAAACCTGATGACAGAATATTAAGGATCAATAAGAAAGAGACGGAGACATGGCAGGATGTGGAGCTGGCTGTTGGCACAAAACCGGAGAAAACTATTGAAATAGGTTTCATGAGAGGGAACGAAGTTCTGGATGTTGCTTTAAAAACAGAGAGCCGGACCCGGTATAACATGGGATATGCCGGTTTTTTCGGAAAAGTGTTGACTCAGGTGCAGTTAGTTGTCCCCGGGTCTCCGGCTGAAAAGCAGGGACTTAAACCGGGTGATGTCATTTTAGCCATAGAGCAGGAACCGGTTTTTTTCTATCAGTTCACTGATGTTATTGAGAAAAGTGTGGGGAAAGAATTGGATTTTTTGATCCGGAGAAACGGAGAGAAAAAACAACTGAACATAGCTCCCATGGGAGAGGAAGGCAGAGGAAAAATTGGGGTCAGTCTTACACTGGAATCATCCATTGAGCAGTATGGTTTCTTTGCCTCGATATCCGAGAGCTTCAGATACAATATAGAATTGATGTCACTGGTGTTTAATTTCCTGAAAGAACTCATCACAGGAGAGACTCCCGCCTCTCAGGTCGGAGGTCCCATTGAAATAGCCAATTTTTCTTATGCGGCCTTGAGGGGAGGATTTCTTTCGCTTTTGGGCTGGATCGCCTTTATAAGCCTTCAGTTGGGGATCATCAATCTTTTTCCCATCCCGGTCCTGGATGGAGGGCAGATACTCGTTCTTGTATTGGAGGGCCTGTTCAGAAAGGAATTCAGTCCTAAAGTAAAGCAGGTCATTATGCAGATCGGTTTTGCCATGTTCGTTGTCATCATTGTTTTTGTCATTCTCAATGATGTGGTGAAGCGCTTGCCTAACGGATGGGAGAGCCTGCTGCCGTGGTGATATCAAGTGAATCCATTTTTTTATGAATAGGTCAGGAAAGTGGAATTTAAAAGAAGGTCTACCAGACAGATAAAAATAGGAGATGTCCTCATAGGAGGAGGCGCCCCTATTGTGGTCCAGTCCATGACCAAAACCGATACGAGAGACACTCAGGCAACCGTTTCACAAATCAACAGTCTTGAAATGGCGGGATGTGAGCTGGTAAGGGTTGCTGTTCCTGATGAAGAAGCGGTTGAGTCTTTGGGGGAAATCATAAAAAGGGTGAACCTTCCTGTGATAGCTGATATCCATTTTGACCATTATCTGGCTGTCAGCTCAGTAAAGAAAGGGGTGCAGGGGCTTCGCATCAATCCGGGGAATATCGGCTCGAGAGCAAGAGTAAAAGAAGTGGTCAATGCCGCAAAAGGAGAAGGAGTCCCCATTCGAATAGGTGTCAATTCAGGATCGCTGGAAAAAGACATATTGAGGAAGTACGGGAAGGCAAGCCCGGAAGCAATGGTCGAGAGTGCGCTGAGGCATATCCGAATGGTTGAAGACATGGGATTCCATCTTATAAAAGTATCTGTTAAAGCCTCGGATATTCGGCGTACCTGGGAAGCCTTGAAACTTCTGGCTGAACATGTTGATTATCCTTTTCATGCGGGAATCACAGAAGCCGGGACTCTGTTTTCAGGGAGTGTGAAGTCTTCAGCCGGACTGGCTTTGATCCTAAAAGATGGGCTGGCTGACACCATTCGTGTTTCCTTAACAGACTCCCCAGAGTTAGAAGTCCGTACAGCTTATATGATCCTCTCGAGCCTGGGGCTGAGAAAAAGGGGGCTTAATTTTGTCTCCTGCCCTGTTTGCGGCCGGTGCAGAGTGAAACTGCCGGAGATCGCAGCCAGCATAGAAAGCAGGATCAAAGACATCAAAGAACCCATTACGGTTGCTGTTATGGGTTGTGAGGTCAATGGGCCGGGCGAAGCCAGAGAGGCGGATATCGGGATAGCCTGCGGGAAAGGATTTGGATTGATATTCAAGCACGGAAAGCCTCTGCGTAAGGTCAATGCTGAGAATATGGTGGATGAGTTTGTAAAAGAGATACAAGTCGCGGTCAAGGACATGAGGAAGTAATTCAGATGTGGCCTGATCCTGGTCATTCATAAAATATGGTTGCGTTTCCATCCACCTTTACCATGATCGACTCTCTTATCATTCTTAATTCACTAAGAAAATAATCATTCCGTTAGTCCATGTAATGATTTTAATTTTATGCAACCATATTTTACCTTACAGGCGAGCCGATTTTACCGCATCTGCTTTGTTGCAGGGCATTCGCGGTGAAGGACTACAGCTTCATACCCTGCGCCTTGCATCTGCAGCAATCTCGACTCGTGAATAACCAGGATCACATTCATGCCTCATCCGAAGGCTAAATCTTCAATGTCGCTTCAGCCACACCTGAATTACTTGAGGTTAAAAGGTATTGCGGCTGGCGGTCTGTTTAGATCTTGTTGATGGGATTGAGGGGTTTTTTTCCGGAAAGCATATGGACCAGATTTTTGGCTGCCATCATGGACATTCGAGCGCGTGTTTCATAGCTGGCGCTTCCGATATGAGGCAGTAAAACCACATTGTCGAGAGACAACAGTCTTTCTTCGATTTCAGGTTCCTTCTCGTAAACGTCTAAACCCGCGCCCCATAGGTCTCCTCTTTCCAGTGCTTCGGCCAGTGCTTTTTCTTCGACGACAGGCCCGCGGGATACATTCACAAGGAAAGCCTGTTTTTTCAGAAGATGGATATTTTTCCTTGATATCAGGTGATAGGTTTCCTTTGTCAGAGCGGTATGAATAGTGATGATATCAGAGGTTTTGAGAAGATTTTCCAGAGGCAGATAGCGGGCTTCGTATTTTTCCTCTTCTTCAGGAGTAAGCTTTTTTGGGTCTGAATAAACTGTTTTGAGTTTAAAGGGTCGGGCTCTTAAAGCCACTGCCTTTCCTATTCGGCCCATACCTATGATCCCCAGTTGCTTTCCTTCCAGATCTTTGCCTAAAAAAAGGTCGAGCTCCCAGTTTTTGTATTTTTTTTGTCTGGTGAACCGATCGGCCTGGGGAATTTTCCTTGCCACGGAAAGAAGAAGAGCCCAGGTCAGATCAGCCGTGGTGTCTGTGAGAATTCCGGGAGTATTTGTGACAGTAATCCCTTTGGAAGTGGCATAGGAAACGTCTATATTGTTGTATCCGACAGCACAGTTGGCAATGACTTTTAAATGGGGCGCCGCATCGATAACCTCCTTATCGATTTGATCGACCAGCAGGGACACAAGTCCTTGTTTATCTTTGATTCCGGATATGATCTCTTTTTTTGTGGGATATCGATCTGTGCCGGCTATTTGAAAACGGATATGTTTTTTCAGGTATTCCATGGCTTCGGGGAGCAGTTTTTTCGTGAGCAAAGCATTTGCCTTCATGTCATTCTCTCCTATTCAAGAAAGGGATAAAAAATTTCTTTGATTCTTTTGTCGAATTTTGTTTTGGCAAAACCGATTTTATGAAAGCTGGGTGTTATAATATCCGATGTGACCATGACAGCAGCGGCTTTTATTTGGTAGTATTCAGCCAGGGCGAACACGGATGATGTTTCCATATCAACCAATTCAATATTCTTTTTTTGCTTATCTGTAAGCCATTCCTTTGTTTCTTTATAGGGGGCATCCGTGGAGACGATGGAAGCTGTTTTCAGGACAGATTTGTTTGATTGGAGCTTTTCCCTGATTTCCTCGGACAAAACGTCAGAAGCAAAGAATTCATTTTTGAAAGGGATGTAATGTGAAGAGGTTCCTTCTTCGGACAGAGCTTTTTTTACTATGAACGGATCAAAAAGCTTTGTGTCCTTTGTGAGCCCCCCGCAGAATCCTAAGAGAAGGATTTCATTGACACCGGAATATATGAGAGGCTCTAGGACCAAAACCGAAGCAGGAGCTCCGACCCCACCAAGAAGGACGGCCTTGTCATTGAATCGGAAAAGATTTGAGAACAGAAATTTTTGTTTTTTTAGGGCATTTTTTTCTAAATGTGTTTTTATGATTCTGCTTGGAGTATCTGCAGGAATAAAGACAGCTCTCCGGCAGTTCAGATGTTTTATTTCAGGTGGTTTTACAATGGATGTTGTGGTTTTTTTCATTGAAATCTTCTCGGTCAACATAACAAAAAGAAGGCGAATAGTAAATTGAATTTCATAACATAAAAAGGTATTGTGGCTTGTGCTTGGTGGAGGAAAGCATTAAAATTGCAGTATGAAAAAGATGAGGTTTACTCAGATAGACCCAAGCAAAATCGATACAAAAGATAAAAGATTCCAGATCTCACCTTGTTTTCCTGTGGATTCTCTCATTCCCTCCATTAAAAAAACTGGGATCTTGAATCCACCCGTCCTAACAAAGAGGGAAGGGAAATATGTTGTTGTTTCAGGCTGGAGAAGAATATTTGCCTGTATACAGCTATCGATTCCTTCTATTCCTGTATTTGTTATGCAGGAGACAAAAGACCTGGAAGCGTTCAATGTCCCCCTGTTTGAGAATTTAACCATAAGGGATTACACACAGATCGAAAAAGCCGCAGTAATAGGAAAGCTTCATGGTTTTGGCGAATCTCCGGAGAACATCATTAAAAAATATCTGCCTCTCTTAAAGGCTCTTCCCAGACGGGAGATTATGGATGTATATATAAAGATCGATCAGCTGAGTGAAAGCATAAAGGAAACAGCCCATAAAAAAAAGTGGCCTTTTGGCACCTTAGAGCTCATGACAGAATGGAACGAAAAAGAAAGGCAGGTCCTTTTTCCGTATGTTAAGGAGTTGAGCCTTAACAAGCAAAAAGAATTGATTGAAAGCCTTTTTGACATTTCCAGAAAAAGGGATGTTTCCATTCAAAACATATTAAGCTCCGGAGAGTTTA
>CAZUXT010000041.1:0-25999 GCA_964624145.1 uncultured Eubacteriales bacterium | reverse complement strand
CAGGCTTTCGCCCATTGCGCAAAATTCCCCACTGCTGCCTCCCGTAGGAGTCTGGACCGTGTCGCAGTTCCAGTGTGACCGTACACCCTCTCAGGCCGGCTACCCATCTTTGCCTTGGTAGGCAGTTACCCTACCAACTAGCTAATAGGCCGCAAGCTCATCCTTAAGCGCCCGAAGGCTTTGACTCTGAAGACATTTGTCCCAGAGTGTTATGCGGTATTAATCCCGCTTTCGCGAGGCTATTCCTCACTCAAGGGCAGATTACTTACGTGTTACTCACCCGTTTGCCACTTTCCTCAAATGGCAAGCCATTTGATTCTCGTTCGACTTGCATGTGTTATGCACGCCGCCAACGTTAACTCTGAGCCAGGATCAAACTCTCCAATTATACATAAGAACTCCGAAGAGTTCTTACAAACAAAACTCATTGACAATTTGGACCGATCGAGGCCGCTCTGCTTTAAATTCAAAGATCATATTCTTTCCAATCCAGGAAAGAAACCCTCAAAACCATATAAAAAGACAACCTATTTTATATAAGAGAAAAAATATACTGTTCAGAAGGCGATATTATAATAGGGATATTGAATGTAATTGTCAAGGCTCTTTTAATCTTTTTTTTGGTGTCTCCATTATTTGGCTCTTTTTGTCAACATTTGTTCACACTTGAGAACTCAGATTGCATGATTCCCCCTTAATCTGCACTCAAAAAAAATTGGCATATCTTATGCATATACATTCTAAAAATGAAACAAAAAGGACTGACATTCATCGAAGTTATGGTCTCCCTCTTTGTATTCTCTGTTCTCGTCCTGGGCACATCCCAATTGATCCTTCACTCCATCATTGTTCAGGAACGATGCACAAACAGGCTTGCATCCCTAGAGCTGGCGGCCAACAAAATCGAGTATCTGAAATCCCTGGTTTTTGACCACGATGAACTCAGAGAAGGCTTCCGGGAAGAAGAAGCAGAGAAATATGAAAACAAAAAAACATTCCTGCTGAGCATCACAATCAAAGACATCTCCCTGAATATGAAAAGAATAGAGGTCTCAAGTTCTGTAAAGGGCAAAAAAGATAAAAAAATAAACCTGGCTGTGTACATGTCCAGGGAAATCGGATTCTGACACCAATCATGAAAAAGACGCGCGGCTTCACTCTTTTAGAAACACTTTTAAGCCTCACCATTTTTTCTTTTGTGGTGCTTGCCACTCTTGAATTTTTCACTAGTGCCCGGTCTCATTTTTTGAAAATAAAAGACGAACATGAGACAATCCAGGCTGCTTTCTCAGCTCTCGATAAAATAAAAACAGACCTTTTCCAGTCCGGAACCGGTCTTTTTATCCCCTCCCGGTTAAAACTGCTGGAATGTATAATCTGCAGCGAAGGAATCCTTTCCATCACCATTTCCGAAAAAAGTTACTCAAGTGATTCCAGCCTCTTTTCCGGTCAAACAAGAATCTTTTTAAAAGACTCAAGTTCTTTAAAAGAAAAAAGAAAACTCTGCATCTTCGATTCCCAAAAAGGAGAAATAAAAGAAATCTCTTCGGTAGGATCTGATTCCTGCGTTATCTCTTCGCCGCTCACAAATTCCTATGAAAAAGACGACATCAGCATAGTTCTATTGAGAGAGCTTAAGTTCTATCTTGACCAGCGAACAGACACTTTAAGAAGAAAGGTAAATTCAAGCCCTGCTCAGCCTCTGCTTGAAGAGACATCTGAATTTTCCTGTTCCTATGACGAGATGACAAATTTAGTTAACGTCACAATCAGCCAAAAAAACAAAAAGGAGATCAAATATGAAGCCTTTCTTTTCCCAAAAAACACCGCTCTTTCTTTGCCCTTTTCAAAATAAAAAACAACTCAAAAAAGGGGCTGTCACCTTAGTTTGTGCCTTTATGGTATTCCTATTCACAACGCTCGGTCTGACCACACTGATGATGACCCAGGTCAATCTAAAACTGAGCCAGTACAGAAAAAATTCCATATTAACCGATTATGCTTCCGAAAACGGAATCAAACTCGGTTTTGCGCAGCTCTCGGAACTTATATCCGGAATCCAGGAGCCTGTCATACTCAGCGAACAAGAATTCACTTCTTTAAAAGAAGATTCCTTAAATAATGGCGAACAAGCCATTGAACTTCTTCTGTCCTCTGAGATCCCACTGACAACCTCAGGCGAATGGGAATATATGAAATGGAGCTGCCTTACAACATTCACAAAAACCTGTGTTAAGGACAACAGCACCTATTTCATATCCGAATATAAAGTGGACTTAAGGTCACAGGGAAAAGTGTATGAATACAGGACATCAAGAATCAAAACACTTTCCTGTCTCCTGACGCTCTTCACGGGCAACATACCTCTCTCCACTCTTCCTCTTCTCAAAGACAAAAACACAAACCACATACCTGAAAAAGAATTTTTGGAAAACAATAACATCTCTGTTTTTTCTTCCGGAGAGGACGACTCAATCCCGAAAATTTACCTTTCAGAGGATGAACTCATCCCTGATACAGCCTCAGAACAAATAAGGGAAGCTTTGAATATCAAGACATTCAAGCCTCAGGATCTATCCGATCAAAAGCTCAGGCAGATTCTGGGGTTAGAAATTACTGATGAACCTGTCCCCGGGGGTGTTTATCTCATTAAAGATGACCTCTGGCTCGGGGGGATATTCATACAGGGGGATGTAGATGAGATGGTCCTGGCTGTGGAACAAGACTATCAGGTCATAAAAATCACTCATGAAGCCGGCATATGGATATTGAAATTCAATCCGCAAACAAATGAGACCTGTTTCACAACCCCCCTGGAAACCCAGTATTTCGACCTGACTCCCAAAGGGATTATCATTGTCAACGGCGGAATAAAGTCTCTGGGAGGAGGATATGTCAATCCTTCAGGCGGAATAGAAATGCTCGGGCAAGAGGGCCAGGTTCCCTCCGTTCTTAAAAGCGTCAACCTCACTATTATCACGTCAGAAGAGATCACCATTTCCGATCATATCATACATGAGGGGGTTCAGTGGATAGACTCTGTCCCTTATGTCAAAGACTCACACTCACAGCTCAATATCTTTGCCGGCGGAAACGACCTGGTCAAACAAGAGGAAAGAACCGGGGGCATAACCATTGAAAACACCTCCCCGGATGATCTGAAAATACAGGCATCCCTTACTACTTCAACAGGAGAATTTTCAATCAAAGGTGAAAACAAAACCGTGAGCATCCTTGGGAGCGTGCATGCATCAGAATACAGCACAAACCAGAATGAACTGAATATCTTTGCAGACAGTCGTTTCCTGGATGATGAAAATCTTCTCAGAAATTCTCCAATAATAAAAAGCCCGCTTCTTCATCTTGCTGGTCTGGAAATAAGGGAGTGGAAAGAAAATGAATAAAGGATTTTCCGTAACGGAAACAGTGGTGTCTCTCTTCCTGATAGGAATTATTATAGGGATATCATCCATCTCCTTTTTGGATAAAAGCCCGGGATACAAACTCAAAAAAGCTGTATGGGACATCCATTCCAGGATGAATTTCGCCAGGTACAAATCTATATTCGAAAACACAAAATTCAGGATTTCATTCAATGAGTCCGGCTACAAACTGGAAAAATACGACCTTCAGCAAAAAATATGGATCATGGAAGCAAAAAATACTTTTGACGGAGTGAGTATCAGCGCCACTAACAGTCCTATCTTTCACCCTCTGGGTACCGTATCCAATCTGGCATCCATCACTATATCCAACACTGCGGGAAAATACAGAATCTCTCTTGCCATATCAGGCCGGATTAAGATCATTCAGTACTAACATTCAAGCTAACTACTTTTCAAATACCACCTTGCCATCCACTACAGTGAAAAGAACCTCTGTATCAAGAATCTCATCCTCCGGGACAGCGAGCCAATTTCTGTCAAATACCGTGATGTCAGCAAGCTTTCCCTCTTTAATGGATCCTCTTGTATCCCCTTCAAATGCTGCATAGGCATTGTTTATTGTGTAGGCTTTTATGGCTTCCTCCCGTGAAATGCACTGCTCGGGAAACCAGCCTTGTTCAGGGATTCCTTTGACTGTTTTTCTTGCGACAGCCGCATAGATCAGATATTTGGGATGCATGTGATAAAGCGCAGCGCTTGTGCCGGGCCAGTCAGAACCGAAACTCAAAACAGCACCATTATCAAGAAGGCTCTTAAAAGCATAGGCTCCTTTACACCTTTCCGTTCCGATGCGCTCTTCCATCCAGCGCATATCATCAGACAGATGGTAAGGATTGACCTCTGCGATCACATTCAGCTCCTTGAAACGGGGAAAATCCTGAGGCCTTACAACCTGAGCATGGATCACCCTGAATCCGGTCAGGCCTACGCCTTCGTTCTTCAGCCTCTCATAAAGGTCGAGCATTTCCGCCACCCCTCTTGTGCCTATGGCATGGACATTAGGGACAAATCCTGCCTCCAGTCCCACTTTGATCAGATCGTACATCTTTTCCATGTCCCCGGTCTTAAAGTCCGGGTCATCTGAAGTATGGCGCCTCCAGTGTCCGTAATTATTCGGCTGGTCAATATAGGGCTCAAAAAACAGGGCTCCATGGGTTCCCATGATCCCATCTATATATCCTTTTAGCGCACCGTAGCGCAGCCATGTATCTTTTTGTTTTGTTTTTGGATGAAGCCCCATGGTGAGGCCTTTGTCTTTAAGCTCAGCTCCTCTGGAAAGGTCAGGCCTCAGCCAAACACGGCAGGTCAGCTCTCCGTTTTCCTGCAGTTCGATAAAGCGTTCGGTCTGGTCCGGCTGGGCTATATCATGAACTTCCACAATCCCTGCTTCTCTCAAGGCTTTCAGAGCTGCCCGGTTTTCATCCAGGAGCCGTTTATGAGACTTTGGCTTGACAGCTTCCTGAAGTTTTCTAAAAACAGGAGAAGGCCGTTCTATGATCCCGGTGGGCTTCCCCCCGCCGTCTATTTCCATCCCATTATAGATGCCGTCCGGCATTCCCGCAGCCTCCAGTGCTGCTGAATTGGCGAACCAGACTTTGTAATCGTACCTGCAGAGAAAACAGGGATTATTGGGAGTTATCTCATCGATCATATCCCTATGCGGTTTCCAGGCTTTTTTCTTTTTTCCCTTTTTCTCACCCGTATCCCCCAGTTCCCATTCTTCATAGGCTCCCCAAAGTCCTCCGGTGATCCACTCTCCGTCATCCAGAATATCCACCACCCGTGAGATTTCTTTTTTCAGGCTCTCTTCATCTGAAACGGTCATAAGGTTAGCATCATTTATAAGCTCTCCGGCTCTGTTGAAATGCACGTGTCCGTCTATGATCCCGGGTGTAACAAAACTTCCTGTGAGGTCAATCACTCTGGTATTCTCCCCTATGTATCTTTCCGCTTCTTCAGGACCCTGACACACAGCCGTTATTCGGTCACCGTTTATCACTATAGAATTTGCTTTGGGATTTTCAGGGTCAACCGTATATACATCTCCGTTTAGGAGAACCAAGTCTCCGGGCTCAACCGGCTCTTTTTTCTCTCCCTGACACCCTAACAGAATAAAAATGCATATAAAAACAAGCAAAAAAAGAGTAAATAAGTGAATCAGCTTGCTCAACATTGTTCCTCCTTAAAATGGAATGCCTTTCATTTCTTATGGACAGGTAAGATTGATTATATCAGAATAAAACCAGAAAACAAAAACAGTCATGACTTCATTCGGTTGATATCTGATGAATTTTGAGCTATAGTCAGAACTTTGAGGAGGGCAGATGTTTAAAAACAAAAGAAAACACTTTTTTTGGATCTTCTCCGTCATCTTCATTGTTCACAGCTCCGGCCTGGCCAAACCTGTTTTTAATACAGAGGAACAGACTACCCGGATAGATATGCAGTCCTGGCTCTTTATGGGCCCTCTGCCTGCCCAGCTTCCGGCTTTCCACGATGACAGCCAGAATTCTTATCTTCCGGAAAATCTGCTCAGGTTCAACGAACTGAACTTCTCCGCTTTAAAGCCGGAATCCGGCGGTTCACTTGTCTGGTATGACGGAGAAAAATACGAATGGCACAATATAAATGCCGACCAAAATAGAGTAAGAATCCCATCAAAAACCGAATCTCTATCCAAATTCTTCTTCTCAACCTACATTGATGTATCACAATGGACCAAAACCGAACTTTCCATTAAAAGCGCGCAGATCTTCACTCTCTTTCTAGACGGAAACCAAATTTCAACCAAATCAAAATTCAACACTGCATCCGAAGAATCCGATCACCCATCAGGCAGAACCATCTCCAAAGAGCTGGAGCTTGAGACAGGAAAACATCTCATCATGATCAAATTCATCCATGACCCGAAAACAGATCCGGAATTCACGTTCGAAGCTTACCTCACCCTGAACAAAAAGTTCGTATCATCGGCTCCGAAACCCAGCCTTTCCCCAAAACAAATCATGGATATCTCTGTGCTTCTGGACGGACCCAAAGTGGCCGGAGCCTCTATTTCCCCCTCAGGGAAATTCGCTTCCCTCACATTGAGAAAAACCATACCGCCCACAGATGAGTCAGAAAGCTGGGTTCAAATATACACCCTGCCTGCCTTAAATCTCATCCGCACATACCGGGGAGGAAGTTCCATATCAAGGATAAACTGGGCATCTCAGGGAAACAAATTTTCCTATACCAGCAGGGACGGCGCTGAAGGGACTATTTGGATCGTGGACCTGGATAAAGGGACATCCATACCTGTGCTCGAAAAAATGAAAAATCTGGGAAGCCATACCTGGTCGCCGGATTCTTCCTTTATTGTCTATTCAGTGACAACCGAAGGAAGGCAAGACCAAAAAGGCGTTAAAAGAATAATCAATCCCGAAGACCGTCAGCCCGGATGGAGAGACCGCAGCCACCTGTTCAAACTAACTTTTCCCGACCTCGTGAGCCAGAGATTAACGGCCGGCACCCTATCGACCTATCTCAATGCCATAAGCCCGGACAACCAAAATCTGCTTTTTTCCCGCACCACTGTGGACATGTCCCAAAGACCCTATTCTAAAATATTTCTCTACACTCTGAATATCAATACTCTAAAGGAAGAGGAAATCTGGGAAGGCTCCTGGTTTCTAAATGCTGAATGGGGGCCCGAAGGGAAAAAACTGCTCGTGCTGGGAGGCCCTTCCACATTCGGAGATACAGGTATATATCTCCCTAAGGATACCATCCCCAATGAATATGACACACAGGCTTATCTTTTTGATGTGGAATCAAAAAAAGCAGAATCTATCACCTCCCCATTCAAGCCATCCGTAAATCAGGCAGTATGGGACCACAAACACAACTGCCTTTATTTAACAGCCACGGACCGCTCTTATGTCCGCCTTTATAAATACGACCTGGACACCCGACACTATTCTCTTATTCAAACAGAGGTGGATGTCATCTCAGGATTTGATCTGTCTCCGGAATCCAACACAGCCGTGTACACAGGGTCCGGTGTGTCCCAACCCCAAAAAGCTTTTTTTCTCGACCTGGAAAAAAGTAAAAACAAAATCCTGGCTGATCCGGAACAAAAGCAGTTTCAATACGTTGAATTGGGAAAAGTCGAGGACTGGTCCTTTAAAAATGAGGACGGGGATGAAATTACCGGAAGGATCTACTTTCCTCCTGGTTTTTCCCCTGATAAAAAATACCCCTGTATTGTCAACTACTACGGAGGAACCTCACCTATATCCAGAAGCTTCGGAGGCCGCTATCCCCTCAATCTTTATGCAGCTCAGGGATATATCGTGTATGTTCTTCAGCCCAGCGGAGCCATTGGATTCGGCCAGGAATTCTCCTCCAGGCATGTCAATGACTGGGGGCTCAGAGTGGCTGATGAGATCATCCTAGGAGTCAAAAAATTCCTGGAATCGCATCCGTATGTCGACAGCACAAGAGTCGGATGCATCGGAGCTTCCTACGGGGGATTTATGACCATGCTTCTTGTTTCTAGAACCAATCTATTCAACACAGCCATCGCACATGCCGGAATCAGCAGTATATCCAGTTACTGGGGAGAAGGCTACTGGGGTTACTCCTATTCAGCCGTGGCTTCTGCCAACAGCTTTCCCTGGAACAGGCAGGACATTTATCTGGAACAGAGCCCGCTTTTTAACGCCCATAAGATCTCGACCCCCCTGCTTCTTCTTCACGGCTCTGTGGATACCAATGTTCCCCCCGGAGAAAGCACCCAGCTCTTCACGGCTTTGAAGATCCTTGGAAGGGAAGTGGAGTACATCCAGATCCTGGATCAGAACCACCATATCATGACCTACAGCAAGCGGATCCTGTGGACCAAAACCATCCTGGCCTGGTTTGACCGGTGGCTCAAATACCAGCCCGAGTGGTGGCTCAACCTGTACCCTCAGGAGTGACCAGCTTAAATCTTTTGACATTCACCCTCTAAATATATAGGCTTATACCACTTACAGGACGAGAAGAGTGGCTAACGAATACCCACAAAGACTCTTGAAACTATGGGGAGGAACTGAAAAAAAGGAGTGTATTCGCAGGTCAATCGGCCGTCTTTGAAGTATGATAATTCAGGAAAAAGATTTATGTATAACTCTTAAAATCATTAATATTACATCATGAGGAGGATCACATGAGGATTTCCAAGCGTTTATGTTTGTTGTTGGGCATCTGTCTGGTTCTTTGCTTTTTCGTCCAAGCCGAGCTCAAAACACCTCAGTCGGCCAAAACGGCGATGAAGAGGATCACGAGCACTGAACCGGCCTTGCGTTTCCAATGGTTCGAGCAATTCCAAACCATGAAGGCAGAAACGCCGCTGAAGGACATGACGTGGCGTTTCATCGGGCCGTTCGATGTCGGCGGGCGATGCACAGATGTCGAGGTTCCCATGGGAAGCCGGCTCACCATGTATGTCGGATCCGCAACCGGCGGTGTCTGGAAGACGGACAATGCGGGCATCAGCTGGACACCCCTCACTGACGATCTGCCGACGCTTTCCACCGGAGACTTAGCTGTCTCCGAGTCCGATCCTGACATCGTCTGGCTGGGCACGGGCGAGGCCAATCATTTCCGGGCCTCGATCGCTGGCATAGGTGTCTACAAGTCCATGGACGCCGGAAAAACCTGGACCCATATGGGCCTCGCTGCCACGCAGACGATTGGCCGGATTCTCATCCACCCCACCAACCCAGACATCGTCTATGTCGCCGCGGTCGGCCACGAGTGGACCTACAATCCCGAACGAGGCATCTACAAAAGCACTGATGGAGGTAAGACCTGGGAGAAGGTCCTCTACATCAACGAGAAAATCGGGGCCATCGACCTGGTCATGGACCCCACAAAGCCGGATATCCTCATCGCCTCGATGGTGAATCGGATCAGGCAGCGCTGGAGCGACCCGACCCCCGGCGGCGAAGGACTTTTCAAGACGACCGATGGAGGCAAGACCTGGAAACCACTGACCAACGGCTTTCCCCCCGACAAGACGAAATTGAGCAGAATCGGAATCTCTCTCTGCCGGACAAAGCCCAACGTCGTCTACGCCTTCGTCGACAACCACACCCCGACGCGGATGCCCGAACCCGGAGAGCGCGACTCCTACGGCCGCATACGGACCTACTCCGATATCGTAGGAGCGGAAGTCTACCGCTCGGACGACCAGGGCGAAACCTGGCGGAAGATGAGCCCTTCAGATAGGATGTTCGAGCGCTTCGGGGGAACCTACGGCTGGGTGTTCGGCCAGATCCGTGTCGATCCCAACAACGCAGATGTCGTCTACCTCATGGGCCTCGGTCTCTATCGATCGAGTGACGCCGGCAAGACCTGGGAAAGGCTCGGCCGGGGCGTCCATGGCGACCACCACGGTTTGTGGATCGATCCCGATGATTCGAACTATCTCATCAATGTCAACGACGGCGGGGCCTATGTTTCTTATGATTACGGCGAAAACTGGAGGAGCTTCCAGACCGGCATCCCTGTGATCCAGTTCTACAATGTCGGCTACGACATGAACAAGCCGTTCAACGTCTATGGTTCGGTCCAGGACTTCGGAACTTACCGGGGAGTGGGAGTCGCTCCTCTGATCCCCCCAGAGCCGGGGCAGCGCCGCTTCCGCCGCCCACAGATCGTTCATTGGGAACGAGCCCCTGGGGGGGAAGGATCTTTGATCGAGGTTGATTCCAACGATCCGAACACGGAATACGCATCCGGCTACTACGGACGCGTCGAGAGGTCCGAGTTCAAGGACGGCCAATGGAACAGCCAAGCTGTTTATCCGAGAGCCCCCGAAGGCGAAGAGCCCTATCGGGCCCAGTGGCTGGCCGGTTTGCTGCTGTCGCCCCACAATCCCCAGATCGTTTACTGTGGCTTCCAGTATCTCTTCCGCTCGATGAACATGGGGGACACCTGGGAAAGAATAAGCCCGGACCTCTCGTACAACAAGCCCGAATGGCAGGGGACGCTTCCTTACGCCATCCCTTATCAGACGATCACCGCCATTGCCGAATCGCCTTTTAAATTCGGCGTGGTCTACGTCGGGACCGATGACGGCCGCGTGCATGTGACGAAGGATGCCGGGTCGACCTGGACCGATATCACGGCCGGTCTACTCTACAACAAGCATGTCTGGAACATGGTCGCCTCAAAATACAATCCGGCCACCGTGTACATCGCCCAGATCGGACGGGAGGACGACGATTTCGCGCCGTACCTCTTCAAGTCCACGGATTACGGAAAAACCTGGGTGAGCATCGTGACCAACATCCCCGGCGGGCCTACCAACGTCATTCGGGAGGACCCGAAGAATAAAGACGTGCTGTACTGCGGCACCGATCAAGGCGTTTTCGTCACCACGGACGGGGCCAAATCCTGGAACTATCTCGGTTCCGGGCTTCCGAATGCGCCGGTCTGGGACCTGAAGATTCACCCCCGCGACAACATGCTGGTGATCGCCACGAACGGGCGCGGCATGTGGGTCATCGACGACGTCTCGCCACTGCAGAAGTAGCGGCTAGCGTTTATTTTAAGGAAAAGATTACAACTCCTTATTAGCTTATTTGACTGTTTTTGGGGCCAAAAAGAGCCGATTAAGGCTTAAAATAGCCTTTATATATATTTTAACTGTAATGATATCAATACCATAGCTTGGTCCGACCCCAAGATGTCACAAGCACCAGCCCGAGTGGTGGCTCAGCCTGTACCCTCAGGATTGACCAGCTTAAATCTTTTGACCTGGCGGAATCCCTCCTCTGAGGTTACAATGCTGTAGGCTTTTCCTTTATAAAACTCATAGATCCTGTGAGGCACAATGACCTGTTTTATGTAGATTCCTTCCGGAGAAAAAACATCATACACATTTTCATCATCCTTTTCCGAATAGAAAGCGACCCAGAGATTCCCTTCGCCGTCGAAGAGCCAACCTTTCCTGGGATCAAAAGCCGGCATGACTCTTTTATCAACAACTTCTCCGTCCCTTATGATCTCCTGCGTAACCGGTTCATACTCCCGGGAAAAAGTCCTTACTTTGGTTCCATCCGCACTGAAAACATGGATCTTATATTCGTCATTCAGCCCTTCATACAGCATGCCTTCCCGGGAGACCTCCCATACAATGTTGTATTCAGAGCCCGTTGAAAGAGTACTTACTTTATCGATTCTTTTTATGTTGGTTTTTTCTCCTTCAAACTCCCCCAAAACAAATTGTTCGCTCCCGTCCGGATTGCATCTTATGATCTGGTTGACCACCTCGACCTCTTGAAAATCCTTGGTCACCGGAAGGTCTGCTGTGGCTGTTTCTTGAATGTGTTTGGCAAAGAACATACGGTTCTCATCATCTGTCTTCATCTCTCTGTGAAATCCCTCCACACGGAATCCATTAATATATTTTCCGTAAATATCCATACTGAAAATTCTTCGGTTGACAGAGTCCATAATAAAAATCCGGTCATCTGATGAAAGAGCCGTATAAATATGATATCCGAATTCCCCGGGGCCCTGGCCCTGCTGTCCTACGGTGCGGAGATAGGCGCCGTTTTCATCATACACTTTAATGCACACATCCCCCATGTCAAGAACATAAATAGTGCCGTCATCGGAAACCTCTACATTGATCGGCCGATTCAGCATGTATTCCTCATCTCCCTCCATAACTCCTATGGAAAGCTCCTCCTCCATTGAATAATGAAGGGTCCCCTGCTTCGGAAAATCAGGATTAGAAATACTTTTAACGCCATCCACCGTTTCGATCTCAACAGGGTACTCTTCACCGGAATCTTTTGGACCACAGCCCGCAAGAAACATCAAAACCAGTGTTAAAACCAAAAAATAAGGAATAAATGGCGGCTTTTTCACTTCACCCTCCCTCTTATATCTTTTTAAGACTATACTATAATCAAAAATATCTCCAAGTCAAAAAAACTTGACCTATTTATACAAAAATGGCGATGACCCTCATTGACGGAGCGGCTTCTCTTGTCTTAATATGAAAGAGCCATGAAATACAGAACACTCGGAAAAACAGGCATCACCGTATCCACGGTTTCTTTCGGATGCTGGGCTATCATCGGGGGATTCAACTGGGGGCATCAGGAAAAGAAAGATTCCCTGGATGCCCTTTCAGCAGCGTATGATGCGGGCATTAACTTCTTTGACACGGCCGAGGCTTACGGAAACGGACACTCTGAGCAGCTCATCGCCGAAGCCCTGGGCAAAAAAAGAGACAAAATCATCATTGCATCCAAAGCCTCTCCCTCTCACTTCACCAGAGAGAAACTCCGCCAGGCCTGTGAGCGGAGCCTCAAAAACCTCCGAACCGATTATATGGACCTCTACCAGCTCCACTGGCCCAACCGGGATGTTCCAATAGAGGAAACCCTGGAGTCCTTGGAAGAACTCAAACAAGAAGGAAAAATACGCGCCTACGGAGTATCAAATTTCGGGCCCCGGGACCTTGAAGACTGCCTGCAAACCGGTTTTAAAATTTGTTCCAATCAGATGGCGTACAATCTGCTTTTCCGGGCCGTGGAATATGAGGTCCTCTCCTTATGTAAGGATAATGATATCTCTCTTCTCTGCTATTCGCCCATCATGCAGGGGCTTTTAACGGGAAAATTTCGCAGTATCGACGATGTTCCCGAAGACCGCCAGAGAACCAGGCATTTCTCCCGCTCCCGGGCTCAAGCCCGGCATGATGAAAAAGGGGCTGAAAAAGAGGTCATTGATGCGGTCTCTCAAATCCGTAAAATAGCGGAAGATGCGGGAATATCCATGACCGCCCTGTCCATTGCCTGGCTGCTCTCCCGGCCCGCTGTGGCTACCGCCATCGTAGGAGGCCGTAATGCGGCCCAGGTCAAAGAAAACGCCCTTGCTTCTGATGTCACACTGGATAAAGACACAGTATCACGTCTTTCTCAGGCTACAGAAGCTCTTAAAAAGGAGCTTGGAAAGAATCTAGATATGTGGGAAAGCGATTCCCGGGTCCGGTTATAATCAGGCTTTATCCTTGAATATTCAACATGTTTAAAGAATTTGCCACTTGCTTAATTTAGAATAATTATTATTATATAGAAGAAGTGATGTATGAAAACGCCCAACTTAAAACCAAAGAAGATTTTATACATTAAAAAGGAGGCAACAAAACAATGAAAAGAAGAGAATTTATCGGCAAATCAGCTTTCGGGCTTTTTTCCACCGGCTTGGGGATACCGCTGCTTAAAGCAAAGCCCGTTCAAGAAAACACCTCATATAAAATCGCCTACCGCACACTGGGGCGCACCAACCTGCGCATCCCCATTGTGAGCTTCGGAGTGATGAACACGGACAGCCCGGACCTTCTCAAACTCGCGCTGGATAGGGGCATCACCCATCTGGACACCGCTCATGTCTATCTGAGAGGCAATTCGGAGAGAGTCATCGGAGAAGTGGTGGAAAAAGAAGGAGCCCGGGATAAGGTCATTATTGCCACAAAGATGGCCTTTGCTAAAGACCGGCAAACGGGTGGGTTCAGTGAAACAGGCAGTGATAGATCGCCATCAGCCACACCTGAAAACTTGAACAACCAGCTTGAACTCAGCCTAAAAAGACTGAGAACGGATTATGTGGATATTCTTTATCTTCACAGCTGCGATAACCCTGGAATGGTTCAATACGAACCCATGATGAAAGCTTTTGAGAAAATTAAAAAAGAAGGTAAAGCCCGATTTATCGGAGTCACTTTCCATACCAATGAACCCAATAATATCCGGGCTGTTGTGGATGCCAAGATATGGGATGTTCTCCTCACCACCTATAATTTCGCTCAAGAACACAGGGAAGATGTGAAAAAGGCTATCCAGTATGCCGCAGAGAACGGAGTGGGAGTCATTGCCATGAAAACTCAAGGAGGCCGGCGCCTTCAGGAAAGTGGAGAGGTAGAGGTCAATCACAAAGCCGCACTGAAATGGGTTCTTGAAGATGAAAATGTCTGCACCACCATTCCGGGGATGACCACATTTGACCAGCTTGACATAAACATGAGTGTCATGAATGACCTGGCGCTTTCAAAAAACGAAGCCCAGGAACTCAAGGCCGCAGCCAACCTAAAAGGAAAACTCTTTTGCCAGAACTGCAAAGCCTGCATTGACACATGTCCCAACAGAGTTGAAATACCTGACCTTATGCGCTCTTATATGTATGTCAAAGGCTACGGCAACTATATTCAAGCAAGAGACACCATTGCAGAACTCCCTGATAAACACGGCTTGAACACATGTCTCAACTGCAGCTCATGTACAGCCTCCTGCCGCACCGGGATCAACATAAACAGCCGGATCAACACACTTTTAGAAGAAAAACTCTACACAGCTTAGTTTGAACTATTCAAGTAAAGCAAGATAACCGATAAACACCTCAACTTGAATTCGCAGAGGTTTTATCATATAAAACCAATATGTATTTCTTTTCAGTCCCTTTCCAGGGACGCCATCACATCCAAGGAGGCTTAAATGTCTAATAATTTTCGATTTATTCTTAGAAGTGTAATTCCCCTTGCTATCCTACTTATGATTTCCCAGGCATCGGCTCAAACCCGGATCCAATCCACGGATGCTGAAACCAGGCTTGAGTGGTTCCGCCAGCACCAGGTTCTGCAGGAAAAAACACCTTTCAAAAACATGACCTGGCGTCATATAGGCCCGGAAATCATGAGCGGCCGTATCGTTGACGTCGCCATTCCACCGGGAGCAAAGCATACAATCTATGCGGCATCTGCTTCAGGAGGAGTCTGGAAAACCGAAAACGAAGGAACATCCTGGACCCCCCTTACAGATAACCTTCCTTCCGGCTCAGTCGGGGATGTAACCGTATCTCCTTCAGACCCCAATATCGTGTGGATCGGATTGGGAGAAGCGAATATATTCAGGAGTTCCATGTCAGGATGCGGAGTGTACAAATCTTTGGACGCAGGCAAAACCTGGCAGCACATGGGGCTTGCCAACACGAATCACATTGCCCGCATCATCATCCACCCGGAAAATCCTGATATTATTTATGTGGCTGCTTCAGGACATGAATACACTTATAATCCCGAACGAGGCGTCTACAAAACCACTGACGGAGGAAAAACCTGGGAAAAAATCCTCTACATCGATGAAAAAACAGGGGCCATCGACCTTGTGATGGACCCTTCAGACAGCCGTCTTCTTTACGCTTCGGTCTGGAACCGCATACGAAGACCCTGGCATGACCCCAAAATAGAAAAGGGAAACGGTATTTACAAAACCACTGACGGAGGAGAAAACTGGAAGCATCTTACCAATGGGCTTCCCCCTTCAGGCAAATCCGGCCGCATCGGAATTGACATCTGTGCCGGCAATCCGAATGTCGTGTATGCCTTCGTAGACGCCCATTATCTGGGACGGGCCCGATCCGGCTCTCCTGAAGAAGGCGACTTAGAGATAAAACCTGCTGAATTTTATCGTTCGGACGACAAAGGAGAGACCTGGAGAAAAGTGAGCAGGGATTCAAATCTTCTTCAGTTCCTTGTGCGCACCTACGGCTGGGTCTTCGGACAGATGCGGGTCGACCCCAATGAGGAGAACACCATATATGCCTTAGGAGTGCCTCTTATCAAATCCACGGACGGAGGACAGACTTTCCAGGCTCTCCGGGACAGGGGACTTCACGGAGACCACCATGCTCTGTGGATAGATCCTGATGACTCCAATCATCTTGTCAATGGAAACGACGGAGGCATAAACCTTTCCTATGACGGGGGCCAAACATGGAGAAACATCGAAAACCTTCCTGTCGTTCAGTTCTATAACGTATATGTGGACAATGCAAATCCTTTTTATGTATACGGCTCCATCCAGGATAATGGAAGCTGGATGGGACCGGTCACCTACAGACCCGGCCAAAGCGATAAATGTGAATGGGAAAGCATCCCGGGCGGAGAAGCGAGTTATATTGAACGGGACCCCAAAGACAAAGAAATCCTTTTCACAGCAGGATATTACGGAAGAATGAGGCGCTCCGTTCAAGTCGACGGCCGGTGGAAAACAACAAATATCGCTCCTGAAAAGCATTTCGGGCCTGAAGCAGGCCATGAAAACGAACCGCGGCCAAGAGGCCAGTGGCTGGCTCCGTTCCTGTTCTCTCCATCCAATCCCCGCGCGCTGTATACCGGACGCCAGTACCTGCTCCGCTCAATGGACAACGGCGAGAGCTGGGAGAAAATCAGTCCTGACCTAACCTATAATGACCCAGATGAGATGGGAGACATTCCCTATCAGACCATAACCACTATTTCAGAATCGCCGCTTAAGTTCGGACTTATTTATATAGGAACCGACGACGGAAAAGTCCAGGTCACACACGACGGAGGCGAAGAATGGAACGAAATAATGAACGATCTTCCCTATAAAAGATGGGTGTCCCGCGTGACTGCTTCTTCCTACAAGGAATCCAGAGTTTATCTCACACTCAACGGAAAACGCGATGACGACTTAGCTGATTATATTTATTGTTCCGAGGATTACGGAGAAAACTGGACAGATATCAGCGGAAACATCCCGGGAGGCCCGGTAAATGTGATCCGGGAAGATACAAAAAATCCGGATATTCTCTATGTGGGCACTGACTTAGGCGTTTATGTGACCGTAAACAGAGGCAACGAATGGCATGCGCTCGGAAAAGGCCTGCCCGTCACTTTTGTGCACGACCTGGTCATTCACAAACGGGATGACAAGCTGGTCATAGGAACTCACGGCAGGGGTATCTATGTGATCGATAATTTAAAACCTGTTCGGGATATGGCTAACGGAAACTGAAAAAGAACAAACTCATTCAAAACTTTTTTTAGATAAATAAAGGTATTTTTCTTCTTTCTTTCAAACTAAAGGCCTGTTCTCCGACTAAATAAAATGCCAGGGCTTTGGATAAGGAAATTATGAATATAATCACTGAACTCAATCCGGTCATCAACACTCTGAAAGAATCTGAAAAGCTGGATTATATAAGGAAAATAATCGATGTCCAGCAGCAGATAAACGACCTCATAAACGAAAACCAGTGGCTGAGAAAAGAAAAAGACAAATTAGACGGAAAGCTTGAATTATGGAACCAGCTCAAATTCGAAGACGATGCTTACTGGCTCAAAGAAAAGAGTGACGGAATGCAGGGCCCGTACTGTCCGAAATGCTATGGGATAGAGCAAAAACTCGTGCCGATGGTCAAAAATGGAGAGGAATGCCCCAACTGCAGTTATTCCAGAAGGAAAATCAAGCTATAAAGAACAGATAAAGAGAAAGAAAGCCGGAGTAAAAGGACCGGAATGGATACCCTCAGCGGGTGAAGCGAAGAACGCACTTCAGGCATTCGGCATCCTTGTAACTGATCTCAAGATTCCACCCGGCATTCTGTGCCCTGTCCTGCCAGATAGTCTCAAAAATCTTTTTGTAGTCATCAAAAGCTATCTGCCCTTTGAGGTGGCCGGCATGCTTGTAAAGATAAAAGAAGTGGCATTTCAAATCGACCACAGCTTCTTTATCCGTGAGTTTCTGAAGAAGCACATCATTCCCTTGCAGCCGGCTCTGCTCCCAGCAGAGATAGAGGATGAATGCCCTCTGCGGCGGCATAAACGGTACCCAGACCTTAGACGCCAGAAAATATCCTGCGCCGTCTTTCATCAGATTGAAAAAGAATTCTTTTCCTTTTTCCTTTGTGAGCACAGTGAAAAAATAAACCATTTTAGACCAGTACAGCTCTGCCCTCTGCCACGCTTTGGTTTCCTCTGGAAGGTCCGGAAAATCAGAAGTCGGAGGAAGCGGAGTCTTATCCAGGCGGATGAATATGTTCTCCATGTGCCTGTAATACCATGTGTCGTTTTCCTTGAGAAAAGTAAAACAGTAAACCGTCTTTTTTTCTCCACCGAATCCGAGCGGGATGAGAAAATGAACATGGTTCTCCACTGGAAAAATCTCAGGTTCAGCCTCCCACTCCTGCCAGGATGAAGCCTTGTCACTGGCTTTCTTGAGCTGTTCCAGAAAAAGAAGCTGCGTCTCCTTTGAAATATACTCATGCGGCTTTATGTGATCCTGCGTCAAGTTCCCGCTTCGCAGCAAATCAACAAACTCCCGCCAGATCACAAGGTCGTCCGGGCTAAAGAACCCAGCTCGACCAAAACAAAAAAATAAAAGCATTACCCCTGCAAAAACAGCACCTTTTTTCTTATAAGCTGTATTGATCATTCTCTATTGCCCTCCTTCCCCGTCTTATAGATAAGTCTTATATATCGTCAAGCATGCACAATACAGATTCAGTCCAATAGGGGAGGGACTCTTTTGTTTTCCTTTACGTCCACCTCTTTCCATTTTGATTTGTCCCCGCTGTTTTGATCCCACTCAGGGTACTTTGACGTTTTTTCTTCTCCCTGAAGTTCAGCTTTTGAATTCCCTGGATACCACCAGTGTTTTTCAATATCATTATAGACTATAGACCCCATCCATTCCCAATCAATAACACTCAGCGGAACCCATTCACTGCCTTCCCCGACCGGCCTGTACATTAAATACATCTTGCTTTTCTGGTGTTTTTTGAATTCAAACAGCATGTCCTTACCTTCATTTGTTTCAGGGGCTATGACTGCGGGTTTATCCAAAGCTTTTTTGCCGGATTGGTAAGGATAACAATGGTCCAATCCTATCCTCACTTCTGCCCATTTCTGCCTATTAAAATATTCATATTCTAAATAATCCTCTACAAGCTGCACCCATTGGAACTCTCCCCCATCGCTAGACTCACATTCAAAAGTAATACCGTTGTATTGGAGCCCCGACATCTTTTTGGAGCTCTCATAAGCCTCATCAATCCAACATTCTTCTGCAGATAGTTTTGCCCCTGATGTCAGTTCTCCAAAAGCAGAATCGCTTGATGGCTCCACTTCAAGTGTGTATTCCGGCCTGCTGATATTAAACTCGGTTTCTGCTGTGATGGTTTGTCCTTTGACCTCAGCCTCACATTTGACTTTTCCCGTACCTTTATCTGTCCAGTAAAAAACAATATTCGGTTGATTCAAGTCTTCCTGGCTCAGGTGGATAACTTTTCCCTGTTCTTTGGAAGCCTCAAATCTCTTTATATATTTCCTTTTATCAGGATTTCCATCATCGAGAGTCCATATCTGGGACTGTGGTTTGCCTTCTGATTCAGGAAGCACTCTGCATTCCAATTCAATCTTCTCGCCCACTTTAACATCCTGATTATTTTTATCCGTGATATTAATCTCCTCCCCCTCTTGATCTTTGTACCAGATCTGAAGAATGGGTTTGGTGTATCCAAACGACCAACTGACTCTATGTTTGACCTCATTCCCACCTTGAGGCGGACCCAATAATTTGAAGCCCTGGAAGTCTTTGATATCCACCTCATTGAAGCCTTCATCTGATTCCCATTTATAAGAACCGCTCATTGTTGAAGCAGTCAATTCTTTAAAAATCCCAACACGAAAAGGAATAACTCCTCTCTCAGTATGGACCGGGCCGTCGCACAGATTCGACTGGAATGTCGCATTGAATCCTCCAGAAAGCATAGCTATATAGTTGTCACCGGAGGATTTTTTATCTTCTTCCTCCAGGATTGCCTCCATCACTTCTGAGGCTCTTCCCATTTGCTGAAGAGCCGCGATTCTTCCTAGTTTTCCTAATTGGACGTCCATAAGAAAACTATTAGGACCCTGGGAAGGGGAAGTGATAGGAACAGTGTCAGATCCCTCTATTCTGTTTATAACTTGGCCGTAACATTTAAAATCAGGATTTTCCATAATGTCCTCATCTTTAATCCTGGCAAAGGCCTGCATGTCAACCGGCTCGTATCTCAGGAATTCGCCGTCCTCCTCTATCAACCTGGCTTTTCCGGTGACCTGAAGCATAAAAGTTCCCACGCTCCTGGTATTCCCGCTTTTTGGAGGGCGATTCCATTCAATATTGACCTGGATCTGTATGGGAATAATTTTTTCTAACTCCACAGGAAACAAAAAAGCCGGAGCGGCTAAAACAAACAGAATAAATACAATGATCTTTTGTCCTAGAAATCTCTTGATACTCATGATACCCCCTCCTTAAAATAGAACATTTTTGATTTTAAAAAGATTATCAGACCAAAATCGAAAAAGCAATTGAAAATTATCACTCTCTCACCTTATATATATCATATATATATAACATTTGTTTCTTGTTTCTGATTGATTATAATAGCATCGGACTTAAGGCTTAGAAGACGTCACTATTTTTTCTGTTTTTCAAGGAGATTTATGAAAATATTAGGAATAAACGGAAGCCCCAGAAAAGATGGGAATACGGATATCCTTCTGGATAAGTCATTGGAAGCAGCCGGAGACAGTGGCTGGAGAACAGAAAAGATAATCCTGAATCTGCTGGATATAAGCCCTCCCCAGGAAATAGAGTATGATAAAGTCAATTCAGAAGGGCTCTCACCCATTCAAGACGACATGCAGACTATCTATAAAAAAGTGAAAGAATGTGATGCGGTTATCATCGCATCCCCTATTTTTTTCGGAAGCCTGTCCGCTCAGACAAAAATCATGATCGACCGGTTTCAGTGCGCATGGGTATCTAAAAATATTTTGAAAAAAGACATTTTCAAAAAGAAAAAATCCGGAGCATTCATCTGCACATCCGCAGCCCACAGAAAAGACTTTTTCCAGAACGCCAGGTCTATTGTCAGAAACTTATTCCAGGTCATAAATGCGCAGTATAAAGGGGAGCTTTTTTGTCCCGGATTGGAAAAAAAGGGAGAGGTCATAAAATATCCGGAATTTCTGGAAAGCGCCTATGCTCTGGGAAGGAAAATCACTTCAGCAACAAAAGATTTAAGGCCGTCTTAAATCATCTCTCTCAAGGATTCCAGCCGAAAAATCAGATCCCTTGTGGCGGCTCTAACGAACTCCTCCAGTGCATCTGTCTCAACGGTTTGATAGAAAATTCCTTCATAAGAAAAGGATTCTTTTTTCAAATAAGCACTGTTCAGAGAAACCTCGACCGCACAGCCATCCGGACAGGGTGCATAGTGAAAAGTAAAATGACCGGCTAATTCATTATTTTTTATCAAAATGAATCTGAAGGTGACTTTTGCTCCGACGGCACTCACGGATTCATTATCTGGAAAAAGCCTCTGCTCTCCTTCGTATGTGTAGAACTTATTGGTTTTATAAGAAACATCCATATCCAACTTCACCAATTCTAAAATCATGTCCGTATTGGTTCTTCGGCTCATTTCCACATAACTGATTTTATCATCTGACCGGCTCATGATCTCCTCAAAAAGAGCCCTGTCACTCACTTGAAACCCTGCTTTTATAAATTCTTCCTCAATCGCCGCATACAGAAGGTCATTGTTTCCCGATTCAGTGGCCACCAGCTCCGGATCCGGAACCCTGAGTACGATTTTTGGAGGTGTGTGACTTTGCATGAACTCCCTCAAACCGGATGTTTGAACCAATTCCGGCTCAGGCGGCACAAACTGAACATACCCTTGATAGCATCCGGAAAAAAAAGAAGCTAAGACCACTAAAAATATGATGATTCTTTGTTTCATTGTACCCCCTTGTCCCTAAGCATTTCTCTCCTCATTTTCTCAAACATAAAAACCTGTTTGTTCACTTTGTATTATAATTATTCCAAACATATAAATAAAGTATCATTTTATACTCTGTTTTAAGTTGAAATACCTCCTCATAAATCATAAGATGAAACCATAATAATACTATCATAAAGGAGCGAATATGAAAGAACCCAAATGCGCCAAATGCCCTCAAAAATACTGCTATCAGGGGATAACCGATGAAAGGGAACTTCCTGATTTCTGTCCTATGATCAACTTTAAGTCCTTGATCAAATCCACTTCAGAGAGGTACAAAGACAAAAAAATCAAAGACTTCTTTTATAAAGCCGCGGTCACGGAAAAAGAAGCTTATGATGAACATGCAGCCCGCATTCTGGGAAAAAGCATCCCTGTACGCCCCAGGATCAGAGAGATATCTGAGTTTGCCAAAAAAATAGGCGCCCAAAAACTGGGGATGGCGTTCTGCATAGGCCTTGCAGAAGAAGCAAAGAGGGCTTCCGCCATACTTGAAAGCCACGGCCTTAATGTCTGCTCTGCAATCTGCAGCTGCGGAGCAGTGGATAAAACAGAACTGGGAGTGCCTGCTGAAAAAAAGATCAGAAATCCCGAAGAATTTGAAGCATCCTGCAATCCCATACTCCAGGCTGAGATCTTAAACACCCTTAACACTGACTTTAACATCATTGTGGGTCTCTGCATCGGCCACGATATGCTGTTCACAAAACATTCCCGGGCGCCGGTGACCACTCTTATCGTTAAAGACAGGTTTACAGGCCATAATCCTGTGATCACTCTCTATACCAGATACCACAGAGATATCGTCTGAACGGATGAAAAACAATTGAATTCAAACATGTCTCTTATTAAAATAAGAAAGGATTGTTATTCCAATAAATAAAAGGAGGGTTTAATGAAAAAAAGAGTCCTTTTTCCCACCCTTTTCGTTTTCGCCTTTGCATCATTTATCATTTCCTCCCCGACCGCATCAACTTTTGAGGTGGAGGTCACCATATTGAACGTCACCCCCTTTGCTTTCTGCAGCCTGCCGCACAAAGGGCCTTATTCTGATATGGGAGCTGTGATCACAGAGCTGATAAACAACATGCAGAACCAGAACATAACTCCACAGGGCCCCCCCATTTCCATATACCACAGCATACCTGAAGACACGCCGGATGCCGAGCTGGAATGGGAAGTGGGTTTTCCTATCACGCCTCATTCCGAGCCCCAGCTGCCGCTCCAAAAAAAAGTATTGGACTTCCCGCTCGTGGCCCAAGCCGTGCATATCGGAGCTTATGAAAAATCAGGAGACACCATACTGGAAATGATGGAATGGATGGAGGCAAACCGGTATGTGCAGGATGGACCGATTCTGGGCAAATACCTGAATATGCCCTCACCTGATACGCCACCTGACAAGCTAAGGACAGAAATCTGGATACCATGTAAAAGAGACTGAGCGCTTTTCGTTTTTCAGGTTTGACTCAAATCCGATATTGATATATATCATTAAACTTACCTGAGAACAAAAGGAGTTAATGAATGGAAAAAACGCTGGCCATAATCAAACCCGATGCCGTGAAAAAGAAACTAACAGGCAGCATCATCAAGCGTATAGAAGAGGAAGGCTTTGAAATAATCGAATTGAAAATGACCCGTCTCAACAAAGAAGAAGCGGAAGGATTTTATGATGTGCACAAAGACAAGCCTTTTTTTAACAGCTTGACTGACTTTATGTCTTCGGGAAAAATCGTTCTTATGGTACTGGAAAAGGAAAATGCCATAGAAAAGTGGCGCCAGGTCATGGGAGTGACCGACCCTGCGCTGGCCGAACCAGGAACGCTCCGGCATAAATACGGATTCTCCATAGAACGAAACGCCACCCACGGCTCCGATGCACCTGAAACAGCCGAATGGGAGATCCAATACTTTTTCCCAGAATAAAACAGCCGTAAGAGAGCTCAAAAGCCGTGACCATTATCTTTATCGGGTATCTGGCACTGACCCTGGGCCTCGGCCTCTGGCAGTCTCACAAAACAAAAACCCAGTCTGACTTTGTGCTGGGAAGCTCCAAGCTCCCGGGCTGGATGCTGGCTCTCTCTGAAAGGGCTACGGGTGAGTCGGCCTGGCTTCTCTTGGGACTGACGGGATTTATCTATTCCACGGGCCTCTCCGGGATCTGGACCTGTGTGGGATGCCTTCTGGGGATCAGCACTGCCTGGATCGTTCTGGCCCGAAAATTCCGCCGCGAAGCCAAACAGTACAACGCCATGACCATGCCCGAGTATTTCTCCTCAAAATTCAAACAAAAAGCCAACACCATACGCATCCTTTCAACAATCATCATCGTTTTCTTTTTCATCTTCTATGTGGGCGCCCAATTTGCAGGCGCCGGCAAAACCATATTCAAAACATTCGGCCTTGACCCTTTTTGGGGCATGGTGATCGCCGCAGCCATCATACTCATATACGCCACAGCAGGCGGATTCATCAGCGTGGTGGCCGTTGACACTCTCCAGTCCCTCCTCATGATAACCACCCTCATCATCACTCCTGTTATCATGCTGGTGCTTGTGTTCCAGGAGCCTGTAAGCATTGGAGAGGCACTCAGAGAGGCCGGGGGCGGAAGGCTCTCTCTCACCGGAGGGCTCACAGGATTCGGAGCCGGGCTTCTGGTATTTAACAACATCGCCTGGTTCTTCGGATACCTCGGAGGCCAGCCTCAGCTCAACGCCCGGTTTATGGGAATGAGGGATGACCGCCATGTCAAAATCGGCCGGAATATCGCCGTGGGGTGGACAGCGCTCGCTTATGCCGGAGTGGTTGTCATCGGCGTGAGCGCAGTGGTGCTTTTTGGCCCGAACGCTGTCACAGACCCTGAAATGATACTCCCCCATATCCTCACACATCTGTTCCCGGACTGGCTGGCAGCCATTCTTCTGGCAGGGGCTGTGGCGGCCATGATCTCAACGGCCCAGAGCATGCTTCTCGTGGCCTCCTCCTCCATAAGCCAGGATGTCTACAACGGAATCATCAAAAAAGGAAAGGCAGAGGACAGGAGGCTTCTCTTCCTCTCCAGAGCGGCCACCCTCGGAATAGGGCTTCTGGGATTGATCCTGGCTCTCACCACCTCCGAGCTTATCTACTATATCGTCAGCTATGCATGGGCGGGAATCGGATGCTCCTTTGCACCGGCTGTGCTTCTTTCTTTTTACTGGGACCGGTTCAGCTCCAAAGGCGTTGTCACCGCGCTCAGCACAGGGCTTGTCACCACCATCGTTTGGATCCTCACCGGATTGGACAGCGAGGTCACCGCCCGGGCCGTCACCTTTATCGCGGCCATGGGACTGGCTGTTCTGGTGACGCTTTTATCAAAAGAAAAGAAAAAAATCCACTGAAACCTTAAGGATTAACCTTTCCCAGGGGGGGTGAAAAAAACCCCTGAAACCCAAAAAACATGAGATTTTAAAAAAAATTTGTCAATTATTTCAGGCCGAAACCGACTCAATATATAGAATGAATAGGTCGGATACATACTATATAGGGCGCTTTTTATGGCTTAAGTTGCTGTTTATAAAGGAGTTAAGCTTATAATTAACTTGACAAATAATAAAAAAAAGTCTAGGTTAAAAAAGGTGCCTTGGAGAAAAAATGACGGGAATAGTTATATTTTCAAGGAAAAAAGGTTAGTCCTTCCTCTATTTCTATCATCTCTTTTCAAGGCTCCTAAATTATAGGAGGCACATTATGTCTAAAAAAACTCTCTTTAAAGCTGTGAGTTTATTGGTGGTGTTTTCAGTTTTGGCTCTTTCTTTCCCCAATGCTGCAAATGCTAGAGAAAACAATGCCCGATTCACCTTTTCCCAGCTCATCAATCACCCTGT
>CAZUXT010000040.1:0-27216 GCA_964624145.1 uncultured Eubacteriales bacterium | reverse complement strand
ACCTGATTTTCGTAAGGATTACGCTTTTCCTGTTGGATAAATAAATCATGTCTCATCCAGACTTTCAGGCAGGCTGGCTGGTTCTGAAGTCATCCGGAGGCGAGCGGGCATGGTTCCTCGCAGAGGGGAGCGAGCCGAGGAATAAGCTGATTTTACTCGCTGGGAAAAATCAGCGGGCTGAAGAACCAGCTTGCCTGATGAAAGTCAAAAGCACAAGCCATACCTGAATTTTATAAGAGAAAAAGGTGGTGTGGTCTGTGCTTCTTTTTTGTTATCGTGATTTTAGGGGGTTTTGAAGAGCTGGAGGTAGGCTTCGAGGATTTGATTCCCCCAGAGAAGAGAGAAAAGAGCAGCAGGGGCAAGAAAAGTTCCGAACGGAAGGGAGTACTGAAAACTTTTCTTTTTAAAAAAAACAAAGAAGATCCCGACAAACGCCCCGGCAAATGATGCAATAAGCAGTGTGAAAAATGACATTTTCCAGCCCAAATAAGAACCGATAAAGAGCATCATGGTCACATCACCCATGCCCAGTCCTTCTTTTTTCCGTATAAAATAATAGAGAGCGTAAACAACAAGAAGGAACCCCGCTCCTGAAACAGCTCCCAGTAAGGAATTGGATAGACTGAGATCTGTGCGGAAAAGGGAATAGGCCACAGCTAAAACCAATCCGGGAAGAGTGATGATGTCGGGGAGGATTTGATGGTTGTAATCTATTACACAGAGGACGATCAGGGCGCTGGCGAACAGGCAGGAGATAAAGAAGTGCAGGCTTAAAGAGAACTTGCCGTATATGAGGATGAATGCCAGAGGAGTCATCATCTCCACAAGAGGATAAGATAGGGGGATTTTTGCTCCGCAGTACCGGCATCTTCCCTTAAGCCAGATATAAGAGAACACCGGAATATTATGATAGGATTTTATTTTCTTATGGCACTCGGGGCATGAAGAAGGAGGCGTCAGAAGGCTCATTTTCTTGGGGATCCTGTAGATCAATACATTAAGAAAGCTTCCCCAGGCTAGCCCGAACAAAATGATAAGAATTATCTTTTCCATGGTATCACCGCTGTTTTCACTTCGCCTGTATCACTGTCATAAATATAATCCTGTCCGTCCAGGTCTTGGGGCACTGATTCCAAGAATCCTGATGACACAAGGTCGGCAAGTTTTTCAGGGAATCTGTTGAATTTGCTTTGATATTCTTTTAAGGCGTCCTTGATCTTCTGGATATCCATGGCTGCTTTTGTGCGGTAGAGATGATTGGAAGCAATTTTTTTCACTCTCTCATCGTCCGAGCTGTTGTATATTTCAAGCCAGTTTTCCCATGCTGTGTGATAATCGCCCAATTGATAAACAGCATTGGAATAGAGTCTTTTTATAATAGGAGGGGAACCTTCTATTTCCATGGCCGTTTGATAGTATTTTCTAGCGAGTTCGAAGTCTTTTAAAAGGATTTGAGCGTAGTGTCCCGCCTGCCAAGGGAATATCCACTGTTCGGGGTTTTTTTTAAGTCCTATTTCAAGGATATCCATGGCTGTATCAAAGTCTCTGGCATCGTAGATGGCGATCAAGGCCCCTATTTGATAGGGATCAAGATACCCGGGATCGAGTTCTGATATGATTGAAAACACATGAGTGAGATATTGGAATCTTTCCGGAACAGAGTAGTTGCTGAAATATTGAATGGCCCATATATAGATAAGATCCGCCAATAGGGATGAATGGCCAAAGCTGGCATATTTGAGATATTTCCCTGAAGGAATATAAATGATGGATGCTCCGGGGACAGTTTTTCTGGGTATTTTATCAGTTATAACTTTAAGCCCCATAAACATTCCGCAGCTTATAATAAGAAGTAAGGCTAATACTTTTTTTTGCATGTTTTTTAAATAAAGTCTCTTTTTCGAAAGACCAGCATGGCGAGCATCAAAATGAAAAACGTGTAGGCGATCCCATAAAAAAATGAAAAGAGGAACATCTCAGGTTGGATGGAGAGGTTGTGCACCACTTCTGTTTTGAAATTAAAGTTTTCCAGGTCAGGAAGCAGGATATAGACCACCTGAGTTAATACTTTTGAGACTCCGGGATTCATTTTTTTTAAGAGTGCTTCCAGCCCCCAGGAAAGATGCCCGATAAGGTAAAAAGAGAGGCTGAAAATGGAGCTCAGAATGGGGGTAGAGAAACAGGAGAACAAAAGAGCCACGGATGTGATAAGGCAGAGTTCTAAAAAGACAAAGCCAAGGGAAACAAAAAGTTTCCAACTGATGGTTCCTGAGTGAAGCAGGATGATGATGATAAAGATGGCGGTCATTACCGCCATCATGATAAAGAGCGTTATAATCAGTCCCAGGAATTTCCCCAGTATAAATTGGTTTCTGTTGATCGGTTTTGAGAGGAGCGTGTACACGGTTTTTTTGTCTATTTCTTTGTAGACAAGGCCAGTGCCCATAAGAATGGCCATGAGAACGCCGAAAATGGATATGGATGAAAGCCCTGCATCCATTATGATTTTTGTCTTATCTCCTACGGTGAGAAGGGAGAGAAGTTTGGATAGAATGAGACTGACCACGGTAAAGAATAAAAGGAGATAAAGTATACGGTCTCTTATCGCTTCTTTGAATGTATTTAAGGCAACAGCTCTTATTTTCATTTTTGTTTCACTATTCCCACAAAAATATCCTCCAGGGTTTGTGTGCGGGGGACCAGTGAATGCACTTTTCCGTTTTTCTCTTTGACGAACTGCAAAATTTCATCCACTTTATCCTGGTCAAAGATTTGGATAAGACTTTTGTTCCCGAAATGAGTCAGGGGCTTTCCGAATTTTTCAAGTTCTTTTCTGCTGATCTTTGAGACTGTTATTTCCGTAAACAGTATCTCCTGGGAAACAAGTTCGTCAAGCCGCCCCTGGTTTACCACGGCGCCATTAACAAGCACGGCCACGCGGTCACAGATCATTTCGATATCCTGTAGAATGTGTGAGGATAAAAACACGGTTTTGCCTTTTTCTTTGAGGCTCAATATGATATCTCTGATTTCTTTTCTCCCGATGGGATCAAGGCCTCCCAATGGTTCATCCAGAAGAACAATCTCCGGGTCGTTTAAAAGTGCCTGGGAAAGGCCAATCCGCTGAAGCATCCCCTTGGAAAATTTTCTCAATTGAGTGTGGCTGTGTTCTATGAGTCCGACCAGCGTTAGCAGCGTGTTTATGTCTTCTGTTTTTTGTTTATGGAAGAGCTGGCTGTAGAAGTTTAAAAACTCGGATGCGGTCAGATAATCATAAAAGTACGGATTTTCAGGAAGAAACCCCGTCTTTTCTTTGGATTTTATGGAGAGATGGTCGGACCCGAGTATATTTATAGTCCCCTTATCAGGGAAAAGGAGTCCTAATATGCATTTGAGAGTGGTTGTTTTTCCTGCGCCGTTAGGCCCGAGGTAGCCGAATATCTCACCTTTTTTTACTTCCAGGGAGATTCCCTTAAGGACTTTTATCTTCTTGCCCAGAAAACCGAATTTGAAAGACTTATGCAGATCTTTGATTTCGAGCGCCTTTGCTTCTGGCATGGGGCTTTTAACCTATAAAAAGATTATAGTCTATTTTAAATTTTCTTCAAACAATTTAAAGATTCTTGTGTATTCATCTGCCCATGACGAGGCATTGCGGAAGGAGTGGCCTTCCACCGGATAAATGGCAACTTCCCAGTTTTCCTTTCTCAGTTCGATCAATCTCTGCACCAGTCTTACCGTATCCTGGAAGTGTACATTCGAATCAACCATCCCGTGGCATATGAGCAGGGCTCCTTTTAGGCCTTCTGCGAAATATATGGGAGAACTCTGTTTGTAAGCCTCCTCGTCATTCTGCGGCAGATTAAGGATATCCTGCGTGTAGCTGTTATGATAGTGAGCCCAATCTGTAACCGGCCTTAGGGCAGCTCCTGCTTTAACCACATCGGGTTCTGTAAACAGGGCCATGAATGTGAGAAAACCTCCGTAGCTTCCGCCGTACACGCCGATATTATCAGGATTGACCTGGTATTCATCCACTAAGAACCGGGCGCCGTCCACGATGTCATCCAGGTCTTTTCCTCCCATATGCCGGTAAATGGCTGTGCGGCAGTCCCGTCCGTATCCGGCGCTTCCCCTGTAGTCTATATCAAAGACCAGATACCCGTTGTGGATAAGAAAATTGTGAAACATATATTCCCTGTAATAATAGCTCCAGCCTTTATGAGCGTTCTGAAGATAGCCGGCTCCGTGGATAAAGATCACAGCCGGTTTCTTTGAATGCCATTTCTCAGGTTTGTAGAGCCTTGCGTATACCTCAACGCCGTCCCTTGCTTTAAAGGTCAGCACCTGGGGTTTGTACCAATCATAGGAGCGGAATGCTTCTGTGGAGGAAACAGTGATGCGATTGGCTTCGGCTTGGGGGTCGTTTTTCTTAAAATAGAGTTCATCCGGATGTGTGGAAGAGGAATGCAAAACGGCCATATATTTTTCATCGGGAGACAAAAAAGCCTGATTTTGTCCGGTCATGGATGTAATTTTTGTGCGCTTTTTTCCATCCAGAGAGCAGTGATAGAAGTGCCTTTCTCCGGGATGTTCTTCGTTTGATGTTATGTACCATGCTTTTTTGTATTTGGAAAGTTCGGCTGTGTAGACTTCGAAATTTCCCGATGTCAGCTGTTCTTTTTCTCCTGAGGACCAGGAAGCCTTATAGAGATGGGCAAAGCCGCTTTTCTCTGAAATATAGGATATGTGTTCGCTGTCCGGCCACCATAAGATGTTTGTGAGCCCCAGGTATCCGATCCAGGCATCATCATGAACGTGTTCAATGACAGACGTTTTTCCGGTTGTTCTGTCCAGGCGGAGAAGCCAAGTGTCCTTTCTGTCTTCCGAGCTTGCTGTGATCAGGCATTTTTTTCCGTCAGGAGACCAATAGATCATACCCGGACTGATTGTTTTTTCATCGGTATCGTAGTCGACCCATTTTACATCCCCTGTTTCACAATCCACAATTCCGGCTTTTATGTTCCTGGATGCATAAGCAGCTTTGGCATGGGAATCAAGGGTCTCCGTATACCCTGTTCTTGTGACATATTGGGGGACAATCGTGTTCTTGATATCCGGATCTCTTTCACCCATCATGAAAAAAACGTGTTTTTTATCAGGTGACAGATCCAGAAAATAGATATTCTGGTTTTTATTGAGATGAAAAGGTTTTATTTTTTTCTGGGGGGAAAACGGGAAGAAGGGCATTCCTTCTCTCCGCTGGGCACTGAATTCCTTGAAAAGCTCTTTTTGCTGTTTGCTGTACCACATTTGAATGTCATCGGGTTTCCTTTTTTCAGGAGGAGAATCCTGTGTGAATAAAGTCATCTGTTTGGTGCTTGCATCTTTTAAAGACAAAAGGAACAAATTGTTTTCAGATGTAAAATACAGTTCTTCTCCGCTTTGAGTGAACTGGGCATTGGATTCACGGACATTTGTGTCTGTTATCTGGGTCATGGCTCCATTTTTCAGATGAAGAAGAAAGATATCTCCGTTTCTGACAAGAGCGGCTCTTTCCATTTTTCGGTCAAATTGTATGTCGATTCCAAAAAAGCCTGACCTGAATCCGTAAAATGAAAAACCCGATGGAATGATCGGGGGATTTTTAAGGATTTCATCTATGGTTGTCTTTTTTGGCGTTGGATCGGAAATGGATATGAAATAGAATTCTATTTGTTCTTCATCCGTCTTTTTCCATCTGAAGTAGAGATTTTTACCGTCCGTTGACCACATGACACTGGAAGGAGATGTGCCGACAAGGTCAGGTCCTTTCATTATGGAGTCAATAGTGAGCTCGAAAGGTTCTTCATCGCCGGTCTGGTTCCAAACATAAACGGAGATGGAACCTAGTAAAAAAAACAAAAAAAGCACTTTAATGAACGGTTTGATTTTAAAGGAAGGCATAATAAACTCCTTTTTCGTTATAATTTAAATCTATTTTACATAATAAGAGTTGAAATGAAATTAATAATTTTAAATCAAGATAATTTCCCCTTTGATGAGGTGCGGGCTGTTTGTCAGCAAAAGGGGGGTTGATGATGGGAACCAAAAAGGTGGGGGCTCTTTCCAGCCCGCTAAAAAAGAACCAACTTAATTATAACAGAAAGATTTCAATTGTAAAGAAAAAAATTATAATATTTTTAATTTTTTAAAATAATTGCAAAATCAGAGGTATTTTATCAAATCTTTCCTTGACATGAACAAAATTTTCCTATAAAAGATGTTATGAAACAAATAAACCGGCTTTAAAGCAGCAGGGAATAAGCAGAGATTGACATGGGAAGCATATTACACATGGGAAGCTGAGTTAAATTAAGGAAGTAATTAATTACAAGGGAGGTCAAATAAATGGCATACGAATTCACCAATTCAAAAGGGACAAAGTATTTTTTACACTTCAAGGATGTGAACCTAAAAGGGGGCAGGACTCAGAGGATATATTTCTTCGCAAGAGATATAAGAAGCGGATCTTTGGATGAAGTCCCAGCTGAATACAAAGTCATTGAGACTGAAAGAACAGGAATGCCCATACTGAAAAAGAAATAAGATAATAAAAACCGCAGAAAGCAGCTCTTTCCTTAGATCTGCTTTCTGCGGGGATTTAAATTCTATCTGTTTGATTGTCCTTTCCCGTCAGGGAAGTTTGATTTATACTATCATTTAACTCTATTTTTTATATTTCTTTCATTGAGCGTGATGATGTGACTGCTGGCCGGAGAGCAGGCAATTCATTCTTGTTCAAATCCTATTTAAGCTGACCTATTCATAAAAAAATGGCGATGTCATCATTATTATTTTCTTTTCTGCGATATATAAGATCTTTTCAAGATTAAAGAATTGAACATTTTTCTTGTTTATATTTTTTATTTCAATTGCCATTTTTTTACCATTGAGGCGAGCCAATCTTACTGCATCTGCTTTGTTACAAGGCATTCGCAGTGAAGGACCACACCTTCATGCCTTGTGCCTCGCATCTGCAGCAACCTTGACTCGTGAATAATCCAGGTTAAGGATGCAACTGTCCTGAAAAAGGGACAATATCTGCATGTCTGTACCAGGGATGAAATGTTGGCATGTTTTTTGCTTTGTAAATGACTGTTGAAAGGAGGCATCATGAAAAAGCTTTTAAATATCATGCTTGTTTTCGGGCTTTTCGTTCCCTTTTCGTTTGGGGGTGCGGATTCTGATTATTATGAATCGAGTTATGCGCGCATGAGCTATGTGAACGGCGATGTGTATATTCAAAGAGCAGAAGACCTTGGTTATGAAGAAGGAGTCGTGAATTTAGCTCTTATCCAGGGAGACAAGATCGGAACCAGGGAGGGCAGGACCGAGATCCATCTGGGAGACAGCAATTATATAAGGATGGACAGAGACACACAGATTGAGTTTGTTAGAATGCCGAACAGAGAGGAAGATGTCACAGGTATTCACGTTTTGTCAGGAAGTCTCTTTCTGAGGGTAAATTTCATAGACAGTGACAAGTTTTTTGAAGTCCATTCCCCTGATGCGTCATTTTATATTATGGAAGAAGGCCTTTACTACTTATCTGTAATGCAGAACAATCAAACTGAAATAAGGGTTTTTGAGGGACGTGCAGAAGCGGCAGGCGAGGAGGGCTCTCTTCTCCTAGAGGCGGAAGAGAAGGTAACGGTTTCTAACGGGCGTTTTATCTCTGAACCAACTTCTTTTTATGCGAGTATGGACAGTAGTTTTTATGAATGGAACCGCTCCAGGGATGCTTTCCACAGCAGATATGTGGGAGGAACAAGGTATTTGCCTTCTGAGTTGAATGAATATGAAGCTGAGCTTGACTATTACGGTCAGTGGCGTTACCACAACAGTTATGGATATGTTTGGATCCCCTCTGGAATTTCTCTTTCATGGAGGCCTTATTTGAACGGAAGATGGGTCTGGTATCCCATTATAGGGTGGACCTGGGTTTCTTATGAGCCATGGGGATGGTGTGTTTCGCATTATGGAAGATGGCATTGGAGTGTCAGGTTTGGTTGGCACTGGATTCCGACAAGAAGCTGGGGGCCCGCATGGGTCCATTGGTATCACGGCCCGAGTTATATAGGTTGGTGTCCTTTGAGTTATTATGGATATCCAGGAGTCGTTATCAACAATCATTACTATGGAAATTATTACCACAGTCATTATCCTTCAGGGTCGCGTGCCCTTGTTGTTGTTCATAAGGATCATCTCCAGGCAAGAAACATATCCGGTGTGGCTCTTAACAAAGCGAGAGTGTCAAAACTGAGTGATATAACCATGACCTCAGCACAGCCAAAAGTGAGGCCTGCCGCATATAAAACGGGTGTCCGCTCTACTGAAGCAGTTAAAGTATTTTCCAACAGTAAAATACGCAGTGTGACCAAATCTTATTCCCCAGGCCATTCTTTTGATTCGTCTAAGAATTCAAGACCTTCAGCCATGGACGGGTCATCGAATGTCAAAACAAACTCCACACCATATAAAAGAGAAGACAGATCTGTTTCATCAAGGGATTCAAGTTTGGGTAGTGAGAAGGCCTATCGGTCCCGGTCTTCAAGTGTATCAAGAAACAATATCAGAACTTATCCTTCAAGAAAACTCAGGAATTCCACAGGATCCACCAGCAATTCACGCTCTGAGGCGAGCTCGCTGGGCACGCGTTCTTCTCGAACAGTGAGTCCGGCTCGCTCCTCCACTTCCGGATTGAGACGGAACTCGACTACGGAGCGCTATCCATCAAGAATGTCCTCTTCGACAAGCTCAAGACTCCGTTCTTCCAGAAGCTCCGATTCAGGCGACAGGATAGTCCCATCCAGCTCCAGGAACAGAAACTCTTCTTCATCCTCTTCGGCAATTTCCTCTATAAGAAGGAATCAGTCTGTTCCAAGGATTTCAAGCCGAACGAGCAGGCAAAATGGTAATAGATCACAAGGGATATCAACTTCCAGAAGCCGCACCTCCGTATCTAAAGGGAGAGTGAGTTCCAGATCAAAAGCGGGAAGTTCATCCTCAAGGATTCGTTCATCGTCAAGCAGTTCGAGGAGTTCATCTGCAAGAGTCCGCTCTTCATCAAGCCGCACAAGAAGTTCGTCGGCAGGAGTTCGTTCATCGTCAAGCCGAACGAGCAGATCTTCAAGTGCAAGGTCGGCCAGTACAAAATCTTCCTCAAGAAGAAGTTCAACGACAAGGTCGAGAAAGAAAGAGTAATTTTTTTTTTGTGCTTTACATTTGCCTTTTTCAATGGTATATAATATCCATTCTTAAAAAGTCGAGAGCTTTGATTATTGGTCAAGATTTTTTTCTATGTAGAACTTATGATTTTAAAAGTTTTGGAGGTATGAGCTATGGCCATTATAAAAACTAAACGGAACAAGATATCCTGGCTGCTCTGCGCCGCATTTCTGGTATGCGCTGTTACCATCGGAATGACAGGTGCGTGTGGTACAGCAGAACAAGATGCTTCAAAAATGGAAGCAGACAAAAAAGGAGTTATTGAGTTTGAAGGAACAGTAAAAGTTACTGTAGGTAAGTATGTTTTTATCCCCGAAGCAGGTGGTTTTGATATCGTGGTTCAGGGAAGTCTTGAAGCTGAAGATACATATGATCTGGAAGGCAAACAGCTGAGAGGAGAGGGAACCGTTAATGAAGAGAACCCGTCTGTGCTTATAGCAGAGACACTGGAGATTAAAGACGAAGCCGAAAACTGGAGGAATATCTTTACCAGGACCGATGAGGTCATCTTAGATGACTATATGAGTTTGGATCAAAGAGAAGAATTTTCTTTTCTCGAAGGACTTGCCTATAATAAGAAAGACGCGTGGGAAGGTAAAGAGAAGGCAAAGATTTACGGAGAATATTCTGAGGGTGAAGAAGGAAAACAAATAACAGTCTATAATCAAGAAGGAAATGAAAGGATAGGCAGTGTCATAGTGGATAATATATCCGATTTTGCCCTCTTTTATATGAAAAAGCTAAGACTTTTTGATAAGTTCTATTTTTATGTAGAGATAAAGGACAGTGTTGATTGGAGCGTAAGAAGCAGAACCAGAGCGTTGTTTCATGCTGACATCGTATTTGTTGGATTATTCTGATTATCCGGGTTGTTTGCCCAGATATAAATCATAGTTTTCATATAAGTTAAGAGCCCTGGGAAACGGGCTCTTTTTTTTCGGTCTGGTTAGATAGTCCAGCTTATCCTCTCTGCTTTTTACTGAAAAATCTGTAAGCAAACAATCCTGCGGCAACGGATAATACCAGCCAGATAAATTTCATACGGTTGTTTTCAATATGGATGAGGAGGTTTATGAGAAAACCCAGTGAAACCAGAAAACCGGTGATCAAAAGAGAAATGGAGACGGGCATGATCAATAAGGACAAACAACCGTTTTTTTCATCCTCAGTATCATCCTTAGGGATGTCATTAAATTCCCTATCTTCGCCCGGTTTCCAGTAAGGAGAGCCGCATTTCGGGCAGTTCTTTTTGTCATCGGGAAATCGGAAGTCACAGTAAGGACACTTTTTCATTCTTTTATCAATGCAGCGGTAAGCATAGTTGGGAAACAAGCATTATGTTTTCTTTGAGACCTCAAGCCCTTTCCCCTCTTTAGCATCCGCCCTTTTAAGAAGAACAGCAAATATCAAGCCTAAAAAACCGAGGCAGGAAAACATGACCATACTGCTCGTATATGTTTTGGTGATGTCCCGAAGAATGCCGTTGAGAAGGGGAAAAAGCGCAAGACCTATGTTCTGAACAGCTGTCATGAGGCCAAAAGCTGTGCCTACCCTCTCTTTTTTCACAATAAGGGGGATGGACGGCCACATGGCTGCGGGCACAAGCACAAATGCGGCGCCCAGAGCCATCATGGGAAGAACAGGATATATGTTTGTGATCCCCATCAACAGATGGCTGGGAATCATAAGAAGAGAGCCTATAATCATCAGAGTGGCGCGCTTTCCCACTTTATCCACAAGCTGCCCTGCAAAAGGCGCCAGTATCATGGAAGCGAATATGATGATTGAAGTGACGCCTCCGGCAGTAGAAAACATATGCAGGAAATTATTGAATACTTGAGCCAAGAAACCTCCGCTCGACTCAGCCACTCTTGCTATGCCCCACTTGTCCACAAAAAAATCAGTGGATAAAGCTGTAAAGGGAAAGATGGCAGAATAAAACGTCACACACAGCAGCGTGACATACCAGAAACTGGGTTTGAATTTTTTTATATCTGAAAACACAATTTTTTCTTCTGCGGTCTCATCTTTGAGACCGAGCACTTTTTCTCCCTTTCTGTCCATGATGATATAGAATATATTGGCGATGAGAGAAAGGCCGCAGAGAATAACGGCTGTAAAGAGAGCGTATCGAAAACTACCGTAATGGCTGGTGATCAGCTCCCCTGTATTGAAGGCAAAAAGAGTACCCAGCCTGCTAATGGTCAGAGCGAGACCAAAAGAAAGGGCCAGTTCTTTATTTTTAAACCATCTGGCTAATATAGCGCTCTGGGCCACAATAAGAGGTTCAGAGCCTGCTCCGAAAATAAATCTCCCAAGAAAAAAAACCGGAAGGGATTGAGCTGTCCAGACCAGGGCTGCTCCTGCCAGGACCAAAACAGAGAACATGATGCTGGCTTTTCTTGTTCCCAGTTTGTCTATGAGGAAACCACCGGCCAGAACAAAGAGTATGGCAGCGATATGATACATTGTGTAAAAGTTGCCCAGTGTACTCCTGGCTGCACCGATTTCCTCTATCAGGGTGGGGGCAATGGCGCCCACTATATCATAAGCAAAATAACTTCCAAAGCTGAGAGCGGCAATAAATATCAGTATGGCAAACCTGTAACCGGCCTTAGAAGGGTGAAAAAACCCTCCCGTTTCTTGATGAGTGGTGTTCATGTTTCTCTGTTTCTTCAACGCTTATATCACAGCAGAAAAACCATGTCAATTTGAATCCGTTTGAGATATCATTTGGATTTTATTAGAATAGTCTATCAGGAGATAAAGAGCTGTGATAAGAACTGTTGTATCAGATATGGGGAATGTGATCCTTCCTTTTGATATTTCCGTCTTTTTAAAAAGGATTGCGAAATATTCCTCTTTGGAAAAAGAGGAAATTATGAGCATACCTGTGCTCCATGACGGATTGATCGAATCGTTTGGTAAAGGAAGGATATCCCCCAAAAGATATTATAAGGGGATGAAAGATATATTTAAGGTGGATCTCAAATTCAAGACTTTCCTCGATATTTACTGTGATATTTTTTCACTTGATTCCTCGGTATTAGAGACCTTGGCCCAACTCAAAGGAAAGCATAAATTGATCCTTCTTTCCAATACGGACACCCTGCATTTCAATTATATAGAAAAAAGATTCCCGGAAATCTTCATATTTGATGAATACATTCTTTCCTATAAAGTCGGAAGTGTTAAGCCAGAGGAGAAGATATTCAAGATCGCGATAGAAAAATCAGGAGCAGAACCTCAAAACATTTTGTTTATCGATGACATGGAAGAAAACATCCGGGTGGCTGCAAAAACAGGTATGAAGACCATCCACTTTAATTCCAAAACAAACCTAAAAGCTGAACTGGAAAAGTTCGGGATATTTTCTTAGTCTGGATTATTCTTTGGATATTTTTACGCAAACCTGTCTTTGACTATAGGGGTAACGTCAAGTAATTTTTCTTTTTGGTTTGTTTTGATTTTTATGGGATTCATCTTGAAAAGAGATCCATATTTTAGCATAAATCTGTTTTAAAAAAAAATTTTATTTTATTCTTGACAATGAAGAAAAACATATATACATTTGTTATGCAGCTACAATATTTAGTGTTTTTAATGTCAGTTATACACAACATATGGCTATTTTTGTTTGGTAAGCTTTTTGGGATGGAAATAAGCAAATATGAAAGGAGGCCTTGGTGAGCGGCACTATTTCAAGGATTAAAAAAAGAGACGGGAAAGTAACTGATTTTATTCAGGATAAGATTACCAAAGCTATACACAAAGCTATGGAATCTAAAGGCATTATGGATGAGAGTATGGCTAAGAGTGTCTCTGATATTGTGATGTTCGTGCTTGAGGATAAATTCGGTGGATACACGGTCCCGTCTGTGGAGCAGATACAGGATATTGTTGAAATGGTGTTGATGAAACAGGGATATCATGAGGTTGCCAAGGCTTATATTCTCTATCGGGACAGGCACAAAGATATACGCGAAGCAAAGAGAATAGGAATAAATCTGGAAAGATTGATTAGAGATTATATAAATGATCATGACTGGAAAGTCAGGGAGAACAGCAATGAAGGGGACATGAGCTTTTCAGGCTTGAATGCCAGGATTTCTGGAGAAGTCCTGGCTAATTTTGCATTGAATCAGATTTATTCCGAAAATGTAAAAAGAGCGCATTTGAAAGGGGACCTGCATCTTCATGACCTCTCCTATCCCATAGTCGGATACTGTGCGGGCTGGTCTATGGAAAATTTGTTAAGGGAAGGATTCGGGCATGTTGCGAATCAGGTCCACTCATTTCCGGCAAAGCATATGGAGACAGCGACGCTTCATATGGTTAATTTTATAGGGACCATGCAGGGAGAATTCGCCGGCGCCCAGGCCTTCTCCAGTGTGGATACCTTTTTAGCCCCTTTTGTAAGAGAGGACAAACTTGACTATGAAGGCGTTAAGCAGGATATTCAAAAACTGATTTTTGGTCTGAATGTGCCGTCCAGATGGGGATGGCAGACACCTTTCTCAAACCTCACTTTTGACTGGACGGTCCCGGAAGACATGAAAGACAAAAAGGTCATTGTAGGAGGTGAGGAAAAAGAGTCTGTCTACGGTGAATATCAAAAAGAAATGGATATGATCAATAAAGCGTTCCTTGAGCTCATGATGGGAGGAGATCAAAAAGGACGCGTGTTTACGTTTCCTATCCCTACTTATAACCTGACTAAAGATTTTGAGTGGGATTCGCCGGCAGCAGACCTTTTGTTCGAAGTCACGGCTAAGTACGGAATCCCTTATTTTCAAAACTATATCGGTACGGATATGGACCCCGGTGATATTCGTGCCATGTGCTGCAGGCTGAATCTTGATCAGAGAGAATTACTGCAGAGGCCGGGGAACATGTGGGGGCCGGGTGATTCAACAGGTTCTATTGGAGTTGTGACAATAAATCTCAACAGAATAGGATATGAGTCAAGCAGTGATGATGAATTCTTCAGCCGGCTTAAACAATTGATGGTTCTGGCAAAAGAAGCTTTAGAGACGAAAAGAGAAATCGTCAATAACACACTGGAGAAAGGGCTTATTCCGTATACAAAAGTTTACCTGGGGCACTTTGATAATCACTTTTCGACCATAGGTATACTGGGAATGCATGAAGCATGCCTTAATTTTTTGAACAAGGGGATCCAAGAACTGGCAGCGAAGGATTTTACAAAACAGGTGCTTCTCTTCATGAGGGAAGTCCTTAGAGATTTTCAAGAGGAAACCGGAAATCTGTACAACCTGGAGGCGACTCCGGCAGAATCGACCTCATACAGGCTGGCAAGGCTGGATAAGCAGAAGTATATGAATATCAAGACTTCAGGAACTGATAAAAATCCTTTTTTAACCAATTCCACCCAGCTTAATGTTGATGCCACAAGAGACATCTTTGAAGCTGTGGAGCATCAGAAGGATATACAGAACTACTATACTGGAGGGACTATTTTCCATGCCTTTCTCCCCGAATCTGTGGATAAAGAAACAACGAAAAAACTGGTGAGGAAGATTGCTGAAACCAAACTTCCCTATTTCAGTATCACACCCACCTTCAGCATATGTCAGAATCATGGTTATATTCCGGGTGAAAAGAGCATTTGTCCTGAATGTGGGGAAAAGACCGAGGTTTATTCCAGAATCGTGGGCTACCTGAGGCCTGTTTCCACATGGAATGACGGGAAGAAGCAGGAGTTTGCCGAGAGAAAGACATTCCAGAAAGTAGGATAGCGTGGAGTATCTCATTTTTTCCTATCCGAATTGTCCGAGTTGCGAGTCCTTAAAGAAAGAGCTTGCAAAGAGTCCATTCCCAGGAAGAGAATACAACCTTGTTGAAAAAGAGGGCAAGATGAAAATAAGGGATTATCTTAAGGTCATTAACCGGGATGAAAAGGGAGCGATAATCCTGCCGACACTGCTGATGCTGGATAACGAAAAAGTGGAAAAAGTAATAAACACCCCTCAGGAGCTTCAAAGTTGGCTGCGATCAAAGGATTAGAGAAGTTCGCTCCAAAGGATTTTCCGGGATATATTTCATCAACTATTTTTCTCGGAGGATGCAATTTTCGATGTCCTTTTTGTCAAAATCCTGATCTTGTTTTAAACCCGGGAAACCTTCCGGTCATGCCTCAGGAACTGTTTTTAGAGTTTCTTGATTCTAGAAAAGGATGGCTGGAAGGTGTGTGTGTGACTGGCGGAGAGCCGCTGATACATAAAGACTTGATAGAACTGCTGGGATTGATAAAAGAAAAAGGCCTCCGGATTAAACTCGATACAAACGGTTCTTTTCCTCAAAGATTCAGGGAAATTATCCAGAAAGGACTTGTAGACAGTGCGGCCATGGATATAAAGGCCCCTCTGGATAAATATTCATTAGCCTCGGGAATCGATGTCAATACTGAGGCAATAAAAAAAAGCATCAGTATTTTAAAAAAATCAAACATTGAGTATATGTTCAGGACGACCGTTGTCCCCGGGCTGATCGACGAGAAAGGCATTGAAGAAATAGGCAGGATGCTGGAAGGCGGACCTCTCTTTCAGCTCCAGCAATTTTCTCCGGAAAACACCTTGGATGAGTCTTACAGAAAAATAAAACCCTACCCAAAGGAAGAGGTCCAGAGATTCGGAAGGATAGCTGAAAAATACTTTGCAAAAGTAAATCTGGAGGGAATCTAAAGATGAAGTTAAAAATAAAAAAGATAAACAAAGATGCGAAACTCCCATCCAGAGGCCACCGGGGAGATGCCGGACTTGATTTGTTTTCCTGTCAGGAATGCGAACTGGAACCCTTTGAAAGCAAGGCTGTCCCGACGGGAATCAAAGTTGCGGTCCCGGAAGGATATGCCGGTCTTATCTGGGATAAAAGCGGGATCTCTCTTCGATCCATCCATAGACTGGCTGGTGTGATAGATTCCGGATACAGAGGTGAAGTGAAAGTGGTTCTGATAAATCTGGGAAAAGAAACATTTAAGATAGAGAAAGGGATGAAAATAGCCCAGCTGCTTATCCAGCCTGTCGTAGGTACGGATGTCGTAGAAGTCAGCCGTTTAGATGAGACCACACGAGGACAAAGAGGATTTGGAAGTACGGGAAAATACTAGAACCAGTAAAAGAGAGCGCATTCCGTAAAAAGGTTGTGATTGAGGCAGCGGCGCAAAATGTGCCTTCTGGGTGCTGGGTTTACGGATAGGTCAGATCCATGAAAAACTTTGCAAAAAAGAGGATTTTTGTTATTCTATCCAGGCCGTCCGCTCCGGAAAACATAGGACTGGTCGCGAGAGGGATGAAGAATACAGGATTTAACCAATTGAGATTGGTACTGGATAAACCAATAAACAATGATGCTTTTAAAACAGCCGTTCATTCTGAAGAACTGTTAAAAAATGCAGGTATCTATTCCAGTCTTAAGGAGGCCACACAGGACATGAATGTTGTTTTTGCCGCGGCTTCCAGGCACAGAAAAAATTTCCCTTCCCTCACCTTTCATGGTGCTGTTGAAAAGATGATAAGTTATTCTGATGAAGCAAACATAGGCCTTCTTTTTGGAAGCGAGAGAACCGGATTGGTCACAAAGGAGATGCGCTGTTCGAATTTTAGATTTTCTATCCCTCAGACAACAAAACAGCCCTCTTATAATCTTGCTTCAGCCGTTCTCCTGACATTATTCCAGCTTTTTATAAGGGAAAGTGCTCAAGAAAAAACAAAAGGGCTGTCCCGTCCGATTTCAAGGAAAGGACAGGAAGAATGCATTCAATTGATCCTCAAAATACTCAGGGATAAAAAATTTATACACAGGGGCAATAAGGAACACATTATTGACAGGATGTATGACCTGTTCGGCAGGCTGGAAATGACTCAGAAGGACAGAAGCCTGCTTCTTGCTGTTTTTTCAAAAGGAGCGGAGGATAAAAAAACAAAGGAGGAATAATATGAGTCGAAGAAAAAAGGTTTATTTCACGGCCGTTCTGTTTCTTGTGTTTTCTTTGACTGCAGGACCGTTCCTGATCAAAGCAGGGGCCTTGGAGACGGAAAAGAGCGGGATAGAAATAGAGATACTTTATGATAATTATGTTTATACGGATGGGACCAAGGCTGATTGGGGTTTTTCTTGTCTTATAACCGGAACGGAAAAGACGCTTCTTTTTGACACAGGAACAAACAGCCGGATTCTCTGGCATAACATCAAAGAACTGGATGTTGATATGGATAAGGTGGACGCCATTGTGATCTCCCATAGTCACAGGGACCATACAGGGGGGCTCTTTTCTGTCCTTGAGAGAATTAAAGAGGTGCCTGTTTATATCCCTTCTTCGTTTCCTGACAGTTTCGTTCGCTCGATCGAAGAAAAGGGCTCAAGGGCTGTCAAGGTATCCGGCCCTCTTGAAATATGCGAAGACGTATTTTCAACCGGAGAAATGGGGATGTCCATTAAAGAGCAGTCCCTGATCATAAGAACAGAAAAAGGTTCAGTGTTGATCACAGGCTGTGCTCATCCCGGGATTGTGGAAATAATTGAGAAAGCAGATGAAATCGTTGATGAGAAAGTCACTTTTGCTCTGGGTGGTTTTCATCTTATGTCAAAGACAAAGAATCAGGTCGGGCAGATCATAGACAGATTTCATGAGCTGGGCGTCACTATGTGCGGGGCCACACACTGCACCGGAGATGAAGCCATAGGTCTTTTTAAAGAAGCTTACGGGGAAAATTATGTTCCCATGGGTGTCGGCCGGGTCATTACAATTAAGTGACCTCTGTGTTTCTTTTAAGACAATATATGAATGAGATTGATAACCCAGTTGATGAGAAAAAGAGAACCAAGGAGGATGAATCCTCTATTTAAGATTTTTCCTGTTCGAATCAATAGCTTGTTTTGATGAGCCACGGATATGACCGCTGTTCTGTAAACAATCTGACCACAGATCAATAAAAGAGTCAGTATTCCCAGCCTGTGAAAGGCGAAACTGGCCTTGAACCGGCCGTGTGCAGCTGTGACAAGGGAACGGGTCAGGCCGCATCCCGGGCATGGAAGGCCGGTGAGATTATGAAATGTGCAGACCTCAGGGATAGGCACCCTGCCCAGCATTAAATAGGGGTTTTCTTTGGTTGGAGGCTTGAGAACAAGAGATCCGGCTGTAATAGACAAACAAACAAAAAGGACTATAAAATGAGGGGTATCAGCAGGTAGATTTCTCAACTGAATGCATTTTTCACTTCTGGTTTTGTTAACACCACAAGGCACCATATCCCAATAGGAAGCCCTATGATGCAGCAGGGGCTTATGCAGGGAATCATTGCCAGTATGCTGGCGGTAAAGGCCAGGCCCCAGTGTTTGAGCTCTTTCATTTTTAGTGAAGCAAAAATAACCAATGCAGCCACTACAATCCCTACGAATGAGCTCCCTATGGCGAATGATCCCTGGAAAAGTTCCCCGATGTTGACAGGAATGTCATCGGGTAATTCAGAGTAAATGTCCGGTATACTGAGAACGCTTATCCCTATGATAAGAGAAACCAGAGTTCCCAGGCAAGAGAGGGCTCCTATAATACCCGTTATCAGAAGTCCTATGGAAGGTGCGGCGACCCGGTCTTTTATATCTTTTGAAACCGCTACCTGTTCTTTATTTTCATTCATATCCTTCTCCTTTCATTTTTTTCACTTCAAAAGACTAAATAATGGTTTTGTCCCCTATGTTTTATAAAATAGGATAATGAGAATCAGGTTGATAGTCAATAAAAAAATGCCTATCAGACAGATCTATTGATCCTGCGGCTGTTTTTATGGTTTGAGTATTATTTCAAAAGTTGACTAATACGGATAGAGGTGATATATAGAAGGGGTGTCAATTTCATGGGGTGATTTATTGTTGGCCTGTTCAGAAGAAAAATGAGGAAATTCAAGGATTTTGTTTTAAATCATTTTGAATTGTCTTTGGTCATTCTTGTCTTTATTGGTTTTATAGGGATAGCGCTTCTTGTCCAGTACAAGCTGGCCTTTCTTAACTTTTTTTTCCTCCCTGTCATCATTTCAGGACATTTTCTCGGAAAGAAGCACGGTGTGCTGACAGCCTTTTTTAGTATTCTGGTGGTGGTTTGTTATCTTTTGTTTACCGGAAAAATTTCTCAGGCTGAGAATATTTTATCCCTCGATGAGTTCATCAACCTTTTAACCTGGGGAAGTTTTTTGCTTCTCACAGGAGCTATAGTAGGGACAGCTTCAGAGCAGAGGGAAAACAGGCTAAAAAAGCTGCAGACCGCATACATTGGAATATTGGAAATCATGTTTAAATACTTGGAATATGGTGATGAGGAACAGCCTGCATCCGTAAGGATATCTCATACAGCAGGAAAAATTGCCGCAGCTGCCGGGCTTGAGACCAGGGAAGTGGAAAACATCAAATCAGCCGCTCTTCTGTCAGAATCCAGCGGTCTCCACAAAAGCCTTTCTTTCTTCTTTGAAATCTCGGATTTTTGGTCCAAAGAAAGGAAGATATCAGAATCTTCTCTGAGTGATAGAGAGAAAGTCATATTAGAATCAACCGCATCTCTTTTGGATGAAATCCAGCCTTTGCTTGAGGATTTCTATCAGCATTATGTTAAGAACGCGGCTGACCTCGATAAAGATCTGAAGAATATCAGTCTGGGAGCCAGCGCTATTGCCCTTGCGAACATATATGAGAAAATATCACAAAAAGGCCCTCCTTTCATGAACGTAGCGGAATTCGGAAGGATCAACAGCATCAAAAATCTGGGAGGCAGGACTTTTCCTGAACTTGCCGTTCAGGCCTTTGTGCTTGTGGTATCTGGAACCTGAGTGACAGCTGTTTAGGATTTTCTATGCCCGAGAGGGGTGAAGACTTTCAAAGCCTTTGGAAGTATGCTTATTTCCACCCTGTCTGTTTTTCCTAAGAGTTCTCCATTGTATTGAACAGGGAGCCTTTTCCCTTTGATGATTATTTTTTTGGCTTTATAGTGTTTTTGTGTTTTCTGAAAAGTGCCGAAGTAAATACCCGGGAAAAAAAGCAGAAATTTCAGGTTGCTTATTTCAAAAAACGTCATATCTATGTAACCGTCGTCAATTTCTGCTTTGGGCGCGACCTTCCATCCATATCCGAAATGCTTGCCTTTACCAATAATTCCGTCAAATACTTTCAGTTTAAGATGTTCCCGGTCAATATGGGCTCCTGTATCATCAAGGACATGCAGAAGCTCTATATCATGCTCTTTTCTTGATAAACGCAGCATGATCCTGGCAGCAAGAATATGGCCAAAAAAACCTGGTATCTTGATTTTGAGTTTTTCCACGAGCACCTGGGCTGTCGCACCAACACTTCCGAATGAAGCGTATTTGCTGTTTATTTTGATAAGGTCGATCTCTTTGGTGCGTCCCTGTTTAATGATTTTCAAGGCCCTTCTGATACTGAGTGGAATATTTAAAGAGATGCGAAAAGCGTTTCCGCTTCCCAAAGGAATGATTCCCAGTGTGATATCCTTGTTTTTACCTGATTCCATGATTCCCTGAATCACATCAGCTATGGTTCCGTCTCCTCCGGCAACGATGATGATATCTGAGCTCTCACAGAATCTTTTTGCCGTTTGGATGGTGTATTCTTTATTTTTCGGTGTGGCGGTTATTTTCCCGGGTATGTTTTTTTTTATATAGTTTCTGACCAGGCGGTTCCTTATCCACTTTTTATTTGCAGCATAGGGATTGATTATGCAGGCAATCCTTTTATTGGATGGAAAATTGTCTTCTTTCATAAAATGTATGAACGATTCAGGATAAATGTCTCAAATGCTTCAGCCCTCTTTTTATCAGAAAATATTTTCTAATACAATGAAAATGTTACTTGTGTATCCTTGACTATTATCTAACCAGTCCGATAAAATCTTTGAGTGATAGTGAAGATGAAGGATAGAGAAGAGGTCATAGAGAGCAAGGGAAGAAAGTTTTTGTTCTTTGTAGAAATGTCCAAGGAAGAGGAGGCCTATATCAAATACGAGCAGCTTCGCCGTGAGATCTGGGAGGATCCTCATGACAACCTATCTTGTCCCAGAAACATGGCGAGTGAGAATTATTTCAATGACGGAAGCAGCCTTTTCATCGGTGTTTATGCTGGAGATGAAAAAGGGAATATTCAGCGGAACACGACCCGTTTCATAGGGTTTGCCTATGGGTATGTAGGAGTGATAAACAAAGGAGTTGCTTATGAGGAAGCCGGCAACCTTAATTTTTACTCTCAGTACGCGGCGGTTAAAAAGGATTACCGGAATTTAAAGCTGGGGCTGCTCCTCAAATTGTACCAGAAAAAAGTAGTGCAGGATTTGTTTCATATTGATTCCATAACATGTACGTTTGATCCTCTGACAGGAGTGAATGCATACAGAAATATACATAAACTGGGAATGGAGGTCATTGATTATAAAATATCTTTTTACAGAGGTTTTTCCGGGCTTTTAAACAGAGCTGATATCCCCTCTGACAGATTTTCGGCTTTATGGAGATTAAGCAGGAAAAAAGATAAGGCGGATTATGACCTGAATTCGCTCCTGCAAACAAAAGAACATGTTATCAGCTCATCTGAAAAAAAGATAAAGGGAAAGACAGGGGAGATCACGGCACAGGTGAGTCATGGGATTGACTGTGATGTGGGCCAGTCCCTGAAGCCGTATGTTCTCGTTGAGATCCCCTATGATTTTTATGGAATGATCCGGGAAACAGATGTATCTGATGATAAAGTCCGGCGTATCCCTCTGGACTGGAGAATAAGGACCAGGAAGGCATTCACAGAGCTATTTAAAGCAGGATACAGGGTTGTGGATTTCAGATGCAAAAAAATCAACAGCCGGAACAGGAGTTTTTATGTTTTATCAAACAAAGCGTAAGCACTTCAGCCGGTTTGCATTGACAATGAACAGACACCCGGATAAAAATAAATGGTTAAATGATTACATTACTAAAGGGAGATGCTATGTATAATAAAGCATTGATTTTATTTTTAACGACATCTTTGGTTTTTTTATTTCTTTTCAACTCGTGTTCGGGTGAAAAAGAAAGGAGCCATCCGGAGGCTGAAGCAATGGAATTACACAAGAAAATAGTGACGGTTGACACACACTGCGACACACCGATGATGATGGCCGGGGGCGAATATGATATGGGAGAGCTGCACGGTGCTGAGTTAGAAAGAAGAGGAAAGATCGACCTTCCCCGCATGAAACAGGGTGGGCTTGATGCGGAATTTTTCGCGGCTTTTGTGGCCCAGGGGGAAAGAACGGAACAGGGATACGAAAAGGCAAGAGAAAGAGCGGACCTTCTCATAAAATCAGTTCATGATATGTGTGATAAATATCCTGAAATGGTCAGTCTTGCCACCACACCTGAAGATGCCTACAGGCTTGCGGAACAAGGAAAGATAGCGGCTTTCATCGGTATGGAAAACGGATATCCCATTGGAAAAGACCTGGCTCTTGTGGAGGAATTTTACAACAAGGGAGTCCGTTACATCACTTTGTGTCATTCCAGTGATAATGATATCTGTGATTCTTCCACGGACAGAAGAGAGCCTGAGGACAATGGTTTGAGCGAGTTCGGGAAAAAAGTGGTTGAAGAGTGCAACCGTCTCGGGATGATAATCGATGTTTCCCATGTTTCTGACCAGACGTTTTTTGATGTCATCGCACTTTCCCGCGCTCCGGTCATCGCATCGCATTCCAGTGTGCGCGCGCTCTGTGGACATGCCCGGAATTTTTCGGACGAGATGCTGAAAGCTCTGGCTGAAAAAGGAGGCGTGATCCAGATTTGTTTTGTTTCCAGCTTTATAAAGGAAGAAGAGTCCAATCCCGAAAGGGAGAAGGCCGTGACAGAGCTGCAGGAAAAATACGGTGATTTTTCAAAAATAAAGGATGAAGAGGTCAGGCAGAAAGTCAGAGAAGAATATATGGAAATATTCAGAAAATATCCCAGGCCGAGTGCGACCGTAGAGGACATGGTTGACCATATTGATTATGTGAAGGAATTGATCGGGGCCGACTATATAGGAATAGGGACAGATTTTGACGGCGGTGGCGGTCTTGAAGGCTGCAACGATGTCAGTGAGATGCCCAATGTGACAAAAGAGCTGTTGAAAAGAGGGTATACAGAAGAAGAGATAGAGAAGATCTGGGGCGGAAATTTAATGAGGGTTTTCAGAAGGATCATAGAGTTATCTGATTCTCAGAAATAAAGAGAACCATACCGTTCCATTGCGGTTAAAAGGGTTGTTACTTAATGCGCTTTTTCTGTAAGGAGTCTTTATGGTTTGGTTATTAAAATGAAAAGAAAAAAGTTTTTGCGGCCGGATCTTTTTCTGTTTTTTCTGTGCCTTTCTCTCTTATGGGGTGCAGGAGTCAAGAACAAAAAGAGCGATGAGTCCTGGATGGGCGTTTACATGGAAGGAGTCAAAGTCGGCTACACTTATTCCTACACAGAGTCTTTTGATAAACAAGACAGAAAATTTTCGAAAATGTACAGCGAAACAAACTTGAAAGTCAGCCGTTTAGGAGGCAGCCCTGTTGAGATCGTGACCGCACAGGAATCTCTGTATGATGATAAGGGATGTCCGGTCGAGATGGTCGTAAGAACAAAGATGTCAGAGCAGGAAACAGTGATCAGAGCCCGCATCAGTCCGGAATCGATTCTTTTTGAGATGGGCGGCCAAACAGTCAAAGAGATTCCTAATGAAAAACCCTTTTATCTTGAAGTGCCCGTGGAAGAGTGGATCAAAGAGAACAGATTCAAAAAGGGAGCTGTTTTTAATTTCCATCTACTTGACCCTGTTGCCTACTCCATTTCAGAATGCCGTTATGAGGTCCTTGGTAAAGAAAGCATACTTATCCTGGGTAAGGATCATAAGTTATGGCACACCCGCTCCGAGCTCACATCTCTCATCACCGTGGTTGCGGAAGAATGGATCGATGACAGGGGAGACATCTATAAATCTGAGGTACGGACAGGCCTGCTCAATACGATTTCCCTGAAAATGTCCAGAAAGGAGGCCCAGGAGAGAGCGGACAGAACGGTTGATATCGCTTATTCAACGGTCATCAGGCCTGATAAGGAGCTCGAGAATCCCCGGGAAATACGGAGTATGACCATGGAATTGCGCGGGCTGTCTGAAGAAAAGATGAACAGCTTTCCCTGGGACGGCCAAAGCCAGAAAAGGGTGGAAAGGAAAGGGGATTCTTTTATCATACAGACCGAATCCGTGATTTTTGATGAAGAAAAAGCGGTTCCCTTTCCCGTGAGAAAGGAAGAACTCAAGTCCTCTCTTGATCCGACCCTGTTCTGTCAGTCGGATGACCCTGATATGAGAGCAGCGGCTGAGAGGATTGTGGGGGAAGAGAAAAATTCATGGAGAGCGGCTGAGAAGATCGCAACCTGGGTCAGAAGCGAGGTCACGCCCAATTACAATGTGGGTTTCGCTTCCGCAAAAGAGACACTAAAGAACAGGGAGGGAGACTGCAGTGAGCACACGGTCCTTTTTACGGCTTTGTGCCGGTCCATAGGAATACCGGCAAGGGCTTCTGTGGGGATCATGTACGGAGAGACTTTTTTCGCATACCACATGTGGCCTGAAGTCTATGTGGGTGAATGGATTGATTTGGACCCGAAATGGTTCCGTATCGATCCAAAAACCGGTGCGTATTATACGGATGCCACTCACATTAAGTTCGGAAGGACCGAACTGGATGAAAACTTATTCAGGGAAATGGTGCTTTCCGCATCAGAAATAATTGGGAAACTCAATATTCACATTATCGAATACAAATGAATCTGCGGCATAGGAGATTTTGACAATGAAAGCCTATCTGGATTGCTATCCCTGTTTTTTTGTTCAGGTTCTGAATACAATGAGGTTGATCACATCTGACGAAGAAGAGATATGGAAGGTGCTGAAAGCTGTCAGCTCCTTTCTGCCGAGATTATCTTTCGATGCCACTCCCCCAGAGATCGGGCGTGAAATTTACAGGATCATTTCTGATATGACCGGGGTGGAAGACCCTTACCGTGAGATCAAGAAGAGCTGCACGCAGCAGGCACTGGACCTCTATCCTGATGTGAAGGAAAAAGTGAAAAAGGCCGGAAACAGCCTGTTGGCTGCTGTCAAAGCAGCTGTGGCGGGAAATATCATTGACTTCGGAGCCCAGGCTCAGTTTGATATAAAGAAAGATTTGGGCCGGATTTTAGAACAGGATTTTGCTGTCAATGACTTCGAACGGTTCGCCCGGATGGTCAAAAAGTCAAAAAAGGTCGTTTACCTGGCAGACAATGCCGGGGAGACGGTTTTTGACCGGGTATTGATCGAAGAGATGGCTGTTCCTGTTATCTATGCTGTCAGGGATAAGCCCGTTATCAATGATGCCGTGATGGAGGATGCCGTAGAAGCCGGGATGGACAGGGTAGCACAGGTCATATCCTCGGGAAGTGACGCGCCGGGGACCATATTGGACTACTGCAGTGACGATTTCAGAGATATCCTTAAAAGCGCGGATCTCATAATAAGCAAAGGCCAGGGAAATTATGAGGCCCTTTCTGATGTCCAAGGGCCGATTTTTTTTCTTTTAAAGTCAAAATGTCCTGTGATCGCAAAGGACATCGGTGTTCCGGAGGGAAGTATCATCCTGATGGAGCAAAAAAAAGACAGGGCATAGGATAGGAATACAACACAAACCAAGGAGGTGTCCATGAGTGAAAATGATGTATTAAAGGGAAACGGCCAACAGAATTTTTCAAGAAGGGATTTTGTCAAGTATCTGTTAGCCGGCTCGTCCGTTTCCATCGCCGGTCTGTCCAAGCTCAACGCATCCATTTATCAAAGCATAACGGATTTGAACCAGAAGTATATTCGGGATGAAGCTCCGGACGGCGTTTACTGGGATGCGATAAGGGAAAAGTTCATGTTTCAGGACGGACTGATCATGATGAACAACGGTACCCTGGGGCCCATGCCCAAGCCCGTGTTCAATACCCTGATAAAGACCTTTAAGGTCCAGGCGACCTCTCCCGTACATGCCTACACCTATATTCCCAGGAAAAAAGAGGAGATCCGCTCCAGGATCGCAGCGTTTATCAATGCGTCCCCGGATGAAGTGGCCGTGGTGCACAATACCACAGAAGGGATGAATTTCGTGGCCAATGGATTGGACCTCAAACCCGGCGATGAAGTCCTCCTTTCTTCCATGGAGCATCCGGGAGGCACCCATCCCTGGAAGATCAAGGAAGCGCGCTACGGCATCAAAGTCACGGAAGTGCCCATTGGTCTTCCTCCGAAAAGCGTGGATGAGTTTGTGGGCCATTTTAAAAAGGCCATCACTCCGAAAACCAAAGTCATCAGTGTGAGCCATACGGTTTATATTTCCGGCCTTATTTCTCCGGTGAAAGAACTCTCGCAGATGGCCCATGAAAAAGGCCTGCTGGTGGTTGCTGACAGCGCCCACGGTATGGGCATGCTGGATTTGGATATGAAAGAGCTGGGTGTTGATTTCTTTACCACAAGCCCCTATAAATGGCTGGGAGCCCCCGCAGGAGTGGGTGTTTTTTATGTGCGCAAAGAGGTCCAGGACCAGCTGTGGCCCACCATCACCACTTCAGGGTGGGACCGGCCCACAGCCAGGAAATACGAAACATTGGGCCAGCAGGCGGATGCGCTCGTCATCGCTCTCGGCGAAGCCGTGGATTTCCAGAATTATATAGGCAAAGCGCGGATCGAGAAAAGGGTCAAGTCCCTGGCAGGATATTTCAAGCAGGAGTTGAAAAAAATACCGGGCGCAAAGCTCCATACTTCAGAGGACCTGTATATAAGCGGGGGTCTGACCGCGTTTTCCATAAAAGGCGTGGAACCAAGGGATATCGTGGATTATGTGAGGCAGAAATACAATAT
>CAZUXT010000039.1:0-28053 GCA_964624145.1 uncultured Eubacteriales bacterium | reverse complement strand
TATCTCTTTCCTCTCTAAGGGATAAAATAAGCTTTGTCTCACAGAATGTGTTTCTATTCAATGACACCATAAGGAACAACATCCTTTACAGCAAACCCGAGGCATCTGCAGAAGAAGTCGAAAAGGCTGCGAAGCTTTCAGGCTCCTCTGATTTTATCAATAAGCTGGATGAAAAGATGGACGTCATCGTTGGAGAAACAGGAAGAACGATATCAGGAGGAGAGAAACAAAAAATTGCAATTGCCCGGGCTATATTGAAAGATTCAGATGTGGTTATTTTTGACGAGGCCACATCCCAGCAAGACGTTCAATCCATTGAACGGATCGAAGAACTCATTGAGCGTAGATTTAAAGATAAAATCTGTATCATTATCTCTCATAGATCCATTAAGAATCTAAAGCTTACTAAGATTATTAGATTGAAGGAAGGTAGTATCAGATAAACTTCTATCCCTGTCTTTATTTTCTTGTTACAGAAGAATGGACAGAAAAACAAGGAGGGCTATACCTGTTTACCTAGGATCTTTTTTGCCTCGTTTAAAAACTCATTCGCTTTTTTTAAAACTGCATTAGCTCCTGATTTGGAGAATTTTGTTCTATAATCAGCATCTTCTCTCAAAATCATCGCATTCCGAAAATTTTCTACATATTCATCATCTAATTCATCAGTCTTCACGAATAATTCTTTAAGGGCCGCATATAAACAGTAATGACTTTTTTCCCTGAATTCTTTAGAAAACAATAACGCTCTGGCTGAATGAAACATAGAGTAGTAGCCTTGGATAGTGGACCATTTATACCTATTGTTAGTTAAACCAAATTGGGCATCATTTAAATCTTCTTGAGCGGTACGAAGTTCTTTATCAACTAAAGATTTTCCTTTAGTAAAAGGAATTATTCTCCCCTGTTCTAAACAATATTTAAAGTCTTGATTCATCGATTGGATGTTCCCATAAAATGATCCCCTGTCTCACTAAAGACAAAAATTCCTTATCGCTCTTTTTGCTTTCTAAAAGATCTAAGGAGTTTTGAATCACAGGTTGTATTTTTATGTTTTCAAAAGGTTTTCTAAGCGAATAACTATTTATGATTTGGAGCACTTCCCTTCTTTTCTCTGATATTATAAATAAATCAATGTCGCTCTTTGATGTATCACTCCCATTGCTACAGCTTCCGTAAAGAATTATCCTTTTGGTTATCTTTTTTAATTTTTGAACTAAAGATACTAATAAATCAATATTGTTGAGTATCTTAAAATATTTAAACTCAGGGTGATTGTTATCTATTTGATAGAAGTACATCTTCCCTTCTCGTCTTCTGATTAGAAATCCATTAGAAAAAAGATCATTTAAGACCTTGTTTGAAGAACCCGCACTTATTCCTATCTTTCGAGATACTTCTCGTTCGTAAAATTCAAGATCAGAAAATTTGGTGAATAAACTCAGTACTTTCTGGTGATTTGTAGAAATTATGAAATTTTTATTCATGACTCTGCTCATATTATTGAGCATATACTCATTATAATGAGCAATGATTTTTTGTCAATATTTGCGTTAAAAGAAATTTAAAGAAAAAGAAAACAATATTGGATATAAAATAATTATTAACGTTTTCGGTTGTATTCAATCTCGGTTTTTACAACGAAAAATCAATAACCCATATAATCAACCTTGATCTCAGAACACAATCCAAGCTCGAATTTTCCTTGACAAGATACCTTTTCCCACGGGAATTTGATAATCTCTCCTTTCTTAAGGAGACATTTTAGCATTGCACTTGATGGGGACACTTTTGCTTTGTTACCACATTCTTGTAGATTTTTTGTTGACCGGACGTGTTTTTCGTATGTATTATTAATGATGATGTCGCTTAGAGGATGGGAATTTTATAAAGAGGAATGAAAATCATCATCAACAGAAAAAAAATTTCCTATCATTCCAGCATTGCCAGTATCGGATCCTCTTCTGTGATGAATTCCACTGGCATGTTCCTGATTTTTATTCATATCTCAGCAATTTCACAGGACTGGATCGGGCTGCTTTGATCGTCTGGTAACTCACTGTGAATAAGGCTATGATGAGAACAATGACCGAGGCAAACAAAAAAGACCAGAGCGATATCGGCGGCCGGAATGCAAACCTTTGAATCCACTGGATCATGAAATAATAGGCTATGGGCCAGGCAATGAGATTGCTCAAAATTACCCATTTAGTGAATTGTCTGGATAAAAGGAAGATGATTCCAAATTCTGTCGCCCCCAGCACTTTGCGGATACCGATCTCTTTGGTTCGCTGTTCAGAAGTAAAAGCGGCTAAACCGAATAATCCCAGACTTGCAATGATTACAGCCAGAAGGGAAAACACGGAAAAGATATGACCTGTTCTCTCCTCGGCATTGTAGATTTCAGCAAAATGATCATCAAAAAATTCGTATTCAAAAGCTTGATCGCCTGCAAATCTTTGCCACGTACTTTCCAGAGAAGCCAGGGTTTCCTGAATACCTTCTGAATTTATCCGAACCGAAACATACCGGCCACCATTATCCGGACCATAGGGAGCGGCTATGAGAGATTGTATTTTAAAATGGAGACTTTGAAAGTGGAAATCTTTCATCACCCCGATGATCGTAAAAGCCTGTCCTTGTGCCTCAGTATTTCCTAAGGCAATGATTTGCTTGCCTACAGGATCATCCAAACCGAGCTCTTTTACAGCTGTTTCGTTAATGACCACAGCTTGCTGGTCAGCTTGTCTCCCCTCTTCAAAATAACGGCCAGCCGCCATTTCTATCTCATATGTGTCCACAAAATGAGAGTCGGAGAAAAAAGTCCACAGAAGATGGGTCTCTTCTCCAGTCTCACCGGCCATCTTAAAAGCAGAGTTTCCAAAGCTTTCCCCAATGAGTCTCTGAGTGTTCGATGCATTGAGGATACGGGGATTCTTCAGTAATTCCTGCCGGAAAGTCTGGATCTGATTTCCGAGATCATCGGTCTTTTTAACGACTACGATCTGATCTTTGTTGAATCCTAAATTTTTATTTTGGATGTATTTTAGCTGACGGTTAACGATAAAAGTCCCTACAATAAGAACGATCGAGACTGTGAATTGAAAAACAACGAGTGCGTTCCGAAAGCCGGATTTTCGCGTTTTTCCAAATGTTTCGGACTTCAGCACAACAGCTGGATCGAAAGCGGACAAGAAAAGTGCAGGATAGAGGCCGGCAAGAATTCCGATGAACAGGACCACCCCCAGCAGTGCAGGTATGGTGAGAACATTCTCAAAATAGGGCACAGCCAATTCCTTTCCTGTGATGTTATTGAATATTGGGAGCACGAATTGGATGAAAATCAATGCGATCAGGACGGCTGCAAAACTCAGAATTATCGTCTCTGCTAAAAATTGCCTGATCAATTGGGGGCGTAGGGAACCGACCGTTTTTCGTATCGCCACTTCTCTTGCCCGATTTACGGAACGGGCTGTGGCCAGATTCACGAAATTGATGCAGGCTACAAGGAGAATTCCTATAGCGATGATGGAAAATATGTAGACATATGCGATATCTCCGTTCGGCTCTATCTCGAAATCATAGTGGGAGCGCAGATGGATGTCTGTGAGGGGTTGGATGAAATAGCCCCATTTTCCTCCTGATTCAAAAAATTGCTCTAAGGATATACCAGCAGCGGCCTGAATCTGAGGGCCGACATGCTTTTTGACAAGTTCGACCAGTTTGGCCTCAAAAGCTTGAGGAGAGGCATCCTTCTGCAAAAGCAGATAAGTGTGGTAATTATTGCTGACCCATATGGGACTCCGACTGTCCTCATAGGTCGAAAGAGAGGCCAGAAAATCATAATGAAAATGGGAATTTCTGGGCGTGTCTTCCACAACCCCTGTTATCAAATAATCTCTTCTTCTATCAGCGTTAAGGGACTTTCCGATGGGATCTTCATCCCCAAAATATTTCAGAGCCATGGAACGTGTAAGGACGATGGTGTTGGGTTCTTCCAGAGCTGTGTTGATATCTCCCTTTATAAAGGAGACAGAGAAAATATCAAAAAAGTCTGGATCCACCCAAAAAACTCTTTCCTCGCTGAAGACCTTATCCCCATAACGGAACACAGGGTAGCCGAAATTCCTCATGCGGGTTGCTGCTATAACTTCAGGATATTCGCTCACAAGAGTCTGCGCCATCGGTGCGCAACTGATAACTCCCTGGAAGGAATTGTTGTTAACATAGCCATCGATTCCGACTCGATAGATCCGGTCTGCTTTTTCGTGATACCGGTCAAAGCTTATTTCATCCAGGACAAAAAGGACAATGATCAAACAACAAGCGATCCCGATGGCTAAACCAAAAATATTTATAAAAGAAAATCCTTTGTGCTTGAGAAAGTGACGAAAAGCAATTTTAATATAATTTTTAAACATAGAACTCTCCTTTTATATTATTACGAGGAGAAGTCTCAGAAAGTTCGCACCTGCTGTATTCTTTCCGAGCCTCTATTCCGCTGATTGTCTGTTGTTCTCTTTTTCTGTGGGTTTCTTGTTGACCGGATGTATTTTTTGTTTGTATTATTAATGGTGAAGTCGCTTAGAGGATGGGAATTTGATGAAATGGAGGGAAGATCATTAGCTAAAAATGGAAATCTATATAAGAAAGGAGGGCTTGAAATGAACAACAATCATTTTCTAGGATTACGTGTGATTATATTATCAGGTCTTTTTTTCATACCAATAAATTCAATGAATCTTCAATTGGAACAAAACGTTATCACAACTTCCATATCAGATGCACAGTGGGGAGTGCCCTTTTTAGATACCTTTGAGCCCAAACGAGCACAACCGTTGATTCTTCTCCCTAAAACGCCTGATGGAAGTTACATATTGGAAGAACCGGGATATTATCTTTTTGAAGCCCAAAGCTATTGTCTCAATCCCGGGAGATATGCCCCCAATAACGAAATCGGTTACTTGTACGCTCCACTTAAAGGAGAGAGATCTGATTTGATCAGAAATATTCTGGACCGTTCATTAAACTATCCGGAGATCTCACAGGAAGAGATCCAAACCTTGATATGGGCTATTGCTTCCAGAAGCCGGATTGATTATCAATCAGGCGAATTATTTGAGGTAGCCAGAAAGTTATTGACTTCAGAGGAAATTTTGCAGGCAAACCAAGGAGTTTTTAGAGAGTTGGCGGAACGCTTGTGGGAGAGATTGATTGATCGGCTTCCTCCATTAATAGGAGAAATTTTGGAAGCAGAGGCCCAAGTCAGGGACATGATCAACAATGCAAGAGCCAATTACGCTGATCTGGTCAGTGTGGCTGTACAGGAAGGGGATCCGCCTATGGAAAAAGGTAGTCGAGAAATCCCCCGAAGTCGCTGGTCTTATCATCCTGATGGATATTTTATACGCCTGATTCCTCGGAGTTTTTCAGCAATGTTGATAGAATTGTATGTTCCGGGCAGATTTGAGGTTTCATTTGATGCGAAGCGCTGTATCACTGAGGTATCTGAAAATAGGATCCCTCTCATCTCTTCTCAGTATGGGGAGGAATCCATAACTGTTAAATTTTTTCGATTTGATCCTGATCAGTCAGATAAAATGAGCTGCCGCGAATGGAAAGTGACTGATTGGAACTGGGAGAGAAATTATCGGAATGATATGGAAAGCCTCATTGCATCTTTATGCCCGGATGCACAATTCAATGAAAGTGTGTGGCAAACATCTCTCGGTAAAAAATTGATGTCTCTGACTATCTATTTTCAAAATCTGGAGTCTATGTTGGAAAATAATATTGAAGATTTAGAGGGCTGGGAAAAGGATTATCTTTATATGGTCCAGAGTTCCTGGGCCCAGATTCTAAATCAAATGATAGTTCAATTAAAAGAAAAGGCAGAGGTTCTGGAGCCATTTCCTCCTATTCCTTCTCCCGGAGCACTTCTCCAAATCAGTTCCAGTGGACTTTCATTTAATCCCAGTGGAGTTACAGGAGCTGGTGGGAGTACCGCTAGTCAATCGGTAGCTGCTTCAGGCAGACAAAGTGAAAATTACAAGGATTGTACTCAAGATATGATCCAGAAGGTGGATGAAGCACAGAATGAATATGAGGCCTGTATAGCTCTTTGTCTGGGATTAGAAGAGACTGCCTTTGAAATTTGTCTGGAGGCTTGCGAAGTCGGTTTGAAGTTTAGTTTGGATATTATTGGAGAGGAATATAAGGCCTGCCTGGGAAATGACTGAGCTTGATTAGTCAATTTAGCCTTTCTTATGCCATCTTGGAATTGTCCAATTTTATGAGGATTTTTATATCCTCTAGATTTATTTTTGACTGTAATGAAGGTATTACACTATTATTAAACCAAAGCAGAAAGGGAGAACTTTGGATGAATAATTTTATAAAGAAAATCGAATGCGTTTTATTGATCATAGTATTGATGCTTTCTTTTCACTGTGCCCAAGACAAATGGGAAGGGGAGATTTATACCCAAGGGGATGTGAAGGTTGTTGAAAATAAGGGTGCAGGATTGTGGGAAGGAGATGAGGGAAAGGATATTTCATTTAAAGAAACATTGAGCCTAGGCAAAGAAGACGGCGAAGATTATCTTATGTTCTATAAACTCAGAGATTTGGCTGTGGATTCTGATCTGAATCTATATGTTATGGATGCCGGAAATCACAGAATCCTTAAATTCAATAAGAACGGAAAATTTGTATGGGAAACCGGACGAAAAGGACAGGGACCCGGGGAATTTCAATATCCCTTAAATATTACTTTTTCTCCGGAAAGAGAACTTGCGGTTGGAGATGGGCAACGTGTTCATTTTTTCAGCAAACAAGGAGAATATCTGAGGTCCATAAGGATTGATAAATCTTATCATGATTTCTATTTCCTTCCTGATGGGCGGATCCTGGTGAGCATTTTTGTAAGAGGAAGACCGGGAGCGGCTGCGGAATACTACACCAGTGATGGTGAATTTTTAAAAAAATTTCCCGATGAGTACGGATATGGTCCTGAACTTTCTATCGGTGGTGGTTTGTCAATAGGCGGAATAGGCATTCAATTGATAGATGATAAGATATACCTTTCTCTTCCAGATCAGTATGAATTAAGAGAATATGACCTTGAAGGAAATCTATTAACCAAGATAAAAAGGAATACAAAGCTCAAGCCTCCCAATATTAAGATTATGAATATTAGCGGTAGTACAAGAGTATCGGTGGGGCCTTCAGATTGTTCCGGACCATGCTATAAGGTGGGCCAAAAATACCTCATCAACTGTCTGCGGCTGGTAGAGAAGAAAAACAAGAAGAAATATGATACAAATAAATTTATAGAATTTTTCAATACTGAGGGACAGTTTCTTGAAAGAATCGAATTACCAGAAGAAAGAGAGCTCAATTTCATTGATTCTCAGGAGAATTTTTATTTTATCCAAACCGATCCTTTTCCAAAGATCATCCGTGCCTCCTTAAAAATACAATAAAAGACAATACCATCCTACCAGTTTACCTATTTAACTCCAGTTAACTGAAGGTTTCGTGGATGATCTTCTTATTGACTGGAGATCATCAAACATCTTAAACTGACCTTTAAGGCTGAACGTCCACCGCCTCCTCAAGCTCAGCTCTCTATTGCAACTGAGGAACAATCCGAATACATGTGAAACTCTAACGTCCTACTTCAGGGACAAGGGATACCTCTATTTCTTATGAGCCTCACCAATCCTCACTTTCTGATATTCTCTCTTTTTTATGGGTTACTTGTTGACCGGAGGTATTTTTGGTGTGTATTATATTCAATAAAGTCGCTTAAAGGGCGAAAATTTGATGAAATGGAGAGAAAATCATCATCAACAGAATAACGAATTTCCTATGTTGCTTGCTAACGGCCTATGCTTGTGTTGTGACAGCCAGTGCGGACACTATACAGACCGATCGGATTCGCTTTACCTATGACGAGCGAGGGATTTTGGGAATCGCCAGCCCTAAGGATCCCTATAACGCACAGGTGACATCACCTCAACGCCCCCTGTCCTTAATCGTGCGGTATCGGGTGGAAGAGGGGCCGTGGCAGGAATTAGACGTGGATCAATCTCGGTTGGAAGCTACGGCAGATGAAGGACATGTGCGCTACATCACGACCGATGTCGGCTGCCCTCTGCGCTTGGTGCAGCGCTTTGCTACGAATGCAGTAGGCTTTGACTGGGATATCGATCTGACAACAACCACTAACCAAGAGGTCACTATCGGTGATCTGGCTATTGCGATCCCAGCGGTGGGACCGTGGGGCAGAACCCAGCAACAGATCTTTGAGAAGGGATTCCTGTCCCACCCATTTATTTCCGGGCATGGTTCGTTTATCTATTATGTTCGTGCCTCAGGGGCCTCCCCGTTCTTGATAGTGACTGTAAAACCGGGAACGCATCTTGAATATTTCGGAAGCGGACAGGGCAGCGGCAGCTATTATGTGCATTCCGGCTTGAGCGGGGGCAATGAAACCCGTGGGACGTGGCGGCAAGAACACACCTTTCGCGCATTAGGTCCTGTGGGATCTGAACAGAGCCACGTTCATTATGGTTTCCGTTTTCAGTTTGCTGCTTCCTATGACCAACTGCGTGAGGTTTTGTACAGAGAGGGGCTGTTCGATATCAGGGCGGTTCCCGGCATGACCCTTCCGGAGGACTTGACAGCCCGTTTCTCCTTACACACACAAGCCGACATTAATACTGTCAGGGCTGAATTCCCTGATCAAACCCACATTGAACGGCTCGGAGAGAAACAGCCGGACACCTATGTCTACCAAGTGACCTTTAGGCGTCTGGGAGAAAACCAAATCACGATCGAGCATGACGGCGATCGCAGGACATATTTAGAATACTTTATTACCGAGCCTTTGGAGACTCTGATCAAGAAGCGGGCCTCATTCATTATAAATCGTCAGCAGATACGAGACCCCGATAAATGGTGGGATGGTGTCTTCGGGCCTTACGACATGAAGCACAAAGTGGTGCGTACCATTGACGATCCCGATATTTTTCTGGATCGTATGGTCTACGTCCTGACCTGCGACGATCCCGGCCTGTGTAAAGCCCCCTTTGTGGCCAGCAAGAATGTCAGCTATCCCAATCCAAAGGAAATCGAGGGATTGGAATACTATCTGGAACATTTTGTCTGGGGTAAACTGCAGCGTACTGCTCAGGAACAGCCCTATCCCTACGGCGTCTACGGCACTCCGAATTGGTACATCAACCGCGATCCGCAGCGGCGTCGTGCCTATGCAGAGTCACTGGCCAACAGCAGCACCGCACTGCGTGATTTGAGTAAGGAACATATTTGGCGTTCTTATGATTATCCCCACATGGTGATGCTCTACTTCCACATGTACGAGATTGCCAAAAACTATCCGGCACTGACTACGTATTTGGATGCAGCCGACTACTTGGAACGCGCCTATCAAACAGCCAAGGCCTTTTATCAATACCCTTATGAAATCTATCCTTCTTACTATGAAACCTATAAATGGGGTCTTTACAATGAACTGATCGTGCTGGAATTGATTGAAGCCTTGGAGGCAGAAGGCTTCGCTCATCAGGCAGACTGGCTGCGTTTGGAATGGGAAAAAAAGGTAAAGTATTTTGTATATGACGACGACTATCCCTTCCGTTCGGAATATCCCTTTGACAGGACGGCATTTGAGTCCAGCTACGCATTTGCCAAATATGGTGCGACGCATGATATGAAACCGGACCGGCACCTGTGGTGGGACGTTAAAAAGGAAAAATGGTATTCGCATCCCCAGGTCCGCCGCGAGGATTCGCGGGCCTTTATGGAGCGTCAATTGGCCGCAGGGCTCTGTGTACGAGGCTGGCTGGAGAGCCATTACTTCCAACTTGGGGCCGATCGGGGGGTTAGTTATATGGCGGCAATGGGCGGCTGGGGGATTCTGGATTATGGTATTAACTTTGCCGATGATCCCTTTAACTGGCTGCAACTGGGCTACGCCTCTTATTTGAGTTCTTGGTGCTTGATGAACACAGGTCGACCGGAAACCAACTATGGTTATTGGTTTGGCGGTAAGGAAAACGATGGGGCCGCCGGATGGCAGTTCATGTCAGCCAAGGTCGGTCGCGCCTGGATGGGATCGAGCTACCCCGGTGGGGTTGAAGTGCCGCGCGGTCCGTGGCATTACGATGGCGAAATCGATCTGGGTTTTGGCGGGGCCTTGCGCATGGCGGCCACGGTTGTCACGCATGATCCCATCTTCGATTGGATTGCCTATGGGGGGACTCTCCGGAAAAATGCGGAAACCCTGGCAGTAATTCCCCGCGATGGTTTGAGTCAGCGTTTGACGGTTGTTCTGCCGGAGAAACGCCTGCCTGGGGCCAGTGCGGTTCGTTTAAAAATAGAGCTGGAGCGTGATGGCTTCATGCCTGAACAAGCAATTGTGCTGGACAAACAACTCCAATGTATCAGCTTTGCCCTGGAAAATCGCACCAAAGACCGACATATCACCCGCTTAAGGTTGGGGGGTCTTCCCAGCATGACCTACTCTATTGTATGTAACGGCCAAAAGGTGCCCCTGTCCAAAACATCCAGTTGGGACTATCCCTGGCAAGCTGAATTACCCATGAATGAACGTCCCGCTCAAATTGAAATCAGGCGTTGATATGTGATATAGGGACGTCCCATTAGGTGCCACCCTAGTCTGGAATCCCTCACCTACATATGTTGCTTACTATCCAAGCATCGCTTGTCCGACTCCGTCAGGCTCCACTCTATCTACGGACTTACGGATTCCGTAATATAGGGTGGCACCTTATGGAGCGTCCCCCATAAATTAAAGAAATTGTTATCCTTTTATTGTATTATATGTTCTTGCTGTGAAGATGAAAAAAGACAAAAGCCTATATCTTGTATGCAATGCCCATCTTGACCCTGTCTGGCTCTGGGAATGGGAGGAAGGGGCTGCCCAGACTCTCGCAACCTTTCGTACGGCTGCTGAACTCTGTGAAGAGTTCCCTGATTTCATTTTCAACCATAACGAAGCCCTGCTCTATAAATGGATAGAGGAGTATGATGAAGAGCTCTTCCATAAAATAAAAACACTCATCAAAAAGAAAAAATGGCATGTCATGGGAGGATGGTATCTCCAGCCTGACTGCAACATGCCCTGCGGTGAATCACTGGTCAGGCAGATACTTATCGGCAAAAAGTATTTCAGGGAAAAATTCAATGTGGAACCCACAACCGCTGTGAATGTCGATCCTTTCGGGCACACAAGAGGACTGGTGCAGATCCTTAAAAAATCAGGCTATGATTCCTATCTTTTCTGCAGGCCGGATTCTGAAAGGCTCCGCATTCCCGGTGATGACTTTATCTGGGTCGGATATGACGGCTCTCAAATCACGGCTCACAGGAGTCCCTACCACTACAACTCCCCCCTGGGCAAAACCGGAAAAAGAATACTCAAATGGCTCAAGGAGAATAAGACCAAAAAAACAGGCCTTCTTCTGTGGGGAGTGGGAAATCACGGAGGGGGACCTTCCAGAAAAGATCTCACACACATAAAAGACCTGAAGAACGAGGTCAATGACACGGATATCAGACATTCCATACCCGAAGAATATTTCAAAAAGATAAAAAACCACAACCTCCCCTGCTTTGAAAAAGACCTCAATCCGTGGGCTGTGGGCTGCTACACCACCATGAGCCGGATCAAACAAACGCACAGAAAACTGGAAAACACATACTATATGACTGAAAAAATGGTTTCACATGCTTTTGTAAACGGCTTGATGGATTATCCGAAAAAAGAGCTGGATGATGCACTGGAAGACCTGCTTTTTTGTGAATTTCACGATATTCTTCCCGGCTCCTGTATCTCCGAAGTCGAGGAGTATGCCCTGCATCGAATGGGCCACGGATTGGAAATCCTGTCCCGGCTTAAAAACAAAGCTTTTTTCTGCCTTTTATCCGGTCAAAAAAAAGCAGGGAAAAACGAATTCCCTCTCATGATTTACAACCCCCATCCTTATCCATTTAATGACATCATCTGCTGCGAGTTTCAGCCTGACGAGCCGAACGATGATCCGGAAAAATTCTGGGTCCCTGAAATAAAAGATGAAAACGGCACGAAAATCCCCTGCCAGCTCGAAAAAGAAAGCAGCAATATATCCAATGACCACAGAAAAAGAGTTGTTTTTAGAGCTTCCTTAAAGCCCACGGCCATTAACAGATTTAATGCCACTTTAAAAACCGGGAAACCTTTGAAAAACCGCACAAGGAAAATCAAAGACGACTTGAAGCTTACATCCGGAAAAGCAGAACTGGTGATCAATGCTCAAACAGGGCTTGTGGACAGATTTCAATGGTCCGGAGTCGATTTCCTAAAAAAAGATTCCTTTTCCTTAAAAATAATGAAAGATTATCCTGACCCCTGGGGAATGAAAGTCGAAAGCTTCCATAATGAGATAGGTCAGTTTGCCCTCATGGACCAAAAGCAAAGCGCTGTCTTCTCAGGGACAGGGAAAGATCTTCTCCCTCCCCTGCGCATCATCGAAGAAGGCCCTATAAGAACAATAGTGGAAGCTCTTTTCAAATACAATGATTCCCGGGCCTGTGTGCGGTATAAATTTCCCAAAAAAGGAAAGACTCTGGAAATCGAAATCAAACTGTTCTGGAGTGAGAAAGATAAAATGGTAAAGCTTTCTGTTCCCACTGTTTTTACCCAAGGCACCTGTTTGGGACAGGTCCCCTACGGGCTTGAAGAATACCCTCGTTCTGAAAAAGAACAGGTCACTCAGAAATGGACGGGGGTGCTCTCAGAAGACAGGAAACATATGACCACTCTGATAAACCGGGAAACCCACGGATTTGACTTTATTAAAGGAGAACTGCGACCGTCTCTTCTTCGTTCCCCTGCATATGCCGCACATCCGGTAAACGACAAGCCGCTGGTGCCTCAGGACCGTTTTGAAGACAGAATCGACCAGGGAGAAAGAATCTTTCGCTTCTGGTTCGAAGCCGGAACCGCCAAAGAACGCCTGTCCTTAATAAGCCGTGAATCCACAGAGAAAAACGAATCACCTCCGGCTCTGTGCTGCTTTCCGTCGGGAAAGGGCCGCATCCCCAAACAGAGCGTCCTCATCGAGGATGAGACCATCCAAATGAAAGCCCTGAAAAGGGCCAAGGAAGAAAACCGGATGATCCTGAGGCTTTTCGAGCCCATAGGGATCGGGAAAAAAGTCAGAGTTTCTGTTCCAGTCATAAAAAGGAGTACTGAAATAATTTTCAAGCCTTTTGAAATAAAAACCCTTAGCGTCGATCTTGATACAAAAGAGATGTTTTTCACAGACCTTTTAGAGAAAAAAAATGAACACACATAATCAAAACAAATCTGTTTCTGTGATAATGGTCGGAACCGGAGGGTACGGGCATTATTACACCAATGTATTGATCAAAGAATACTACCGGGGACTTATTGACCTTAAAGCTGCTGTGGAACCCTTTCCTGAAAACTCGTCCCACACGCCGTGGTTTTTAAAACAGAGCATCCCTATCTTCTCAACACTGGAAGAAACTTTTGAGAACCGCATCCGGGCTGACCTGATCATCATCTCTTCTCCCCTTCATTATCATGTCCCCCAGAGCATGCTGGCCCTTGAACAGGGAAGCCATGTTCTCTGTGACAAACCTGTTGCCACCACAATACAGGACGCCCGAGAGCTTATAACAACAAAAAACAAAACAGGCCTTCATGTACTGGTGGGTTATCAGTGGTCCTTTTCCTCTCCCATACAAGCCCTTAAAAAGGACATCCAAAGAGGGCTATTCGGAAAACCCGTGAGAATGAAAACACTCTGTCTCTGGCCCAGAGGGTTTGAATATTACTCAAGGAATGACTGGGCCGGAAAGCTTAAAGACAAGATGGGAAAATGGGTCCTGGACAGCCCGGCAAATAATGCCATGGCTCACTTCCTTCACAACCTTTTGTATCTTCTCGGAAAGGAAAAAGATTCCGCTGCCCTGCCCGGCTCTGTTGAAGCCGAAACATACAAAGCCTATGACATACAAAATTTTGATACGGTCGCTTCCCGTATGCTTGTCAACGAGGGAACAGAGCTTCTCTTTTATGCCTCTCACTCGGTCCGGAACAGCCTGGGCCCCATGTTCAAACTCGAATTCGAACAGGCGACCGTAACTTACGGGGAAGACTCAAAAAGCATCGTATGTAAAGATCCGAAAGGACAAATCATTTCAGACTACGGAAACCCGGAATCAGAGGACCAGTTTAAAAAGGTCTATGATGCCATTAAAGTCATCAAGGATCTCAAGTCTGCGGCATGCGGACCTAAAGCCGCCTTTTCCCACACGCTTGCCGTAAACGGGATTCAGGACTCTGTCCCAAAAGCACCCTCTTTTCCCTCTTCAATTATTGAGCACAGCAACACGGGGGAAAGACTCTGGGTCAAAGAGCTCGGAGAAGCGCTCTACAACTGCTATTTGAATTCATGTCTTCCATCGGAAAAAGGAATAAAATGGGCTGTAAAAGGAAGGCAGATGGATATGCAAACATACACCTTTTTTCCCGGAGGCTGTTCCCCAAACACAAAAAAAGAACAATGAAAAAAACAAGCCGCCGCACAGTCAAAGATACCTTGGAATTTGGAAAACCCGATAGAATACCGCGGCAGATCTGGACACTTCCGTGGGCGGAAAAAAAATTTCCTGAAACAGTAAAATATCTTCACAAACACTATCCTGACGACATCGTGCCTGCCCCGGCCCTCTATAAAAAACCTCTTGAAATACAGGGAGACCGGTATGCACAGGGAGTCTATATTGATGAATGGGGCTGTAAATTTTCAAATCCCCAGGAAGGCATCATAGGTATTGCCAGAGAGCCTTTGATCGACAGCTGGGAAGACCTGGACAATTTCGAACCTCCCGAGTCAGTCCTTGATCTGGATAAAGAAAAAATCAATGCTTTCTGCAGAGATACGGATGTTTTCGTGCTGGCAGGGACCTTCACCAGACCTTTTGAACGGCTTCAGTTCATAAGGACCATGGAAAAGGCGCTTGTGGACCTGATGGAAAAACCGGATGAGCTGTTTGTTTTGATTGATAAAATCCATTCGCATTATTTAAAAGAAGTCGAAACATGGGCTCAAACAGATATTGACGGAATATCCTTAATGGACGACTGGGGAACCCAGCACGGGCTTATCACAAACCCTGAAATATTCAAGGACATATTCCTCCCTCTTTATAAAGAGTATGCGGAAATTGCTGAAGCCCATGGGAAATACGTGTTCATGCATTCGGACGGATACATAACAGACATCATTCAAGACCTGATCGATGCGGGGGTTCATGCCCTGAATTCCCAGCTTTTCTGTATGGATATTCCCGAACTGGGAAGAAAGTTCCGCGGGAAAATAACCTTCTGGGGAGAACTGGACCGGCAGGAAGTCCTGATGAACGGCTCTCAAGAAGACATAGAAAAAGCCGTCCACTATGTATGGGAAAACCTTTTTCAGGACGGCGGCATCATTGCCCAATGCGAGTTCGGGCTCGAAGCAAAACCCGAAAACATAATCCATGCCTTTAAAGTATGGGATGAAATCTCAATAACCTTAAAAGGAGGAAAAAATAAAACTAAAGAGCCTCTTTAAGCAAACAAACCTCATCTTTTTGGATAAAAAGTCCTATCCGGTCAAAAGGACCATTGCCCGTGAGCTATCTAAGAACATGTCTCCGGACACAAAGATAAAATCCATTTCTACAAAGGATATGCCAAAGAAAAAGGGCACTTTCTATATCTCCATACTGAATGATGCCCCTGATGACCTTTCTTTCCTCCCCCAGGGCCGCATCCCCGCAAAGAACGAATGGGTCCTCTTCCATGCAGACCCGTGCGGCTGTTCGTGGCTTCTCTCATCAAAACCTCATTTCCTGTACATGGCCTATAAATATATATTTGAAAACTTCCAAGACCAGGACATCTCTTCCTTTACTCCCTGGATAAAAACAATCAGCTTCCCTGTTGAAAAATCCACTTTTGACCTTTTTCTCACTCAATACGCACGAATGATGCGTCATTTTGATAAAGAAAATCATCTGAAGGAATACGCCCGGATCGGATTCTCACATGTGGAAGTCAATGCCCTTGCCTGTGACAGGCCTCTAGAAAAGGGTGTCCCCGGGGAATTTTATCCGGAATTCTATACCTACTGCCCCGCTCTTGACCAGTTCGCATCCAGCAGCCTGAACAAGGGGATCTATCCGGAAAAATACCTGGAAAACAATATGAGGCTTTTAAAAAGCCATGCTGAGACCGCTCTTAAATACGGACTGGTTCCCGGACTGCTCTGCTTTGAACCAAGATCCGTTCCTGAAGCAATTTTTAAAAAATACCCGACTTTAAGAGGGGCCCGTGTGGACCATCCTTTCCGGAGCTTTAAGCCGAGATACAATCTTTCTGTTGTCCATCCTGCGGTCAAAAAACACTATGCGGAAATGCTGACAAAAATCATGAAGGAGGTCCCGGAACTGGAATTCATGACCATATGGACAAATGACAGCGGGGCCGGTTTTGAATACACCAAATCCCTTTATGTGGGCCGCAACGGCGGCGCTTATCTCATAAGGGAATGGAAGGATGATGAGGATATTGCCAGAGCTGCCGCAGAAAATATTTCCGGTTTTTTTACCACTCTCCTGGAGGCCGGGAAAAAGATCAATCCGAAATTCAGGATCATCACCCGGCTCGAGTCTTTTTACGGCGAACGAAAGCATCTGTGGCCTGAAATAAAAAACGGAGTGGATGTGGAAGTCAATTCCTTATTGACCTCCGGATGGGAAAGCCTTTACAGGCATCCGGTCTACTCTGATATAAAAGTATCCGGCTCCGCGCTTCAAAACAGACTGGACAAAAAGGAAAAAAAAAGTGCGGAAGACCTTTATTCAAGAAAAAGCCGTGCTTTTTTCTTTCATTCTTTTGGCTCCCATACCAACCATGAACCATTGCTCGGTATCCCCTTCCCCTGGCTGGCCTATGAAAAGCTTTGTTCAGCCCACTGCCTGCAGATAAAAACCCTCTCCCATATAGGAGGCATAAGCCCCCCGGACAGTGTTCCCTTCTCAATCAACCGGGAAATATTCAGAAAATTCCAGTTCAATTCGGATATGGATATTGAAGAAGCCGTCTTTGAAATCGCTGAAAAACACAGCAGCACAGCGCACGCATCCTCTCTTGTTAAAGCCTGGAGGCTCATTGACAGATCCGTAAGAAGCTTTCCGCCTCTGTCCATCTATTCCCATTACGGGGTCGTGTGGCAGCGTCTGTTCGTGCGGCCGCTGGTTCCTGATATCTCGGGCATTCCGGAAAAAGAGAGGGCTTATTATGAAGACCATATGTGCACCTCAATTCACAACCCGAATAAAGTAGACCTCTCCAAAGATGTGTTGTTTGACCTTATCTCAAAAGAATATGCAGGGAGATGTTTCAAAAGGATCGATCAAAACGTATTCCCTCCCCTGGATAAAGCGATAATCCTCTTGGGTAGATACAAAGCATCGGATAGGTCTTTTCTGGACCAGTACTGGAGGGCCAGAGCCCTGAAATGCCTGTACGAGACGCTGCGCAGTACGGCTGTGTGGATCTATGGTGTTTATGAATACCTGGAAAGTGAGGAGCCGTCAAAAAAAACAAGAGCAAAAAAATTGCTTGAAGATATGATAGAAAGGGAGATCGAAAACAGCCGCCGTCTCATTGAAATCTGGGATAAAGCCCCCATAGACTGGATGATCGTATCAAAGAACGAAGAGACTCCCTTTATTTACGGGAATAATTTCCCGGATCTGATGAAAAAAAGAATCAGGCTCATGCAAAAATACAAAAACTTGGAACCGTTCATAGACCGGAAATTCATGTACAGGGTAAAAAACAATCCTTTTTAACGCCGGACGCGGCCGTGTGTTTCGCCCCGGGCGAGCCTCTCTACTTCTTCAACGGAGACGATATTAAAATCCCCATACACCGTGTGTTTGAGAACCGCGGAAGCGATCCCGAATTCAAGGGCTTTTTTGTCGTTTTCTCCTTTAAGCAGGCTGAAGATCAAACCGGCCGCAAAAGCATCTCCGGTCCCCACCCTGTCTGTTATCCATACCTTATATTTGGGACCCACGATAAATTCTTTTCCATTGAAAAGACAGGCGGACCAGTTGTTTTCCGTTGCGGACAGGCTTTCTCTTAAGGTTATGGCTGCTTTCTCCAGATCAAAACGCTTGCAAAGCGTCTCCATCATATGTTTGTATCCCTCTGTATCAAGCTTTGCTTTGGAAACATCACTTTTTTCAGGTTTGATACCAAAAACGCAGGTCGAATCTTCCTCGTTGCCTATCATGATATCCGCATATTCCATAAGTTCTGTCATAACCGCTTGAGCTTTGGGCTCATCCCAGAGTTTTTTTCTGTAATTGAGATCTGCGCTCACTTTGATCCCTAAGTTTTTGGCAGTTTTAAGACCTTTGCGAAGACATTTTTCAACGGAATCTCCCAGGGCAGGCGTGATCCCTGTCCAGTGGAACCACTGAGCGTCCTGTAAAACCTCTCCCCAGTCAAACGCATCCGGAGATATTTGAGAAACAGAAGAGCCTTTCCTGTCATAGACGACCTTGGAAGGCCTGGGGCCGGAGCCGTGTTCCAGATAATAAATGCCCAGACGGTCTCCGCTTCTCTTAATGAACCGGGTGTTCACTCCGAACCTTTTTATGGTACTGACCGCGGCGTCTCCGATGTCATTTTTCGGAACAGCTGAAACAAAAAAGGATTCCATACCGAACCTCGCCAGGCAAACAGCCACATTGGCCTCTGCCCCGCCAAAATGGACATTCAGTGTGTTTGCATTCTCAAGGCGGAATCCCTTGTCCGAGGAAAGCCTCAGCATGATCTCTCCGAATGTCACAACCTTTATGACAGGGCCTTTCTTTGAAACCGGCTTCTTTTCCCGTGCGGCTCTTCTCGGGCTTAATCTATCCTTCCACAGGGCACTATCCTTTTTCATTAAATCAAGGTCTCTCATATTTTTGGTCAATGCTGAAGCACAGAAGATCCCTTCCGGATCTGAAGCATTGGCCTGTTCAAGGTTTTCCAGCTTTATTCCGCCGGTATAGAAAACAGTGATATCTCTGTACGGGCCTTCCCAGGCCTTTTTGAGAGCCATATGGTCCCTGTCACCGGAAAAAGCGGGAAACAGCTTATAAACCCATTGATAGGGGTACTTCTTTCTAAGCGCATCCATAGAACAGCCGTACCCTTCTGCCTTCTGGACCAGCTGTTTTCCGATATCCGAAAGCCCTCCGGGAACACACAGGATATCTTTTTTTATGCAGGCATCGACCACACCGGGAATATAATCAGCGGATACAACACCGGCAGCACCGAGGCCGATCACTTTTTCCGCCTGCTTTTTCGTCATGACGGTTCCGGCAAGGAGAAGAGCATCCGGATAGCGGTCCATAATCTCTTTTATCCCCTTTTCTGCATACGGCGACCGCAGAGCGATCTCAAGCACGATCCCTTCTCTTTTTAAAATCTCATAGGCTCTGACGCATTCGCTTGTACTTTTCGGATTCAATAAAGCCACTAACCTTCTTTTTTTCAGTAAGTTAAATATTTTTTCCGATTTGTTCATTTTTATACTCCGCCCCTTTTGAAATCAAAACATTCTTATGTTCATGCCTCCGCTGACCTCGATGACAGCGCCCGTGGAATAAGAAAACTCCCCCCTGGCAAGCGCAGCAACGGCTTTCCCGACATCTTCGGTTGTGCCCCATCTTTTCTGGGGGACAAATCCTTCACTGATCAGTCGATCGTATTTCTTTTGAACGGGTTTTGTCATATCCGTTGCAATGATACCCGGGCGTATCTCATAAACGTTGATCCCGTAATCCGCTAACCGGTGGGCATAGATATGAGCGGCCTGGCTCAGTGCGGCTTTGGAGACACAGTATTCGGCTCTCGATGGAGAGGACAATACAGCGGAAACAGAAGAGATAAACACGATACAGGGCTTGTAATCCGGGTGCTTTTGTTTGAGTTCGATCATAAGCCTGGCCACTTTTTGAGTGAGAAAAAAAGCTCCACGGATATTGATGGACAGCACCCTGTCAAAACTCTCAGGCGTTGTCTCGAGAATATCTTTTCTTTCCAAAGGCGCTACTCCAGAATTATTTACGAGCACATCTATGACCCCGAATCTCTGCATGACATCGTCAATGAGTTTCTCGTGAAAGCTTAAATCAGAAATATCTCCTTTAACAGCGAGAAATTCTGCTTTGAGCTCTTCCCCTTTTTTCTTCACTTCCAGAAGTCCTGATTTTTTATCAGGAGAGGATAGACGCGTGGCGTTTCCCGCAATATTGAATCCATTTTTCGCCATTTCCAGAGCAATCCCCCGCCCTATTCCCCTGGACGCTCCTGTGATCAAGGCCACTTTTCTTTTATCCACTTTATATCTCCTCTTTTATTATCTTATCATTCCTGAAGTCCCTCCAAACATTTTCAAACCATGCCTCTTTTGTGGGAACCGGCCGGATACTGACCCATCTTTTCTTTACGGAAAGGTCTTTATCCAGACTCACTTCAAGGATCCTGCTTTCCGTATAAGAACCGGCTTTCTCACAGGTATATCTCCAATCGTCTCTTAAGGCCTCGCAGGGCTTTTGTCCTTGAGGGTCCAGCACCATAGAGGACCCCCTGCTTTTACCGCCTTTTTCCAGGTACTCATACACAGCTTCCAGATATACAGCGTGCGTAAGGCATAGATCCAGACACTTAAACGCTTCAGGAAGTTCTTTTTTGGACCTTATCGTCATCTCCTTTTTCACCCGATCGTAAAGCTTCCAGGCCTTTTGTTTTTCCCTAAAAACAACCTCTTTTTCCCTCACGACCGCTCCGTGAGATGACATTCTCTTTTTTATCTCTCCTGTGGCTTTACTCAGAGAAAAATCATTGGAACCGGGTTTTGATAAAAGGCTCCGGGCAAACGCAATGGTTTCGGATATTTTATCCTGCGAACCTTTCAAAAAATCTTCCGAATCCGGAGGGTCATGGGCATATCTTTTTGAGATGAACACAGCTGCGCGCAGTCCTCCCACCTGACATGCGTTTATGGAGGACCCGCCCGGACGACGGACCCCGTGCGTGCCGCAGGCCTCTCCGACGGGAAAGAGGTGTTTGACATTCGACTCCCACCAGATGTTGGCTTTCAATCCTCCATTGTTGTGCTGGGCGCATACGGCAATCTCCAATCTCTCTTTTTCCAGATCGATCCCGTGCTCCTTAAAGATCCGGAAGGCAGGCAGGTTCGCTTTTTTGAGTCTCTGGACAGGTGTGCCGAACAAAGCGCCGGATTTTTCAATATAAGTATAGGCTTGTTTATCCAACAGGGAGAAATCAAACCCGGACATCTTTCCTTCACCTTTCGGATTCTGCATATAGTCCAGGAAAACACGCCTTGCTTTTTTTACGGTTTCTCTGTAAACAAGGACATCTATCAGTGATGACCCGTAATTTCGGATTTTTTCCACATCAAAAGGCCACTCGTATCCTTTCAAGAATATGGCGGTGGACAGGGTGCCCATATCCGGGAAAAAAGGATTGAGAAACTCTTTTTCATCTCTGCCGTTTTCATCCGTTGATATATACCTGGGAATGACCTGCTGGTACGTACCGGAGAGATTCCATCTGAACTTCACGGATGCCAGACCAAACTGCGACTCAGTGAGATTGTTTCCGGCTGCTCCTGCTTCAAAGGCAAGCCCGGTGGATCCCTGCTGGCTTTCAGGATAGACTGAAGCCTTATACATACCGGCCGGTCCCCCGGTTCCCAGAATAATATTTACCGCATTAAACACCACAAATCCCATGGATCCGGAATCGAGCTGATCCCTGTCTAACGCCACAGCGCCCTTTACCTGCTTTTGGCCGTCTTCCTCCGCATCCAGAAGAGCAATGACCTCATGCTTATCCATGATCTTAATGCCTTTTTGTTTTATCTCCTCAATCATTCGGCGGCAGATCAAATGCGATGTGAGTGGGCCGGCCGAAGTAGCTCTCCCCAGAGGGTCGTTATCTGTTTTATACCCCACATAGGAACCATAGGTATCATGAGGAAAGGGCACTCCCAAACGCACCAGGTTCATAAAACATCTTACGGAGTTTACAGCTTCGCATAAAGCCATATCTCCGTGCATGCAGCGTCCTTTAAAAAGGTCATGAGCCATCTTCTCAGGGGAATCCAGTTTGCTTCCTGAAAGCGACATTTTGTAATAGGTCTGCTTATCAGAGCCCGCATTATTGGACGTCCCCCTTCCCAGGCCATCTGTGACCACAGCTATGTCTCTCAAGCCATGTTCATAAAGGCAGAGCGCTGCATTGAGACCCGCAATACCGCTCCCTATGACAAGGGTATTTAAAGAATAGCAGGGAACGCTCATCCCCCTCACTTTGATCGTGCTTTTTTTTATCATCCTTCTGACTCCGAACGGTTAAGGGACCTTCTCATATTTTTATATTCCTCCCCGTATATGGATCTGTCTTGCAGGACACATCCTGTTTTCGCCAGATGGTGCATCAGTTCTGTACACCGCGAACAGGTGATACAGACCTTCTTCTTATCCAATTTGCCTTTTTGCATAAGGTCGCATGGGGCATCCGGATAAGCAAAGGAACTCCTTCCTAGTCCTATAAAAGAAGCCTTTTTCTCTTTGATAACCGCTGATCCTACGAAGGGGAAAAACTGGCGGAGCCATGAATATCCTGACCCTACAAACGGCACATCGGGAAATTCTTGCTGCAGGTTTGAAACGGTTCTTATTAACCTTATCACTCCCTCCAGAGGATCCTCCTCCGGTATGGGGGTTCCGGGCGCCCGTCTGTCAAAGGGCCTGGTGATATGAGGTTTATAATAAGGATGACCCGCTGTGATGTTAAGCAAAGTGCAGCCCAGGATCAGGAGCCTTCGTATGAGGACCTTTATCTCAGTAAGATCTATATCAAGGCTCGATTCTCTGGTAAATCCGAATCCATAAGGAAAAGGGATCCCGTCAAACGCGTTTATGCGCGATGAGACATCCAGTCCCTCTATATTGGATTTGATTTTATGAACCACTTCCGTCAGAAACCGGGTTCTGTTCTCAAATCCCCCACCATAGCGGCTGTTTTGCCGCATATAAGCCCCCAGCAATTCGTTCAACAAATATCCATGGCAGCTCTTTATGTCTACCGCATCAAAACCCGCATGAAAGGCCAGACGCGCTGCTTCCAGAAAGTCATCCTGCAGCGAATCAAGTTCTCTATCACTTATGACTTCAAGATTCTGAGAATCTTTGTCTAAAAACGGATTGAAATTCACAACTTTAGGCTTATACCCTTCTTTAGGCCTGCTGTATCTTCCTGAATGAGTGAGCTGAAGCACACAATAAACACGGTGTGATGTGCCGAATTTCTCTGCCGCGGCTGAATGGACCTTTTCAACAAGCGTTTTAAAAGAATCAATGTTCTCATTGCTGATACAGAGCTGACGCGGATTTGATTTTGAATCATCCGTGACCGCGGTTGCTTCAAACCAAATAAGCCCGCTTCCCCCCTCTGCATAGCGAAGGTAACGTCTCTCCGTCCACTTGCTAGGAGCTCCGTTCTGATACGCATCAAATCCTTCCATGGGCTGAACAGCAAGGCGGTTCGGTACCGGAGTGCTGCTGATGGAGATCTTCTTAAAAAGGCTGGATATGTTCTCACTAAAGGGAAGTCTGTATCCTAAATCCTCTGAAGCCTTTAAAAGCTCTTCACTGTTTTTATAATCAAATGGTTTGTGATGAGACATGTCTCTCCGTATTTTATTAAATTTCTGGTGAAAATGGGAATAAAAATTTGAATTAAAAATCTGTTTATAAGAAAATAACCAATGCGAGTTCATTCATGGAAGCTTCTGGCGGAAAGAAGAAAGACATCCAGAGTTTTAAAGGAAAGATCTGGAGAGACGGGCGTTTTACAGAATCAGAATTTCAAATAAATGAAGGAAAAATAGTCAATAATCTGAAAACCAGGCCTTATAAAGCCGCCTATATCATCCCTCCGTATACAGAGCCTCATATACATGGAGGTTGGGGGAAAGACTTTGAAAAAAGCGACTTCGACCCTCTTGAGAAGAAACTCAAATGCTCAGGTGTTTTCTGTGCAGTGCCCACGATAAGCTGTTCATCTGTGGACAGACTGAAGAAAATATCCGCCTCATTCAAAAAATACAAAGCAGAAAACCCGAACAGTATTATTCCTTTTTTAAGAGTGGAAGGCCCTTTTATCAGTCCGGCTAAAAAAGGAGCACAGGACGAAAAATACATACTCCCTGCTACCATCCAGAATATTGAGGAATTATTGAGTATCGATAGCTACAAAATACACACATTCGCCCCTGAAATGACACATTCAGACATCTTTGTCACCAAAGCACTCAATGCCGGCAAAATACCCTCGGCAGGACACAGCCAGGCAACGTACAGGGACTTTTTAAAACTCTATGACCTCGGCCTCAGGCATATGACACACTACCCCAATGCCCTGAGCACGCTCCATCACAGAGAGATCGGCCTCACTGGCGCAGGCCTTCTCCTTGACGGCCTGCAGCTTGAATTCATAGCTGATGGGATCCATAATTCCATGGACTTTTTCCGCCTTCTTTTAAAAGTAAAAGGCCCCTCTTTCTGCCTGACCTCGGACATGATCCCACAGGCTTTTTCCGGCTCTCGTTCATTCCCGCATATAAAAACAGACTCTACTGGCCACAGAATCACAATTAAAAATGATGTTCTTGCCGGCGGAGCCACATCTGTTCCCGAACAAGCTGCCGCTCTTTTTAAATTCCGTATCAAGCCTGAAGAAATCATACCTCTTACCTGCACAAACGCCTTGAAATTCCTCGGCCTTCCAGCACCTGAAATCAAACAAGGGAAGGATGCGGATTTTATCCTTCTCAACAAATCCTTTGAGGTCGAAGCTGTTTATAAAAAGGGAAAAAGGCTATAGGAGTTAAAAATTGGAAGACCGCCTGAGGATATCTGTTTCCGGAATAAGGGGAAAGGTTCCGGAAGCGCTCAATGTTGAAATCGCTTCCGAATTCGCATCCGCTTTTTCATCCTATCTGGAAAAAGGGAGTATGGCTCTCTCCAGGGACGGCAGAGAATCAAGCCGCATGCTCGCCATGTCCGCGATTTCTTCTGTTGTTGCCTCCGGACTGGATTGTGTGGACTATGGAAGAATCCCCACTCCTTTTCTTCAGTTTCACCTAAGAAGAACCCGTTTCTCCGGAGGGATATCCGTATCTGCAGGCCATAATCCCTCTCCCTGGAATGCCATCCTTCTATTAAACCGGGAAGGGTATTATCTTGAGGCATCCGAAGGACCCGAGGTCTTTAATGTGTATGAAGCAGGATCCTTTCAAAAAGCGCCGTGGAACAAACTCGGCACAGTTCAAGAAAGCTCCTTTCCGTTTGATCAATACCTTGAAGCCCTGTCACAGATCGTCAGCCTCAAAGAAATAAAAAAGGCTGGATTTACATGCACGGCAGACCCGTGTAATGGAGCTGTTTCTCCTTTTATTAAACCGTATGGCGAGTTTTTCGGGCTGAACATGATCTCCATAAATGATGAAATCGATAAACCGTTTTTCCACTCTCCAGAGCCTTCTGCAGCAAATTCATCTCAAGCCGAAGCTGTGGTCAAGGCCACTGGCTCAGATATCGGTTTTTTGGTCAACTCTGACGGAAGCCGGCTTTCCTTTGTGTCGGAAAAAGGAGTCGGGCTGAGTGAAGAGATGACACTCCCCCTCTGCCTTCTCTCACTCAAAGACAGGATAAAAACCGCTGTGTCTACGGTAGCTACTTCCTCCCTCATAGACTGGGTGGGAGATTCATCTGATATACGGATAATAAAGACAAAAGTGGGGCAGTCTGCCGTATCTCACACCATGCGTGCGGAAGGTGCAAAAGCCGGAGGTGAAGGAAGCGGAAGCTTTCTCTTTCTTCCATTTTCACCTGGATACGACTCTCTGTTAGCCCTGACCCTGGTTCTTGACCTTATGGCCAGAGAAAGGAAAGGCCTTTCTGAGATCGTGTCACCTTTTCCGGAACTGATAAGAAAAAAAATAAAAATACAGGTATCCCCGGAGAAAATCTACAGGGTCATGGACATGCTTGAAGAAAAGTACTCCAGAGAAAATCCGGATGTTACGGACGGGCTCAGGATCGATAGGAAAAAGGCCTGGTTTATCATAAGACCTTCTTCAACCGAATTCATTTTGAGAATAATGATCGAAGGCCGGGACAGTGAATCCGTCACTGGCATTGAAGAAGAAATAAAGGAAAGGATTGAAACTTGAGGGTATCTGACTTAAAAATAAGCATCTCCGGAATAAGGGGAATAGTGGGACAGAGCCTCACTCCCCAGCTGATCCTGAAGTTCTCAGAAGCTTTCTCCAGTTTCATAGGAGAAGGAGAAATAGGGGTGGCAAGAGATACCCGTCCTTCCGGAGAAATGCTCAAATACGCTGTTTTCTCCGGCATGCTTTCCTGCGGTTCGACCCCAATTGATATGGGAATACTTCCCATCCCTTCCCTCCAGTTTTATGTAAAATCAAAAAAATTGAATGGAGGGATATCCATAACCGCATCACACAATCCTGTGGAATGGAATGCTCTTAAATTCGTAAAAAAAGGAGGCTTTTTCCTCAATCCCTATGAAGCGGAAGAACTCCTTGACTATTATTATCAGGGAAAGTTCAAAAGAGTCCATAAATCAGGCGTCATCAAAAAAGAGCCGCATCCGTTCAGAGTCCATGAGAAGAGGATCCTTCAATTCATCGATACAGATGCGATCAGAAGGAAAAAGCTCAAAGTCATAGTTGATCCCTGCGGAGGGGCCGCTTCCCCTTATGTAAAAAATTTCCTCGAAAAACTGGGTGCGGAAGTCCTGTGTATCAACTGCAAATTATCCGATGGATTCCCGAGAAAACCGGAACCCCTGCCTCAAAACATAGGGAATCTGTGCGCATCCGTGAAAAAACACGGAGCTGATATCGGGTTTGCCCAGGACGCAGACGCTGATAGGCTGGCCGTGGTGGATGAGAAGGGTCAGCCTATCGGCGAAGAATACACCCTGGCCTTAGCCGTGCGTTATTATTTATCCTTCAGGCAGAAATCACCGGTTGTGATAAACCTCTCCACATCCCGGGTGATTGAGGATATATCCAGAAAAGCCGGGGTCAAGCTCTTAAGAACAAAAGTCGGAGAGATCAATGTTTCAAAAAAAATGCTGGAAACAGGCTCAAAAATAGGAGGCGAAGGAAACGGAGGCATTATAGTCACTGATACTCATGCGTGCAGGGACAGCTTCACAGGCATGGCTTTGATCCTGGAATACCTGGCCCGTTCGTCAAAAAAAGTCTCCCAGCTCAAACAAGAACTTCCTCAGTACAAGATGATAAAGGAAAAGGTCACAGCCGGCTTCAGTGACAGAAAAAGGATCATAAACCTGGTGAAGTCAAAATTCAATAAAGGCGAGATAAATACGGAAGATGGATTGAGGATCGAATACCCTGATTTCTGGCTGCACGTCAGGCCCTCTAATACGGAGCCTGTCATGAGGATCATCATAGAAGGCAGGGAAGAAAGCCTCATCCAATCCGTATATTCGGAAATAAAGGAGCAACTGTAAGTGGAAATCATTATTTTACCTTCACATGATCAGATGTCCTGACTGCGGGGGAACCATGCGAATTGTCTCATTCACCCGCCTCCTCAGGCTCAGCTCTCTTTCTCTCTTTTTTGTGGGTTACTTGTTGACCGGACATGTTTCTTGTGTGTATTATTAATGGTGAAGTTGCTTTGAGGGCGGAAATTTGATGAAACGGAGGGAAAATCACAATCAACAGAAAAAAGAAATTCCTTCTATGATGATGTGATGCAAGTCTTTTTTAATCAACCTCCTTTTTTA
>CAZUXT010000038.1:7267-28778 GCA_964624145.1 uncultured Eubacteriales bacterium | reverse complement strand
GACTATAAGGAAGGAAGTAAGAAATACTCGCTAGTACAGCTTTCGGAAGATAAACCCTCCGGCTCTTCTTGGTCCAATGTTCGCAAAGCAGAAGTCAATCTCAGCGGGATTGTGTTTCAGGCAGGGATAAAGGTCTTCTTTTAGCGGCCTTTGATACACGCTTAGTCTTCCCCCAAAAAAAGATTGCTTTTTCCCAGTAAAAAGATATCATATGTGAGATCAGTAAGGAGGAAAAATGAAGAGAAGCAAACTTTGGATTTCTTTAACAATTATCTTTTTTATTCTTCTCATTCTGCCCGGAACAGCCGCAGCAGACGATGAGAGCGAACCTCTCCAGCTCGCTCAAGGGCAGGCCAATCAATCCAACATAAAGTTCGGTTTCAGGATTATGGGAGGCGGTTCACTGCTCATGCGGAACGATTTCAATGACCATCTGCAGGCATATAATGACCTGATTGATGATACTTCCTATGTATCCGCAGACTCTGAGTTCGAAATGCTTAAGATGGGAATGGATTTCGGCGGGGAGATACTCATCAACTTCATGCCCCATCTCAGCGTTGGTATCGGAGCCGGGTATATCTCGGCAGGAAAGGAAACCGCTGTGGAACTGGATATTTATGGTGTAATAACTGAAGAACTCTCTTTCTACCCTAAATTTTCCGCTATACCCATAACGTTAAGCTTTTACTACGGGATCCCCGTGGGAAGTTTCATGGAGGTTGTTCTGAACGCCGGTCTTGGATACTACCTGGGAACAGCTGAGTTCGAGACCTATATGAGGGAGGATTTGGGAATCTTATGGATAGAATCAACACAGACCTGGAGCGCCAAGTCCAATGCTTTCGGATTCCACGGAGGGATTGACCTGGAATTCGGCATTGCGCCCAATTTAGCCCTGGTCGTAGGAGCTAAGGGACGATATGCCAAACTCACGGACCTGACCGGTGACATGGAGTGGGACCTCAATTCAAGCGTCGGTTCATCTGACTCAGGGACAGAAGAAGACATGACTCTTTGGTTCGGTGACTATGAGGAAGCAGGCAAGAAATACCCGCAATTAGAGCTTTCGGATGACAAACCCACAGGTTCGTATTGGTCTGATGTGCGAAAAGCCGAAGTGAATCTCAGCGGGATTGTGTTTCAGGCAGGGATAAAAATCACTTTTTAACACTGACAGTCCGGATAAATTTCTTATAAAAGCTCTTCTATTCTTTACAGAGAATCTTTTTTGAACTGAATCTTGTGCTTTTTAACTTTTTCATGAAGAGTGGTGTGTTTGATGCCCAGTATCTCTGATGCCAGCTTCTGATTGCCGTTCATCTCAGACAAAATCCTGACTAAAAAAGCCCTTTCCAGCTGGTCCATAAGCTCTCGAAACGAGATATCATTCTTTACGCAGAAGTGCTCAAGGAAGTTAGTCAGAAAATCCCGCTTTGATATCCCGCTTTTCGTCTGATTTTGTTCCTCGATGAAATCTTTGAATAATTCATTGAACCTTTTCACATCATTGTTCTGGCTGCCGCCAAAAGCGAACTCATGCTTTTTCTTGTAGAATAAGGATACCCTCGAATTCATTTTCTCCCCCTTTTGTCTCTTCTTTTCATTGATTTGCTGTTTCAGTTTAAATTGCTTAAAAGGCAATCAATAGAATAGGTCAATTCCCCCAATTCCAGAGGCTTAACAAAGAAGTGGTCCACTGAAAGCCGGTTTAATTCCATTGGATTGACAAGATCAGGAAAAGCTGAAATCAATATGGCTTTTCCTTTAAATCCCGATTTTCTGAATCTCTCTATCATCTTCAGGCCAGAGGCGTGAGGCAGCCTAAAATCAGCTATAATGAGGTCTATATCCAATCCCTCGAAACGCTTGAGAGCTTCCTCCGAATCTTTAACCGGATAAACCCTATAATTTTCATGCAGAAGAAGGAAGAAAGTTTTCCTTATGGATTCATCATCATCCACCACCACAACTTTCTTCATTTCGGTTTTTTTCATGTCCTTTCCTTTTTCTTTTCTTTCATTCTTTTGACATAGCATATTTCATGCCAAATGAATTGATACTTCGGATTACAGGGAAGGAACCCTCCGTTAATCAGGTAATTTTGACAGATGGTGAGTAAATATAATTGACAAACCGTAAAATATTTTTACAGTCAAGATTTGTTGCTGTACTCGTCTATTTTTTTATCCAGGGTGGGACGGCTTATATTCAGAATCCGGCTGGCCCTGCTTTTGTTTCCTTTGACTTTTTTTAAAACATACTGAATGTATTCTTTTTCAACCTCTGCCAGAGCAACCATCTTTTTGGGAACCATTTCCTTTTCGCTCTGCTCCACAGGTAAATTCTCTTTGAGGATCACGTCTCCTTTAGCTAAGATAACAGCTCTGGTCAGTGCATTCTCCAGTTCCCTGACGTTTCCATTCCACGGCAGGCTAACAAGAAAATCCATCACTTCAGGAGAAACTTTTTTTGCGTTCTTTTTCAACTCCCTGTTTATTTTTTCTAACAGATAAGCCGCCAATTGAGGGATATCCTCTTTTCTCTCCCGGAGGGAAGGCAGATTGATTTCCACTACTTTTAGCCTGTAAAAAAGATCTTCCCTGAACTTCCCTTCTTTGACCAGTTCCTTGAGTTTGTGGTTTGTTGCGGCAATGATCCTTGCTTCTGTTTGGAGGATCTCCTGCCCCCCTACTTTCATGAAGTCCCGGTTTTCTAACACTCTCAATAACTTAGACTGCACGTTCAACGAGACATCCCCGATTTCATCAAGAAAAAGAGTGCCTTTGCCCGCGATCTCAAACTTTCCTTTCGTATCATAGACCGCATCAGTGAAGGCTCCCTTTACATGACCGAACAGCTCGGTTTCCAGGAGTGTATCTGAAAGAGTGGAACAGTTTATGACGATGAACGGTTCATTCCCATAGATGCTGTTATAATGAATGGCTTTAGCGACCAATTCCTTTCCTGTGCCGCTTTCCCCTTGTATGAGCACATTAGCCCTGGTGTTCGCTACGGAGCCGATCAACTTATACACTTCTCTCATTTTAGGGGTGCTTCCTATGATATTGTCAATGGTGTATTCTTTCTGCTTTTCCCCTACAAGATAGCTCATTTTATCTTCAAGGCTCTTTACCTTGAAAACTTTATCAATGACTAAATCCATATCCACATAGTCCAGGGGTTTAACCAAATACTCAAACGCTCCTGATTTTACGGCTTCTACTGTGGTTTTCATATCATCATATGCGGTCATGATGATGATACAGGCCTGCTGGTTTCCCTCTTTAATCTTTCTCAAGACCTCCAAACCGTCGATATCCGGAAGGCGGATATCCAGGAGGACCAAATCAGGTAAATTTTCTTCGAATTCTCTTATGCCTGACTTGCCGTCTTCCGCAGTGAATACCTGGAATTCCTTTTTACTGAAATGGGAAGAAAGACTTTTCCGGATCAACTTATCATCATCAATAATCAAAATAGACTTCATTTTTCTTCCTCCACAGGCAGTGTGATTTCAAAACAAGTCCCCTGCTTTTCTGTTTCCTTAACTCTAATCGAGCCTTGATGCTGCTCCACGATTTTTTTGGCATTAGCCAAACCCAATCCGATTCCGGAAGATTTATTGGTAAAAAAAGGTTCAAATATATTTTCTCTGTCCATCTCCGGAATTCCGCAGCCGTTATCAATGACCTCTATGGTAACACTTTTTTTGCCAGGTGCCTGAGAAAGATAGGCAAAGATGCCTATCTCACCGCCTTCTTTCACGGCATCTCTGGAATTGCCTAAAAGGTTTAATATGACCTGGCGGAGCTTGTCTCCGTCAGCGTAAACAGAAGGCAAGTCCTTCTCATAATACTCAGAGAGCTTGATTTTTTTCTCTTGCAGGGAATCTGAAATCATTTTTAAGGACTCTTCTGTTATTTCCCGAACGGAAAACCTCTCTTTGTTGAGTTCGGAAACCCTGGTAAAATTCAAGAGTTCCTTTATGAACTTTTCGATTTGGACTATTCCTTCCCGGGAAAGATTAAGGTGCTCTTTTTGCACATCTTCCAAGTTTTCACTTTGCAGGACCTTTTGAATATTCAGATTAGCGGAAGTAAGAGGATTTCTTATCTCATGAGCAATGCTTGCTGAGATCCTTCCTATGGAAGCGAGTTTTTCTGTCTGTATCAATTTCTTGTTCGCGGCTTCCATTCTCTTCCTGGCAAGAAGAAGCTGGCGGTTCATCTCGTTAAAGTTCTCAGCCAATTTCCTGATCTCATCCTGGGAGCTGACATTTATCTCCTGGGAAAAATCCCCGCGTGAAATATTAAAAGTGGCATCTGTCAGTTTCTTGATGGGGCCGGTAATCCGGCTGGAGAGAAAAACAGCCCCCCCTATACCAACCAGAATCCCTCCCAATCCGATAAGTATCAGCATAAGCCGGGTCCGGCGCATCTCTTCCTTCATTTCTTCCAAAGACAGTCCCACTTTAATGGAACCCCACTGGGTGCTGGATCCTCTTGCGAAAACAGGAATCTCAATTTCCAAGACCGACTTATTCTTACCCTTATCATCATATTCTATTTCTTTTCTTTCAAAATAATAAGTGCTTTCATTAACCGGACCTTCAAGAGAGGAGGTAGTATAGACCTGTTCATTTTTCTCAGCAAAATCAGTGGCCGCAAACAGCCTTTTTTGCTGGTCAAAAAAAACCACATAGATAAGTTTTTGATCTATTTGTCCCTGAATGTTATTTTTAACTCCTTCTACATCCCAGAACATCAGCGGCTCCAGGTTCAAATAAGCAATGTTCCTGGCTGTTAAAACTCCCCTGTTCTTATGTTCCTCAAAAATGGCTTTTTCCTCTCTTCTTTCGATAAGAAAGAGTATGGCTGCCACCAGAAAACAAAGCAGCGCTGTTATGGCCGTAACAAACTTCGCCCGTAGAGACATCTTTTCACTCTTTGTGCTTTATTTTATTTATCAATCCAAATTTTCCAAACTTCTAAATAATAAAAACCGAGCGCCGGCTCTTCAACTCCTTTTATGTACGGCTGCATGACCATTCTATTCTGTTTGTTAAAAAGAGGGACCGCAGGAACTTCAGAGCGCAAAATCTGTTCAATGCGCTGAAAAAGCTCTATGCGTTTTGTCCAGCTCCTCTCCAGTTCAGCACCCCTCAAAAGCTGGTCCAACTCAGGGCTGCTGTAGCCGAATGAATTGAACACAGATTGAGAGAAAAAAAGAGTTCTTATTATATCCTCAGGGTCAGGAAAATTCATTTTCTTTTCAATGTATACCAGGTAGGGCTTTTCATTATTCTTGATTTCCTGAAAGGTCTCAAAATAGCGCAGCCTTACTTTAATCCCCAGAACATTCAACTGGTTCCTCAAGCATTTAAAAATACTGTACTTATAGTCTGATTTTGGTAACTGAACGAAAAAAAGCAAAACCGGGAATTGAACATTCTGCTGATCCAATATTTGCCGTGCGTGTTTGAGGTCCGTCGTGTCATGCCTGTCAGGGAAAAATCCCTGAAGCCGGGGAGGAATGTAATTGTTCACAGCCTGGAACAAGTACTGCGGCTCATTCAATTGACGGATAATTTTCTCCTTATCAATCCCGAGGCTAACAGCCTTTCTTATCTCCGGTCTGTCAAAAGGAGGAATGTGGCAGCTTATTCCCAGAAATGCGGTATTAATAGATCCATCCTCAAGAATCTTGTATTTAGAACCGATCAGGCTGGGAGAAACCAGTGGCATAGCATCAATCTCTCCCCAAAAAAAGTGATCCCGATTGTAGAGAGGACAAAACTCAACCGCCTCTAAATACGGCATTCCTATAAAATAGCCTTCATTCCGCTTTAAACGAACTCCCACTATATCTAACCTTGTGTCCCTCAACCAATATTCAAAGGCAAACGGGCCTGTCCCTGAAGGATCTAAGAAAAACTTATCTCCCATCTCCAGAGGCCTGTCTTTAGGCAGGATTTTACAAAAATGCATGCTCATTAAATACAGCGCAGACACGTAGGGCTTGATCCAGAGAATTTCAAAAGTGTATTTGTCCTTCGCGCTAAAACCTGACACTTGCTCGGCCTTCCCTTCCCTGAATGCCTCAGCTCCCTCTACACGGGACAAAAAATACTGATAATGTGGTGAGCTGTTCTCCTTTTTCAGGATCCTCTCAAGGGAATATTTCACATCTTCCGATGTCAGCTCACCTCCATGATGAAACAGAACTCCTCTCCTTAAGTGGAATGTGTATTTTTTTCCATCCGGCGATATCTCCCAGTATGAAGCCAAAGAGGGGATAACATTGAAATTCTTATCCAATCTGACCAGGCCGTCATATAACTGTTCGGACAGGAATATGGAAGAACCGGATTTAATGGGATCAAGCTCTCCTTCAAAGTGGTCAGAAAAGAGTTTGATCCGGAATACGCCGCCGTACTGCGGTTCCTGGCCTGAATCATTTTTCTCTGAATACAGGAGGCAGAAGGAAATCAGAAAGAAAACTGTGGTGACAGTACTTATTTTCTCTATAACCTTGCCGGACATTTTTTTTCAATCATAATGCGAGCTGTATTTTAAAGCAATATCAAATTAAAAAAAATGCGTTAAGTCAAACAGAGTTTCCATGTAATGTAAAGTCAAGTTTCCTTTTTTTTTCTTGAAAAAAGAATAATAACTGGTTCAGAGCTTTCAGCCTTGAATTTTTGGCTCAATTCGGCGAGGAATACAACGTCCTGCCGCCAAAAAATACTGAACCGGCTCAACCCGGGGCAAAAGCCTAACCAAAAAGAAATCTTCACGGTTTTTCATTTGATTTCTAGACTCATTATCTGTATATAATAGTAACGAAAGAAAGACATACTACATATTTGTCAGAAATTAATATGAGAACAGAAAAAAAGACTAAACAACAACTAATAAATGAAACAGAAAAACTGCGCCGGAGAATATCAGAACTTGAAAAATCAAAATCCCAAAGCCAATTAGAAAAAAACAAATGGAAGGAAAGCGAAGAGAGGTTCCGCAGTCTATCCGAGGCTTCTTTTGAGGGAATCGTCCTGCATGATAAAGGAAAAATACTGGATGCGAATAAGACTTTCGCTGAAATGTTCGGATATGAACTGAAGGAAACCATAGGCATGAATGTTTTGGAATTAGCTGCGCCTAAATGGAAGGATACAATTAAAGAAAATGTGCTTTCGGGCAGGGAAGAACCTTATGAAGCCGAAGGATTGAGGAAGGACGGGTCCATTTTCCCCGGTGAACTTCTCGGAAAGCAGATAAAATACAAAGACAGAGAGGTCAGGATCACGGCTGTCAGAGACCTCACCAGACAAAAAAAAGCAGAACAAGCGCTAAAAGAAAGTGAAGAAAAATATTCCCTGGTCGTTGAGAACAGCAACGATGCCATCATCATCCATCGTGACGGAATCATCCAGTTTGCCAACTCCACTTCGTCCCGGTATATAGGTATGCCTCCCCATGAATTGATCGGGAAACCAATGACGGATTTTGTTCATCCTGACGACAAAAAAAAGGTCTGGGATAACTTTCAAAAAAGGAAAGCTGGAAAAGAAGTCGAGAATATCTACGAGATCTCTCTTGTCAGAGAAGACGGCTCTTCCTTCCCTGCTGAAATCAATGTTTCCCTTATCCAATATCAGGGAGAACCGGCAGGGCTTGTGTTTATAAGGGATATCACCAAGCGCAAGAAAGCAGAGGAAAAAATCAAAAAATCCCTGGAAGAAAAAGAAGTCCTTTTAAAAGAGATCCATCACAGAGTCAAAAACAATATGCAGGTCATTTCCAGCCTCATCAACATTCAGGCAATGCGCATCAAGGATAAAAAAGCACAGGAGATATTCAAAGATACAAGAAACCGGGTCATGTCAATGGCTCTTGTGCATGAAAGGCTTTACCGCTCAGAAAACCTGGCGGGAATTGATTTCAAAATGTATATAGAGCGGATGTCAGTCCATCTTATGAGCTATTACAAGGAATTGTCACAAAACATAGAATTAAAAACAGATGTAGAGGGCATCCTCCTTGACATCACCAAAGCCGTGCCTTTAGGGCTTATTGCGAATGAACTGATAACCAACTCCTTAAAACATGCTTTTCCAAAAAGCAAAAAAGGGGAAATAAACATAGAGTTTTACAAAAAAGGGAAAACATACCACTTGAACATTGGCGACAACGGAATAGGATTTCCCAAAGCCCTGGACTTCAGCAAAGCAGAATCAATGGGGATGGATCTGGTAAATTCCCTGGTAAAGCAGATAAACGGCAGCATACGGCTTTCCATGGACAAAGGCACTCTTTTTAAGATCACCTTTAAAGAATAACCACCCTTAGATAATAAAGGTGAACCTTGTCTCCTTTTTCTTTTAACCTCTTAATTTCTCCTGCAAAGAATCCAAAAAAAAACAGAATTAACTTTATATTTGTCCGCTTCTCGTGTATATTTGTTCACTTGTATTGAAATCTTCATAGAATGATAAATTCCGGATATTAAAAAAACATCATGGAATCTGAAAAACACATGACCAAAGGGGTAAAAATCCTTTTGGGCGACCCCAAAAAAGCCATTTTAAAGCTTTCAGCGCCTATGATGCTGGCTATGCTGCTTCAGGCTTTATATAACATTGCAGACGGCATCTGGGTGGCCGGACTGGGAGCCGACCAATTGGCTGCCGTGGGACTCTTCTTCCCGTTCTTTATGATCATAGTGGCGCTGGGAGCTGGAATCGGAGTGGGAGGAAGCTCAGCGGTTTCCCGGAGAATCGGAGAAGGAAACAAAAAAGCCGCTGAAAACACAGCCTCTCATACCATCGTGTTTGCCATAGGTCTTTCACTGGTCATCAGTATGGGGGCCCTCCCTTTTACCGGAGAACTTTTCCGCTCTCTGTCTGGGAACGGGGAAGTGGGGCGCATGGCCGCCAATTATGCCCGCATCCTTTTCGCCGGCACCTGCATCCTTGTTTTCTCTCATATCGCCAATGCGCTTCTCAGAGGAGAGGGAGCTGCAAAGAAAGCCATGTATGGCTTAGCCCTTGGTTCCTGCCTGAACATTGTTCTTGATCCCTTATTCATCTATGGATTCAAACTGGGAGTAGTGGGAGCTGCATGGGCTACTCTGATATCCATCGCCATATCCGCTGTTTTGTTCTTTTACTGGCTTTTTATCCAAAAAAAAACATACCTCAGAATCACTCTCCATGATTTCAAACCGGATATGAAAATATTGAGAGAGATCCTCTCGGTCGGCTTCCCCTCATCCCTGGCCCAGCTTTCCATGTCTGCCGCCATGATCGTACTAAATCTTGTGGTCATTGAAGCCGGAGGAACAGACGGAGTAGCTGTATTTACCAGCGGATGGCGTATCATTATGCTGGGCACCATCCCTCTTATGGGCATGGCTACGGGAGTGGTTTCCGTAACAGGGGCTGCGTTCGGGGCTCAAAACAAACAAAAACTGAAAACAGCTTTTCTGTATGCGGTTAAAATCGGAGTGCTCATGGAACTGGGAATTGGCATTCTTGTGGCTCTGTTCGCCGGGCAGATAAGCTATATCTTCAGCTATTCCAAAGAGGCTTCCCGTATCCAGGAGGAATTGATTGTGTTTCTCCGGATCACAGCTTTATTTTATCCTGCGGTTCCCCTGGGCATGCTCACTTCTGCCATGTTCCGCGGCATTGGAAAAGGCACCCGCTCTCTGATCGTGACCCTGCTGCGCACCATTGTCCTTCAGGTACCCATGTGCTACCTTCTCGGCATCACTTTTGGGCTCGGTCTTAACGGTGTTTGGACGGGGATCGTTGCCGGAAACGTGGCAGCGGTCGGGATTACCTTTTCCTGGGGAAAATATACGGTCGAACACGTGATAAAAAAAAGGGCAGCCTTAGAGAGTGAGGCTGCCCTTTAGAATTTCCGTTACTTGGCTTTTCTCAGCAGGATATCCCCTTCGTTGTTGCTGAACACATAAACAGGACCGCCCCCGTTTATTCTGGCATAGATATATCTGTTGAAAGAGATGTCATAATACTCTCCCCGCGCTATGCCTCTTGCATCCCTGATGCTGACAGCAAGATTTTCTATAGACTCTCCTGAAACCACAACCGGAACAGCGGGGACTTCGGGAGGATTGAGATAATAAAAATTTCTCAAATTTTCTCTCTTCAGGTTTTTCAGTTTATCCGAGTCAAAATCAAATCCTTCGTCAGGATTACGGACGATCTGGAGGTCAAAGTCAGTGTACACCTCGCCCTGGCCTGATTTTATTTTGAGGTTGGCTTTGGTGGCTGCGGGAAGAGTGATATCTATATCCCCCTCCCAGGAGGTGAAAGACATGGGGAGGTCCGGAGACACGCTCTTGAACACAGCCTTAATCTCTCCCTCATAAGCATGGGCAACGACCGCACTGGAGATCCCTGTTAAATCGATATTTCCCTCTTGATTGGTGACTTCGATCTCTCCGTTTACATTTTCAACCTTTACATCCCCATTCTCATAAGCCCTGATGCTTACGGAAGTGGAATAAGGCACTCTGATGGAAAGGTCCACCGTCTGTTTGGAAGAACTCACACTGATGCGCATAACATTTTCATCTTCCAGGACTCTGAGCCCTGTGGAGTCAACCTGGACAAGCTTCAGTCCCCTGGCTTTTTCATTCCTCTCTATCTCTTCTTCTTTCACCAGTTTCTCTCTCACTCTGGCTTCCACCATAACTTCTTTCCCGTTATATCCTGTAACAATGATACTTCCGTGCTGCACTCCCACTTTGACCAATCCCGGTTCATCCGGATTGGAAAACGGGACCGTGGCTTTGTCCGCGGCTTTATCCTGGGCATAGAGAAAACCGCCTGCCATAAGGATGACAAGTGCAATCCCTAAAAATTGAATATTTTTTTTGATTGTTTTTTTCATTTTTTTTTCTCCTTTGCTTTTTTTTCTATCTATGGTTGATCCCTTTTCTCACAGAATTTTTCTCCTCTAAAAACTCAACCTCTTTATACCCTGTTCGGCCCTGTCTTTTATTTCAGGATTCACACCCTCTTCCTCCAGCAGGCTTTTCAGGGCATCTACGGCTCTTCTTTCCCGGATGCTCACCATAAGGTCAATGAGTGCTGCCTGGACCATGGGCGAAGACTGTTGGGATAAGGAATCGATCAATCCCTTCTTGACCTTGGGATGATCGTGGAAGAGATACAGAGCCTCCACAGCAGCCAGCCGGATATTCACACTCGGGTCTGAGTTGAGCGTTGACAGCAGTTTATCCAGCAGCTTGTCATCCGGGTTGACCAGAGTATAGCTCATGTTTATACCCTGAAGTCTTTCGCTGGCTGAGTCCTGGTCAATGAGGGATACAGCCAGAGACTGCCTCATAGTCTGGACTTCATCCACCAGTGCTTTGTTTACGGCTTCCTGCTGAGGGATTACGGTCCACACATTTCCAATGACCAATCCCATTACAAGCATTCCCAGGGTCAGGGCAAACTGAAAGACCGGTTTTCGTGGCCACAGGTTCTTAAGACGGGAGAAAAGGCCTTTCTTCTCTTTTCGGACTATCTCTTCTTCAGCCTGCTTGTACTGCTCCAGCATACTGTAAAACCGGGTGCGGAGCCGGTCACTGGGCCGTTCCTCTTCAAGGACTCCCAGCTTTGTCCAGATTTCAGTCAACGACTCGAGTTCCCTCCGGCATGTGTCGCATTCGGCCACATGCGTTTGGATCTCTTCTCTTTCCTTTTTTGAAAGTCGACCGGTCAAATACTCTGTAAACATTTCCTGTGTTTTTTTGCATGTCATGACGGCACACCTCCCTGCAGCTCAAGATAAATTTCCCCGAGCTGCTTGACAGCCCTGTGAATATTGGCTTTAATGGTTCCTTCCCTGCATCCAAAAAGCTCTGCGATTTCCTTATACTTCATATCCTGAAAACGGCTCAGTATCAGAGCTTCCCTTTTCTTCACGGGAAGTTGAGAAAGAGCTTTTTGGATAAGTTCCTTATCCTTTTTTTGTTCGAGAGCATGCATGGGGGAATCCTCTTCGCTTTCAGGCTCTTCGAACTGGTCCTCCAAATTATATGTCCCTTTGTTTTTTCGCAAATGATCCACATGCACATTTCGTGCAACCCGATACATCCACACCGTGAACTTCCCTTTTCCTTCATATGTGGAGCGGTACTTGAGAATGCGGATAAACACGTCCTGCACAAGGTCTTCACTCAGGTTGTGGGATCCGGTCAAGCGCAAGAAAAGGTTGAAAATTTTCACATGATGCCTCTCAAATAAAATGGCTAATTTTTCAACCTGTCCGTCTCGTACTTTTTCCATAATAGCGCTGTCTGATAAAGATTCCATTCTGTTTGTCCTTTGTTCGGCTGTCAATTATATAGACTTCATTATACTCAAAAGGTTACAAAATAGTTTCGGTTTTTTCATGTTTGCTTTTTTTGGGATAGTCTGTATATTATCATAACGTACCCAAACTGTTCATAAAAAAATGACTGCATTCTTATTACACACAACACCTGATTCATTATGAAAAAAATCTCCGTGTTCTTTTTATTTTTTTGGGCTCCGGCCTTTTTGTTTTCCTCTGCACAAAGATTTATTCGATTCGAACATATTCTCCCTTCCTTTAACGCGGCTCCCGTTTCTGTTGTCTCCAGTATCCTGCAGGATAGAGAAGGCTTCCTGTGGTTTGGAACAGGAGAAGGATTAGCCAAGTACGACGGGTACCGTTTCATTCTTTTCAACCCCCGCCAGCCTGACAAAGAAACATCTCTTTGGCCCCTCTCTGTCTTCCCCATGATAGAGGACAGCAGAGGAGATATCTGGTTCGGGACCAACGGGTACGGGCTTTTTCGCTTTGCTAGGCAAAATGAGGAATTTATTCCGTTCACGCACGACCCTGAAAATCCTGTTAGTTTAGCCGGGAACACTATTCTTTCCTTACAAGAAGATAAGAGCGGCGATCTGTATATCGGAACCAGATCTAACGGGCTCTGCCGCTATGATAGACTAAACAATACATTCACCAAGATACCCTTAGGAGAGAATGTTCAAACCATATGGATCCTTCTCATAGACAGCCAGAACCATATCTGGGCCGGAACTCAAGACTCGGGCCTGTTTCGATTTGATCCTGAGACCCGGAAGATCCAGAATTACAAACACGATCCAGCAGATCAGCGCAGCATCGGAAGCAACACAGTCTGGTCGATTTTTCAGGACAAACAAGGGACGATCTGGGTGGGCACAAAAAACGGAGGATTGAACCGGCTTGATGAGGAAAGTGAGGGATTTACCGCCTATTTCGGAAATGAATTAGAGGCCAACGACCTCCGGCATTCAAACATCATTTCCATATGGGAAGACAGGGCAGGAAACATCTGGGCCGGTACCCAGGGGGACGGATTAAGGATATTTGATAAAAAGACAGAACGGTTTACGGCTTACAAACACATTCCTAATGACCCTGATTCCCTCAGCGGCAATCATATCAATTCCCTCTACAAGGATTCATCCGGCATCATGTGGATCGCGACTCAAAGAGGAGGCATCAACAAATCGCTCAACGATCAAGTAAAATTCAAACACTTCAAGCACAATCCTTTTGATCCGCAAAGCATCAGCGACAGCGATGTCCGTTCTGTTTACAAAAATGAATCAGGATCTCTCTGGATAGGGACCAGCAAAGGATTAGACAGATTAGATGAAAAGAGCGGCCTGACCACGCATTTTCTTCATGATCCGGCTGATACGGCAAGCATAAGCGCGGGCAGTGTCCAAGCTGTACTTGAAGACGGGGACGGAATGATCTGGGTGGGTTTGGATAAAACAGGGCTTAACCGCCTTGATCCCGGAACAGGAATCTTTACGCATTTCAATCAAAGAAAGGATTCGAAAAACAGCCTGTCCCATAACAGGGCCCAGGTGATCCACCAGGATAGAAACGACAAAGATATCTTATGGATCGGCACACAAAACGGACTCAACAAATTCAACAAAAGAACAGGAAATTTCACCCGGTTTTTCTCCTCTCCGCAGGATTCTTCAACCCTCAGCTTTCCCCATATCACAGCCATCTGTGAAGACAGCTCAGGTGATTTATGGGTAGGGACTGCAAGGGGATTGAACAGGATGGACAAAAGAACCGGTCATTTTACCCGGTTTACGACGGAGTCGAGTAATCCTCAAAAAAACACCCTTCTGGATAATCATGTCACTTCAGTTCTTGAAGACATAAAGGGGGAAATGTGGATAGGTACTTTCGGAGGGATAAGCAAATATGACAGAGCCAGTGAAAAATGGAAATACTACACAAACAGAGATGGTCTTTCCGGAGATATTATCTGCGGGATTTTGGAAGATGAAAACGGATGTCTCTGGGTAAGCTCCAACAGGGGGCTCCTGACGCTCGATCCGGAAACCAAAAGCATCACAACCTACGGCCTCCATGATGGCATACAGGCCCTGCAATTCAACAGGGGAGCTTTTTTCAAAACCAGTGAGGGCCAAATCTTTTTCGGCGGTATGAACGGGTACAACAGCTTTGACCCAAAAGACATAAAGAAGAATCCCTTTGTTCCCCCGGTTGTATGGACAGGCTTCTATATCCATAATAAAAAGCATGACCTGGGACAACCGCTTTCATCTCTCAAAGAACTGAAACTCTATTCTAGGACGGGATTTATCACATTTGAATTTGCCGCCCTGTGTTTCTTCAATCCGGACATGAACCAGTTTGCCTTTAAACTGGAAGGAAGAGATGAAGATTGGATCCACACAGGTCCCAACCGCACTATTTCTTTCCCAAGCCCCTCCAAAGGAAAATACATTCTTCACGTCAAAGCAGCCAATCCGGATGGAATCTGGAATGAAAAAGGACTCTCCATCCCCATCCATATGATCCCCCCTTTCTGGAAAACCTGGTGGTTTATAACCTCAGCTTTAGCTGTAGCCATGTTCATTATCTTGTCCTGGATGCGCACCAGGTCAAAACTCAAGGCTGCCCAAACGGTTAAAAAGGAAAGTCTGGAAAAAGTGTTTAAAAAATACAATATTACACAGCGGGAACAGGAAATCGTCACAATGATACTGGACGGAGCCAACAACAAAGACATTGAGAAAAAGCTCTTTATCTCAAGCAGCACGGTCCGGAATCACATCTATAATATATATCAGAAGCTGGGTATTCAGAACAGGATCGAACTTGTCAACCTCATTAAAGAGCAGTCTTAAGGTCGTCTTTTTTACAGCGAAGTCTTTACATCCAGGAAAAAAGTTCTAACTTAAAAAATAGGACTTTTGTCTATGGAAATCCTTCTTTTATATCTGTATATTGAATCCGAAAAACACAAGTTTTTTAGAGAATGGTGAAAAAAATGAGTCAGAAAAAATGGATAGCCGGATTGCTTTTAATGCTTTTAGCTGTGATTTTCAGCATCGGGCTGACCTCTGCCTCCGTGGAACTGCCCGGGCTGTTGAACAAAGCCCTTTATGGAACTATTCCTGCTTTAGAGGGCGATTCCCATGCAGATGAGTCTGCTGTTACACGGACCGAGCTGTTCATAAATCACTATCATTTAAGGCTTATCGGCTATATCTGTTTCGGACTTATGCTCCTTCTCATCGCAGCGGGTTTTATCACAGGCAAAAAGGGATTTGCCTCAGCAGGAGCCCTCTTGATGTTTCTTCCTGTTTTTGCTCAGTTTGCTGCAGTCATGTTTTTTCTTGCCGGACTGGGTGTGCTGAATGTTATGTGGATGCCTGTTCTTGATATTTCTTTCAATGCCGGACAATGGGGGGACATCGTCTATCTACCCTACAGGCTTTTAAGGTCTCTCTTTTTAAAAATAGGATTTGATGTGCATTATCCGCTGGTCTATTTTCTGGTGGGAACAGGGCTTCTTCTTTTCATCATCGGCACTTACACCTGGTTTGTCTCCAGAGAACGAAAAAAAGATATGGCAGATTCCTGGGTCTACCGGATCTCGCGTCATCCTCAGTATCTGGGATGGATCATTTGGAGTTACGGAATGCTGCTTGCTTTAATGCGTGTGAACTACCCAAAAAGGTCCTGGGGCATTGCCGCCTCCTTACCCTGGATGCTTTCCGCCATGATCATTATCGGGGTGGCTCTTCTGGAAGAGAGAAAAATGAGGAAGCAGTTGGGAAATCAATACGAAAGATACTGCGAGAAAACACCGTTTCTCTTTCCCCTTCCCAAGTTCCTGTCAAAATCCTTCGCCATCCCTACACGTCTTCTCTTTAAAAAGAAATTTCCAGAGCGGAAAGGTGAAATCGCGGCGGTGCTTTCCATCTACAGTCTCCTGCTGGTGGGGCTTTCATATGTTTATGTCCGTTCTCATGCGCTTCCCAAAATCCCTGATGAAATCCAGGCAGCCGCATCAGAAAGCCGGGCAGAGATGTATATCCGGACCCTGCGGTTGACGGACAACTGGCATTTCCGCAGACATTATGTGGGAGCGCTCGAAAAATTAGGCGAGCAATCAATCGATCCTTTGCTCACACTTCTCAAAGATCCGGACCCGTCCTTGCGTCAAATTGCAGCTTCAGTCCTGGGAAGGATCGGATCACCGAGAGCGGTTAACGCTTTGATAGAGAGCCTTTCTGATAAAAACAGCAATGTTCGCTCGGATGCAGCGAGTTCTTTAGGAAAGATCAAAGCTGAAAAAGCAGTAGAGCCTTTAATCCGCTTTCTTGAAGACGAGTCTGCGTCAGGAGTTTATGTTGCAGCCACTGCCTTAGGGAGAATCGGCTCCAAAAAAGCCGTAAAGCCTTTGATCCAATCCCTGGACCAACCAAATTACTGGAACCGCAAGGCAGTGGTGACCGCTTTATGGAACATCGGTTCGGAAGAAGCTGTTGACCCGCTTCTGGATATTTTAAAAGAGGAGAATCTTGATGTCTCTGTGAAGCGGGAAATCATGGTGGCCTTTCTTAAACTGGAGTCCCCGAAGACAGTGAGTGCTTTGAGAGATGCCCTAAATGACGAAGATCATGAAGTCCGGATTTACGCTCAAGAAGCACTGAAAAGACTGAATTCGGATAAAAAAAGGAAACAATTATTAAAGGAAAGACACTCTGTGAAAGAAATGCAGGAGGATTTCCATCAGTTCCAAAAGCACATCGAAGAGATACATCCCGGTCCCTTTGAATTCACCAGCAAGGAAGACTTTGACCGTTCATTTGAAGCTCAATATGCAAAAATCAGCGAGCCTTTGTCTCTAAGAGAATTCTATAATGTGCTGGCTCCTCTCAAAGCAAAAATCGGATGCGGGCACGCGCATCTAGACTATCCCGGTGAATACAGAAGAAATGTTCAGGTTTATAAATTCCCTTTGATATTAAAATTCCTTGAATACAGATGTTATATGACTAAGGATCTGAATGAGAATTCTTCTCTGCCTCTATACAGCGAAATCGTGTCTATAAATGACATTCAAATTGACCATATCATTCAAACATTAATGGCAGAGATTTCTGCTGACGGACACAATAAATTTTTCAAAACATCCGCCTTGGAAAACTGCTTCCAGTATTATTATGCCAATCACTATGGAGCTCCACAAGAATTCCAAATCAAATACAGAACCAAAGAAAACGGAGATATACGAAGAATCACCATTCCGGCTGTTCCCTGTTCGTCTATCAATTACTCCAATAAAGTGCCCAAAGACCTGAATATCGAAATCCTCTCCCAAAAAGACACCGCAGTTGTGACGATCGATAACTTTAACTACTATGGAGAAAAAAATAAAATCTTCTTCTCCTTTATCGATAAAGCTTTCCAGAAAATAAACCAAGAGAACATCAATAATCTCATTATTGATCTCCGAGGAAATGGAGGAGGAGACCCGTTTTGCGCAATCTATCTGCTCTCTTATGTTGAAAAAGAACCCACTGTTTATTTCTCCAAATCCTATGGAAAATATGCTGACTTATCCAAACCCATCCCCTTAGCTGAAAATCCTTACAGAGGGAATCTCTTCATTCTTATAGACGGAAGCAATTTTTCAACCACAGGACATCTATGTTCTATCCTGAAATATCATAATATCGGCACCTTTATCGGAACAGAGACCGGAAGCACTTATACCTGCAATGCAGCGGTCAGAACATTTGACCTGAAAAACACCGGAATTATATTAAAGCTGGCTACAGACAGCTTTGCGGCAGCAGTCAGCGGCCTTCCAAAAGACCGGGGAATCATCCCCCATCACATAGTTCAAACAAACATTGAAGATTTAAAAAGCAAAAGAGACACAGTCCTCGAATACGCTTTAAGTCTGATCGATAGAATGAAATAAAGAAAATAACTTTTAAAGGAGAATGAAATGAACAAACAAAAATCAATAGCATGGTTGATGATGGCCCCACTTCTGCTGGCCCTCTTTATGCTCACAGGATGCGCTACCAAAACCGCTCCTTTTTGGGGAGATCCCCAGACCGGTTTGATCCTTCAGTACCAGATGCCGGAGGGTCAGAAATTAACCTATGATTCCTGGGATAAGACCCATCAGGTCTCAGAGATGATGGGAATGGCCATCGAAGTTGACATTGACTCCACAAATTCCTTTACTGTCCAATCCAAAGGAGCTGAGGAGGACAAAAACCAGCTCACCATCACCATCAATGACATGAGCTTCAAAATCCAATCCGTCCAGGCTAATTTGGAACCGGACATGAGTCAGGTCATCGGAAAAAGTTTTGACATGACGCTTTCGCACCTGGGTGAAGAATCAGAGCTTAAAGGAGCTGAAGAGATAACGTACGAGATGGGGCCTGAGGGAACCCGGAGCATTGCCTCCTCTTTCAAACACATCTTTCCAGACCTTGCTGGCCGGCCATTAAAAATCGGAGACACCTGGAAAGATGAAACGACTATTAATGAAAAATCCGGTAACGGAGAAACAGTGATTCGGATATCAGAAGAGAACACTCTGGATGGATTTGAGACCATAGACGATATGGAATGCGTCCGGATATTGTCCCGTTATACGGGGACCCTCGAGGGCCGGGCACAACAGCAGGGAATCGAAACAATCAGCACAGGCGACATCCAAGGAACCTCCACCTGGTACTTTGCCTACAAAGAAGGGATTTTTGTGAAGCACACCAACAAAGGCACGGCTGAAGGGAAGGTCGATGTTCCCAGTCAAGGATTGGAGATTCCTTTTACGCGGGATACAACATCTGAAATCAGCCTGAAAAAATCGAATTAAAAAAGACAAAGATTTTCTTGTTCACTGGAGAAATCAATACTCACGCAAGGCACACAAAATCAAAAAGGAATAAATTTATGATCAAAAGAAAAATAACCATTCTGGGGATTTTGATTGCATTGAATACCATCACACTGTCTTATCCTCATGAAGACAAGATCTTTCATGATGACCTCTTCAACTGCACCATTGTCATGACAGCGAGGGAGGGCCTGATCCTGGCGGGAAACAATGAAGACAGGAATCATCCGGAGACAAAAGTCACTTTTATTCCGGCAACTGAAAAATACCACGGCCGGATCGTTTTTGGTTTTGATGACTCTCCGATACAGGGCGGGATGAACGACCAGGGCCTTTTTATGGATGGAAACCGCGTCTCGCCCACTAACTGGCAGCCTGAACCCGGGAAGCCGAACTTCGGAGGATCTGTAATCCTGTTCCTTCTGGGAACCTGCGCCACCTGCGATGATGTGATGAATTTTTTCGAGAATCACAATGTTCCAGGTCTTGAACAGGCCCGGTTTCCTATCGCAGACCGGACCGGAGCCTCTATGATAGTCGAGTACGGCCAAGGAAAAACTCAGTTTATTACCAGCGATACCTGGTACCTCATCTCAACCAACTTTATCATGTCCGATATCAAGAACGATAACTATCCCTGCTGGCGTTATATCACTGCTGATAAAATCCTGTCTGATGCGGATGAGCTGAATCTGGCTCTCATTCGAAAGGTGCTCAAGGAAACCTCTCAGGAAGGAGGCTCTTTGACTGTCTATTCCAATATCTATGACCTTAAAAATGGGATCATCTATCTTTACAACTTGCGGGATTTCGATGAAGCCGTGGTTATAGAATTGGCTGAAGAGCTGGAAAAAGGCCAGAGGCAGATCGACCTGTCGTCACTGTTTGAATCCAACCGCAACAAACCGCCACTGTCTCAGAAACCATGAAAAAGAGGAGAGGCTCATGAAAAGAGAATATGCTGTTATTTTAGGACTTCTTGTGATAGGAGGCTTTTTTCTGAACTCTTCAGCCATAAAAGAAGAACGCAAAGGGGACATGGTTTTCATCTATTTCGCTTCCACTCAGTTCGGCACCTGTACGAATCCTGAAAGCATCGAAAGAATCAAAAATATCAAGACTGAATTTTCCAAAAAATACAGAGAGACCTCTATTAAATTTGTAATGGTCTGTTTGGACTCTGATCTTGACAAAGCCCTGAAATTTATCAAAAAGAACGGAGACTGGGATGAGATATCCATTGGAAAATCGTTTTCCAATGAACTGGCTCTTAATGTTTTAAATCAATCTAAAATACCTAAAGTTCCGCATATCTTTGTGTTTAAGAACCGTCAAGAAAAAGGAAAATGGAACCTGCCGCTTATAAAAGAACGGGAACTCATGGTTGATCTGGCAGGGGAAGTACAAATCAAAGAATGGATTGAAAATGACTATCCCCTTCCCTTTCGAAAAGAACCGGCTGAATCATCTCAACCGGAAACAATCAGACTCTCAAATATTTATTAAAAGAGTGCCATCATAAAGAAGAGATATAAATATGAACTTAAAAAAACTAATGTTCTTTATCATCATCTTGATGATTTTCATTATGCTCTTTATATCTTGGTCCTGTGAAGCCAAAACACAAAAAGATGTTCCCCAGGATTCGGTGCTCAACCAATATCTTCAGTTCAGCCCATACACAGATCCCGGTGAATTCGCTTATCTCTATAACCAACTCCCTGAATCGCTTGATGAACTGTGCACTCTGATTAAAAAGCAGTTGATCCATCCCTTTGACTTGGGGAAATATGCTGATGTGATACCCAAAAACCGGGCTTATGAAGACATGGAACTTCCCACAGTCTCCCTCATGCTCAAGGAACTTCTGAAACGGAATGAAAACGGATTGGTGGCATCGCGCAAGCCGGAGAAAAGACTGGTGGTAGCCTGTGTGCATCACTCCATGCTGTTGGCATCCATACTGCGCCATCAAGGAATTCCGGTCCGCATTCGCGCTGGCTACGCCAAATATATTGGCGGCCAGAAAGGAATTCGAGTGACCCATGCGATCTGTGAAGTATGGGATGATGAGGACAGCAAATGGATCCTTGTGGACCCGGACAGGCAGAGAATCAATTTCCCCCATAATGAATTTGAATTTGCTTATGAAACATGGAATCGCCTCAGAAACAGCAATCTTGGAAATGAACAGTACATCTCCAGGTACAACAGTGTTGATCAGGCCACGGTTCATGTG
>CAZUXT010000038.1:0-7167 GCA_964624145.1 uncultured Eubacteriales bacterium | reverse complement strand
AAATGAACAGTACATCTCCAGGTACAACAGTGTTGATCAGGCCACGGTTCATGTGATCTGCCTTGACCTGTCCTACTTAATCGGTAAAGAAGAACCCTACTGGCTCGATCCTCCCATTGTCTTTCAAATCAAAAAGGGGGTATCTGATTTATCTGAAAAAGAATTGCAGGTTTTAGACAAAATCGCAGGATACCTCAAAAATCCGGATGATCATTTGGATGAACTGGCGTCGATACAGGAAAAAACGCCGTTTCTTTTTATTAAAAAAGAAACATTATAGGAGAAAATAAATGAAACCAAAAAAACTCAATTGTACCATCAACATCATCGCATTCCTGATGATTTTCTCAATGGGTGCCATTTATGCCAAGCCAGGCCAAAAAATAGAGTACATCAGCCAGGCTGTTCATGTGGATCTTTTATCCGATGGCACTATGAACAGCTATACCATCATCAGAGCCATTAATATTTCTGAAAAGATCCTTCATGAGTACACCTTTATGAGCAGCATCAATACACTCAAAGCTGTCCTGGATGAAGAGGGAAATGAGCTGGAATATTCAGTCCAGCAGGAACCCAACATCTTTAAATTCACCGTCCAGCTGAAAAATCCTGTAGAGCCAAATGAGGAATTAACCATCAAAACCGTGGATAAAAACAGAAAAATTTCCCAGCACCAGGACGGGATGTATATCTATTCAAAAACACACATTCCGGGTCCTGACCTTCGGTTTTCTGAAGAAATCAGGATCCATCCGGAACTGGAACTGGTCTGGTTTTCGCCAAAGCCGACTCAAAAAACGTCGGATAAACAAGGGACTGTATTGTCATATACATATGATTTCAAAGCCGGTGAAGCTTTTAAAGTCCGGATTCTATGCAGGCCCAAAGAAAAAAAAGAAATGCAAATCAAGGTCAATCCCACGATCGAACTTCTCAGCCTCATCCATCATCTTGCAGGGGGCAATCAATATAATGAAGGCCTCCTTCCTGAATACCTGTCAGAAGTCGATCACTATTTTGGACATCTAAAGAATCATCAAGCTGTGAAATTCGCACAAAAATGCAGGATTCAACACCAAATCAATGGGGATGCTCCCATGGCATTGGCTGTCTATACCGGGCCCCCTCCTGCGCTGGAACCACGAATAGATTTTTCCTATCTTCCAAAAGATTTTGACCCGCGCTGGGATCCCACTTTAATCAAAGATTACCTCAAACATGCCAGGTCATTTGCCGTTGACAGCCGATTCATGGAATTTCATAATCAACACAAACATTTTCACGAACAAGCTGTAGCAAACCTAAAGGAGATGCTCACACAAGAACACTTCTTTCAATGGTATCATGACTTCTTTGGTTATTATCCGGATCATTTTAACCTGTACATAGGCCTGCTTAATGGAAGCTGTAATTACGGGTATGCATTGACACTGCCTGAAGGTCAGGTGGAATTTGTCTCTATTCTGGGAGCCCGGAGGCCCGACATAAACGGAGCGCCCACTTACCCAAAAAGCTGGTTCCTGCCGGTCATCATTCATGAATTTTGCCATTCTTATATCAATCCACTTACCATAAGCCAACCTGAATTATCCAAGGAATTGGGTGAGTCTCTGCTTGTTTCTCACCATGATCAAATGATCCAAAAGGGATACAATGTTTGGAATGTCATTCTTAATGAGTATATGGTCAGAGCCTGCACTATCCGTTTCTTGGTTCAATATGAGGGACAAACAACAGCAACACAGATGATGGAACAAGATAAAAAAATCGGGTTCCCTGCCATTGAAGGCCTGGTGCAGCTTCTGGAAGAATATGAAAACAGCCGAACTAAATATCCTCATATCAAATCTTTTCTGCCAGAAATCATAAAATATTTTGAGTCATATCTGGCCGGATCAAGAGTCGATTCATTACCGATAACCGGAAAAAACAAATCATTTAAACGAACCAATAAAAAGAGGGTATCATGAGAAAAAATTATCCCTTTATTCATCTTATTTCAATCACTATTTTGTTTGGCACGATTTTACTGGGCACAGCTGACACCCAAGAAAACAAGGATTCCTACAGCGATATTATCGGGTACTGGCAGGAATACATCATAAACGGCAGCGCTAAAGAAAAAACCTCTATACGGAAAATCATCTTGAACGACGAAGGACACCTCACCCAGTCCATTACTTATGAAATGGCCACACAATGCCGGATCTGGCTTAATGATGATGATATCTCCTATGAGAACGGGCACCTTGATTTCTGGGGCGGTGAATTTTCCGGAGAGATGAGCGAGGATAAAAACACCGTTCTCTTGACTTACAGACAGATGAATAATGCTTTCCTGCTGGAACGGATCCGGGATGAAAAGACCATCGAACTCATAGACAGGATCGAGGCATCTCAGGGAAAAGAATACGTCTATTACGTCCCGGAACAAACCGGTGACGGATGGGAATGCGCAGACCTTAAAGACGTTGGCATAGATAAAGGACACATAATAGACTGCGTGAATCAGATCAGAGCCGGCAAGTATAAAGACACCCACAGCTTATTGATCGTTAAGAACGGAAAACTGGCTTTTGAAGAATACTTTGGCGCGGAAGGGACGATATGGAGCCCTTTTGTGAATCAGGTCTATAGAGACAGGATCCAAATGCTGGCTTCAGTCACCAAGAGCGTGAATTCAGCGTTGATCGGGATCGCAGTGGAAAACGGGATGATCCCCAGCATCCATGACCCGGCTTTTGGCCTGTTCCCGGAATACTCCTCTCTTCTGGATAATGAAAAGAAAAAGATTCTTATTGAACATCTGCTCACCATGTCAGCAGGGCTTGAATGGAATGAACTGGATGTTCCTTACTCAGATCCTAAAAACGATGTGAACAAAATGGGCCAAAGCCCTGATTGGATTCAATATTGTCTGGCAAAACCTGTGGTTTTAAAACCGGGCGAAAAGTTCAATTACCATTCCGGCCTGTCTTTGATTCTGGGAGAGATCCTTAAGAGGTCTTCCGGGATCCAAGCGGACAAATTCGCAGAAAAATATCTTTTCAATCCATTAGGGATTTCAAAGTATAAATGGTCGAAGAGCCCGGGGGGATTAATCCAAACCGGCGGAGGTTTGGCTTTACGGGCTCGTGATATGGCAAAATTCGGGCAGCTGTATCTCAACAGCGGCCACTGGCAGGGGAAACAAATCCTTCCGGAAGAGTGGGTGAAGGAATCCACCCGGATCCAAATCAAAAAACTTGTGGACGGTTACGGATATCAATGGTGGATGAGAAGCTTTAAAGTCAACAGCAAACCCATCGATTCCTTTTATGCCCTTGGGAGAGCAGGGCAGTTTATTATGGTGTTTCCCGCTCTTGACCTGATCGTTGTCTCCACGGCTCAGAATTATGATTACGGCTGGGCAAACAGATTTTATAATTTGGTATACAAATATATTCTTCAGGCGGTAATGCCTGTTTCAGAAAACTAAAAAATAACTATGGAGAAAGAAAAATGAAAAAAAATTCAAGAATTCTGATTTGTTTAGCTTTTTTTATCACTATATGGGCGAGTGTATCTTCCTGCAGCTCCGCTGCTGAGACCCAAAAAATTTATTACGCTATGGAAAGAAATGGAGTGGTCTTCGGATATACGGAGACCATCTTGACTCCTGTTGTAGAGAACGGCAAACAGCTTATCCGTCTTGAAGAAAACGTCAAATCCATCTCTTCGCTCATGGGAGCTCAAATTAACAATGTGATCAAAGCGGAAAGCCTCTTGGATCCTGAGAAAAAGAGGCTCATTTCCCAGAAATTTCTTCTGGACCAGGTAAGTGTACAGCTTGAAATTTCAATCCGAATCAATGGAGACAAAGCTTATATCACCCAAAACATGGGAGGAGGGACCAAGGAAGTCCTTTTCCCCAAGGATGCTGTCCTTTCAGATTTTTATCTCTATCCCCGGGTGTGGGAAGACTTTGCAAATTCAGAAATCCATCAAAAACAATACAAAATCCTGGACTCCTTTGACCGCGAACTCCAGTTGCACACCTTCACAAAAATCAAAGAGGAAAAAATAACTCTGGCCGGAAAGACCTATGACTCCATAGTGTTCGACATTCTAAACCATGAGATAGGAGGAAAGCAGCAAATATGGATCGATGCTGCAGACGGAAAACTTCTCCAGCAAAAAGTTTTAAATTCAACCATTTCCCTATCTGATAAATCAATAAAAAACAAACTGAAGCGGGTGAGTCTTGATGATCATATCTTTGCTGACGTCGGCATTATGATTTCGGATATCATGGCTATTTCTTCTATGAAGGTGAAAGCCACCCTTAATCCCATCGGGAACTGGATCACAAAAGAAAGTCTGAATGTCCCCGGACAGAAGTTTGAAGGCACAGTTGAAAACAATCAAGTTCAGGGAATTTTTGAAATCAGTCATAAAAAATTCGACGGACAAAATCCTCCTCCTTTTCCTCCGGATTTCCATGGCGATCCTGAACTCAAGCCGTTTCTAATGCCTGAAGACTTTATTGAATCCGGTGACCCAGTGCTCATCAAAAAAGCCCGAGAACTGACCGAGGGTGCTGAGGATTCCTGGGAAGCTGTGAAAAGGCTCAGCCAATGGGTAGCTGAGGAGATCGGATATGATATCCCTGGAGGAGGATCGGCCCGCAATACCTTTGACCTGAGAGCCGGAGAATGCGGAGCCCATTCCAGGCTCTTTACGGCCTTGTGCCGGGCGGTGGGCATCCCGTCACGAGTGGTCTGGGGCTGCATTTATGTTCCCAATCGGGGAGGAAGCTTCGGGCAGCACGGATGGAATGAGGTCTATATGGGTGAAGCCGGATGGATCCCGTTGGACACCACTTTAAGGGAAATCGATTTTGTTGATTCCAGCCACATACGCCTGGAAATCCTCACATCCAAACACATCTCTTTTAATCCAGACCAAATGGAGATCCTGGATTTTCATGCGGGCTCACAGAGATTCGGCCAAGCAGCGTCCACCACAGTACCTGAACAATACAAACCTTATGTGGGCCGATACCAGGGTCCTGAAAATGTTTTCAAAGTCCTTGTGCAGAACAACAATCTCGCCCTTGACATCCCCGGAAGAATGATCTTTGAGCTCACCGAACCGGATGAAAACGGGCTCTGGTATTTCAAACTCACAACCGATGTGTATGTTGCTTTTGAACAAAACAACTCCGGTGAAGTAACAAGCATGAACATACACAGCAAAGCCCGTATCCCTAAAAAATCAGATTTGGAGGAGACAACAGACAATATCCCGGAACAATTCCGGCCCTATATCGGCCAGTACCCCGTTCCCATGCAGGAAGCTGTGTTCACTGTGTTTTACAGCCAAGACAATCTGGCCGTCAAACACCCTGCCGGCGGAGTCATGTATCTGGAAGAGCCGGACGAACAGGGACTGTGGGCCTGCAGAAATAGAGAAGAAAAAATTTCTTTTGTAAAGGATGACGAGGGGCTGGTGAAAGTCATGATCATCCACGAACTGGTTCACGCGCCAAAAATCGATTGACCCGGGTACGGCTTGCCTGATGAGAGTCAAAAGCGCAAGCCACACCTGAACTTCGCTTCGGATGCCTGGAAAAATTAACAAGCCCTCTCTCTATAATTCATGGAAGATTATGACTTATTCTTCGTCTAAATAAATGGAAATTGATTCAAACCCCAAAACCGGAGGGCGAAATGAGCATCATTGGAGGCTTTTCATCTAAATTCTTGATATTAAGCATGGTTGTAGTGACTATCATGGCCTTCTCTGCCTTCTCTATGTACAGTTACAAATCTCAAGAGTTGGACAAAAAGGTCAAATCTTTTTTGGAAAGCTACCAATACCAGTGGAGGGACATGAATGTCCCTAAAGTGGACGGCCAGATCCTCTATAATCTTATTATTGAGAACGGCTATACCAGAGCTCTTGAAATCGGAACCTCAACAGGGCACTCAGGAACCTGGATCGCCTGGGCCCTCAGCAGAACCGGGGGGAAGCTCATCACGATTGAAATAGATGAAAGGCGTTACGCCAGGGCCCTGAGTAACTTTAAGGAAGCAGGGCTTTCAGAATACATAGATGCCTGGCTGGCGGATGCACACGATCTGGTCCCCAAATTGGAGGGGCCTTTTGACTTTGTCTTTATTGATGCTGATAAAGAATGGTACACCAATTATGCCAAAGCGGTTATCCCCAAGCTTGAAACAGGAGGCTGCATCGCAGCCCATAATGTGAATCCATCGGGCAAAAGCCTCTGGGGAAGACGCAGCGGAACCAGCGAGTATTATGAATTCATGCTGGAACAGGATGAATTTGAAACATCTCTTCTCTCTGAAAGCCAGGCAGGGATTTCTGTAAGCTACAAGAAAAAATAAGAACCCATATAAATCTATAAAACCAGCTCCTTTTATGATAGCATTAATCGTTCAATCCTATGAATAAGTTACCTCTTACACCGCCCGACAAGAACGTGGAAAGGAAAATAGGGCCGGTTACAGCAACATCCATTGTGGTGGCAAATATGATCGGAGCCGGCATTTTCACCACTTCAGGCATCATGGCAGGGCAGCTTCCCAGTTCCGGTTGGATCCTTATCTGCTGGCTTCTGGGAGGACTCATTGCCATTGCCGGCGCGCTCTCCTATGCAGAGCTGGCGACCAGAATGCCGCAGGTTGGCGGAGAATATGTTTATCTTAAAAAAATCTATCACCCTTCCATCGGCTTCCTTACAGGCTGGACCAGTTTCTTTGTGGGATTTTCGGTTCCCATTGCTGCTTCAGCCATGGCCTTTTCAGAGTATGTCTTTGGGGGACTCCGGACTCAAGTTTTGGGCGTAAACTCAAATCAACTTTTTTTTATGAAAAAAGGCACAGCTCTATTTCTTATCATCCTGTTTACCGGAATACACTATATGGGATTAAAGCTGGGCTCAAAAGTCCAAAATTTCCTGACTTTTCTCAAAATAGGCATTGTTGTAGGACTGGCCGGAGCCGGTATAGCTTTGACCGGAGGAAGAGGAATCTCAGCGTTTTCCTTTGTAATCAAAGACCAGAGCTCGTGGCTGGCTTTTGGAACAGCCATGATGCTGGTTATGTTCTCTTACAGCGGATGGAATGCCAGTTCTTATATTGCCGGAGAGATAAAAAA
>CAZUXT010000037.1:0-28846 GCA_964624145.1 uncultured Eubacteriales bacterium | reverse complement strand
TGCGCTCGTAGCTCAGCTGGATAGAGCGTCTGACTACGAATCAGAAGGTCGCAGGTTCGAATCCTGTCGGGCGCATTTGAATTTTCCGTTTCACTTATCATAGAAAATGGCTGTGATAGTCAGATAATTTGAAATAAGTCCTGTGTGTTTAATCCCTCTCCGGTCTCTATAAACAGCATTAATATAGTAACTTACCGTGCCTTTTGCCGGGCTGCTGAAATTTTTTTTACTATGACACAGCTTTGGTCTCAAGACTCCTGTTTTGCCGAGAGAGTCAAGGCTAAAAGTCATCCCACCTGACTCTGGAGAATCATGCCATCCTTCTTGGACTCTTAAAATATTGGCAATATTCATCACACATTTTAATTTTCCTTGAGGCTGAAGATGATTTATAAAATCTTCTATGGGCCTGTTTGCTTTGTAATAAACTTCTATTGCCTCACAGGACCTTGTTACGTGTATATTTGATTGACCTTTATAGGACAATGTTATTAAGGGAGCTGTCATTCCTAACTCATATAAATTTTCCATATGTGGAGCTGGAGTTGTGCACTTCGATAAAAATAAAATCGAAAGGAATACGGCGCTTTTAATAACTAAGCTATAGATAGGAATACAAAATGGGTTTTTAAACATAGATTTATAATGAGACTAAATCCGGATGGTTTTTCTCAAGCCAATTTTTAACTTGTTCTTTGAAATTACTTGTTATTTCAAGGAGATCATTGAGCTCCTTTTCTGAAACAGTTCCGACAGCATCATATTCACTGATGTTTCTTTTTCTTCTGCAATTGTCCAAGAAGTCTCTTATATGAGTGAATTCCTTCCCCATTACAAGAGGGATGGCCTGAATGACGCGATAATGTTTGCTTTCACCTCTTCCGGTTCTATAACCGGATGAATAAAGCACTAAGGTCGCCAGTTGAAGAGCTGCATTATAAGCAATATTAAATCTCCAATCCGGGGAGATTTCTTCTTGGACAGCATCCCGCAAATCTCTTTCTACAAGAGAGAGGAGGCTAGATATTTCTTTAGTGGTTGTTTTGTACTTGCGAAGCCAGCCGTTTTTTTCCCAGACTTTAAGATCCATCCATCTTTCCTATGATGTTGATTGTTGGTCCACTAGTCACTTTAGATATAAAATGATCCTTTCTCTTTTTTCTGCGGCTAAATTCATCGCCTTTGAAATGGACAATATTAATGGAACGACCTATTGTATCCTGAGCCTCGCTTAATACTTTTGTTAACTTCAATCCGGAAAGATCAGATACAACAAAGAGATCCACATCACTTTCAATTTCAAAATCACCAGATGCGAATGAGCCAAAAATGAACGCGTGATCGATATTTTTTCTTAGTGGATCAAGAACTTTTTTTATAACATCAGCGATTCCAACGGTTTTTACGATGATTGCTTTTATTTCTGGATAAATGGGGCAAAGAGGATTGAGCTGGTATCGATGCTGATTTCCAACGACTCTTTTTTTGAGAATTCCGCCTGATAATAAATTTTTTAATTCTTTATCCACACCTCTCAGGGAAAATCCGGTCATCCTGCTTAGTTCATTAATGTTATAAGAATCCCGGGGATTAATGGTCAATGTTTTCAGGATTGCAATCCGGACGCTTGATGAGATTAAAGATTGAATGACTTTCATCGTGCTCATCCATATACATTAAGTATATGTTCGTATACTATTAGTATATGATAAAGATCTTCAATGTCAAGTATGGAATGCAGAAAAATAACTTTAACTCTCTCTCTTTTAATTCTATAAAATCATTGAATTTTTAGTCATCGCTGCTGTTAATCATTATAAATCAGTCTGAATTTCTTAATTAAGGTGCCGGAATCAGACCTTGAATAGAGAAAATTCTCCGAATCAATATGGATCAAGTGAGTCTGTTCCGGAAGAGAACAGAAGCTGCTTTATTCAATCTTTTTTTGTCTCAATTTTATCTGTGAATATCAGAAACAGTATATAAGCTATCCAGCTGAGGATAAGGGACAGCAAAATCCACAAGAGCTTTTTCATTCCCTCTGTTCTTGGGGAAATCGCAATGAGAATAAGGGGAAGATAAGCAATAACAAGTATTAACACCAATTCTGCGGTGCCTAAAGTGCCGAACATTTCAACCTCCCTTTAGTGAAAATATTCTATCACAATAGAATGATAATTAGTAGGGGAAATATAAGAAGACAAAAAAATTAAAAAACATACTTGGCAAGCACAAAAATAACGAGAAGGAGCGAAGCAATTTGGTAACCTGCGACCACGGCGGCTTTCCAGGAGTCTATGGTTTTATCGTTATTCCACCATTCTGATAGAGTGTTTGGTTCTTTTTTTATGATATCTCTTACTGTTTTCACGATGCCCACTAGAGGGATCAGTTCTCCCTTTAACGGCCGCTCTTTTTTTTGTTCTTGTTCCATTGCTATCCTCCAATGCATATTTATATTATATATTTATCTTTCAAGCTATAGAAATCTTTCGATTTTTTCATAAAAGTGAAAAAAAGGCAGTAAATGATCCTCATTTAAAGGAATCAAAATGAACAGAGGTCCATGCTCCTAAAATTTCCTGTTGGTATAAAAAGTTCATTTTTATTATAATGAACTGTTTAATTTTTGATTTCTCACATTGGAGGAAAGCATGTCTTTTGATGCGGTTTGCGGGATAATACTCGTTTTTATATCTCTCGGCTTTCTGCTTTTCCTTGTTTTCCGGAGCAAACGCATCATAAAACTCATTCACCAGAAGGACCTCCATTCGGCACGAGAGATTCAGAATAAAATTAATGGAAAATAAACCCCTTCAAATAGAATCTGAATTATCCCGGGACCTCTCGCTTTTCCATATCACTATGATGGGGCTGGGGATGATGATCGGTGCCGGGGTTTTTCTGGGTATCGGCAACGCCATTTTCCATGCCGGTCCCGGCGGCGTTATCCTGACTTTTTCTCTCAACGGAGTCATCGCCATATGCACGGCTATGTCCTATGCTGAATTAAGTTCTGCCATTCCCCGGGCCGGAGGGGCTTATAATTTCGCCCGTCTTGCCTTCGGGCGGCGCACCAGCTTTACAGCCGGATGGATGGAGTGGTTTGCTTCCAGTGTGGCGGGAAGCCTGTATGCGGTGACTTTTTCCATCTATACTGTTCGATATTTCCAGGGGCTCAAGCTTCTTGACTGGGTGCCTTTTTCCATATACACAACGGAAAAAATCGTGGCTTTTCTGGCAGCTGCATTATTTCTTTATATAAACTACCGGGGCGCTTCTGAAACAGGAAAGATCGGGGCGTTTTTCACTCTGGGACAGACCATCTTCCTGATCGCCATTGGTTTGATCGGGATTGTTGCGGCTGTTCTTGATCCCTCCCGGCTTCAGAATTTTTCTCCTTTCATGCCCCACGGTTGGGATAAGCTGCTGGTCACCATGGGATTTACCTATGTTGCCTTTGAGGGATATGAGGTCATAGCCCAGGCCGGAGATGAAACAATCGATCCTAAAAGAAATCTGCCAAAGGCTATGATCTACTCTGTGGTTATTGTCACCCTCACTTATGTGGCGGTTTCCTTTGCTTCTGTTGTGGCGGTAAAAGCCGGTTCCCCCGGCGTGGAAGGCCCGGTCTGGGAATGGATCGGCCAATTCAAAGAGCGCGGATTCGGAGAAGCCGTATCTAGGCTCATGCCAGCAGGTAATTTTTTTCTCACACTGGCAGTGATCTTTGCTTCGATCTCTGCACTGAATGCGACCATTTTCTCCGCCACCAGAGCCTCTTACGCTCTGGGACGCGACCGTCTCCTTCCAAAGATCTTTTCAAAAATATCCAGGCGGCAAAAAACTCCGTACGGAGCTTTGCTGTTTACCGGAATCCTTGTTATTGGTGTGGCTGTGCTTCTTCCTACCATGGATGTGGCATCCAGCGCCAGTATCATGTTTTTGTTCCTTTTCTTCCTGGTCAATGTCAGCGTGATTCGAATCAGGATTAATATGGGAGACGAGTTGAGCTACGGCTTCCTGATGCCTTTTTTTCCGTGGCTTCCGCTTCTGGCTATTATCTGTCAGGCTGTACTGGCTGTATGGCTTGTCAACATGAGCCTTATTGCCTGGATCATTGCTCCTCTTTGGATAATCTCGAGCATCTTCATATTTAATTTCTATTCCAAAAAAAGAGCGGTGCCAACCAGGGACGAAGTTCAGGTTATCGAGGAGGAGAGGGCTCCTGAAGCCGAGGGATACCGGATCATGGTGGCTGTGGCCAATCCAAACAATGCCATCCCTATGGTACGGAGCACGTATTATATCAGCGAGGCAAAAAAAGGACAGGTCAATCTCCTGCATATGGTTCCGGTTCCGGAGCAGGTGCCTTTGACGGCCGCCAAAGAGCTCATTCTGGAAGGCAAGGAAGCCATTATCGAAGTGATGCTCCATCTGATCATCAAGTTCCCGATCACCACCACCATCCGGTACTGCCGGAACATCGCCAGGGGAATTCTGAGCGCGGTCAAAGAGAAAAAAATACAGATGCTTATCATGGGTTGGGAGGGGAAATCACGCCGGCATCCCTTCTCTCTCGGAAGCACTCTGGATTATGTGCTGGAAAGAGCCCACTGCAATGTCGTTATCCTCAAGGGCCTGGGGGACAAAACGTTTAAAAACATACTGGTTCCTGTGGCCGGAGGGCCCAACAGTTGTTTCGCTCTGGAGATAGCTTCGATATTAGCTGAAAAACACGATGGAAAAATAACCGCTTTATCCGTTAATGATGAAAAAGGGAAAATCGACATCAACAAATTAACCGCGGCTCAAAAGAACGGAGACTGTATCGTTTCTGACCGCATCAGTATAAAGCGTGTAACAGCCCCATCCATTTCAGATGTGATCCTGGAGGAATCCAAGTGCTATGACCTTATGATTCTCGGGCACACACAGGATCCGTTGATCCGTCAGTTGACCCGAGATTCCATAACTTGTAAGGTGGGCGTAGGCTGTGAAAAACCTTTGATCATTGTCAAGGCGTCGGCCGGATTCAAATCCTGGATCCGCCGCTGGCTGTGAACAATGCGGCAATGTGAAGATTTGACATTAGTAAGCGTGGTCAGCGCAGCGCCACCATCCTATTGTTCCCAATAATCCCACAAGTCCCGTGATCAGTACGATGATATAACTGACCGGGCCAAGATGAACGTTGGGGGTGATCTGGCTGTAAATCGATGGGATAGACCAGGGGAAATATTCTCCCCAGCCTAAAACACCAATGATTTGAGCGAGAATGATCATAAAGATGGCAAAACCTATGGCCGGGAAATAGCTTTTGCTGATGTTTGCGATAAGGGCAATAGCCCATGACAGAAGGACCGCCATTAAAGAAATAACAATGTAGCGGTATATCCCGTCCCACAGCAGTTGGCTGCTGAATCCGGGAAGTTTGAGCATAAATCCCAAAACAACTCCGATGAAAAGCGCCAGCAAGGAATAAAGGAAAGACCAGAGGGAGATGAGCGCAAACTTTGCGGTAGTGATCACTGTGCGCGAAGTGGGGAGAACCAGAAGATCGGTTATGGTCTTATCTATGTACTCCTGCCCGAAAACCCAGGAGGCAATAAAACTGTATATGATGATACCGCCGATAGCAATGGCTTGAGAAAAAAGACTGAGGTAGACCTCCCAGCTGGCTGTTCCGGCAAAAAGCTGCGCTTTTGTGCTTATGATTCCCAGATTTTTGGCTTCCTCCGGATTTTTCAAAATAATCATGAACAGGGCCCCTACAAGGGGAATAAAAAGAACAGCAATGAGTGTGATCAAAGGCACTTTTGTTCGCAGTGATTTTTTTGCTTCAATCAAAAGGACATTAAGTGGTTGATTCATGTTTTCTCACCTTATTCAAAAAATGTTCTTCAAGGTCTTCTTTTTCCACATTCACTTTGTTAAGAGGGATATCTTTTCTTATGAGCTCTACTGCCAGATTTTCAGGATTTTTGATAAAACCCGGATCAGTGATCTCCACTTCGCCGGAGCTGTTTGTGTTTGGATGGAGTCCCTTCTTTTTAAGGGCAGACAGCAGTTTTGGCCTGTCAGCCGCATCTAAAACCAGCTTTTCCTGCATTTTTTCGTTGAGGGTATCCATATCCATCTCTTCAATCAAGACGCCTTCGTGGATGATACCGATTCTGGTTGCGAACCGATAGATTTCTCCAAGGATATGGCTGGAGATGAAAGTGGTGACCCCGTCGTTTTCTGAAAGGAAGCGAAGAAGATTCCGGATTTCAACGATACCCGCAGGATCCATTCCAACGGTGGGTTCGTCGAGAATAAGAAGTTGTGGTTTGTGAAGAAGAGCTTTGGCCACAGCCAGTCTTTGATAATTACCATGGGAGAGACGCTTTGCTTTTCTTCGCCGGTACCGGACGAGATTCAATTTATCCATGACTTCATAAACGCTTTCTTTGTCAGGAATTTGGTAGAGTTTTCTAGATAATTCAAGATTTTCCTCAACCGTTAATTCCGGATAAGCCGTGGCTGTCTCCACAAGAAATCCTACTTGTGACCAGATTTTTGTGGACCGGGAGCTTATTTTCTCCCCGAAAAGCGCGACATCACCCTGTGTGGGTTTTATCATTCCCAGGAGCATTCGAATGGTTGTGGTTTTCCCGGCTCCGTTTAATCCGATAAATCCATAGATTTCACCCTTGTCGATGCTCAAATCAAGGGATTTCACGGCTGTAAAGGAACCGTATTTTTTGGTTATGCCGTTTGTTTTTATGATCGTTTCCATGTGTTTTCCGTTTCTATTGTTTTTTCACCAATCCTGAGGCGACCAGGTCAATCAAAAGGTCTATGGACTCAGGATAGCTTTCGCCGCCCAGTGAATCTTTAAAGAGCGAGCTTGTGATGATGAGCCTTATGACACCGGCAACAGCTCTTGGGTCGGCATCAATGATGAATCCCTGCTCCTGCCATTTGGATAAAAACATAAGCATCCAGTCCTCGTCAGCTTTGATATGCTGCATAAACCGTTCCTTGGGAATAGCTCGCAAAGCCTGTTCACGCTCATCCTGCTTATACATCCGTCGGATTAAAGGATCGGTTTCCATAATGCGCAGGCCTTCGAGGATGAAAGATTTCATGGACTCCTTAGAGAGAGGGGATTTGATCGAAAGCTTATCTATGATTTGTTTTCGGATCTCTCCTTCTAGTGATTCAATGATTTCAAGGTACAGTTCTTCTTTTGAATCGAAAAAGGCATAAAACGAGCCTTTGGAAATTCCTGAAGCCCGGACAAGGTCCTCTATGCTGGTCTTTTTAAGGCCAAATGTCCCGAATAATTCCCGTCCTTTTTCTATCAATTTTTGACGGATGACCTTGCGTTCGTGTTCATTAAATGCTCTTGTCATGATAATTCTCCATATAATATTGCATAGCTATGACCCAATATATAATTTATTCATAGGTTCATAGGCATGATAAACTCTTTTTTTAAAGGTGTCAATAGATTTTTTAAGAAAAAGAGAGATACCTGACCGGGTTTTTGGTCCAGGCTAGAAATTTTTCAAAGTCGGAAAAAGAAATCCCCAGTGTGGCTGTGTTCACATTGGGGTGGAAATTCACTTCTTTGGCCTCTTTGAGGTCTTTGTCGATCACGACCTGAACCTTGTTCTCATGGTCATTGATCAATCCAAAAGGGGATACGGATCCGGGTTCCAGGTCGAGGTGTCTCTTCAGCCTCTCAGGGGAAGCAAAGCTCAAGCGGTCCTCTCCCAGCTTGTGTCTCAGCGACTTGAGGTCCGCTGCTTTGGCGGCTTCAAGGATAATCAGATAATGGCGGTTTCCTTTTTTATTGCGCAGGAAAAGATTTTTGCAGTGAGCTCCACGGATCTGTGTCCAGTGCTTTTCAGCCTCATCCACTGTATAAACTGGCGGATGGTTGTGCTGGGTATAGGGAATCTCCAGTTGTTCCAGTAAGTCGTAGACTCGTTTTTCTTTTTCAGTAGGTGCCATATTGCTTTTTATTTTCTCCGGGAATTCAGCTTACTATTATATACACAAGCATTCCAAACTTAAACCTTATCTTTAAGCAGGGTCTCTCCCTTTATAAGCCAGGAAATACCAAAGGCTAAAATGGCTATGGCTTCCAGCCAGAATATAGGTTTATACGGCTTGAAAAGCTCTTCCAACATATTCGGAAAAAGCACATAGACAGCAATAAGCAGGACACAAACACTCATGATGATGCCGCATGTCCTGTAGACCTTATTCCTCTGCAGTTTTCTTTTGGTAGGGGATTTCTCGGGATCGGTTTTGGTAAAAAGAAAAAGCGCAAAATAGATGAGGGTGAGAAAGAAGAGGACCGTAAAGGCCATGTGAATATACCCGATGATATAGGAACCGGCTGCTCCTTCGGCTGTTGTGGGGAAGAGAGCCACTCCCAGAGCAAACACAAAGCCCAGGTCTCCGGCGAGGTCATCCTTGCGTTCGTAGCCTCTGTAAGAGAGGAGGAAAAAGCCCATGGCAAAGAGCATCCCCACAAGCACATCCCTCATGTCTGTATGGTAGTAGTAGCTTATGGAGCCCTGGAGTCCGGTTTTAAAGATGATCCATCCGCCTAGAAACAGAATAAAAGGCAGAGACGTTCCCAGGATGCCAAGGGTTTTCCTCAATTCCAGGTAGGAAAAAACAAGTGATTCTTGGTTTCCCTTTTGTTTCATCATATTCCCTCCTTTCTATTTACATCAATAAAAAATTTATAGTGGAGCTCATCCGAAGTCAAGAGAGAAAAAAAGTGCATGAGAAATATTATTGATAATTGAAAAAAATGATAGATTTTGTAGAATATAAAATAAATAAGTTTTTCTTGACGAATGGGGGAGAAAAGCTATGAGCAAAAAGAACAAATTATTATGCTACATTATTGTCTGTCTTTTTATACTGGCTTCCTGGATACATAGCCAGGATAAGGAAAGGATTATTATACAAACTCCTTTCAAACCAATTAAAACGGTTTACCCGGACTATCCTGAGGAATTAATGGCTAAAGGAGTAGGTGCCCGTATCGTTATTTCCATCCATATGGACTCCCATGGCAAAGTGCAAAGTGCCATGGCTTGGAATTCTTTGTATCCTGAGATCGCTAAAACTTTGGAAAAAACATTTTCCCAATGGGAGTTTGAGCCGTATATCCATGAAAAAGAACCTATCAGTATTTCAGGATTTATCATGGTTATCTATTTTCCTGGCAAATTAATTGCTCAGGCTAGGTCCAGTGATGCGGTTGACGCATACAGATTGAGATTCAAACCACCTGAAAATAAAAAGTTGCAGATGATTTTGGATAGATGCGCTGAATACTGCATGGAACTTTCTGAGTCCGCACTCTACTATGTGTGTGATGAAGAAATCAGAGAAAAAACAAATGCTGTCAAAGGACCGAAATATGAGGTAAGCATAACTCCTCCTCATAATTTGGAAGATGCTACGATATACGGCATGAATTACAATCCTCTAACCATTAGAGGTTCTGAGAAGCATATGTCTGTGTATGGTTACCAAGTGATCAGAAAACAAGGCCAATTCAGTGATAAGCGGATTCTTATAAAAAAAGACAGTGAAAAAGGGAACATGGAGGGGATTCCACGCGAGATTATACCTTCCTACAATCTCAAACCCATACTGATCCCCAACCAGATTCTTGGAATAGAAAATCGCGCTGAATTTTCATTTAAACTGTTGGACGAGAAAAAGATAAAGGGGAGAGCAGTATACCTCATGGAAGCCAGTCTAAGGCCGGAGATCCAAGGGAATATCAAATGGGCGAAAATATGGATGGATAAGATAGATTTCCGGATTATTAAAATTGAGATGGAGACAGAATTTATCCCTGGTTTTGAGTCGATTCTATCTGAGTGCTACCGTTATTATTTGAAACCTCATTTTAGAGCAACCTACACTTATGAGGTTGATAAAAAAGGATTGCTCTTTCCCAAAAAAGCCGAGATAAAGGTTGAATATTCAGGTTTTTTAAGAGCAGCCCGAAAGCTCAAATCAGATGTGAGCATCTCATATAAAAACTATAAATTTTTCACAGTCAAGACAGATCATGATGTGATAAAAAAGAAACTCCGCTTTTTGTTGTTAGATGAGAGCAAACTGCCGATTATGAGACTGTGGAAGTAAAAGGTGCCATAAGTAAAAAAATGGAAGATATTTATTTCAGTTTTTAACTTTTATTTTTAAATTGATTGATAAGATTAACAAGTTGAGTGCGATTCTTCACCCCAGTTTTTTGGAAGATTTTATAGTTATGGTCTTTGACTGTTTCAACGGAAATGAAGAGCTGATCTGCGATTTCTTTATTTGTTTTGCCCTGGCAGATCAATTCAATAACCTCTGTTTCGCGTTTAGTGATTTTGTATTTTTCTGCTAAACAATAACTGTCGAGATTTTTAATACTTAAGCTGATGCTATTATATTTTGAAAGAATCGAAGCGTATCTGACTACCCACCAAGCACTCAAGATGTTAAACAAAACTAATGGCAAGTATATCATTGATCGTTCAAGGACAAAGGTGATTCGACTCAAGCTTGAACCGATTACTAACTTGATGATTCCTATGGCCATGGGAAAAATGATGATTGCACTTAGCATAATTATTGCCCTTCTGTATTCTTTGGTCGGAAGAAAAGTGGCACGATAACGCAAGAAAACAGCGGCGGCAATTATAGCTGTGAAAAGCAAAAAGTCAGTCAAAACCATCAATTGATCAACAATATATCGGCTACCAAGAAGGGGTATCTCAAACCAACTCACAAACCATATAATTGAAAGGATAATCACACTATTGCGCACAGCCGAAACGACTCTCTTTGAAATTTCCAGCCCCAGAATATGTTGAATTAGGGAAAGAAGCGCTAGAAGCAGACCAAATCGGACAACATAAATGAGAGAAAATACCAAAAACTCAAACCAATATATTTTCTCTGGATCTCCCAGGCTGGGAAAGAAGGATCTGAAATAATGGAAGACTAAAGCTGAAAACCAGATGATGTTCAGCAGCAGCACGCTTGTAAATAAAAGAGTCAATCGTTTGCTTTTATAGATACGGGAAGCCACTCCCAAAATTACAATAGAGATTATGCTTGAAAAAAGGGTTATTAAAACACCAAGAGTGTATTCTTGATACATGAGACAAAACTATCATTTTCGTCAATCCTAATCAACTTAAAAGTATGTGCTCTTAATCATGCTTTTTCTTTCCCCACTAAAGTTGGGTTTTTGAAATCACCCACTTTAGTCTGATGTTTTTTCCTTATCGATGAGTTACCTTTGGGAAAAACCTGGTCACAATATTGATGAGCAAGGTTTTTAAAAAATAAAAGGAGTATACAATGAAACGTTTGAAAAGTTTTTATCTACTGGTTGTATTTCTCTCGAACCTGGTCCAAGTATTTCCAGAACAGCGATCTACCGTAGAAAGCATCCCTGACGATTTTAACACCAGGGCGTTCTCCCATATCATTCATTTGGCCAGAATGGGGCATAGGCAGGTCGGTTCAGAGAAGGATAAGCTTGCCGTTCAATACATCAAAGATCAATTTGAAAATATGAACATAGATGTTGAGATCCAGCCGTTTGAGTTTGAATCGTTTGAATACACCAATGTTAGTCTTGAAGTTGGAGGGAAACTGATTACTGTTGTAGGACTTGGATTCGATCCTTATAAAGACAAAAGGATATATGAGGGAACAGCCTTCCCCATTGATTTAAACGATTCAGAGATCCACTTTACTCAAGAAGAAATAGAAGGAAAGGCCATTGTCGCTAATAATTGGAATGATCATTTCAGATTGATCCGATATAATCCTGAGCTTATTATCTACATTGATTCACTCGAATTTGAAAAGTTAAAATCGCATGGTGAACTTAGCTTCAAGCTGGATGTTAAAGGAGAATACAAAAAGTATAGATCTGCGAATATTATTGGCAAGGTAGGAAACAATAAATCTTCCTTAAAAGAGGTTCTGATAACAGCTCATTTTGATACTTATAGAAAAAACAATCCCGGTGCTAGCGACAATGCATCGGGTGTGGGTATTGTATTAGAATTGGCGCGTTACTTTAAAAAGATTGAAGACGAGCTGTACTGTACCTTGAAATTTGTATGTTTCGGTGGCGAAGAGATCGGCATTATCGGCTCACGAAATTATCTCTATGACAACGCCAATTCACTTAAGCAATGTGAGCTGTTGTTTAATATTGATGACGTCGGGGGAAACGGTCCGGTTCTGGTCGAAATGACCGGTGGAATAAACGGAATATCGGAAATAAAATGCGTATCCCAAATACCTGAAAACCTAAGACTCTATTCATGGGAAGGAGTTAGCTGCAAATGGAGAATGCTGGCCAATGAAGACCTTATGAAAGTCATGGTCGCATCGAATCACCCTCAATGGCTGGTTGATATTGTTAATAAATCAGTTAAAGAACTTGGATACGAAATTGAACCAACCACAACACAGGGTTCCGATCAACTAACGTTTGCTCAAGCCGGAATTGTCACCTCAGGTGTTGGCATTATCAGCGAGCACAGTCATACCTCACAAGATATTCCTGAAAATATCAATAAAATGAGTTTGAAGAAGGCAGGTGAAATAGCAGCCCATGTTGTATTGAATACATTGAAAAGATTCAAGGAGAAATAGTCATGAAAAAGAGCGCTTCATACAAACATTTTATTGCGATCACAATTTATCTAAGCACAATTTTTATTTCTGTAGAATCAGCTCCGATAAACTTCCCGGAGGACGAATTGACTGTCTCAGAAGTGGAATCCCATCTGCGCTTTCTCGCTTCTGACGAACTCATGGGAAGGAAGCCTGGTACGTACGGTGCTGATATCGCTGCTCGATACATCGCAGAACAATTCCGTGCAGCAGGGCTAAAAACTTTTTTTCATGCGCCCGATTACTTTCAGGAGGCTCATCTCGTTTTGGAAAATAAATCCGATAAAGAAAAAAACGATGGCGAGATGAAATCCATCATCTCAAAGAATGTTATCGGGTATATAGAAGGGAAAAATTCCAGGATGAAGAACGAGTTTGTTTTGCTGTGCGCTCACTATGATCATCTTGGAACAGGAAGCCTCAAAGGCTCCACCGACACTGACATTATCTTCAACGGGGCACGAGATAACGGTATGGGAACCGTTGCACTGATATGTGCATCAAAAGCATTTGCCATCAAGCCCACCGCACGCTCGCTTGTGTTTATTGCTTTCACAGGGGAAGAAGAAGGATGTCTGGGTAGCCAATATTTCGTTGAAAATCCTCTCCTTTCTCTGGATAAAATAGTTTTTGTTTTAAACAATGACGGTGGAGGATTCAACGACACAAATCTTATTAGGATTGCGGGCCTTGAGAGATATTCCTTAAAAAAAATAATCATAGAAGCAGTAGATAAATACAAATTATCAGTTCTGCCTTATCCCAGTGAGCTCCAATATCTATATGAATTATCCGACAACATGCCGTTTGCTCGCAAAGGTGTACCGGCGATAACTGTAAGTCCAGGCTTCGGTAAAATTGATGATGAAATCTTAAAATATATTCACACAGTGAAAGATGAAGCGGATGATACGTTTAACTATTCTTATTTGCTAAAATTCACAAGAGCCTACATATCCATTTCCAGGGCGATAGCGGATACACCATTCCGCTTTCAATCCACAAAGCAAACAACTTATTCGGAAAAAGGACATAGACAGCAATAAGCAGGATGAACACACTTTGATTTATTTTATTTAAGCTGGTAGCCAATAATTTTGGGATTGAGCTGGGCCTGCCCTTCTTCCGGCTCTTCCCAGAGCATCGTGTACAAACAGTTGCCGTGCGTGCAGAGGACTCTTTGTGTGAAAGGCAGTTCCCCCACGATAAAACAACCGTTGGTGTCATAAATCTCCAGATGCTCGTTCACATGAGCAATGATAAGCCCTTTCTCAAGATAAAAAGGGCCGTACACAATGATGGGGCTTTTTCCCTCTTTGGTAATAACTTTAAAAAGATTTGTTTTCCGGGAAAAAGAGGTGATGAGTTCGCCTTGGGGGGAGAATTTCCGGATATTGTAGTAAAGGGGGTTCATCTCATATATGGAGTCGTCTTTCCCAATGGTCATCCCGTCCTGGCCAGCCCAGAATTTGACTTTTAAGGCTTGTTCGGGGAAGGGGGCAAAAGAGTGGATTTTGTTTCCCTGATCATCGTATTGGAAAATGGTGTCTGCGGTGTTGGGCTTGAGAGGATTTTCCTGGCTCCGGTACATATAGATCTCGTTTCGGCTGTTGAGATGAAGATATTGGAGAACTCTGGGTGTGCAGATAATTTGATTTTTAAAGTTCAGGTCCTTTGAGTAAATACTGAGCCGGTTGTTGCCAACATCAGCTATCCAGATATCTCCGCTCTGACTGATTTCCACACTTACGGGATTGACGTATTCTCCGGGCCCCTGTCCTTTCCTTCCTAATTCTTGAATGAATGTCCCGTCAGGACCAAAAGCATAAACAGCCATTACCTGCCATCCGTCCGCAATGATGAAATGGCCTCTGGAATCAACCGCCATATCCGTTATATAGGCAATAGAGCATTCCTCTGTTGTCTGCAGCTGGGTTTCTGAGATGACCTGGAATACATCATCAACTGATTTTGCGGAGGATATGTTTGTTTCAATGAGTGGGTTGGTGGAGATCGTTGAAAAGAAGACCAGTATAAAAAGGATAAACATTCCGATTTTTTTTGCTTCTATTGGATACATGTTTTCCCCCACTTTCTAACAGCAAACACCCATATCAACTTAAAGATAAATCAGGGATGAGGCTTTGTCAAGAATAGATAATTCGATAAAATCAGCCGTTTACAGGGCCAAGACCTGTGCGGATCAGGTTGCGGCGGTCGTCGTACCACTCACCGTAGGCAGGGCCCGGCAGAAAATCATCATGAGCTGCGGCGAGGAAGTCTTTCAGCCGGCTGCGCATACGTTTGAGTACCGGAAGCTCAGCTGTGCCTGAAACCAGATTGTTCATCTGAAAGGGATCCTCACTATTGTCATAGAGCTCTTCCTCTCCGGTGAGCCATTTGCAGTAGGTGTATTGTTTTGTCCTCACGCCGCGCCATTCAGGCCAAAGGGTTCCGGTCTGGAAAAAATCCCAGTGAGATGTGTAGCTTCCGATGAGCACTTCTTCACGGCTGTCCTTTTCTTTTCCCAGAATCACACGGCTGAGATCTGTGCCGTCAGCCTCCCGCGGGATGTTTATACCTGCAAAACCACACAGGGTGGGGAGGTGGTCCATGGAGGTGTGGAGCGGATCAATGCGGATGCCGGCCCGGATATGGTTCGGCCAGCGGATAATAAGCGGGATTTTCATGGCTTCTGTGTAGGGGACCATCTTGTTGAGGCGCCCGTGGCTTCCGTGCATCTCACCGTGGTTAGCGGTAAAGACAAGGATGGTGTCTTTGGCCAATCCTGATGTCTCCAGATAATCCATCAGGCGGCCCAGATTGTCGTCCATGTTTTTGGCCATGGCCAGATAGTAGCGCATATCCATGAGTTTCCGCGGATTGTCTTCCGGCACATTGGGTGACCAGTGTATTTTTTCCGGAACTTTTTCCAGATAACCTTCAGGAATGAAATCCGGAGAAAACGGCGGATGAGGAGGATGGGGAGCGACGAAGAGAAGAAAAGGGTTGTCGGAATCTTTATGGTTTTCCATGTAGGCAATGGCCTGATCGATCTGTGTATCGGTCTCATAGCGGCCGGAGTATAACCTTTTAGGCTCGTCCTCATAATAATAATAGTCATTGAAGGCTACGTGAAAATTAAAGGCCTGCCAGTGTTTGTATCCCAGACGTCCCGGTCCCGGAGCCACATACTCGGTTTCAGGATTCTTTTCCCTGTAGGCCTTTACAGCCGCTTCGTTTGGTTCATAGAGGCCTTCCTCTCTCCGCCATCCTGAGGAGAGATGCCATTTTCCTATGAATCCCGTATCATATCCTGCAGCGCCGAAGACATTGGCCATGCAGTGGGGATTCTGTATCTGGCTGGCTTCCACGAAGTTCATGAGTATTCCGGAATGAGTGGGGTAGCGCCCTGTTTGAAGCATTCCCCGGTAGGGCGTGCAGAGAGGGCAGCTCGAGATGGAATTGGTGAAAGTAGCTCCCTGGCTGGCCAGATGGTCGATATAGGGAGTTGTGATATTCTTTCCTCCGTAAACACCGCAGACATCAGCCCGAAGCTGGTCATCGAAGACAAAGACGATATTGGGCTTTTTTGCTGGTGCGGGCTTTCTGCAGCCCGGAATGCCAAGGGCCGCAGTCCCCACGGCTGCTATTTTAAGGAAGGTACGGCGGTCTATCTCTTTTTGCTTCATGGGAAACTCCCGAGTCTCAAATTATCACAACTAAATTGCCGAATCAACAATAGGTTGTTTTCTTTATTTGAAAAGGGCTTGACTTGCAATTTGGATATGAATGGTTTATATAAGGTTTTTGGACAAGATAAGAAAAGTATCAAAGAAAGGGTGGGTGAAGATGAAGAAGACCTTATTTGTTTTTCTTTCGGTCGTTCTGTTTCTTGTGATGGCGTTTTTCTTTATCTGCTGCGAGCCTAAAAAACCTGACATCACTCCGCAGCAGCTTGCCCAGTACAACCTGCGCATCAAAGAGGCGAATGCGCACTATGATTCCGGATGCTATGAGCGCTTGAAAAAAGCGTTCGAGCTGTATGAAGAAGCGCTTGATTTTCCCATCTATAAGAGAAAAAACGGAGGAAAGCTCCTGAAAACAGCCATCCTCCTCGGCCTCAGGGAAAAAGAGCTGGGATTTTTAAAGGATACATACCTTCAAAAGGCTTCTGATATCATCAAAGCCTATCCTACTCTCTCTGATTGTTCTGTTTATTTAAAGATCGCAAGCTCTATTCCCAGGAAAACAGTGGGCATTTTAGGGGATCTGATTGAGACCGGGAGCCGCATCATCGTTCCTTATGATGACATCAAAGACGATATCTCTGATTGGGCGGATTTGCTCAACGAGAGATCGACAACGGATGTTTTTTTTGCCTATTTGACCATCAGTTATTATTCTCCCTTTAATTATCTGGTCAAAAGAGGCCCGGATCTAGAAAAGCTGGGAGAGGTTTTTAATGATTTTCCTTTGATGCGCTATAAGCTCTCTGTCTATCCGGAGGAGGATCCAGAGAGCCTTACTAAACTGGTTAGTGATGAGCCCAACTTTCACGAAGTCTATTTCTTCCTGGGAAGCTCAGCTCTTAAAAAAAGAGAGCTGATCAAAGCAGAGGAAAATTTTCTCAAAGCCTATGATCACTTCCCTCAATCCCTCTCGCTTCTCATGTCTCTGGCAAGCATTTGTTTTGCTTTTGAGGAATTTGAAGAAAGCATGGAATTCCAGGAGGAGATCCTGGCTATGGCCCCTACTCACAGGGATGCTCTTTTGGGAAAAGCCATATGCCTGAGCTATCTCGGGAGGCACGGAGAAGCTGCCGATGTGTGCGGCACAATGGTGCGTTTGGGAGAATATTATATGGGCGAGGCTCATTACTGGCTGGCCTGGAATCAAAACGAACTGGAAGAATATGAAAGCGCCTGGACAAATGTCCAAAAAGCTAAAGATTATCTTGAAGGATATGAGCCGGTATTTTTCCTGGCCGGAATGGTTGCCTTTAACCAGAACAGGCTGGATGAGGCTGAGGAAAATTTAAAGCAAGCTTACAAGATCAATCCCTCAAACGGGGATTCGCCTTATTATTTAGGGAAAATCAAGTCCATACAAGAAGACTGGTTGGCGGCAGGGTCTTATTTTGAAAAAGCGGGTATTATTTATGAGCAAGATGAAAGGTCTATCCAGAGGATAGTGGAGGAGATTAAGGAATCTTCCTTTTCCGAACAAAGGAGGAAGAACCTCCTCTCCCGCAAAGCCAGGCAGCTGCAGAAGACAAGGCTCTCCAAAGCCACAGCCTGGTACAATGCAGCCGCAGGATACTACAATGCAGGAGAGAAGGAAAAAGCCATCCGACTGGCTGAAAAAACAGCGGCTCATCCTGCTTTTAAAGAAAAAGCCGAAGAACTCCTTAAATTAATGAAAAAGCAGCTTTAGAAGGGATGATTGGATGAAAAAGTGCTTTGTTTTTTTGCTTTTGTTTTCTTTTGTATTGATTGGCTGTCAAAAACAAAAATCTCTGAATTATGTTGAATTAGGAGGAATTCTCTTTTCCATTGATACTTCTCAAAAGGAAAATATTGATAAAGGTGTTTATGATATCCGGGATTTTGATATTGATTCAGAGGGCAATGTTTTCATACTCGTTGTACAGACAGATAGTGATTGGATCTATAAATACGATTCATCCGGGAATTTTGTCTGTTCTTTTGCAAAAAAAGGCTCGGGTCCGGGAGAAATTCAAGTTCCAAGGCGTATAAATATAAATGAAGATGATTTGTTGACCATGGATGATCCGGCAAAACGGCTTCTTCTTATTTTCAGCAGTTCGGGTGAATTCATGAGGTCATATAAGCTTCCGAGCGGTATCCGGCATGCTGACTTATTAAAAACCGGCTGTTTCCTTACAACTAAAATGAGAGTTGATCTTGAAAATGAGGGACAATTGTATTTTGTGCTCACTTTATGTGATGAGAATTTTAATTCCAGCAAAGAATTAGCTGTTTATACACTGCCTCCAAGGTCACCTGAGATTTTAAGTGCGAAAATTTTATCATATTACTGGGAGGTGAAAAGTAATAAAATCTATTACGGCTCAGATGAGGAGGGATATGAAATTAAGATATTCGATCTGGATGGTAATTTATTGAAAACTGTGTTGAAAAAACACACTCCTGTTAAATACTGGGAAAGTATGAGGGAGGCAATGCTGGAGGCATTTGAGGAAACAAGAGAGGCATACGGGAATCTGGCTATGACCATTGATTTTCCAAAACACATGCCTCCTTTTCACTCTTTTTTCATTAATGATGATGGATATTTATTCATACGGACTTTTGAAAAAAAGGAAGAGGGAATCGTCCATGATATCTTCAATCCTGAGGGAATATTCATGGGAAGATTAGTACTTGATAGTTATGAAAGATTTGGAAGAGAACTTTACACTTATGCCAGGGCGCAGCATGGCCGGGTGTATTTTTTAAGGGAAAAAGAGGGCGGTTATAAGGAGCTGGTCTGCGCTGAATTATCAGTATCATCCAGTATTTAATAATTTTAATAGACGTTAATTAGTTTAATAGGGGGACGAGTTTAATAGGGGGACGGGCCCGGGCAACTTGTATCATATCTGTAACTTAAGTATACTTTTCCACAGTCCCTTACCCTGACAACTGCTTCATTTTAGGGCAAAAAAGCTCTTACTTTTAAGACCTGTTGATAATAACCTTTAATTCCCCGTTTCGATTAGTATTATCAGCAAATGACCGGCTTCCTACCCCAAAAATCGACATAGTTATCATGAGCGTATATAATGAAACCAGTCATGAGTATATTTGATGAAATCTATAATAAAAACATATGGGGGTTCGGATCAGGACACGGCTCTTTACCGTCAGTGACAAAAGGTTATCGCAAATTTTTAGAAAATTTTATAAAAGACAATAACATAAAAAGCGTTGTTGATTATGGCTGCGGCGATGATGCCAAGCCGGTATTTACATTTACCGGGCCCAAGAGTTTTTTATTCAAGGAGCGCAAGTGGTTCCCGGCATGGAAAAAGATGGTACTCCTTTATAGAAATCCATTCTCGAAAATCAGTTGACTGGATTCCTAACCTGTCTTTTTTTACCATTTATTTCCTCATCAAACAGTAATTTATTTTCTTCTGGGCTTTTGCCGTCAAATTTGGATCAAGCTGAGCCGCTTTTATAAAGTCCTCAATAGCATCATCGAAATTCTCCCTGTCCATAAAGGCTATGCCCCTGTTGTAATAGGCTAATGCGTATTGAGGATTGATTTCTATGGCCTTTGTATAGTCTTTAATGGCTTTGTCATACTGGCCAAGATTTACCTGGCAGTTTCCCCGGTTATAATAGGCAGAGTCGCTTTGAGGGTTGAGCTCGATGACTTTGGTGAGGTCTTCTACGGCTCCTTTAAAGTCTTTGTACTGGTATTTAACCAGAGCCCGGTCATGATAGGCCCTCCAGTAATCCGGATTGATTTCGATGGTTTCATTGTATTTTTTGAGATCACGCTCCAAAGGAGAGAGAGCGGCCTCTTCCATCTCTTTAAGAACATCCACACTGTCATTAGGAGGATTGAAACGAAGCACAACAAAACGAAGCTTCCCTTCTGCCTCTTGAATAATAAATCCGTTGGTCTTGTATACCTCTTGAAATTCTTTCCAATAAGTTCTACCGAGAGTTCCATTTTCGTGAAGTTCTGTGATTTCAAGACGGGGATGATGGCTTAAGAGATAGATCTTATCTCCATAGGCTTTAATATCCACAACAACTTCCATATATCCCACTCGCTGAGAGCTGCGGGCAATACCTCTTCCGATTTTTTTCAGATTGTGCTGTTCCTTGGCTTCCATTATGAGATTTTTGATCTTAAATTCAGAAATAAGATCACCTTCTTTGGAGTATTTTCGAACAATAGGGAAGTAGGTAAAGGCGACCCATAATTCTCCTTTTTCGTTTATGGTCAGGGTCCTTGAATTCAAAACATCCATGCTGTGCCGAAAAGAGACAGGTTTTCCAAAAGCTCTTAAAGACTTTTTTTCTAAAGAATAAACTTTAACCAGAGGAGTGTTCTCATCTTCCACAATGGGCGCCGCATATAAAATTCCGTTCTGGTCAAAAATAAAATCGTTCAATTGAGATATTTTAAGGCTTTTTTGATAATTCCCATCCAGATCCAGACACTCAATGGTTTCTTTTTCCCAATCCTGAATATAAAGAGCATTGTGTGTGGCAAAAACACAATTTGGCTTGAGTAATTTTCCTTTTCTTTTTCCCTTTTCGCCTATCTGGCTTATAAACTCCCCTGCTTGGTTGAACTTGAACACAGCGCTTTTATAAAGGTCACTCACATAGATATTTCCTGAGCGGTCATGTGCTATTTTCCGGGCGTAACGGAAATATCCGGGAGGGAAGGAAAAATCCTTTTCCAGCTCAACAGCCTTTTCCGGAAGGGGCAGAAGGCCTGATTCTGTGACAAAGATGCCGTCTTGTATATCTACTTCGGTACTAACCTTCTGGAGCCCTAAAATAGGGGAGAGGCCCGGGATAAAGAGGAGAATTGATGTTAAGATAAAGAGGAATGTCCATTGAATTTTGGAATTTTTCCTAATAATGAACTTTTTTGTTCTGCTGGACAAGAACCCTTTTACCTTTCAATTGACAAGATAAATGAAAGAAACACATCTTGTCAATAAATACTGGAAAAAGGTCGGTCAGGATTTTCTACTCATACCTGAGGGAATCAGCGGGATTGCTGGAGGCTGCTTTAAGTGTCTGGAAAATAACGGAGATCAGGGCGGCGAGTAGAGTCAGGAGACCGGCGATAAGAAACGGCTGCACACCTATGGAAGTCCGGAAAGCGAATCCCTGCAGCCACCGCAGAGCCGCGTAATAGGCGATCGGCCAACCAATCAGATTAGCCACCAGCACCCAACGGGTGTAGCTTTTGGTTAAAAGCGCTACGATCCCGAAAGCACTTGAGCCCAGAACCTTGCGGATTCCGATTTCCTTCGTGCGCTGCTCCACGCTGAAAGAAGCCAGTCCGAAAATACCCAAACCTGCTACGAATACCGTCAGCAGACAGAAGGAAACCAAAAGGTTTGCCAGACGGCGCTCTCCTCTGTAGGAAAGATAGTTCAAATCATCCACGAACGAGTAATCGAAAACCTGTCCGGGCAGCATTTCAGACCAAATCCCGCGTATTTGAGAGAGAACTTGAGTTTCCTGTCCTTGAGGAAGACGGACCACAAGATTTCTTGATGTTTCTCCCGCAGAATGCAGAACCACAGGGAGGATCCGTGAATGAATGGAATTGGTGTTCCAGTCTTTAACCACTCCAATAACCTGAAAAGCTGCATCATCGCGGAAAAGCATGCTTCCTACCGGATTATCGAGCCCTAGTCCTTCTACAGCTTTTTGGTTGACAAGTACGCTTTTTTGGTCAGCTATTCTTCCTTCCTCAAAATTCCGCCCGGCCGTCACTTCAAGCCCCATGACAGGTACAAAACGGGCGTCTACGTGCTGTGTTTGGACGATCGTTCCTTTTTCTTCCCGAGTTTCTACAGTTTTATAAGTATCTATATTTCGGTTTTGCCCATAAGGAAAGTTGGCTACATAGGAAGCATTCACCGCATCTGTGCGGTTGATGACCTGGTTTCTGAGAATAACCGCGTTCTTAAGCTCTGAAGCTTCTGAATTTTTCAGAACGATCAATCCTTCCCGGTCAAAGCCCGGATCACGCATTTCAGAATAGCGGATCTGTTTGAGTACCACCAGGGTCCAGGCTATGAGGACCACCGCAATACAAAATTGAATGCCTACAAGAATACGGCGCAGACCGGACTTGGAAACCCTGCCTGGCCCCCTGGAGCGGAATATCATGGCAGCAGGAAAGCGCGACATAAGAAAAGCCGGATATGAGCCTGCCAGAAAACCGACCAGAACGATTAAGCCCAGAACAGCCGGCAGGATCCAGGGGGTTGAAAAGATCCCGATGTTGAGGGTCATCCCAAGATAATGGTCCAGCTGCGGTTTAAATAATGTGAAGAGAACCAAACCCAAAATCATAGAGGCCGCAGTGACAATCACAGATTCCATAAGAAACTGCCACACCAGCTGGGGGCGGTTGGCTCCGCAGGTTTTGCGCACACCTACTTCCTTCATGCGCCCGGAGATTTTGGCTGTGGATAAATTAATGAAGTTAATGGCAGCGATAACCAGAATGAGAAGCGCAGTTATAGAGAAAACAGCGATCCGGGTGATGCTTCCTGAATCGGCGATGTCATTATTCAAACTGTGCAGGGCGTTATCAATATAAATCCTTCCTAACGCATGGAGATAAAAGGAGGTTTTATCTGTCTCTTCAGAAAGATGTGTCTGGGCGAGGGCCGTTATCTTTTCGTCCAGGCCTTCCGCCAGCGTGTTTTCCTTTAGAAGAACAAAAGTAGTAAAAGAGCCCCAGCTCCGCCAGTTCATCGTTGATTCAGGCAGAGACTGGGTTAAAGTGGCAAAGGAGATAAGCATAGGTGTTCGGATGACTGTGTTGGAAGGGATATTCTTCATAACGCCTGTGACTTTAAAATCATAGGTTTTGCCTATGGTCATACGGAGCGTTTGTCCGTAAGGATCCTCCTCCCCAAAGAGCTTCCGAGCTGTTGTCTCATCCACGACCACGCTATAGGGATTTGTTAAGGCTTCTTCCTTACTTCCTCGCACAAGCGGTAGAGAGAACATATTAAAGATTTCCGGCTCTGTTATAAGCACCCTTTTCATGTTGAATTCGCGCTCTCCGGCTTCAAGGATTAGATTATACCTGCGAAGCATTCGGACGCTTTCCTCTACTTCAGGAATGGATTCCTCGGCTGCAGGCCCCAGAGGAGCGCAGACTTCTGCGTTTACCCAAGTTTCCCCTGCCACAGAATTCCGGCTGTTAATCCGGTATATTCGGTCTTTGAGCGGATGTGTGTTTTCAAAGGTCAGCTCATGGACAACAAATCCGAACATGAGGAGGCAGGCTGCCAATCCCACTGCCAGTCCCGTGATATTGAGGAAAGCGTATTTCTTGTTGCGAAGAATATTACGGTAAGCGATTTTTAGGTAGTTTTTTATCATCTTAAAAATACAGACGTATTAAAAGGAGAATATGTTGTCACATTTTTTTCTCTACTTATATTTCCTGTTTATCCGGACGGTCCTCTTCCATCACATCGAAACCGATCAAAACAGCCATATCTTTGATTTTCTTTCTGAGGTCACCAAGGGTTGCGTTTCTGTGGATTCCGTATTCGTCAGGGGAGAAGTGCTTCCTGACTTTTTCAGCATTGACTTCAGCTATTAACTTTGTCCGGCACATTATACCATCCAAGTTTTTATAGAGCGTATGACCATCAACAATTTTACCTGTGTGAAGGCCTATTTTTTTATGCAGCACATAGACCTTCCAGAAAGTGACCGGCTCACCAACAGGCCATTCCACCTGCAGTCCTGTTGATGAACCTGGTTTTTGAGTGTTTTTTACAGGGCTTTCTGCATGTGTTTTTATGCTGTAGGGAACTCTTCGCTCATCTCCATAAGGATTAATAGGGGCGCCGCAGTGGGTGAGGATATCTACGGAATTTTCTGTGTCTATCATGAGGTCGCCCAGCATACTTGGCCTGCCTGTGAGGAAATATCCCATAAGCTGAGCGACCAGTATATTTACGTAATTCTGGCAAACAGCCTGTATGCCTCTTGTCTTGAATCCGCATTCAAGACCTAATCCCGGCCAGAACATATCTTTTATCTCTCCACTTCCTGTGAGTGACCGCATATGAGTTGAGACAGCATTACAGCCGTATTTCTCTCTTAAGGCTTCGAAAGCAAGATAGGCTCTCGCTGTTCTTATGATTTCTGATCTGGCTGCTGTTACTTCCTGAGCGTCTTTTATCCATTTTTCAGCTTCCTTTTCAGCTTCTTTTGTATCTGTATCTTTATAAGCCTGGTAAAATTCTTCTGGTTCCACTATCACCAGTGTCACGCCCAGAGACTCCTTCAGCCCCCTTATATAGGTTTCATTGTAGTCTTTGGGAAGATGTTTGTCCGCATCTCCCTGGTAATCTACCTCGGCAAGATACTGTTGGGGCGCTACGACCAGTATTCTGGATTGCCTAAGCTTTTTCACAGCTTGAATCAATTTGATTTTATACAAGAGATCATTGAACATAGACTCACTTTTTGAGGGAGAGCAAACATTTCTTCTGTCCAGCTGAGCGTTGAGGATCCTTCCGTTTTTGTGCGCAGGGCCTCCTGTGAGGATACTCTCTTCTTCGACTCCTGAAGTGTAGAGTTTATAGGGGATATTCATCCATTCGAAGAGGTTGTATACGACTATGGTTGGCAGGCCGGTGAACGCTAATTTATAATGTCTTGTGGTCCCAACAATAAGTACGCCATCTATGTCTTTTTTTTCTTGTAATTCATTATAGACTTCTTCAAAGGATATATCAGATGATGTGAGGTCCCTTGAAATAAAATCTATTCCCTTACATTCGGATTGAAGTTTTAAGAGAAGTTCGTTATTTGTTAAGAAGGATTGGGGAGCTTTTCCTGCTCCTCCATAACCGCGGGTCATAAATAGTGTGTAAATTTTAGTCTTATCATTTTGAACGCCGGATTCTGACTCGCTCGTGTTGCCCCAGCTAATGAGAAGACAAAGAATAACTAAGGCTAAGATTGATTTTTTCATAACATTCCTCCTCTTTAATGAATGAAATCTCAATGCAGATTATCCCTTCTTTTATTTGAGAGTAAAAATATCATACCTCGATGGCAAGGTCAATGTGAGGAATAGGATGGCTTCATACGGTCGTATCACTCATAGCGCAGGGAGTCGACCGGATTCGCCATGGCATTTTTAAGGGAGTGATAGCTCACCGTAAGAACGGCTATGATTAGAGTGAGTCCGGCAGCTAACACGAAAACCATAGGGCCAATGCTTATTTTATAGGCAAAATCCTGCAGCCATTTGAACATCAAAAAGTAGGCCAGAGGCCAGGCGATCACATTAGCCAGCAGAATCCACTTGAGAAACTCCCAAGTGATCATGGCCACAATCCTTGGACTTGAAGCGCCAAGGATCTTTCGAATCCCGATCTCCTTGGTTTTTTGTTCCGTTGTGTATGATGCCAATCCAAAAAGACCCAAACTGGCAATGGCAATTGAGATCAAACTGAAACCATTGAATAACCTTCCCAGCTGCCGTTCAGATGTGTACTGCTGGTTAAATACTTCATCCAGAAAAAGGAAATCGAAGGGAATGCCCGCAGAGAAGGTTGTGTAAGAATCCTCGATGTGGGCTAACGCTTTCTGCATGTGTGATCCGTCGATCTTGATGAAGGCATACTGGTGCCATGGTTTGTACATCCTGAAAACAAAAGGACGAATGTTCGTATGAAAGGAACGGGAATGGAAATCTTTAACCACTCCGATAACTCGGCCATTTCGAAATGACTCGGGCCATGCGGGGTGATTCATATAGATATTTGTGTTGATCGGATCTGCGATTCCCATCTGCCGGGCTGCGGTCTCGTTGATAATACAGGCTGTTGGTTCATCAGTCGGGTATTCTTTGGAAAAGGCACGTCCCTGAAGAATGGGCATGTTGAAAGTCTTAAAAAAGTCATAGTCCACACAGGTGTAATCCACGGACATCATATCTTCAGTCGGGTTTCCCTCCCAGTTGATCTGGATGTTCTCACCCACACGAAAGGGAAGTTGGGCGGCTGAGGTGACATTTATTATCTCGGGTTGCGAAAGAAGAGAATTTTTAAATGTCTCAAACGTGGATATGAGATTCGGATATACATAAGCCGCGATAATATGGTCACGGTCAAGCCCCAAATCCCTTTTTTGGATATACCGCAGCTGTTGGGCGACCAGAAGAGTACAGATAATCATGCCTACTGAGATTGAGAACTGGACTATGATCAAGGATCTGCGAATGCCTCCGCCCTTGTTTTTGAAAGAAAATTGGCTTTTAAGGATTTGAGCGGGCTGAAAGGAAGAGAGCAAAAGTGAAGGATAGATCCCTGTAAGAATTCCCGTTCCCAGCATGACAAGTAAAATTGTTACAGCTATAGGGATATTGGCTCCTGATAAAAGGATTAATGATTTTCCGGTGAATTGGTTGAAAGAGGGGAGAATCAACTCCGCGGCAATAAGAGCTATGATAAGAGCAAAAAAAGAGATGAGCACGGCTTCTCCCAGAAACTGACGGATGATTTGCCGCCGCTGGGCACCAATGACCTTGCGCATACCCACTTCCAGAGCCCTCCTTGAGGATTGAGCTGTAGCCAGGTTCATGAAATTGATACAGGCCATAAGGAGTATAAACACGGCGATCACTGAGAACATGGTGACCTTTTTGACCTGTCCCGGACGCCCCAGTTCATACAAATGAACACGGGAGAGCGGCTGGAGTTCGGGAACATAAGTCGTGTCCGGACTGACATTTTTTTTGTATACGCCTGCGATTTTTGCCTCAAAATCTGAGGGAGATACTCCGGGCTTAAGAAGAATGTAGTTAGGACCTGACCATTCCTCCCACCGGGCTAGTCTGTCTTCTCCAAGGAATTCAATCCTTCCAATTAAATCAAAGCGGAGATGGGAATTCATAGGAATGTTTTCGATAACACCTGTGACTGTAAAATCGTGATTAAGCTGAACCAGGTGAAGGGCTTGGCCGATCGGGTCTTTTTCTCCGAAATACTTTTGTGCTGTTTGTTTGGTGATGACTATGGAATACCTGTCGGAAAGAGCTGTTTCAGGATTGCCTTTTAGGAATTGGAACGAAAAGATCTTGAAAAAACTCGGGTCGGAAAGGTACATATTCATTTCAGTATAAATTTCATCCTCATATTTCACGTGAGATCCGAACCAGGTACAAACTCGGCAGGCTTCTTCCACTTCCGGGTACTCGGCTTTCAACGCGGGTCCCAAGGCATATGTGATACTAGAGCCGGCAGCGCCGTTCGGAAACCTGTTGAGGATGCGGTAAATCCGGTCTTTATTCTGATGGAAATGGTCAAAACTCAATTCATCTTTCACCCAGAGGCCTATTAATATGAAACAGGCCATTCCTATCGTAAGCCCCAGGATATTGATGAATGAATAGACTTTTCTTCGTTTGATATGACGCAGTGCGACCTTAATATAATTTCTAAACATGGTTATCCCCCATATAAATGATTCGAGTGAGAAAGAGAAGAGGAGTAAAAGCCCCTGTGCTTGACATAAAAACCAGGCGAGAGTGGAGCCGTATTTCCCGGATGCTTTGGTGCAGCGGTCCTCCAGATCTTCTTCTATTGAAGCCAACATCTCTTCGTCAGCAAACCACCGCAGGATAGAGAAGATCCATCGAGGCGGCTTTAATTCACTATGATTCATGATTCAAATTCATTTTTCAGGTCCGGAACGCCTGTCCAGACGGATTGAGTGACGTGTTGGATCGCAGCCAATTTTTTTTTACCCAATTTGGTGAGTTGATAATAGACACGCGGACGCCCTCCTTTTTCAGCTGAGCCTTTAGCCTGTGAGGTGCAGACATATCCGTTTTTCTTCAGTCTGTTCAACGGAGCATAGATCGCTCCTGACATCCATTTGACTCCGGTGTCCTTTTCTACATGCTCCCTTATGGAAATCCCGTAAGCATTGTCCTTGAGTTTCCAGATAGCCAGAAGCAGAATTTCTTCAATTCTCGATAGCATATCCATGACATGACTCCTCTGTGAAAAATACGTTACGAATAATACGTTTCATAGTATTCATAAATAATTATATTACAAAAAAACATAAAGTCAAGAGCTAAAAAAACAATATGGGGACATCCCATAAGGTACCACCCTAGTCTAAAACCCCACACTTACGTACTAGTCTTACTACTAGAAGGCAAGCTTCCTTTTTCTGACTGCGTCAGAACTCACTCCATCTGCGAACTCGCAACCGTAGAATTACGGTGGTATATTAAATGGAAATATTCAAAAGTGAGGAAATCTAGAATATTTTTTTAATAACCAACAGGTTTAGTAATATAGAGTGGTACTTTATGGAGTGTCCCCCATAACTAG